>JBBITB010000068.1:15022-34412 GCA_037440985.1 Microcoleaceae cyanobacterium bin_387
AGAGGGAAGAGAGGGAAGAGAGGGAAGAGAGGGAAGAGAGGGAAGAGAGGGAAGAAGGAAAATTCCTTATTACCTATTCCCTATCACCTATCACCTATCACCTATCACCTATCACCTATTCCCTATCACCTATTCCCTATTCCCTTCTTTATCCATCTTGATTAATTTGGGCAATTAACTCTTGTAAAACCTGCTCTGCTTTATCATTATCAATCTGGCAAGTACCCGCATTTTCATGACCGCCACCATTATATTTTAACATCAATTCGCCGATATTCGTGTTCGAGTTTTTGTTGAAAATTGACTTGCCAGTAGCAAAGACAGTATTTTGTTCTTTTAATCCCCATAAAACATGAATAGAAATATTACACTGAGGAAACAACGCGTAAATGAGAAAGCGATTTCCTGCGTGAATAACCTCTTCTTTTCGTAGATCCAACACCACTAAATTATTATAAACTTTAGCACATCTTTGGATTTGCTCTTTAAATTTTTCTTCTTGTTCAAAATAAAGTTCTACCCGTTCTTTCACATCATTTAATTGCAAAATTTCATCTATTTTATGATTTTTGCAATAGTCAATTAATTCCATCATTAATTGATAATTAGAAATGCGGAAACTACGAAAACGCCCTAAGCCAGTCCGTGCATCCATTAAAAAATTTAATAACACCCAGTCTTGAGGATGTAAGACTTCTTCTTGGGTAAATTGCGCGGAATCCGCTTGATCTACCGCGTGCATCATTTCTTCGGAAATTGTGGGAAATTTCTCTTTTCCACCATAATAGTTATATAATACTCTGGCAGCGGAAGGGGCTTGGGGATCAATGATATGATTGGGTTTAATTTCTCCGAGACGTATGGTTTCACTGAGGTGATGATCAAAGGCTAAATGTACACCTTCTACATAGGGTAAATTGGTGGTAATATCATTATTTGTAATTTCTATTTTACCATCCTGCATATCTTTGGGATGTACAAATTTAATTTGGTCAATAAGTTTAAGTTCTTTTAAGAGAACGGCACAAACTAAACCATCAAAATCACTGCGAGTAACTAATCTGTATTTGTGTTGAGTTGACATTTGTTTCTCCTCTGTAATAAAGTAATGTTCCTATAGTATACCCGATTTTTGCCTAATTTACTATCATGTTGACAGATCCTTACGCGTGGATAGAGAAGTCTTTGCATACCATTCATCGTGCTGATTGGTATCGCTCGGTGCAAACTATTGATGGTTTACCGGGTGCTGTGATCCAATTAGATGGGATTTCTGTTCTCAATTTTGCTAGTAATGATTATCTCGGTTTCGCGGGTGATAAACGTGTTATTAATGCTGCGATTCTCGCAACTAATGAATTAGGCACTGGGGCTACTGGTTCTCGTTTGTTAACAGGGCATCGTGCTTTACATCGAGATTTGGAACTCTTGATCGCGTCCCTGAAACAAACGGAAGACGCGATCGTTTTCAGCTCTGGATATTTAGCCAATATTGGCACTATTACGACATTAGTAGGAAAACGGGATTTAATTTTAGGCGATCAATATAATCATTCTTGTCTGAAAAATGGGGCTATTCTGAGCGGTGCTACTGTTTTAGAATATGCCCATTGTCATATCCAAGATTTAAGGAAAAAATTAGAACAAGAACGGAAAAACTATCGCAAATGTTTAATATTAACGGATACAGTTTTTAGTATGGATGGTGATTTATGTCCCTTACCAGAATTAATCGAAATAGCCGAAGAATATCATGCTATGTTATTAATTGATGAAGCGCATGGGACGGGAGTCTTTGGGGAAAAAGGTGCGGGATGTGTTGAATATTTTAACTGTATGGGTAAGCCTCTTATTTCAATGGGAACTCTCAGTAAAGCATTAGGAAGTTTAGGGGGATATGTCGCGGGATCTAGGATATTAATTGACTTTTTAAGGAATCGTGCGCCTAGTTGGATTTATACCACAGGATTAACGCCTGGGGATACGGCTGCGGCTTTACAAGCTATCAAAATTATGGAAGAGGAACCCCAAAGACGTTTAAATTTATGGCGTAATATCGAAACATTAAAAAATCTCTTAGCCGACATCGGTATTAAGGAAGGTGTGGTGGGAAAAATGGGAACTTCTCCTATTTTTGGGATTCCCTTAAAGGATGCAACGGAAGCATTAAAATTAGCAAGACAATTAAAGGAAAGAGGAATTTTTGTCCCCGCGATCCGTCCACCTACTGTTAATACCAGTCGCCTGCGGATTTCATTAATGGCAACCCATCAATTAGAGCATTTACAAACATTAGTAGGGGGATTAAGTCAGATTTTATTATAAGTCATTTTCACCGAAAAAAGATCGCGGTCTCTTTTCCTTTGAGAACGCGATCGTATGATAAAAATTCTCAGATCATTTATCATAAAAAATCAATAATGAACGGAGATTAATTCTTCTCAGAATAAGGTTGATTATTTTGATTATTTTGAGGGGCTGGTGTTTGTTGTTGAGATTGACGACGAATTTGCATAATAGACAGATCAGCATAAGCCCGAGAGAAACTGATTAGCGCGTCAGCCATAGTATATAAAGGTTCACGAGTAGGGAGGGCATTTTGATTAATAGACATGATTTTTTTCTCCGTTATGATAGTCGATCTAATGTTATGAATTGAACTTAAGGCTCCCGATGCTCCTTGAAACTTATGTAAGTCTCATTTACATCTCCAATGGCTGTTGAAAAAAATCCGGTTTTTTGAGATAGATTTTTTTGAGTCACAGTTGAGAGGGTACTTTGTTGGAGTTAACAGAGATGTCAGGGATAAATTCCGTTGCATTCTTTTAACTCTATGATTTAACTCTAAAGCCTTGTTTTGTTTTATGGGAAAGGGCTTATGTCACTCTTTAATCTGCCCGAGACTCAGATCACATCTTTATACGATTGCGATCCCTTCTAATTCTCAAACCATTACCCAGAGTGCGATCCCGACATCTGTACTCCCATGAAAAAAAACTTAACAAAGAGACAGTTGGGGAATTGACGATATATAGCAATCTTGAGGATTCGGACGTTGTTAAGGCCCCAAATCATCGCTTTATCTTTCATCCTTCATCCTTGATTCTTCTTCTCTAAATGACGTTATTAATTGGTGAAGAGTGCCTGGGAGAATCTTTGTATTTTCTTAAATTTTTTGGGGGCTTATACTGCTATCGCATTTCTAGGATAGCTCCCATAAACTTAAAACCCTTGATAACAGGGATTTTGCCATACTCAATCTTCGTGAAAACCGCGAGATATCTTTACTTTAATGGAAAATAAAAAAACGATCATGTTTTTTGGGGAAACACGATCGCGTATGTAATAAAAAGGATTAAGCTACCATCAATTAAACTTTATTTAAGACGGGTTAGATGGCTTTTGAGAAGGAGATTGAACAGGATTTTTATTAATCAGTTCTTGGCGTTTTTGTCTGTCGTATATCTCCGCGTAGGACCAAGAAAAACCAACTATTAACGCCTTGGCAATTCCCTGTAAATCGTCGATATTTTCAGATGTAATATTATTTTTTGTAGATTGATTAAGCATTTTTTCTCCGTTCTTTTCTGCGATAAATGAGTTGAGATGAGATAGCAATCCTGAAGGAAAAATCTATATTAATTCCGGGCTAGTATCCCTTTTATCAGCGAAAAGATTAAAATTTTTAGGGATAAAATTTTTAATCTTTTACTGGTGGCTGTTTGATAAGGAGAATGAAAGAGTAGATGTTTTTTGCTGTTTCCTTAACCTTATAATTTAAGTATAAATCCTCTTTCTCCGATTTGGGGTACTCCTTGTGTCACTTTCTCTGTGTGCCCAAACCCCGCCCCCCGTTTCGATGTGATTGAGATCACATTCTCAGTAAAAACCCTTACATAGAGGGAAACACAGCATAAATATCCGAGAAAATACTGATCCGGTGGTAAATATCCGTCACCAGAAAAATCCAGAGCCTATCAATAGCAATCCTTTTTGAGCTTAAGAGGTTTTCTGATCACGGGAAATTAAGCAGGATGACGATAACAGGACGCGATCGAAGACTAGAAAGTGGGGAAAGTGTCACTATGTTCGCGTATTTTTATCCGAAATAATGATAGACTTGGAGATTGGCATATTTGATGGAAGCATTTCATTTTGGCAAATAGGTAGTGGGAGCGTCCTGCTCCCTATTAGATCCCGCGTTTCGGAGAAAGAAGATAAAACTTATCGTTTTTTTAGCTATTGTGGTGGTAACTCTAGGGGAATATGTCCTAATAATCCTGTCCGAAAATCGTTAAGAATTTGCCGTGCTACCCGTTCTTTATCTCCTTGAAAACGTGCTTGTGCGACTCGATCAATATATTCTTCACCTGTCATTGATTCCACATCAATATGATAACGGGATTTTAAGATAGACGCGGATACTAACCCATTACTGGTTGCGTCTAAATAGGTTAATAAATCAACAAAACCCCCAGCTACCAATTGATTATCATAGGAAGCTTCGCCAATATCTTCACAAATGGCTAATTTGAGTGCCGCTTCTTGATCATCTAAACGAATGGGAATGACTCCGGGGGCATCTAATAATTCAATTTCAGGAGAAATGCGAACCCAGTGTAATGATCGCGTGACTCCGGCTTTACGGGCACTATTAACCACTTTTCTCCCTAATAAGCGATTAATTAAGGCCGATTTTCCCACATTGGGAAACCCGATTACCACCGCGCGCACTGGACGAGGTAACATCCCGCGATCGCGTCTTTTTTGATTAATATTAACTCCGGCAGATTTAGCCGCGATCGCGACATCAGAAACACCTTGCCCTTGCTGAGAATTAGTAAAATAAGGCGTTCGTCCTTGCTCCGTAAACCAATCATCCCATAGTTGACGCATTTTAGGAGAAATCATATCCAAACGATTAATCACTAAAACCGCGGTTTTATTCCCTACCCATTGGGGAACTTGAGGATGATGAGTCGTTAAGGGAATACGGGAGTCACGAACTTCGATGACAACATCAACCAGCTTAAGTTGTTCTTTTAAGGCTCGTTCTGCCTTGGCAATATGACCAGGATACCATTGAATACTCATAAATAAGAAGGAAGAAGGAAGAAGGAAGAGGGAAGAGGGAAGAAGGAAGAAGGAAGAAGGAAGAAGGAAGAGGGAAGAGGGAAGAAGGAAGTCGTAGGTTGGGTTGATCTCCGCGAAACCCAACAGGGAAATCGTAGGTTGGGTTGATCTCCGCGAAACTCAACAGGGAAATCGTAGGTTGGGTTGAGGAAAGGAAACCCAACATCTTCGGAAGCTTAAGTATCCCTCAACCCAACCGACAAAAAATGGCGCAGGTATTGTTGAGTCGGAGTGTGTAAATCCTCAGCCATCTTCCCATCTTCCTTCATTCTTCACTTAAGGCACAATCAAGATGGGACAAGGAGACAAATTAATCACGCGGCTAGTAACACTATCCGTGGAACCTTCATCGGTTAAACCCATACCTCGACAACCCATGACAATTAAATCCGCGCCGACTTCATCCGCGACATCGCAAATAGTAAACGCGGGTTTCCCTTCCCTTTCAATAGTTTCAGCTTCGATACCATTGTTTTGAAAGAGAGTTTGGGCGCTCTCTAATAATTTCGCGACTGTCTCTGGGGAACTCATTGTCGGATCAGCCACAGCCCCCTTTTCTCCCTCAGAGGCATTTTCTACCACCGAGAGAATAATCAAGCGGGCGTTATAGGTTTGCACGATATTGAGCACCGCGTCTGCGGCTTCGCGGGCTTCACGGCTTTGATCTACTGGAAATAAAACAGTCTTAAACATAGTTCAGATTTTTGGGACACTTAGTCAGATAAAATGTTTACGGTGAACCGCTCGATATTGGTTGTGACGGACTTCTGCTTTGGATGAGAGGCGAGAAATCCTGTCTAGGATCTCCAAGATGTGGACCAGTATCGCGATTATTTCATCACCTTCAACAAAAGAACTCTTATTTAGGAGATTAATCCTGTGACAAAAAAGACTGTAGCAAATTTATCGGCATCAGATTTAACAGGTAAACGGGTTCTGGTGCGCGCCGACTTTAACGTACCCATTGATAAGGGTAACATCACTGATGATACTCGGATTCGCGCGGCTCTGCCCACAATTCAAGATTTAACATCTAAAGGTGCTAAGGTGATCCTCTCTAGTCACTTTGGTCGTCCCAAGGGTGTCGATGATAAGTTACGCTTGACTCCTGTCGCGAAACGTCTGGGCGAATTATTAGGTAAAGAGGTTAAGAAAACCGATGACTGTATCGGTGACGAAGTTGCCGCGACGGTTGCCGCGATGCAAAATGGCGATGTCTTGTTATTGGAAAATGTCCGTTTCTACCCTGAAGAGGAAGCCAATAATCCCGAATTTGCCAAAAAGTTAGCCTCTATTGCTGATGTTTATGTCAATGATGCTTTCGGGACGGCCCACCGTGCCCATGCTTCTACTGAAGGTGTTACTCACCATCTCAGTCCCAGCGTCGCGGGTTTATTGATCGAGAAGGAGTTACAGTATCTCCAAAGCGCGATCGAACAGCCTAAACGTCCTTTGGCGGCTATTATTGGCGGTTCTAAAGTTTCTAGCAAAATTGGTGTTATTGAGAAGCTCTTAGAAAAATGCGATAAGTTACTCCTTGGTGGTGGGATGGTATTTACCTTCTATAAAGCCCGGGGCTTAAATGTTGGTAAGTCTTTGGTGGAAGAGGATAAGCTGGAATTAGCTAAGTCTCTGGAAGCTAAGGCAAAGGAGCGCGGTGTCGCTTTATTATTACCGACTGATGTCATCGTCGCGGATAAGTTTGCTGCGGATGCTAATTCTCAAACGGTTTCCGTTGAGAATATTCCTGACGGTTGGATGGGCTTGGATATTGGCCCTGACTCCGTTAAGACTTTCCAAGATGCTCTGGCTGACTGTAAAACCGTGATCTGGAATGGTCCGATGGGCGTTTTTGAAATTCCTCAATTTGCTAAGGGCACTGAAGCGATCGCGCACGTTTTAGCAGGTTTAACCAAAACTGGTGCTACTACGATTATCGGTGGTGGTGACTCGGTAGCCGCGGTGGAACAATTGAATTTAGGCGCAGAAATGAGCCATATTTCCACAGGTGGCGGAGCCAGTTTGGAGTTACTCGAAGGTAAGGTATTACCGGGTATTGCGGCCCTTGATGATGCCTAATTATTAAAGTAATTGGGTTTCTCTCTTGAGTTAATTGATAAAACTCGGTGAAAGAAACCCAATTTCTCATCCCAAAGCTACACAAACAAAGCCCCCCACGATTGAAATCCTGGCTAAACAAAGGAAGTCCACGGACGCGGACTAATGAACTTTCTTTATCTTCAACCCGTACAGGCAGGTTCGGCTTTTGTGCCTACGGTTTCAATCCCTGGACTGTGATCCTGTGTTACTGGGGTTGGTTTTGGAAATGGCTGATATCGCGGTTCTCACAAAGATGGAGTATGCCAAAAAACAGTGTGGTCAAGCTTTTTCACTTTGAATCTATACCTGATCTATCCAATAACTGCTATATTTCGTGATTTTTTATGGAAAATAACCTACTCTTAAAGCAATTCCGACAGGGGTTTCAATCCTGTCGGACTCATATATTATTAAGACATTTCAGATGAATAAAAATCAGTGCTTTTTAAATTTTCTCCTCCTTTAAGATACCCCTCACATGAAAAAGCTAGGGATGATCTGGAGCGTGATACATCGGGTAATATGAAAAATTATTTTTTTGAAATTTTGCAGAATTGGTATTCTTATACCAAAAATCTATCGCGGAAATCTTATTAAGACTCGGAAAGAACAGGAACCGGCTCTAAATGTTCGATGCCCCACAATTGCTGGGGATTATACAGTTGAATTGTTTTTGCTAATCCCCGTGCTCCTTCATTAATTAAGTCTTCGGCAATCACTTGCCATTCTTTTTCCGCCATGATATGACTTTTGAATGGCCCAAAGTAGTACATAGATGTCGGTTGAGTTACCACAATCTCAATCCACCACCCAGCTTTTCTATCTTCACTGAAATCTGGTTTATACTTGGGTAAACCTGTAGAAATAGGATCTATAAACATAGATAATAATTCCCCATCAGGCGTAACGTTTACCCCAACCAGTATAAAACAGCTTTTCTGGAGAGTGTTAATCCATTCTTGATAAACTAGACGATTCTTGACCCGAATTTCCCAAGGGTTAACTACGATACTCTTTGGGGGTAATTCCCATTATTTTACGGAAATGTCGATCTAATTGACTATGAGACTTAAAACCACATTGCATGGCAATATCACTGATCGATAGTTGTCGATCAGTGAGTAATAATCTTTTGGCTTTTTCTATGCGTTTGTGAATAATGTATTGATAGGGAGAACAGCCTATTTCTTTATGAAAGAAACGACAAAAATAGGCTGGTGTCATTCCCATTGAACCAGAGAGCAATTCCAGATTAATGTTATGATGCAGATTATTGTGGATATATGCAATAACTGATTTTAGTCTATAACTTTCAGTCGTTTTTTCTAGTTGATTTTCATCTGTTTTTCGGACTGCCTGAGTTTTTTTTGCTTGATGATTTGCCAGTGCTATCCTGATTGTGGAAAGTAGTTGTTCCCGGCGAAAAGGTTTAATTACATATCCTGAAGGATTAGTCATTTCCGCACGATTGAGAGTCTCGGCATCTGAGAACGCGGTAAGATAAATAATGGGAATGTCATACAATAATCTGATATGTTCTGCGACTTCTATGCCATCTATTTCCCCTTTAATCCTAATATCCATTAATATGAGATCAGGATAAACTTCTATGATTTTTTTAATGGCTGTTTCGCCCTCAGAAAGGATCGCGCAGACTTGATAACCCTCCTCTTCTAGCAGTTGAGCGATATGTCTTGCCACTAATCTTTCGTCTTCAATAATTAATGTTTTAATGGACATAATAGTTATTTTATATAAGGACAAAAAATTCTATAAAGATGGAAAAGTGATTTGAAAAAATGCCCCGTTTTGGCTGTTATAAGTTAATTCTCCTTCTAGTTGTTCGGTGAAACTGGTGATCAACTGCATCCCCAATGTATTTGTCTTTTCGGGGTCAAAGTCTGGGGGTAATCCTACTCCATTATCCGCGATGGCAAGGCTAATTTTTTTTTCTGACTCAATTAATGAGATCGTGATTTCGCCCTGCCCTTTAGGGAACGCGTGTTTGAGTGCGTTAGATATCATTTCATTCATAATTAAACCGAGAGGAATAGATTGATCTAGGGACAGAAATATCTGGTTAACTTTCATTTTCAGGGTAATCAGTGTGGAATTTATGGCATAGCATTGAAAAAGATTTTTACTTAACGTGGTAATGTATTGAGATAAGTCAATATCACTAAGATTATCACCGCGATAAAGTTGCTCATGAACCAGTGCTATTGACTGGAGTCGGTTTTGATATTCCTCACTGAGTGCCTTGACTTCCGGCGAGGCTTTCCCAAACTGTAAGTACATGATGCTAGACATGACTTGTAAGTTGTTTTTGACTCGGTGATGAATTTCTTTAAGTAAGATTTTTTTCTGTTCTAATTCGCGAGTTAATTGCAGAAACAGTTGATTATTTTCTGCGAGTTCATTCTGTACCTGTTGGTAAAGACTCGCTTGCTGAATCGCGATCGCTAATTGGCTGGCAATTTGTTTGAGTAAATCAATCTCAAAGGGTTGCCAAGAGCGGGGGCTATCACATTGATGAATACAGAGTAAGCCCCACAATTCTGTTCCCTTGAGTAATGGCACAATTAAACTAGCCCGAACCTGAAATTGTGCTAAAAGATTGATCTGACATTGTGCCATTCCATTCTCGTAGATATCATCAACGGCTTGGATTTTGCCCTGTTGATAGTCGCGGTGGTATTTTTCGCTAAAACAATAATCGTGAAATTTTTTTCCTAAAGCAGAAGTAAATCCATTTATCACCGATTCCGCCACAAATTCGCTATCGACAAAATTGGAGTCGGGAGAAAACTGCAAAATCGAGACGCGATCGGCCTTAAGAAATTCACGAATCTCTTGAGTTGCCGTCTCGAAAATAGTCTTGAGATCGAGAGATTCACGAATCCGTTGGGTAATTTGTCGCAGGAGGGATTCTCTTTCCGCTTGTTGGCGAATTACCTCTTCGTCTTGTTTGCGTGAGCTGACATCAAAATTGATGCCTATCATACGTTGAGGCTTGCCCTCTTCATCCCTTTGAATCAAGGAATAGGATTGGATGAAATGAATCCTACCGTCTGGATGGATCACTCGAAATTCTGTATTAAATTCTGTCTGATCCGCGAGAGCTTTTTGGAAGTTTGCTTCAATAATGGCTCGATCTTCAGGATGTACCCTATTTATCCAAATAGCATAATTTTTATTAGGTTTAGAGGGTTTTATCCCATAAAGTTGATACATCCGCTCATCCCAGGTGAGGAGATCATGCCGTAAGTCCCATTCCCAGCAACCGATCGCGCCAGATTTGAGAGATAACGCTAATCTTTCCGATAATTCTCGCAGTTGTTTTTCTCTAGCTTCAAGTTCCCTAGTGCGTTGTAATACCCTAAGTTCCAGGGACTGATTGAGTTCTAATAGTTCTTTTTCTGTTTTTTTCCGATCGCTAATATCACAAAAAACTCCATACCAAGCAATGTCACCATTTTCCCGCTTGAAGGCGCGGGCATTTGCCTGTAGCCACTTTGTTTTTCCTGAATCAACATTAATCTGATACTCTTGTTTAACTTGTTGGATATTTTGCTTACCATCCCTGAGAAAATTTAAGTTTTTCTGAAGATCATTTTGATTAATTTTTTCATGAAAAACTTGAATATTTTCAAGTATCTCTTCAACCGTACAGCCCAGAATTTCATCACCCATTGCACTCATATACTCAAGATAAGTCGAACCATCTAAACGCTCGACGAAAATATAAATTGATCCTGGTAATAATGAGGCAATACTTTGAAACTGAGATTCGCTTTCCTGTAGTGCAATTTGGGCTTGTGTCCGTTCGGCAATCATATTCATAAGAGCCAGAAGATTATCAAGGGTATTTTGCAACATTTCGGAAGTGAGGGTACTTTTCACCAGATAGTCATAAGCTCCCCTTTTCATCGCTTGAATCGCGATGATTAAATCTCCCTGCCCAGTGAGCATAATCACAGGTAATGGCTGCGGATATCCCCTTTCTTTCAAGTGCTGGAGAAATTCCAAACCATCGCCATTAGTCAGTTCAAAATCTAATAAAATGGCATCTGGTTTTTCTTCCAAACACAATTTTAGTCCTTGTTTTAAGGTTTCAGCTTCCAGAATCCGGTAAGTGTCAGGGCGATTCTTTGTCAAATAGCCGCGGTATGTATCGCGATCTGTTTGAGAATCATCAACAATCAAAATAGTAGTAGTCATAAGTGAATCTCCTTTGTCAGAGTGTAACTCAGTCGAAGCAACAAAAGGGGGCATTGATAGCCCTCTAAAGTTGTGGGATCACTTGCGGAATTGTGGGCCAAAATAGTAAACAAACAGAATTATGAACGGAATTATGATCAAAAAAATCAGTTTATTATGATTGGGCGCGATCGTTAACAATTCCACTTTGATTCTATCAAATTTTTTTGAGATAGCAAGTGATCTCAATTGGGAAAAGTCATGTCAAAAATTAACTAATTTATCAAAAACAGATCAAGACTTATGATCGCAAATAGTGTATCAGTGGGTTCACCAATATCTTTGATCCCCACCGACATTAAGATCCTTACCCAGTAGGGACACGGCAGTGCCCATTAGTGTCAATTTAAGCTCAAACGTAGTCACAGACTACTGTTTGGCGATTAGGCTCCGATCCCCCCTAGCCCCCCTTAAAAAGGGGGGGACAAGAGCATCAAAGTCCCCCTTCTTAAGGGGGATTTAGGGGGATCGAGACTCAGCTAAAAGCGAGATTTCTCCATAGTTTTAGGTTTAAGTTGACGCCAATGGGCACTGCCGTGTCCCTACTTTTCGGAATTGATCTCTCAGTCGTCTTCAGACGACTTTTGCTATTAGGGACTTGAGTCCCTGATGGGTTATGGCAGAATGAAACAGCCCTGTGGGGGTTGGGGGGGTAGGCACGGGGCATCACCCCTATAAATCTGTATCAATGATTTGAGGGAAACCCGATATATTGGGTAAGTTTTAATTTAAAATAACCGAGATTACTCAACTATCAATGATCAAATGGCTACCATTCAATGTCGTAATTTAACTTTCTCTAATATCGAAGCTATCATTTTTGATAAAGACGGTACTTTGGAAGATTCTCAAGAGTTTTTGCGAAATCTGGGTTTGAAGCGATCGCGGATGATCGATGCTCAAATTCCGGGGATGGGAGAACCATTATTAATGGCTTTTGGAATTAATGGGGATAAAATCGATCCGACGGGGTTAATGGCAGTGGGAAGTCGGCGGGAAAATGAAATTGTAGCCGCGGGTTATATCGCGGAAACGGGAAGGGGTTGGATTGAGTCTTTATCTATTGCGAAAAGGGCTTTTGATGAAGCGGATCAAGTGTTTAAAAAGGAGGCCGCGTCTCCTTTATTTGTCGGTTGTTTAGATGTGATTAAATTCCTGTCTGACGCGGGTTTAAAAATTGGCATTCTTTCCGCGGCTACGACAAAAGATGTGCAGAATTTTGTCCGAAGTCATCAGTTAGGATCATATATTCAATTAGAAATGGGTGTTGATGGACATATTAATAAACCTGATCCAATTTTATTTTTACAAGCTTGTGAGAAATTAGGGGTAAAACCGGACGCGACTTTGATGGTAGGTGATTCTGTTGGTGATATTGAGATGGCGAAAAATGCCGGGGCTGCGGGTTGTATTGGTATTTGTTGGGGTAATTCTCGCCCCCTGCATTTGGGGGGTGCAGATGTTGCGATCACGTCTTTAGATGAAATTCACGCGATCGTTGATTAATCATTGATTAATGGCAGAAAACGAGAAAAATGAACCACAAAGGCACAGAGTACACAGAAAAAAAAAATGAGAGTTGATTGAGGGATAGTTTAATTGAATTAATATAGCAATCCTCAATAGGTTGTGAGAGTTTTCTAATAGGTAGTGGGAGCCAGAGGCTCCCTGGGGATCTAAAAGGAAGCCTCTGGCTCCCACTACAGTTTTTTTTGCTTATTTAGGATGCTCGTTGTTAATGGCTAAAACCATTAATTTTATTGCTTCTTTCTTCTTCCCTCTTCCTTCTTCCTTCTTCTCTCTCCTATTCACAGCCACTTACAGAGAGATTATAACCATAACCAATAGCATCTGTTCCTCCTACATTGACATTAATTTGATAGGGTTGATTATTGATACGAGGCATGACAGTTGTGACTTTTGATTTGCCCGGATCAAGTTCTACTTTTGAATCAAACGCGTTATCTACTGTTTTATCATTATATTTCAAGTTAATTTGTACTTTAAAAGGTGCTTTTGCTGATGATTCTGATTTCAGTGTCACCATAAAGCGCTTAAAGGATTCGCGGGTGGGTACGGCAAAATCTGTATCCCAATTACTACGCAAAAGTTTTGTCATATTCGGTTGAGATACTTGTTTTGATACCGAGTTTCCTTCACCACCCACTACTTTGAAAGGAACACATATCGGCTCCGCGATCGCGGATGTTGTCGTACTTAAAATAAACATCGTAATCCCAATGGCTTGCTTTTTAATCATGGTTGTTTCTCCTTTTTTGGTAAGAATCTTTTTAATTATAGCACCTCTAAATAAGTTCTACAATTAAAGTAGAAGTCTCCCCGTGGTTGCCCCATCCCCTACCGCAGGACTATTGCATTCTCCATGATATAGCAGTCCTAAATAGGTTGTAAGAAAATAGTGGCTTAAATGCTTACGGTAGGGGCAATTCATGAATTGCCCCTACCACGAATCATTTAGGATTGCTATATTTACCAATCTAAGCAAAAGTGATACATCTGTGTTTATCTGGGTTTATCTGCGGTTAAATTAATTTCTCTAACCCCAGAAAAAGTCAAAAAAACGGGTTTCTAGCACTTAGAAGAAACCCGTTTTTTTCCTTTTCTACATAATCCTAAATCACTTAAAAATTGCCATAAGTATCAATAGCAACCTTTAACCGTTCCATCACCGTATCAACCGCAATAGAACCCAATTCCCCAGAAGCCCGAGTCCGAATACTTAAACTATTCGACTCCACTTCCTTCGCACCCACAATTCCCATCACAGGAATTTTCGCCTTTTCCCCATTGCGAATCAGTTTCCCCAAACGCTCATTACTAGCATCAGCCACCGCACGAATACCTAATAATTGCATCTTCGCGGCAACCTCTTTCGCAAAAGGTAAAAACTCACCATTAACAGGTAATAAACGCACTTGTTCCGGTGCTAACCATAGGGGAAAATCCCCCGCGTACTCCTCAATTAAAATCCCAATTAAACGCTCTAAAGAACCAAAAGGAGCGCGGTGAATCATAACCGGACGTTTGCGAATACCATCCTCAGCAACATATTCTAAATCAAACCGTTCCGGTAAATTATAATCTACCTGAACCGTTCCTAATTGCCATTCGCGATCTAAGGCATCTTGGAAAATAAAGTCTAATTTCGGCCCATAAAATGCGGCTTCGCCAATGCCTTCAAAATAATCCATTCCTAAAGTTTCAACGGCACTACGAATCGCTCCTTGTGCCTTTTCCCAAGCTTCATCGGAACCAATATATTTATCAGAAGCCGGATCGCGGAAACTTAAGCGAGCTTTAAAATTCTTCAGTTGTAAACTCTTGAACACAGTTAGAATTAAATCAACTACGCTCAAAAATTCCGCTTCTAATTGTTCCGGCATCACGAACAAATGGGAATCATCAACCGTAAAACCACGCACCCGCGTTAAACCCCCTAATTCCCCAGATTGTTCATAACGATAAACCGTACCAAATTCGGCTAAACGCATCGGTAATTCACGATAAGAACGTAATTCGCTCTTATAAATTTGGATGTGAAAAGGACAATTCATCGGTTTTAAAACAAAGCCGATTTCCTTCTCTTCTGACTCCTGATCGTCCGCCATCATGGGGAACATATCTTCTTTATATTTTTGCCAGTGGCCAGAAGTTTTGAATAAGTCTACTCGTGCAATATGAGGTGTTACTACGGGTAAATAGCCTCGTTTTACTTGTTCTTGTTTTAAGAAATCCTCTAATATGGATCTCAAAATTGTACCTTTCGGTGTCCATAAAGGTAAACCTGGGCCGACGGGATCAGCAAAAATAAATAATCCTAATTCTTTACCTAATTTACGGTGATCCCGTCGTAGTGCTTCTTCTTTACGGCGTTTATATTCTGTTAATTGTTCTGGGGTTTCCCAAGCTGTGCCATAAATACGTTGTAATTGTGCTTTGGTTTCATCCCCTCGCCAATAGGCTCCCGCGACACTTTCTAATTCGATGGCATCGGGGTTTAATTCGGCTGTGGTTTCCACGTGGGGACCGGCACATAAATCCCACCATTCTTCACCGAGATGATAAAGGGTAATGGGTTCGGTTAATCCTGCTAAAATTTCCAGTTTATAGGGTTCATTAATGGCTTTAATGCGATTTTCTGCTTCTTCGCGTGAGACTTCTTCTCGAATTACAGGTAATTTGCGCTTAATGATTTTTACCATCTCTTTTTTGATGGATTTTAAGTCTTTTTCGGTGAAGGCTTCTGGAGTGTCAAAATCATAATAAAAGCCATTTTCAATCCAGGGGCCGATCGTCACCTGTGCTTTGGGAAACAGTTTTTGAACGGCCATCGCCATAACATGGGATGTTGTGTGGCGAATCTTTTTAAGGGTTTCGGATTCGCTGGTACGCGGAAGATGGATTTTTTGGGGTTGTTCGATGGAAGTGTTAGACTGTGACATCGGCTCTTGAACTATTGTTTATTTTTTCTATTTTAGGGGTGATTGGGGACTGGGGACTAGGGATTAGGAATTAGGGATTGGTGAATGGGGCATGGGTGAATTGGGGATCAGTTATGGGAAAGGTAAAAAATTAGCAACGGATTTTTAACGGATGTCAGGGAGTTATTTTTTCTCCCCATCCCTCCACCTCCCTATGATCCCATTACCCAATCCCCAATCGTTAATCCAGAGTCCCCAGTCCCTAATCCCCAGTCCCCAGTCCCCATCTTGGGCGACTTGCCAACAAATATTAAGAAATGTTAAGGTAGTTTAAGATAAGAATAAAAAAATAAGTTAGTGTAGATTCATGTTGGAACCAAAATTGCCAGAACCGGATTTGCTCAAAGCGGTGCTAGAGCCATTACTGGAAGATTTCCTGTATTGGTTTGAGCGATCGCGTCATTTTCTGGAAAATGAGACAATCTCATTTTTAAGTGCAGAAGAGCACGCGGAGCTCTTAAAAAGAGTAAAGCAATGTCAAGAAGAGGTAAAAACCACAAAAACCCTATTTGAAGCGACGGGGGGACAAATTGGGGTAGAAATGGCGGTATTAATGCCCTGGCATCGACTACTCACCCAATGTTGGCACGTTGCTTTTCGCTTTCGCAAGGAGCAGTGTAGTCCCTTACAGGATAATAATGAACCAGGATAAGAAAAGGCCAAAGCCAGTCTCTATTTGCCATAACCTAGCTTTGGCGGGGAAAACAAAAAATTGTGGTTAATCAAAAATACTAACTTGCTGTGGGGCTGTGTTGCCCGGAGGATGACGATTATGTTACACCTGCTTTACGTTTTAGCTTTTACCATCCTTGCCGTTTTGGCTGTGGGTAATCTGCTGCGCAGTTTATTCACTGTGGGAATCGACACCCAAAGATCCCGAGGCTGGTCCAAAGCCTCGCCTCAATTCCCTGGGATACCTCATCCAGAACTTTTGGATGAATCGGGTAATTATGTCAATGAACCTCTCTTAGTTATGCGCTCAATGAATGTACAAGATGCACGAGAGCAACTTGATGCTCTCTATAAGTCCTCTCCGGGCTTCAGTGATGATAACTCTGAAGATGGGTAAAATCTCCACGCAATAGCAAGTAATAATTAACAAGATACTATAAGACTCTGCGGTAAGTGTGAATTGAGCATAAGCCGAGGTGAGTCATGGTGGCGTTTTAAGCGATACTGTGAAGGAAGACGCGATCGGATTGGGATGAATACCCTTTGGGAATTAAGCGCGACTAAATAGCCCAAGTCCCCAAAAAAGGTATAGTCCCCGCGACGATCGCGCTTTCCTGTCATCAGCAAAATAAAGAGTTATGGCTCGATGATTATTCCCACTTCGGTACTGACACAACTGCTGCAAGTTATCCCCCAATTGCGGCCTCAATTGTATTTTAAATCGTCCCTGACAGCCCTCTCCCACGCGATGGAAGATCAGGTTTTGGCGGGGAGGGATCAACCATTAGTAATTGCCAGTTTTCAGCGGGAACGCTTCTATCGTCAAGAAGCCCACCGTTATCGTCGCATCGCGCAAAGAACATCTCAAGTCTATGTTTTAGCCTCCCCGGAAACGGAGTTTAAGAACTCTTCGGAATTTCACGAAACGATCGCGTTTGAACCTGGAGATGGCTTATGTCAAGAATGGCATTTACTGGTAATAGGTGAAGATTATTGTAGTTGTCTGATCTGTCAGGAACGACTTGGCCTCAGTGACGAGGAGAAGGCGATCGATCAATTTCGTCGTTTTGAGGGCATTTGGACTTTTGACTCTGTAGTTACTAGCAACGCGGCTGAATTATTATTAAATCGTATTTTAATTTATCGCCCGGAATTAGCCTCTAAAATAGCCGAGGCCAAATCGCGTTATTTATTAGAAAGTGCCTCATCCCATCTCCCTTTACCAATTCCTGCACAAAATACCAGTAGTGCCGATCCCTTTGTCTTACGTTTAGTCACTTATTTACAAGCTGGTCAATATAAACTATTAAAGGCCTATCGTGCTATTTCTGCCCAGGAACAAAAAGAGCGTTTACTAAATTTAATCACATCCGCGATGCGTCGCTCCCTTAATCCTCAAGAAATGTTAGAAGTCGCGGTTACGGAAATTGGGGACGCGTTAGGTTCTTGTCGTTGTTTAATCTATCGTTGTAAAGTCACAGATACCACAGCCACTATTCACCATGAGTCCTTACGAGCAGGGGTGACATCTGTGTTTGGTCAATCTTGGCCTTTACAGAATAATCCTTTATTTCCTGTAGTAGTAGAAAAACTGGAAAGAGTCTATTTAAGGAAGACAAGCCAGGGGTGGCAACTACAAATTGGTAAAGGTAAATGTAAGGGACATAAACATGAACTCGATAAACTTTCTCCCGAATTAGACAAGTCTCTTCGTCCCTTACTAAAACAATATTTCATTCAATCTTGGTTAATGGTTCCGGTGCTTTATCAAGGGCGTTTACTCGGTATTGTGGAGTTACATCAGTGCAGTTCCTCTTTAGTGCCTTGGGATGAAGATGAATTGACTTTAGTGGACGCGATCGCGACCCAACTAGGAGCCGCATTAATTCAAGCCGAAACCTACGCGCATTTAGAAGAATTAAACCAACAATTAGAAGCCTTAGATCGGACTCGTAGTAATCTCATCGCGATTACGGGACATGAACTTCGCACACCTCTTTCCACCATTCAAGTGTGCTTAGAAAGTCTTACCCAAGAACCGGATATGCCGGAAGAATTACGGCAAGTGATGTTAGATACGGCATTAGGGGACGCGGAAAGAATGCGAAAACTAATCCAAGATTTTCTCACCCTTTCCCATTTAGAAAGTGGGCGCGTCCAGTGGCGGCCAGAATCTTTATCATTAGAAGAATGTATCGAATTAGCCCTCAGTAGTATTCGCGCTCGTCATCCTGGGGATTTACCAAAAATTATTACCGATGTTTCCCCCGATTTACCCTTAGTTCATGCTGATGGTGAATGGCTCGTGGAAGTGTTGACTAAATTACTCGATAACGCGTATAAATTTACTCAACCCCAAGGTCAAATTAGTATTCAAGCCAAAGCGAATAGGAATCTTATGGTAGAAGTATCCATTGTCGATACGGGACGGGGCATCGAACCCAATCGTTTAGAAGTCGTCTTTGATCGCTTTTATCAGGAAGAGGGTGCATTGCGACGGAGTGCGGGTGGTACGGGATTAGGATTAGCCATTTGTCGCCAAATTGTCACGGGATGGGGGGGGCAAATTTGGGCTAATTCTCCGGGTAAGGATCAGGGGAGTGCATTTCATTTCACCATTCCCGTTGTCCAACTTGCCAAAAAGTCTAAATCTAAAAGTAAACGCTAGGAAGGTTGACAGTTGACAGTTGACAGTTGACAGTTGACAGTTGACAGTTGACAGT
>JBBITB010000069.1:0-33663 GCA_037440985.1 Microcoleaceae cyanobacterium bin_387
AACCCGGTCGCAATGACACCAAATCCCTATTAGGGATTGAAACCAGTTGAGATAGAATGGACTGACTGGAACTCATTATCGCGTCGCAATGACACCAAATCCCTATTAGGGATTGAAACTAGATGTCAATCAAACTCCTCAAGTAACGATATGCTTCCATGTCGCAATGACACCAAATCCCTATTAGGGATTGAAACTATAATCCTATAAGATAGATACCAAGTAGGGGAGGCGCAATGACACCAAATCCCTATTAGGGATTGAAACTAAACTTTCCCTAAAATTCTCAAGAAAACCATAATTCCCACACAAAAATAGACATTTAACATGATTAACACTTCTCAACATTCCTGGCAATTTTGGATCGATCGCGGTGGTACATTTACCGATATTGTCGCAAAAAGTCCCGATGGACAAATCATCATTCATAAAGTCTTATCAGAAAACCCAGAAAGATACCAAGATGCACCCGTCGAAGGCATACGCGAAATCTTAGGTTTAAACTCAAATCAACCCATCCCCCCAAATACCATCGAAGTGATCAAAATGGGGACAACCGTTGCCACCAACGCGTTATTAGAAAGAAAAGGCGATCGCGTCGTTTTATTAATTACCAAAGGATTTAAAGATGCCCTGAGAATCGGATATCAAAATCGACCGAATATTTTTGCCCGTCATATCATTTTACCCGAAATGTTATATGAAAGAGTGATCGAAGTCGAAGAGCGATATAGTGCCCAAGGAGAAATATTAACCCCCCTGAAACTTGACTTTATTCCCGCGTTACAACAAGCTTATCAAGCCGGAATCAAAAGTTGCGCGATTATCTTCATGCACGGTTATAAATATCCCCAACACGAAAAAGAAGTCGCCCAAATTGCCCAAGAAATCGGGTTTACCCAAATATCAATCTCCCACGAAGTCAGTCCCCTCATGAAATTAGTATCACGGGGAGATACTACCGTCGTTGATGCTTATTTATCCCCCATATTACGGCGTTATGTTAATCAATTTAGACGACAATTAAAAGGAGATTCCCCCCTGAAGCACCAAGAGACTCAAGGGGGTGCATCTCAAAAAAGCCAAAAAAACTGTAGTGGGAGCGTCTCGCTCCCTAGGGATCTAATAGGGAGCGAGACGCTCCCACTACCAATTTACAAAAATGAAATGCTCCCGACTCAAGGGGACTTAAAACTGATGTTTATGCAATCAAATGGGGGTTTAGTAAACGCGGCACAATTTCAAGGAAAAAATAGTATATTATCCGGTCCCGCGGGGGGAATTGTCGGCGCAGTTAAAACCAGTGAATTAGCCGGATTTGATAAAATAATCACCTTTGATATGGGGGGAACTTCCACCGATGTCGCCCATTATAACGGCGAATATGAGCGACAATTCGAGACAGAAATTGCCGGAATCAGAACGCGATCGGCCATGATGTCTATTCATACAGTAGCCGCGGGAGGCGGATCAATCTTATTCTTTGATGGCTCCCGTTATCGCGTGGGACCCGAATCCGCGGGAGCCAATCCTGGACCAGCATCTTATCGCAAAGGAGGTCCATTAACAGTAACCGATTGTAATGTCATGTTAGGGAAAATTCAACCCCAATTTTTCCCAAAAGTCTTCGGAATTGAGGGCAATTTACCCTTAGATGCAGAAATCGTTAAAGAAAAATTTAGTCAATTAGCCGCGCAAATTGGTGATAAGAGAACCCCCGAACAAGTTGCCGCGGGATTTTTAGCAATCGCGGTAGAAAAAATGGCAAATGCCATCAAGAAAATATCATTACAACGAGGTTATGATGTGTCAGAATATACCCTTTGTTGTTTTGGCGGCGCTGGAGGACAACACGCGTGTTTAATCGCAGACGCGTTAGGGATGAAACAAGTATTTATTCATCCTTACGCGGGAGTTTTATCAGCCTATGGAATGGGATTAGCGGATGTGAGAGTGATTCGCGAAAAATCCTGTGAGCAAGTGTTAACTTCTCGTTTAATTGAGGATTTAAAGAGATTTTTAGAGGATTTAGAAAGAGCCGGAAAGGAGGAATTGAACCACAAAGGCACGGAGGGCACAGAGAAGAGAATTGAAGTGATTTATAAGGTGTATTTAAAGTATCAAGGAAGTGACTCGACTTTGGGGATTGATTTTAGCGAAAATCTGGGGGAAATGCAGGATAATTTTGAGCAGTTACATCGTCAGCGTTATGGTTTTATTATGGCGGAAAAAGCCTTAATCGCCGAAGCGGTTTCCGTCGAAGTCGTTGAAAAAATGAGTCTCCCCGAAGAGATATTAATTTCACCTGTTGAATCGAGTCAAAAAGTTTCGATTGCTCCTGTCACGACGATCCAAATGTGGACGGGGAATGTTTGGCAAGAAACTCCTGTTTATCAACGAGAGCATCTTGCACCCGGAATGATGATTAATGGCCCCGCGATTATTATCGAAACAACGGGAACTAATGTGATAGAAGTCGGTTGGCAAGCTCAATTAACTTCCCGTAATCATTTAATTTTAACCCGTGAGGGGTTTTCTCAAATCCCCAATCATAAGTCAGAAGTCCACCATAGTCCCGATCCGGTTTTACTGGAAATATTTAATAACTTATTTAAGGCGATCGCGGAACAAATGGGAATCACTTTACAAAATACAAGTTCATCGGTAAATATAAAGGAAAGACTAGACTTTTCCTGTGCAATTTTCGATGAAAAGGGGCAATTAGTGGCAAACGCGCCCCATATTCCTGTTCATTTAGGCTCGATGAGTGAAAGTGTTACAGCCTTAATTAAAGCCAAAGGTGATAATATTAAGCCCGGAGATGTTTATGTTTCTAATAATCCCTACAATGGGGGTACTCATCTTCCTGATATAACTGTCATTACCCCTGTATTTGCCAATACATTAATCTCCCTTAAACCTCTGTTTTATGTAGCATCAAGGGGACACCATGCCGATATTGGTGGAATTACTCCAGGCTCGATGCCGCCTCATAGTAAAAGTGTCACAGAAGAGGGGATTTTATTCGATAATTTTCCACTGGTAAGTCAAGGGAAACTTCGAGAAACGGAATTATTAGAGATCCTCAATTCGAGTGAATATCCAGCCCGCAATGTCCCTCAAAATTTAGCCGATTTACAAGCGCAAATTGCCGCAAATGAATGCGGGGTTAAAGAACTTTTGCAAATGGTAGAGCATTATGGATTAGAAACCGTAAAAGCCTATATGAAATATGTGCAAGATAACGCGGAAGAATCCGTCAGACGAGTGATTGAAGTATTAAAAGATGGGGAATATATTTATCCGATGGATGGAGGCGGCAAAATTCAAGTCAAAATTACCATTGAGCCAGAGTCTCGCAGTGCCAAAATAGATTTTACTGGGACATCACCCCAACAAAATAACAATTTTAACGCTCCCGCGGCAGTGTGTAAAGCGGCCGTTTTGTATGTATTTCGTACCCTCGTTGATGATGATATTCCTTTAAATGCTGGATGTTTAAAACCTTTAGAAATTATCATCCCCGAAGGATGTATGTTAAATCCCAATTATCCCGCGGCAGTAGTAGCGGGAAATGTGGAAACTTCCCAAAATATTACCGATGCTTTATATGGGGCATTAGGAATTATGGCCGCGTCTCAGGGGACGATGAATAACTTTACTTTTGGGAATGCGAATTATCAATATTATGAGACAATTTGTGGCGGCTCTGGTGCGGGTGCAAATTTTCCGGGTACTGACGCGGTGCAAACCAATATGACTAATTCTCGTTTAACTGATCCAGAGGTGTTAGAATGGCGTTTTCCGGTGTTATTAGAAAGTTTTGAAATTCGTGCTAATAGTGGTGGTAAAGGTAAATATGATGGTGGCAATGGAGTCATTCGGAAAATCAAATTTCGGGAAGCAATGATCGCGGGAATCTTATCAGGACGACGCGTAATTCCCCCCTATGGCTTAAAAGGGGGAGAAAAGGGCAAATTAGGTCAAAATTCAGTTCAACGCGTTAATGGTGAAATTGAGTTATTAGGAAGTACGGCTACGGTGGAAATGGAAGCCGGAGATATTTTTATGATTGAAACTCCTGGGGGTGGGGGTTGGGGATGGGATTGAGTTTAATGGTGACATCGTAGAGACACGGCAGTGCCGTTTCTCTACCTGGGTTTGAATCTATCAAAAAAAAAGGGGCCGAAGCCCCATTAATCAAATCATTTTCATCTCTATCATACATGAAAACTTAACAAGTTGCAATCTAAGGCAGAGACGAAACGATATGCCCAAAATCCTCGCGAGATTAAATCCTAATCAAACTCATCCCGATATCGCGATAGTAGTCATCGGAAGCGCGATCGCGTTGCCGTAAAGAGGTAAACTAATTTATTAACCATAGATTTCTCAAAAATATGTCATCTGCACAACTGAAGCGAGAAATAGGGATTTTTGATGCCATCCTGATCGGATTAGGTTCTATTATTGGTACAGGAGTATTTGTCAGTATTGGTATTGCCGTGAATATCGCGGGTTATGGTGTGATAATAGCCATCATGCTCGCGGCGGTTATCGCGATGTGTAACGGCTTAAACAGTGCCCAATTAGCCGCGAATCATCCTGTCAGTGGGGGCACTTATGAATACGGTTATAAGTATTTAAAACCCTGGTTAGGATTTACCGCGGGATGGATGTTTTTATTAGCCAAAATCGCCTCAGCCGCTACCGCCGCGTTAGGATTTTCTGGTTATTTCCTCAAATTAACCGGATTAAACCAAAATTTACTCATTCCCATCGCGTTAATTACGGTAATGATTTTTACCCTAATTAGTCTTTGCGGAGTACGTCGCACCAATCTGGCAAATCTCCTCATCGTCAGTATCACCCTTTTGGGATTAATTGTTTTTATAATCGCGGGTTTATCCCATATATATTTAACCTTTTATCCCCTTCAAAATAACGGAAGTATCTTATTAGCTCCCCCCCTTGCCAACCCAACTATAGGCGGTATAATGCCGATTTTTAGCGCAACTGCGTTAATATTTGTCGCCTATAGTGGATACGCTCGCATAACAACAATGGGAGAAGAAATAAAGGAACCTCGACGCACTATTCCTCAAGTGATAATCTTCTGTCTTATTATCACAATGTTGATTTATTTAGGAGTCGCGATCGTCCTGGTTAATTTTTTACCACAATTATCAGAAACTTTACCAACAGCACCTTTAGAAAGTATTTCTCGTTATTTTGCTATTCCAGGGATTTCTCAAGTTGTCACGATCGCGGCTATGACAGCTATGTTAGGGGTATTATTAAACTTAATTTTAGGTTTATCGCGTGTCTTATTAGCAATGGGCAGACGAAACGATATGCCTAAAATTGTCGCGAGATTAAATGCTAATCAAACCAGTCCCGATATCGCGATAGTAGTCATCGGCTGCGCGATCGCGCTTTTAGTCTTAATCGGAAATATCAAAACTACATGGTCCTTTAGTGCCTTTAGTATCTTAATATATTACGCGATCTCCAATCTGGCCTCCTTAAGACTATCTCCATCGGAAAGAATATATCCCAAATGGTTAGGATGGTTTGGTTTAAGTGCCTGTCTATTTTTAGCCTTTTGGGTAGAATTAAAAATCTGGTTAATCGGATTAGGCTTAATTATTGCAGGACTAATCTGGAGAAACGTCTTCAAACGATAAACGCGATCGAAGAAAATGGAAAAAGCACAATAGACAACAAATTGCCCTTGAGCTATTTCCATTTTCCCATCATCAAAACCGCGATTAATCGCCTAAACCCAACTGATCACCACGCTTGTATTGCTGATAAGCAGCAAAAAATAACCCCGCGAGGGTAACAAAGATCAAACCCAGCACAATACCAGAAAGTAACGGTTCAACCACGTTGAATCTCCTTATCTTGAAAACATTTATAACCTAATGTCTCACTTTAGAGCATTTTGGCTTCCTTGGGAAAGCCCCCTGTTAGTATCTGACGCGTCTCACAGAAGCCAGCTTTTTTCACACTCCCACCCCTAAAATGGGTATTTCCTTCGTGTCTTCCTGCCTTTGTCCCTTTGTGGTTCCTTGTACAGTGCCAAAAATGGCGAAAGTATTATTTATTCCCTCTTCCCTCTTCCTTCTTCCCTCTTCCTTCTTCCTTCTTCCTTCTTCCTTCTTCCTTCTTCCTTCTTCCTTCTTCCTTCTACCATAAGTTATCGGTAAGTGACATTACCTATGAAACCGAGAAAATGGGGCAATATTAAGGTATGTTATAAAAAATGAAGTTTTTTGTAGATCCCTTTTAACAGAGCCCCATTGGATAACCAACTTGTCAACCATGAAATAGAAAACCTGATGAAGCGGATTGCGATTATCGCGGTCGCGATCCTGCTAGTTAGTCTCTTAGTCAGTCTAGGAGTGCGTCAAATTCAGGAAAAAGACCCCTATATTAAAAATGTATTATCGTTAATCGGCAATCCCGAAAAAGGACACGCGATCTTTCAAATGAACTGCGCGGGATGTCACGATCGCGATTTCAATAGTCAAGTGGGCCCGAACTTGCATAGAGTGTCCCAAAGGAAATCAGATATCGATCTGATCCTACAAGTGACACGAGGAGAAACTCCCCCCATGCCCCAATTCCAACCCAGTCCCCAAGAAATGGCGGATTTACTAAGTTATTTAGAACAATTTTGAGAGGCTGACGGAAAAAGAGAATTTTTTGTGGTGATTAATGTACAAACAAAAACCGGGTTGTGGAAAGACAACCCGGTTTTATCAACTTTAGATATTTAGATTCAGAGCAAATCCCAAACCTAAAATCTCAAATGATTAAACGCTAACCAAAACTTTCTTCTTACCAGAGCTCAATTCGCCCTTAGCATACTTAGTCGCGAAATCATCCAAACTTACTTGTTTGATTTTGCTCGCGTTACCAGCAGAGCCAAACGCGTTATAACGCTCCGCACAAACCTTCTGCATATACTTAATAGAAGGCTTGAGGAAGTGACGGGGGTCAAACTCTTCGGGTTTCGCCGCTAAAGCTTCACGCACAGCCGCGGTAATAGCCAAACGGTTATCAGTATCAATATTCACCTTACGGACACCACTCTTAATACCCTTTTGGATTTCTTCAAGGGGTACACCATAGGTTTCAGGGATTTTACCGCCATACTGGTTAATCAAAGCCAGTAAATCTTCAGGAACTGAAGAAGAGCCGTGCATCACTAAGTGAGTATTCGGTAAGCGACGGTGAATTTCTTCAATGCGGCTGATCGCGAGGATTTCACCCGTAGGCTTACGGGTAAACTTATAAGCACCGTGGCTGGTACCAATGGCCACCGCGAGAGCATCTACACCCGTTTGCTCCACGAAATCAACGGCTTCGTCAGGATCAGTTAATAATTGATCATGGGAAAGAGTACCTTCAAAACCGTGACCATCTTCAGCTTCACCCGCGCCAGTTTCCAGAGAACCTAAGCAGCCTAATTCACCTTCGACACTCGCGCCAACGGAGTGAGCCACTTGCACTACTTCATGAGTGACATTGACGTTGTACTGATAGCTGGAGGGAGTTTTGGCATCCGCTTCTAAGGAGCCATCCATCATCACACTGGTAAAACCGTTACGAATTGCAGAATAGCAAGTCGCGGGACTATTACCGTGATCTTGGTGCATCACAATGGGGATGTGAGGATAGGTTTCCACAGCCGCCAAAATCAAGTGACGCAGGAAATTTTCCCCCGCGTAGGTACGAGCTCCACGAGATGCTTGCAGAATCACGGGGCTATCGGTTTCCTCAGCAGCCCGCATAATTGCTTGGATCTGCTCCATATTATTAACGTTATAAGCAGGGAGACCATAACCGTTCTCAGCCGCGTGATCCAGAAGCAGCCGCATGGGTACGAGCGCCATAGATATTCCTCCTATTATTCTTTTTATTCAACCGTCAGTTTAGGCAAGCCCAATTCTTACAATAATATTAAGATACTTTGCCACTTATTTCTTATTTGCTTGAAATGATTTTTCTTACCAAAAGACTTGATAAGTATGTTTACTTATGGGAAAACCTGATATCTTCGATTTTTCGGTTTTTATGGGTCGCCCGGGATTCGAACCCGGGACCAATCGGTTAAAAGCCGAGTGCTCTACCGCTGAGCTAGCGACCCTTTTTTTATTTGTCAACCACGATTTCTTATACTAGCACTGGTCGATCTGTTTGTCAAGGGTTTTTTCCCAAAAATTTTAGAAAAAATGCGCGGTCATGGAAACGGACATTTCACAACTGGCTCCGGGTTCCAAATAGCTAAGGTGACGACCTGTGTTGAGGGCATTACGAGGGGCACTCCAGGGTTCGAGGCAATAAAAATCTTTACCCTTGAGTGTCCAGAAGACGACGCTGGAATAACTGGAGTTATAGCAAACGGTGAGACGCAGACGACGGGAATTATCGATCGCGGTTGCGGCTAACCCGGTTAATTGTTCAAAGACGACATCTATTTCATCGAGATTGGGATCGAAGAGTCCCGTAAAGGGGTGAAGTTGTTGGGTTCTTTGATCGCGGTATTGTACCCCTGGGATTTCAAAGCGCAATCGAGTTTTGTCGGGAGCCCAAAAATAAGGATGTAAACCACTGGAAAAGGGCATCGTTTTGTCCGAGTGGTTGGTATAGCGTTGGAGAATTTCTAAGGAGGAGCCCTTTAATTTATAAGTAAAACTGACATCAAAATCAAAGGGATAGAGCACTTTGGTTTTTTCATTACTCTTGAGCTCCAGTGTCATCGCGGCGCGGTTTTCCGTTACCTGATCGACGACATCCCAAGGGACATCACGGGCAAAACCATGTTGTTTTAAGCTATAGGATACATCTTGGTAAGTATAGGTATTATCGGGTAAATTCCCACAAATGGGGAAGAGAATCGGAATGCCGCCGCGTACTGTTAAGTCAGGATTAGTCCATCGTTCCTTATCTAAGTAAAGCAGTTCTTGACCTTGCACATTCCAACTCGTGATGATACCTCCTCTTTCGGGTACTACTTCCAAACTGGAATTAGCTACCTGATCTGAGAGGGTATAGGTTTTGTATTGCTTTTGGGCAAACACGATACGGAATTCACTGGTTTTCATCGGCTAGATCACTGAGTCATTAATGATTCGGAAAACACCACAGGCGGCTCATAGCTTTTTTTACCCTAAAATGGTGCATTTGGCAATGAGCCACACCTGTGATTATCCTTGATGGACGGGAATGGGGGGTAACGCGATCGCGATTTGACGATTAATTACCGAGGTGGTTTCTGAGTCTGTTTTTTTTGGTTTCTCCTTATCAATTAGTGTAAAGGAGGGAAGAACACTCTGAGTCGTCGCGGATTTCCCTGAAGTGGGCTGACTCTGAGAAGGGAGTGTAATAAAGGGATCTTTGATAAAGGGTTCTTTCATAAAAGTATCCGTTTCACCCTTTGTCTCAGTCTTTTTCAGAAACCCCCCGCTCGCGGGGGGCTGGGGGGGGTTCACGGGAGGCTGATGGGGTTGAGATACTGAGGGACTCGTGAAACCTTGACTGGGACTAGGAGAGACTAGGGGTTCACCAAATAAAGGTGTATTCGAGGGATGTTTGGGTAAATTCGGTAAACTCGGCATCTTTGTTGTCGGAGATACCATTGGAGAGGAAGATGGTTTTTCATGATCTTCCGATTGAGGATGTTTAAGTTGTAAAGGCATTTGTACAGAGGGGACTTCTTGCTTTTCGATTTTTCTGGCGGCGAAAGGCGATTCCAAAATGACAGGGGAGTGCATGGGTTGATCAAAAATACTGGAAATTTGCCGAATTTGTTTGAGAATTTTCTCTCCCTGTTCTCCCTGTACTAATTTGGGTTGAGAGTCTTTTAGCACTACGGGCAGAAACTCTACTTTCATCTTACGGTCTTTGAGGGATACTTTTAACACCGCGGTTTCTGTGTCTTTTTGGGAATTACCAAAGATAAAATTACCCAAGGAATAGACGATGGGACGGCCTTTATAAATTTCCGCCCCTTGTAACATTTGAGAATGATGACCGACGATGAGATCGGCTCCTTTATCAATGCTAAAACGAGCTAAATCTATTTGCCAATCTGCGGGATAGTTGGCTAATTCTACTCCCCAATGAAAATTGATGACAACCCAATCGACTTGATTCCTAATTGCTTCAATATCCTGTGCGATCCGTTGCCGATATAATCCATGATCGGCTTTTTCTGGGGGTTGTCCAGTGCGAAGATCCGCTTCAGAATAACCCAGATAAGCAATGCGTTTTCCCTTCACTTCAATAATTTGAGGACGTCGCGTTTCTTGCATATTTTTTCCGACTCCTACTGTTATTATACCTGCTTTTTTTACACGTTCCCATGTATCCACCAGTCCGGGTTCCCATTTCTGGTTTATGGGGTTATTACTGAGATTAACCAAATCGATTCCAGAGGTGGTTAACATTTTTATTATTGCCTCCGAGTCTTTCTCTTGTGAGGCTGGACTGGTCAACGTGTTATCGGTATTCTCCTGGGGATATTCTAGGCTTACCATTGCTAAATCAGCTTGATGATATTCTGGTAATTTACCTAAGGGTAATTCTGAATCTTTTGTTACTATATCTTTTAAGGTGTTACTCAGAGATATATCCCCTCCAAAGAGTAATGTGACGGTGGGATCTTTGGGGTTAATGACTTGACTATGTTTGATGACGGGTACTGTTTCTAGGGCGCCTTTGACGGTATCAGGCTCTTTTAGTGTTTGGCTCACCATCGCGCTGTAGCCCCCGGAGAAGGGTGTCTGTGACTGTTGTAATGCTATGGCTTCATGGTATGTTACCCAGGAGCCTATGACAAAGGACGCGATCGCGGAACCCATGAAGAGGAGGGTGCGTAGGGTTTTAAATTTGAGCCAGTCTCCCCACTGGTTCGCGGAAACACTAGATGAACGACGACGATCGCGGTTCGCGGGAGTGACAAGACGCACTGACTGATTCCAGAGAATATCGGGTGTCCCGGCTAATCTGGCTTTAATACGGACTCCCTCAAACACTGGGGAGTTTAGTTTCCATAGTTGATGACAAATAAAACGCACGATCGCGTCTCGCAATGGGGCTGCCAAGAGTATTTCCTGAGTTAGTTCCCGCTGAAATTCTACTAAAATTTGTAAACAGCCGGCATGAGCCTCTTCTACACGCGCCGAAATTCCTTCCGGTCCGAGAAAGCTATTGATCCAATAACTCAAGGCTTGAAAGTTCCCACTACGGGCTAAATCTAATATGGATGGTTGTGACCTGCTTTCTACATAGACCATGACATTTACTCCTATGCTCCAAGGGGCGAAGTTTTTCTTCCCCTTCTCCCAAAACTTTAATCTTTTAACGTAATTCTTACAACTTGGCAACCCCGCGATCGTGTCTTTTTTCTCTATTTTCCCACAACAATCGGCATCGCATTAGTGAGGTCAGCCCAGAAATTGATTTAACCGCTTAACACAAATAATAGCTAATGTCAAGGGTATCGCCTGATTTTTTTTCAGTAGGGACACGGCAGTGCCGTGTCCTCGGTGAAAATTTCCGGTTTGTTACGGTAGTCGTAAAAATACCGCGTAAAAATACCAGATAATCGGTTAATATAGGGAATGTGGGGCTGTCCACTGCTCAGGAGAAAGAAAAAATGCTACAACGCAAAATCTATCAACTCTGTTGTGATGGTCGAGAGGTAAGTATATTCTTACGCGACCAGCAGCGTTGGATTGAGCGTGCTCGATTTTTGGATATAGAGGGAGATTTGGTCACATTTCGCTACGAAACGGATGAAGAAGATGAAATTAGTTCCTGGGAGGAAATGGTACGTCTCGACAGTATTGGTGCAATTAGCCAAAAGTTAGCCTCCGTGATGAGGGGGAATTGTGAACCGCTGGTTTCGGATGATTGTCCCGAAGCGGAACAAATTCATAATCCCTCCTCTGATTTGGAATAATTCAGGTGTCTTCTGATTCCGATTCTCCTTCCCAGTTAAACCCGGAGGGGCGAATTGATTCAAATACTGGACAAAATCCATCCGGTGTCACTTTAAAGCCAAATAACGCGGATAATTGGTTCCAACACCGTTGTCCGCGATAATGTTGGCAATTTCCACAGCATTCTAAATCACTGGGAAAGGGGCGATCGCTCCCTTGTGTTAATATTTCTCGCTGGGATAGGGCTCTTAAGACTAATTCTTCCCCTTGCCAACGGGCTTCGACTAATCCGGTATCGGCAAAATTAGCCCAACGGGGTTCCGCGGTAATGGCATTAGGTAAACTAATGGCAACTTCCATGCCAAATTCCGCGATTTCCCCTTGATATTGTGTGTCTGGAATTATGGGTTGTACAAATGTGTCGCCAATGGGAAGTTCGACTAGAGTTCCCGATATGGGAGTATGTAATTGATAACGGTTCCGTAATTCGTCTAAGTTGGTGAGATCGGCTAAGTATGTGGGTGAACCGTGGACAAAAATGATATGTTGGGGACGGACATTATGAATAAATTGATTTGTCCCAGGGCCGTCGCAATGTTCGGCTAAAAGGTAGGTTTCTACCCATTCTTGTGATAGGAGTTCTGACTCTCGTTTCCCTCCGGGTTTTTGGGGCAGAAGCACAAGCCATTTTTGGGTTTCTTCTGGGGTAAAATAGTGCTCCCAAGGAGTGGTTTCATCGGTAATGACGATACAGGGATTTTCTCTGAGGCGCGATCGGGCGATAGGCTCCGTTTGTAAAGGTACTTCTGTGGGGGATAATCTTCTTACACGAGGCCGGACTCGTTCATCCCAAAATAGAGGTTGATGCAGGGCAAAATTTTGGACTGAGGTGGGAAAATTGGGTAATAATTCTATGTAAATATCACATCCCTTCGCGACGGTTCCATCTACCCAAATATCGAGGTCTTTTCCGGTAAAATAATGATGACTGCGAAGCAACATTAATAATTCTTGACCTAACCCTAAGGCGGGAGTGGGTAAAAGAACTGATTTTTGTTGCGCGAGGGCTTGATAAATTCTTTCAGCAAATTGATTTTCTAATTGACGGCGATGGGGATAACGGGCAGTACCATAACTCCCTTCTATAATTAAAACATCGGGTTTAATGCCGCGTAATTCCCCTAATGGTAAACCTTCTACTAAACGAGAATTTGAAAGGAAAAAGTCTCCCGTCCATAATACAGTATAAGTGCGTTGGGGTGATTTATAAGTGAGCAAAAAGGCGGATGCTCCGGGTAAATGACCCGCGGGATATAATTGTACTGTTAACCCTTTTTTGAGTTCAATAGCTGTATTTTCGGGTAAGGTGTGACAAAAGGGAGAAAGTGGTTGAGACTCCACTTCTACCCAGTTTAAAGGAATGAGTCGGGCTGTTACTTCACTCGCGTAAATGGGTAAATTGGGAAATTTTTGATTGAGGGATAATAACCCTTTAGCATGATCTGGATGAGCATGACTCACCAGTACCAAGTCCAGGGGTGATTTCTCTTCAGTTTCTTTTAATAGGGGTGAAATGTCGTCAATTCCACAGTCTAAGAGAATGCGGTGAGTGCCCATCCGCATGAGCAGACAGATACCTTCACCGTGATGACCTACCCCTAATGCTAAACATTCCAGTTCCATCACAGTTTAGAATAGGTTTCCTTTGTAATATGCTCATTTAATTTAAGTGTTGACATGAGAGGATACTTTTCTACCATTTTTTTCATAAAAATTAACTTTTCTTTAATATTACTTACGCAGAAACCGGGTTTCTTTTGGACTGGAGATGAGAGACTTCTGACTCTGAGCGCGATCGCGCTCCTGGGATTAGGTATCACGATTCTCGCACGGATCAGGTACAAAACTATATCCGTAATTCTCTTTCTCCTGGTTGTTGCTATATTAACACTATGAAAACCGTGATAGAAGATATCGCAATTCCATTTGAGATGTCAATGCAGGGATCAGATCCCGTCACAGGCAAGATGCCTGTGCCACAAGTGTTACTTCTGAAAGATCAACACTCTATAAATAATGATAGAAATTTGCTACCCATTACCGATTACCCATTACCGATTACCCTTAGATAATTGTACTCGTTCACCATAGCGTAATAACATTTCTAAACTGTCTAAACGATTTTGCCAGGTTTGGACTTGATAGGAATTATCGATCGCGTGACGACGCATAACATGGGGAAATTCCGACTTAAAGGCATTCAAAAGGACACGAGTATTGTCTAAATGCTCAGTAGAGGGATTAGTGGATAATTGATTGAAAGCTTTGGCTAAGTCATCGCCTTGAGTGCGTAATTTTTGTAATTCTAATTCATGGATATTCAAGAGATTATTTTCTAACAAAAAACTCCATTCTTGTTTTAATACTTTATAACGAGATGCAGCCGCGGCAAAAGGTTGACGATAGGGTATAGGTTCATTAACAGAAGTCGATCGCGTTGTGGAATGTCCTTGTGTACGATTCAAATAACTTTGGAGATTATTATTAATCGTTTCAAAGGCAAAAATCGCATAACCTCCTGTCGATAAATCTCTCGATGCTTGAATTTGATCGATCGCGACAATTTCCGGTATTTCTAATAATTTGACACCGGGGGCAATTAAAGATGAGCCTAATACTTTTTCCTGGGTTAAGGGTTGGGAAATACGTTGAAAACGATTGGTATCTAAAGCATAAGTCATGGGGACAATTAAATCAACAATTCCTTGACGAGCCCATTCTTCCCAATGTTGTTGTATTTTATAAATGCGTTGATGTTCGGGATGAGGAAATACGGCAACGGATAAAATTAAATGGGGATAACTTTTCCGTAATAGTTGAGAAACATCAGCGACAAAAGAGGTGATCTTATTGGTTTTAAACTGAGTCCATTGCTCCCATAATTCTCCGCCATTAGTGCTTAATTTTAGAGGATCTACTCCGGTTAATTGTTGAAATTCCTCGCGTGCGGCTTTGCCATAACCATAACTAAATCCGGCATTAGGATCTTGAAAGGGATAGCGAATATAATCCAATTGAATGCCATCGACTTGATAACGACTGGCAATTTCTCCGACTAATCTGAGGAGAAAACTGCGTACTTCTCGATTGGCAGGATCGAGATAAACTTTCTCATCATTCTTATGAAAAATATTGCCTTTATTATCAATATTAGCCCAGTCGGGATGTTCTGTGACAATGGGACCGAGATAATTGTCTGGTTGATTGATGATCTTATTATGGCGTTTATTTCCTACTCCAAAAGCCCAGAGCCACGCGTGTAATTCCATTCCTCTTTCATGGGCTAATTTTACCGCGATTTCTAAGGGGTCCCAACCTAATGTTAAGGGGTTTTGTTGAGGTGCGACTCGACTGGGATAAATGGGATATCCGGCATTAAAGGTTTCAAAAAATACTGTATTAATTCCTGCCGCGGCTAGACGATCAAATATGATGGCTAAGTCTCGCGGTGATCGCGCTTTGACGATAGTACCGCGATCGAGCCAAACTGCGCGTATTTCTGCCCCTGCGCGTTGGCCTTCCATAGGATAATTTTGCCAGAGAAGTTGACGAGCTTGTAACCATTTTTGTCGGGCTGTGCTATAATCCTGTTGACGAATAAGATTGTCGAATTGTTTGAGGACTTCTCGTGCTTGGGAAATCGCGTCGAGTCTCATAGGAGAAATGACAGAAGGGCGAGACGCGATCGCGGGATTACGAGCCGCGACTAAATTATTAGGATTCGCGGCATTAAGATTAGTAGAAGTATTAGCCGAATTACCCGCGATTAAAGCACTTTCAAATCTGCCTAAAAGATTGGTTAATTCTTGACGCATCAAGAAAGCTTCTAAAGTATTAATCGGTTCGTTATTGGCTTGTACATCTAATCCCGCGGGTGCTGATTGATTGGAGGGATCGATAAAGGTATCGGGAATCAGAGAGTCATTAGGAGAAAGGGGTTTATAGGTAGTAGCAATGGGTTTAGTAATTACATTTTGGGTGGGAGATGATAATAAATTAGGTGTGTTTTTCAGTGGATTGAGGGGAGAGGGGGGGGGGACATTGAGCGCGATCGGGTTATTTTTTGATTGATTATTAATGGTGGTGGGAAAAGGGGATGGGAAGGAGGGAGAAAAATTAGGTTTAAGGGGAATAGTTGCTTGTAAGGCGGTTGGAGATGTGACTATATCTCCCTGATGATAAGTAACAGAAGCGCGTAACCAATTAGTGTCAATATCATTACCGTTACCGTTACTACTGCCCCATTTCCAACCTAAATAAACGACTTTATCTGTGGTAATAACGGCAGAAGATCCGGCACTTTGTTTCCAAGTAGCCGCGGTTTTACTATTAATATTAGAGGGAATTAATACTCCCCCTAATACAGTGCTTTTCACGGGCTGATCGGGTATCCACTTTGGGGAATGTTTGCCAAGAAAATCTTGAGTTTGATGATAGGGTTCGGGTGATGTGGGTTGAGTGAGGGGAAATGCCCAATAAGCACCCAGAAGCGATCGTAAATTTTGACGAACTTGAGGCGCGGAGGATCGGCCAATATAACCGGAAACAATTAAACGTCCTCCTTGTTTTACCCAAGTATCTAACGCGTCAACTTGGTTAGAATCAATGGTTTCCAAATTGGGTAAAAAAAGCACTTTAAATGCGGCTAAGTCTGCGGCACTATTAATTTGTTTTAAGTCAATAGGTTGATAACCAATACCGCTAGATTGAAGACTGGTAGTAATTTGATTCCATTCTGACGCGTTATCGGGACTTCTTACTACTCCGAGAAGGTAATTATTAGCATTTCCCACTGTGGGGGAGAAAACTAAAATTAGACTGGTGAGAGTACCCATCATTTGTAGGAAAATCCGCCCCTTATTCCCCTCCAAAATTGGGGAGGGAAAAGATTTTGGTTGTATCTTTGTTTTGACAAGGAGGGGTAATAAATGTGAGGATAAAGGGGGAGAAGTTAGGGATGCCAAGGGGCTTTCAGAGATGGTAGGATTTTCTTGAGAGGGCATGGGCAGGATCAACACTCGTTACACCACATTTCTGTTATGAAACCATATTTTCTGCACTTTGGGGTAATATGCACCCGGAAATTTTGATTTTGAGATTAGGTTAATAAGATTTAGGCTCTCAGGGGGTTTATCAGGGAAAAGTCGTCTTTTTCCTCAACTGTGTGAGGGAGAATGGGTTTTTTTGAAGTAATACCTTCGCGCTTTTTGTCGGTTGGGTTTCGTGCCTCAACCCAAGGAAGATATTGGGAAAAGCGATCGGGGATTTCTGGATACGGGGAAACGCGATCGTGCCTCTGGGGATTTCTGGATACGGGGGAAACGCGATCGTGCCTCAACCCAAGGAAGATGTTGGGTTTCGTACCTCAACCCAACCTACGAATCAAGGCATTTTTCCTAAAAGGCGAGGGTATTGTCAAAGAAACCGGGTTTTTCTTCAATGGGGCAAATTCACCCGCGTCTCTCACTGGTGACGGATAAAATTGATAAACCCGCCCCGAAAGTCTTTCGGTGCGGGTTTACCAGTATTTCTGATTGGTTATGTAGATATTGGAGAAATAGCCTCTACAGATTTGTCGTAGGTGAAATATCCCCTACTGATTAGACACTAAGGAAATTATCTGCACTCAATAGAGACGCATTCACATTTAGAAGAGTCCCAATTTGTTGTCCATTCTTCAGTTTAATTAGAGTATTAGCACTATCTTGCACTAAATCTAATTGACTGAAAGAAGCACCCGATACCGCGATTTTATCGGAACCCTTGGTGAAATCTGTAATGATATTTAAGCTGCTAGGGAAACCGATAATAAAGAGATCGTTACCGTCACCACCCGTTAGATTATTATTCCCTTCACAGCCATAAAGGGTGTCATTCCCAACACCTCCATTGAGTAAATCATTCCCTTTTCCACTATCTAAAACATCATCACCTTCTCCTCCGAGTAGGGTATCATTTCCACTGCCTCCGAGTAGGGTATCATTGCCACTACCACCATCAAGATAATCATCTCCTTGATCCCCAAAGAGAACATCATTACCTAGTTGGCCAAATAGAGTATCATTCCCCTTACCACCACTGAGCCAATCATCGTTTTTGCCACCATAAAGGATGTCGTTATCTTCACTACCATTGAGGGTATCATTGCCGGAGTCTCCGAAGAGAGTATCTTCTCCAAAACCACCAATGACAATATCATCGTTTTTGCCACCATAAAGCGAATCATTACCTTCTTGGCCATCAATATAATCATTGCCTTTGCCACCCAAAAGGGTATCATTACTGACACCACCAATTAATTTATCATCACCCCCTAAACCACTAAATAAATTAGGGTTAGAAGAGCCATCAAATTTATCATTTTTGTCAGTACCTTGAATCACACCAGGTTTGCCATAAATGACATTGAGATTGGTGTCATTAGGTTCCCTCAAATTAGGCGGAAAAATTTTCTTCTCAATACAGTCAAGAATGGCAGTGGGTGTTACGGTTGTTACGGTTGTTACTGTTGTTACTGTTGGTGTGGGTGTTACCGTTGGTGTGGATGTGGATGCAGGTGCAAAGGGAATAAAGACAGGTGGGATAACAACTACGGGTGTGGGTGTGGGTGTTACAGTTGGTGTTACTGTTGTTGTTACGGTTGGTGTGGGTGTGGGTGTTACCGTTGGTGTTACCGTTGGTGTTACCGTTGGGGGGACGGGAATGTTAACATTAAAAGTCCCTAAATTGCCAGCAGCACCAAAATTACCCGCACCATCTTTAACCTGATTCCCTTGCAATTTAACAGTGTAAGTCCCATTATCGGTATTATCCCAGTTTCCACCAGGAGGCACAAACGAATAAGTCGCGGTGCGAGGAGTCCCATTACTATTGGTATCGACACTAATAAAGGTAGCAGGAATGTCACCACCTGGCCAAGTGATCAGAAGATCCGAACTGTCTAAGGTGGAAACATCGATCTGATTATCATCACTGAAAGTGACTGTCAAACGCTGACTTGTTCCTCCCGTCGTGCTAATGTCAGCAACAGGATTTAAACTGCCAGTTGGCAATGTAATATTGTAAGCAACGGTATTGTCTGCACTGGTACTCGCGGTGTTTGGATTTCCCGCGGAGTCAGTAACCCCATTAGCATTGATTTTGGCAATAACATTACCGCTCCCTGTCATCCCCTTGACGGCTACATTGTAAACCGTACCGCTCCCCGCGATCGTTGGGATTAAATTTCCACCCGTTGTACTCGCTGTTAAGTCGATATCACTGGGATCGAAACCGTTGACGGGTTCGCTAAATGTGACATTAAAGTTGATAGGCGCTGAAGTCGTCGGATCTACTTGTGTGGCGGATTGTTCAACGGTGACAGTGGGGGCAATTCCATCTATTACTATTGCTGAAGAAATACCCAAAGAATTTGCCGCGCCCGGAGCGGGTAAGGTTAAGATGGCATCACCATTGGCGGCATTCTTAATGGTACCGCCACTTAAAGATGTTGTGGAAACATAGTCTAAGTCGGGACTGCTATCACCGGCTGCTACTGTATAACGGAATCTCAAAGTGTCGGTGCCGCTACCAACAACGTAAGTAGCAGGGGAACTCGCACCTGCTAAACTAATTTGTGGCGTACCCGTGACATTGACTATTTGGGAGAATTTAACGTTGATGTAGATGTTTTTACCGATGCTATAAGTGCCATCGGTTTCTCCGATCACATTGATAATGGCAGGAACGGGGTTAACGGTGATGTCGGCGGTTTCGTTATCTATGCTAAAGGGACTGGAGCCACTGTTAGCTGTTAAGTCCGCGGCCACGTCTGTTGTGCCGCCGTTGGTTCCCGTGATTTGGTCCCAGGCTTTGAAGGTGATGGCATTCTTAATGGTGCCATTGTAGGTGGCGTTGGGGAGAAAACGGATTTTGCTGTTGGCATCCGAGGCTAAGAGTAAGGCGTTGGTGGCAGATACCGTTGGGGCATTGTTCCAGGTTGTGCCGTCGGTGGTGTATTGCCATGTGCCGTTAGTTGTGTCTAAAGCGGTAATCGCGAGGCCTTGTTTTGCTCCTGTGTTGTGGTCGGTGATTCCGTTAACGGCGAGGTTGCCGATGAGGGTGGAAATTAATGTGCCTGGGTTGTTGCTATCATTTTCGTTGATGGCTGTGAGGGTGGGGTTGCCACTGTTATCTAATACGGGGGAGTCGTTGACGAGGACACTGACGGTGATGGGAGTGCTGACACCACTACTGTCTTTTGCTGTGTAGGTGAAGGTGTCAACACCGTTGAAGTTGGCATTGGGGGTGTAGAGGATATCTCTTTGAGGATCTATCGCGATCGTATAGACATAAGAATTCGGATTGGGGTTAAAGGTAGTATCAGCCGCCCCTGTACTCGGGTTTAACTTGGCAATTCCGTTGCGAGATTGGCCGCCGATGCTAATGAACCAGCCACTAACAAAGGGGTTGCCACTGCTATCAAGGGCGATCGTATTGACAGTACCACTCGCATTGGGGTTAAAGGTAGTATCAACGGTCCCATCAGAGTTTAACTTGGCAATGTAGTTGCGAGTTTGGCCGCCGATGGTCCTGAATTCGCCACCGACATAGATCCAATCATTAATAGTCGCGGTTCCGTTGGTGGGTGCAGTGGCAATACTATTAACACTGAGTCTGCTGGCTCCCGTGTCGTTCGCCAAAACATCTATCTTCGTAGCAGTCGGGGTAGCACTCACATTGACGCTTTTTTTATCTGTGGTGCCTGTGGGGGCTAGGGTGTAGTTATAATTGGCAAAACTCAGGGGTTGGGTTTCTATTTCCCCAAATCTCACTTCTAAATTCCAGTCCCCGCCCTTGGGGGCAGAACCCGTTAAGTTGTGAGACGCGGCTACATCTGCGCCTGTGATTTCACTCAATCGCTTGACAAATTTCTTGCCAATTTCTCCGGTGGCGACATGGCATCCATATAATAGGATGTCGCCCTTTTCAGTTAGGGCTTTGCCCCACCGTTTGAGCTGATCGCGGAAAGTTTCTATATTAGTCCCATTGAGTACATCCGAACCGAGTGTGACACTCCCTTCGCTCCCGTGGGAAAGGATATGGACAGCTTCAATGCCATTTTTACCCGCGAAGGCGTTTGTAATTTGATCAATGCCACTGAAATTGTCATTTAAAATGACAACTTCGGAGTCTTTTTCGCCCGCGATCAGACTTTGATAATCCTGTAGGGAAGAATCGACAAAAATAATTGAGTTTGTCATAATTTTTCGGCTTTTGTCTAAAAGGATCTGTTTTTATGCAAAGCAATTGGGTGCGTGGGCTTTGAGCACACGGCACGGATAAGAGTTATCAGTGAGTTATGGGAGGTTTAACTTTCTCACTTAGAGATGGGCAAAAACTTGAGTCGTCTCAAAAATATTGGGACTCCTTGACTGAAGGTAGTCTTTGTCGTCAACCCCAGAAAAAAGGTAAGTAGATTATTATTCCTAAAGCCTTCAGTTTTTTCTGGAATGACACCCCGTATGATTAGCCCCTATCTTTTAGTCCTATCAAGGTAGGGTTAAATTAGCATAAACACCAACAATGAAAAACCGAAAACTGAACCTTTTTAGATATATCATCAGCGGCTTGGCAACTGTGGAGTGAACTTCTCCAGATATCTCTAGTTCTCTCTTTTCCTTTGGGGGGATTTGTTGAGTAATGGATATCTAATTTCTTTATAATAGACAGTGAAAGCGTCTGTCAATACCTTTTTGATGGTGATATGTTAACTTAATATTTTTTTAATCCTTTGAGATCACTCTGATGGGAGGGCGATCAGAAACCAGGTTTCTGGGAGCTACTGCACATTACGTCGAGGTTGAGGGAAGAAACCCGGTTTCTCACCATGCGCGATCATGGGCATCAGAAACCGGGTTTCTCTCGGAGATTTCTCACTATGTCGAGGTTTTTGCCAGAAACCCGGTTTCTCAAGATGCGCGATCGCGTCTCGTTGGCCTCAAGAAACCGGGTTTCTAAGCAGACAACTCACAAGTCGAGGATTGTGGAAGAAACCCGGTTTCTCAAGATGCGCGATCGTGTCTCGTTGGCCTCAAGAAACCGGGTTTCTGGGAGCTAATGCACATTACGTCGAGGTTTTTGGAAGAAACCCGGTTTCTCAAGATGCGCGATCGCGTCTCTTGTGGCGATCAGAAACCGGGTTTCTCTCGGAGATTTCTCACTATGTCGAGGTTTTTGGAAGAAACCCGGTTTCTCAAGATGCGCGATCGTGTCTTTTGTGGCGATCAGAAACCGGGTTTCTCGCAGAGATTTCTCACTATGTCGAGATTTGGTGCAGAAACCCGGTTTCTAGCACAGGGGCGCGATCGCGCCTCTGTTTGGCCTCAAGAAACCGGGTTTCTCACAGAGATTTATCACTATGTCGGGGTTGACGGAAGAAACCCGGTTTCGGGGGCAGGGCTGCGTCATTCTACCGTTAAATCGTTCAAAGTAAAAGCGATGGTCTGTGATAAAATACTCAGACCATCGCTCAAATTTTGAAATATATGTTGATCTTAATCGAACTGTTGAAAAAAGTCAAGGACTTTCGACGTCTTCAAGGCCAAAGACACCCTTTATGGTTAATATTGTTATTAGTAATTCTCGGCACAATGATGGGTTATATGGGATATCGTGCTTGGGCCCGATTTGCCCAAACAGAAGGTCCATTTATGGCTCAAGCCTTAAACCTAAAATGCAGTAGGTGGCCTTCAGACTCAACGATTAAAAGAGCTATAAATGGCATAGATGCGGACCATTTAATAAATATTTTTAATGAATGGATGAACCAGATGAATCTTGATAAAAAATTGAGTGAAGGGGTCTGTATTGACGGTAAAAGTATCAAGAACACTGTGGTTAATTCTCAGTCTCAGGAGCAAAATTTTGTGAGTATAGTCTCTCGTTTTAGTCAAGAAACTGGTCTGGTTTTACCATTAGCAAAATTGACTAATAAATCGGGTTCAGAAATTGAGCAAGTTCGAGATATGCTAAGGAATAGTACAGATACCAATCAACTACTTACTCTTGATGCTTTACACTGCCAAAAGTCCACATTAGCGCTAATTAAAGACACCGGTAATGACTACATAGTTCCTGTCAAGAAAAATCAAAAAAACTTATATAAACACTTAGAAAGTGTCTGTCAATCTCCGTCGCCCAAAAGTAGGTATACTGAATTTGATAAGAGTCATGGACGAAGGATCACACGACAAGTATCAGTAGTAGAAAATTTCCCTAATAATAAGTTGAGTGGTCACAAATTAACAGTTTAATTAAAGTAGAACGAAGGGGATATCGTGGCCACTCAATGTATCAACAAACCATGTATTACATCAGTAGTTTAAGCGGCTATGCCAGTTTTTTTGCGTCTAAAATACGTGGTCATTGGTCTATTGAAAATCAGTTACATTGGGTCAAGGATGTAATTTTGGGCGAAGATAATTGGCCTATTCGTCAGTTTCAAGCCGCGACTAATGTGTCAGTTCTACGCACATTTGCTCTTAATCTTTTAAGATTTTTGGGCTTTTTATCTGTAACTGATGCCTACAAGTCCCTTGGCAAAAGGGTTGAGCGATATCTCTTTTTGTTAGAATGACGCAGCCCTGGGTTTCGGGGGAGCGCGATCGCGTCTCACCCGCGAGGGCCTCAAGAAACCGGGTTTCTAAGCAGACGGCTCACAAGTCGAGGATTGTGGAAGAAACCCGGTTTCTCAACAGCGCGATCGCGTCTCTTTTGGCCATCAGAAACCGGGTTTCTTTGAGAGGGAAGAAACCCGGTTTCTCAACAGCGCGATCGCGTTAGCTCACGTCATTATGGGCTGACAGTTAATAAAGTGGTGCAGGCATCTTGCCTGCTTTCGGGCACAGATAGGAAGGGAGCATCTCATTGTCAATTGGTAGTGGGAGCGTCTCGCTCCCTAGGGATCTAATAGAGAGCGAGACGCTCTGATGCTCCGCACAGGCTACGCCAACCCACTACAGTTTTTTTTGATTCTTTGAGATGCTCCCGACGCTCCCTCCCTGATGCTTACCCTAAAGTAGTTTTTGGAGATGTCGATTATGCTTTCTTGGGTTGATAAGTCGATTTTACTTGCAATTCCTTCAACTGTTTCTCATCGACTCCCGATGGCGCATTCGTTAAGACACAACGGGCTTGTTGCGTCTTCGGAAATGCAATGACATCGCGAATCGACTCCTCTCCAGCTAATAACATTACCATTCGATCTAACCCATAGGCAATTCCACCATGAGGAGGAGTTCCATATTCAAACGCGTCTAACAAAAAGCCAAATTTATTATAAGCTTCTTCTTCAGATAAGCCGATCGCGTCAAATACTTTTTCTTGAATGTCCCGTTGATAAATTCGTCGAGAGCCTCCGCCAATTTCCGTGCCATTTAATACCAAATCATAGGCTTGAGCACGGGCATTTTTGAGATCCTGTAAATCTTCTTCTTTAGGTGCTGTAAAGGGGTGATGTAATGCTTCCAAACGCTTCTCGTCTGCATTCCATTCAAACATAGGAAAATCGACTACCCATAATAAATTCATTTTACTATGATCGATTAATCCTAAGCGATCGCCAATCACTAAACGTAAACGATCTAACGTTTTATTTACTGTGGAAGTATCCCCCGCACCAAATAATAATAAATCCCCCGATTTTGCTCCAGTACGCGTCAATAATTCCGCTTTTTGTTCAGCACTTAAATTATCCTTAATCGCACCAATGGTATCAATTTCACCATTCTCACGGACACGAATATAAGCTAACCCCTTCGCGCCCGCGTCACAGGCTTCTTTGAATAAATCACCACCCGGTTTAATCTGGACATTAGAAATAACATCATTACCCCCAGGAATGGGTAAAACTTTCACAATACCACCGGAAGCAACCGCACCGGAAAATACCTTAAACCCGGAATCTTTCATTAAGTCAGAAACATCGACTAATTCTAAACCAAAACGAGTATCCGGTTTATCACTCCCATAACGTCCCATTGCTTCAGCATAACTTAAACGGGGAAATGGCCGTGGTAAATTAATCCCTTTTACGGTTTGGAAAATATGACAGACTAACCCTTCATTTAATTCCAAAATTTCCTCGACAGACATGAAACTCATTTCCATATCTAATTGGGTAAATTCCGGTTGTCTATCGGCACGTAAATCTTCATCACGGAAACAACGAGCAATTTGATAATAGCGATCGAATCCGGCTACCATCAATAATTGTTTAAACAATTGAGGTGACTGGGGTAAAGCAAACCATTCACTAGGATTAACACGACTTGGTACTAAATAATCACGCGCGCCTTCCGGGGTAGAGCGTGTTAAAATAGGGGTTTCTACTTCGATAAAATTTTGTTGATCTTCCAGATAACGACGCATGGCTTTGACAACTTGATGACGTAATTGGAGATTGCGCGTCATCCGATCACGTCTTAAATCTAAATAGCGATATTTTAAGCGTAAATCTTCGCGTACTGTTTCAGTTTCCGTAGTAGAAACTTGGAAAGGTAACTGTTTTCTGACACCATTGAGTAACTCAATTTCATCGGCATAAATTTCGATTTCACCCGTGGGTAATTTCGGGTTAAGGGATTCGGGAGGGCGTTGGGAAACACGGCCGGTTATTTTAACGACATATTCATTGCGTAAGGTTTCCGCGTTATGATAGGAGTCAGGAGTGCGTTGGGGATCGCTGACAATTTGGACTAAACCAGCGCGATCGCGCAAGTCTAAGAATATCACACCTCCATGATCGCGGCGACGATCGATCCATCCACAAAGGGTGACGGTTTTACCAATATCTTCGCTTCGCAATTCGCCGCAATAGTGGGTTCGCATAGATCAAGATTTTATATATAAAGGACAGGCTTTCTTATTATGCAGTATGAGGGAATCTTTCGTTAACTAGAAATAGCTATGATGAGAGGAGACGGGTATTAACCACGATTTTCCGTTGTTTGAGCCATCTAACCAAGTTGTCAAATTTCTTGGTATCACAAGGGGGGGTTGGGGCTTTGCCGTTTCATTCTCAAATTTTAACATCGCGAAAACTCAGAAGTAAAATATTAATCTCCTAGGATCGAGCCAATTTTTTTCTTCCCAATAAAATTGATCTAGGCATTACCAAGGAATCGTAAGCAGTTTAATAGACATCTCCTCAAAATCCGTAGTGGGATCAAGATCCTCCCTATTACATTCCTAGGAAGCGCTCCCAGTAGAGTAGAAAAATTAATACAGTAGTGCAACCATTGTCCCTGCCTTCGCTCTCAAAGGCTCCCTGATTAACCCAATCGTCTGATTTAATTTCCCTTCCTGAGCAAATGTGAAATACTCCCTCATTTTTTTATTTTTTTAAGCGATATGCCGATTCCTGTTTATAAGTTTGACAATTCAGATAAAAAACTTTGTACCTCATCAACATAAAATACACGATATTTTTCTTTTCCATAAAAGATAATTGACAGAAATTTAACAGTATATATAGCAATTCCATTTGAGATGTAAATGCAGGGCATCTTCCCCGTCACAGGCAAGATGCCTGAGCCACAAGTTTTACTTCTGAAAGGTCAACACTATATGTATGTATTAATTCTATTGATTTTGCCAAGCAATAAATTTTTATCATTATATTAATAAAGTAACCCAGTTTTTTGGTTAATTATTATTAAATAATACCAAATAAACCAGGTTTTTCTATAATTTTTTATCATTAAACAGCTAGAGGTTGACTGCCAAATAAATCCGAAATACTGGCAAATTTTTTAGTTAAAATTAAACCACGAGCACGACGATTGCGAGAAATCAAACCCTTTTCTTCTAACCTTCCTAACATCCGCGTTACCGTAACTCTAGTAGTACTGATCGCGTTCGCGATATCCTGATGAGTTAAAGGAATATTTAAACGAGTACCCTCTGCAATAGGTTGACCAAATTCTTGCTTCAAGAATAATAAGAATTGATAAAGACGATCATCAACCCTTCGTTGACCAGAAATAGCTAATAAAGTTTCCATTTGTTGCACGCGTCTTACCATTTGAGGTAATAATTGATGGGCTAATTGTGGTGAAGATTCTAATTCCAAAAGAGTATGAAACATTAAATATACATCAGAAAGCCCGACGGCATAATAAGTTTGTAAATGAGTTAAAGAAAGACCAAAACACATAGAAGGACCCGACCAACCTAATAAACCATACTCCCCCGTAGGATAAAGAGTCGTCAATTGCACTAACCCTTGACAAACTTGCCAAATACCTTGGGAAAGTAAAGGAATAGTTTCACCTTTGCGATAAAAATGTAAATGACGTTCAATTGTCGATGGATGAGAGGGAGATACGGCAACAAGAGTATTAGAAATAATAGACATACCGATAAATTCCCGTAAAAAAAACTGTAGAAAGGTTCCAGTTATGACCTTATGACATCAAGGTAAAGATTCGGTAATCATTAGGTTAGGGTTTAGATAAATTTTAGTAGTATAATTGGGGAGTCTGAGTCTCTGAGTCGCGTGTAGTTTTAACAAACCCAAGACTCCCACAACCCATTGTCATATTTCCCAATATAACTGGGTTCTCATATCAAAAATTCAGACCCACAATAGAGAGTTTGACAAATGAAGATCGATATTATAACACAAAAAGTGTAGTCTTACTAGCTTACACTTATGTTACCATATCAAAACTAAAGATTATCATTTAAGAGGTGAATATGACAACAATTATCGAAACCGAGGAAATTTTAATAACAAGATTTCCCGATCATACCCAATTACCAGACTCAGACGGAACCTTTGTGAAAAACTTTCAAGAACACCCCCAAAGTATTCTTTTAACAACATCCATTCGTCCGATTTTAGAGCAATTACATCCCGACGGACAATATTGTATAGGTCAAGACTGTGGCATTTATTGGCGACTTCCAGAACCCCCAGAACCTTTAGAAAAAGGAGCCGAAGCACCGGACTGGTTTTATGTGCCGAATGTACCGCCAACATTAAACGGTCAAATGCGACGATCTTATGTCATGTGGCAAGAATTAATGCCACCGTTAATTATTTTAGAATTTGTCTCCGGTGATGGTAGTGAAGAAAGGGATATCACGCCCAGAAAAGGCAAATTTTGGGTGTATGAGCGTATCATTCGACCAGCATTTTATGGCATTTATGAAGTAAAAAAAGCCCGTATCGAAGTTTATCGTCATGTCGAAAACCAATTTCAGTTAATGTTACCCAATGAGCGAGGAAATTATCCTATTTCTCCCCTGGGCATTGAATTAGGTATCTGGCAAGGAGCGTATCAAGGAATCGAATTACCTTGGTTACGTTTTTGGGAAGAAAATGGCAATCTTTTATTAGCTGCGGAAGAACGTGCAGAACAAGCTGAAAAGGAAGTGGCAAAAGAACGACAAGCCCGAGTCGATGCCGAGTTAAAAATTCAGGAATTAGAAGCACGTTTGCGGGAGTTAGAAGGTCGATAAAATAGCGAATGCAGGTCCTCACGCTTCCATAGTCGTGTGAGGATCTGCCCACTTCTTAATAGCCTAGACATTTCTCCACAATCCCATCAAAGGCTCCCAGGATGCCTAAGTGTCGTTTTTGGAGATGTCTCATCAAACAATCGACTTTTTAATGTTCAAAAATATTCTGATATTGTAATAAGTCCAGAGAAACCAAAACCGGTAAACAATCAAAACATTGTTGAGCTAATTCCCACCTTTCCTCCCGTTGTAACATAGTGATTAATTTATCTTTAGCCTTTAATAAATAGCGGACATCATTGGCGGCATAACGTAATTGTTCATCGGATAAATTAACAGCATTTCCCCAATCAGAACATTGAAAACTTTTATCGAGTTCTACTTTTTCTAATTCTTGAATTAAGTCTTTTAATCCATGTTTACTGGTGTAAGTTCTGGCTAATTTACTGGCTAATTTTGTGCAGAAAATGGGATTAACATGAATATCTAAATGATGACGTAAGGTAGCCAGATCAAAACGGGCAAAATGAAACACTTTAAGAATGTGTTTCGCTTCCAGTAATTTTTTCAAATTAGGAGCTTCTTTTTGTCCTTTCGCGATCCGAATTGCGGAGCCTCGTCCTTGATTATCACATAATTGTACTAAACAGAGTCGATCGCGCCAAGGTAAAAGTCCCATTGTTTCCGTATCAACCGCGATCGCGTCGGCATTCTGATAATCCGATAAAAGCTGATCGGGAATATCGCGATCGCAAACATAAAAATCTTCAAATTCCATTGTCAGAGTGAGTAACGACAAGTTTAACCCCAATATTTATAGCACATAATAAGTGATGATAAATATAACCACGTTGCATCGTTGCAAGATGATAGTCAAATTTACCCAAGTTGAAACTATTAGAAATCTCCAACAAATATTGTGGCGCAGGCAGAGAGCCTGCGATTGACATGATTTTTGGGAGTTGTCTATTGATAAATCAGGAAAAATTTTTTCGCCCCTCTTAAAATCATCCCTGTGCAACGTCATTTATTCTGGAGGTAGCCTCAAAGCACAAAAATTACCAGCTTCTCACTTTTTATGATATAATCCCAAAGCATTTGTTTTTAACAACCTATAGCCCCCCATGAAGTTTATAGATTTATTCGCCGGGATAGGAGGATTTAGACTAGGGTTTGAAAATGTCGGCTTTAAATGTCTTTTCTCTAGCGAAATTAACAAAGCCTGTCAAGAAGTATATAACAATAACTTTAACGATATCCCCTTTGGCGATATTCGAGACTTGAACCCCGAAAAAATCGACGATTTTGATGTCTTGGTAGCCGGTTTTCCTTGTCAACCTTTTAGTATTTGTGGAAAAAAACGCGGCTTTGAAGATACCAGAGGCACGTTATTTTTCGAGATTTGTCGAATTATTGAAGTGAAACAACCTAAGGTTATCGTTTTAGAAAATGTCAAACATTTGATTTATCACGATAGGGGCAATACCCTAAAAGTTATTCTCCAAAGTCTCAAAAAATTAGGCTACAACGTCACCTATAAAATTTTGAATGCCAAAGACTTTGGGGTAGCTCAACACCGAGAAAGAATTTTCATCATTGGCACGAAATACAAAGAATTTAACTTTTCTAATCTCCCCATAAAAATTACTCCCAAACTAAGGGAGTTTCTGGAGAAAGAAGGTAGTTTTGAGTGGTTAGATAAATCAGAATACACCTTAATTAATAGTCCACGTCAGCAAACTTCAGGTTTATTGTTTGTCGGGTATAGAAATAAAGGGACTTGGAAAACTGGCGTGCGTCCAAATACAGAACATTTGTCAAGAGTTCATCGTCAACCTAATCGAATTTACTCAATAGATGGCGTACATCCTACCCTACCTTCACAAGAAACTTCGGGAAGATTTTTTATTTATATTCCCGAAAAAGATCGGGTACGAAAATTAACCCTCAAGGAATGTTATCGGGTAATGGGTTTTCCCGAAACCTTTAAAAGCCATCCCAATGCTAGTGAAAGTTATAAACAAATTGGTAATTCAATTTGTGTCCCCGTTGCCGAAGCAATTGCCAAAGAAATTATCCATCAAAATCGCCTTTATAATAACTCCGATAAACCACAAACAAAAATTGAATAATCTGTACAACTTGTCCGGGTAAATTAACAAGGACACGGCACTGCCGTGTCCCCACCCATTATACCTGTAGGGACACGGCACTGCCGTGTCCCAAACTGCCGTGTCCCAAACTGGGTACAATTTTGGTGAAGGTATTATTAAGAATTAAGAACTTTAGCAACGGTTTGCACATCCTTATCACCGCGTCCCGAACAATTAATAATAATCCGAGGACTACCACTTAATTGAGGACAAAGAGTTTCCAAATACGCGATCGCGTGAGAAGTTTCCAAAGCCGGAATAATACCCTCTAATAGAGAAAGACGCTGAAACGCGGCCAAAGCATCAGCATCAGTAACACTATAATATTCAGCGCGACCAATCTCCTTCAAAAAACTATGTTCAGGGCCAACACCCGGATAATCCAAACCCGCGCTAATAGAATGAGGTTCAATCACTTGGCCATCCTCATCTTGTAACAAATAACTCATCGCACCATGTAACACACCCACACGGCCCTTAGTTAAAGTCGCCGCGTGTTTATTAGTATCAACCCCCTCACCCGCAGCTTCCACACCAATTAACCGAACAGAGGACTCATTCACAAACTCATGGAATAAACCCATCGCGTTAGAACCCCCCCCCACACAGGCCAATAAAATATCAGGTAAACCCCCCCACTTTTCCAAACATTGAGCACGAGTTTCCTCCCCAATAATCGCGTGAAAATCACGAACCAACATCGGATAAGGATGAGGACCTGCAACCGAACCTAAAATATAATGAGTAGTTTCAACATTTGTCACCCAATCACGAATCGCCTCCGAAGTCGCATCCTTAAGCGTACCAGTACCCGCCTCCACCGGACGAACTTCCGCCCCCATTAAACGCATTCTAAATACATTTAAAGCTTGACGTTCCATATCGTGAACGCCCATATAAATAATGCACTCTAAGCCAAAACGAGCACAAACCGTCGCGGTCGCGACACCATGTTGACCCGCACCCGTTTCCGCGATAATACGTTTTTTACCCATGCGTTTAGCTAACAGTGCTTGAGCTAAAGCATTATTAATTTTATGAGCACCTGTATGGTTTAAATCTTCCCGTTTTAAGTAAATTTGCGCTCCAGAACCATCGGATTTCGCATAATGACTGGTGAGACGTTCAGCAAAATATAAAGGGCTAGGACGACCGACATAATCGCGTAATAAACCTTGTAATTCTTGTTGAAAATCGGGATCATTACGATATTGATAAAATGCCGTTTCTAATTCCGCGAGGGCGGGCATAAGAGTTTCAGGGACATATTTACCGCCAAATTTACCAAACCGTCCCAGAGGATCGGGGCGTTGTGCTATTTCAGTGGTTGGACGTAGAGGAGTGGTAGTCACAGTCTTGAAGAGAATTTTGTGGACAATTCTCAATTATATCAAGGAAGGAAGAGGGAAGACGGAAGAGGGAAGAACGAAGAAAGAATGAACCACAAAGGCACAGAGGCACAGAGGAAGAAGGAAGAGTCGTAGGTTGGGTTGAGGCACGAAACCCAACGAAGGCGAAGGTATTGTTTGCTGAAATTGGGCATTTTTCCGCCCCAAGGTAGATCGTCAGACAAGACAATGGTAAAATGACAAAAGCTTATCTATCAACAACCCCGCGATGAGTACCTCTAAAGGCAAAAACCAAGGTTATCGAGTCGTTTATTCAGAATTTGGCAACAACGAAGAAGCCCTAGAAAGAGCGATCGAAGAACTCCCCCCCTCAAAACAAAATCTGAGAATCCAAGCCACGCGTAAAGGTCGCGGTGGTAAAACCGTCACAGTTATTACCGGGTTTGTCGCGAAGCCCGAAACCCTCGATACTTTATTAAAACAATTGAAAAATCAATGCGGTGCTGGGGGTACACTCAAGGATAACGAGATCGAAATTCAAGGCAACCACACCCAAAAACTTCTTGAGATTCTCACCAAATTAGGCTACAAAGCCAAAATCAGCGGCGGTTAATCTCAACGCGAAGGCAAAAAAATCCCTAATCCCCAATCCCCAGTTCCCAATAACCATTTCCATCTTGTACACACGACCTTTAGCCCGTTTAATAGAACAATTACAGCGTTTACCAGGCATTGGCTCAAAAACAGCCCAACGTCTGGCTCTTTATATTATTAAACGCTCCGATCAAGAAGTAAAAACTCTTGCCCAAGCCATCTTGGACGCGAAACAACAAGTCGGTTTATGTCAGGTATGTTTTCACCTATCAGCCGATCCTGTTTGTGAAATTTGTCGTCATCCTCAACGGGATAGTAAAACTCTTTGTGTAGTGGCCGATTCCCGTGATGTGATCGCGTTAGAAAAAACTAGGGAATATCGGGGAAAATATCATGTTTTAGGGGGTGTTATTTCCCCGATGGATGGCATTGGCCCTGAACAATTAACGATTCAAGCTTTAGTTAGGCGAGTCAGTCAGGATCAAATTAAAGAGGTAATTATTGCGATTAGTCCCAGTGTAGAAGGGGAGACTACGACATTATATGTTGGGCAATTACTGAAACCTTTTACTAAAGTAACGCGTATTGCTTTCGGTTTGCCAATGGGGGGAGATTTAGAATACGCGGATGAAGTTACTTTAGCGAAAGCATTAGAAGGCCGTCGTGAATTAGATTAATGCTGATTGGGGATTGGTGATTGGTGATTGGGGATTGGGAAATCAGTCGGTTGATGCAAACGAAGATACCGATAAAAGCTCCCCTACCCTCAATTTTAGTGAAAAATCCCCCTTTGTGTCCTCTGTGCCTTTGTGGTTCATTTTCTTTCCACAGCTATCCCCTATAGTTTTCATCTGCATTCGTATTTAGCCCCAATTAAGGATAACGCGACGAGAGGGGCAGTAACGGCTCTTAAAATGCGAGAACCCAGAGAAACAGCTTGAAACCCTGATTCGATCGCATCTTTTACTTCACCTTCCGTCCATCCCCCTTCGGGCCCAATCGCGATCAAGAGAGATTGGGGATTGGGGATTGGGGATTGGGGAT
>JBBITB010000070.1:0-33394 GCA_037440985.1 Microcoleaceae cyanobacterium bin_387
CGGAACCCCCTTACCAAGCTGGTTAACTTTTGACCCCGCGACTCAGAAATTCAGTGGCACTCCAGCCAGTGGGGATGTGGGGAGTCTCAAGGTAAAAGTGAGTGCGTCTGATGGAAAAGCCTCCACCAGTGACGTTTTCCAAGTTACTGTCAATACACAAACACCGACGGTAACACCGACGGTAACACCGACGGTAACACAAACAATCATACAAGTGTTAACGCCGACACCGACGGAAACACCGACGGGAACCCCAACGGGAATCTCAACGACAACCCCAACGGGAACACCGACGGGAATCCCAATCACAACCCCAACGGGAACACCAACGGGAATCTCAATGACAACCCCAACGGAAACACCCGCGGGAACACCCGTTATTGACTGTATTGAAGATAAAATTTCTCAGCCTAATTTCAATCAACCTAATGCCACAAATAACCTCATTATTGGCAATCCTGGTGTTATAGAGGAGGGGACTAATAAAAATGATCAGTTTAATGGCTCTTCTAACCCGAATTTATTTAGTGGTAAAGGAGGCAATGATAACCTGATTGGTGGTGTTAGTAATGATACCCTCTTTGGCAATAAGGGCAATGATTATATTGATGGCCAAGGGGGTAATGATTGGCTTTATGGTGGCAAGGCTAATGATATTGTCATTGGTGGTTTTGGTGAAGATACTCTATGGGGTGACTCCGGCAATGATACCCTCAATGGTAGTGAAGATAAGGACATTGTTTATGGTGGTAAAAATGATGATTGGCTTAGTGGTGGTAAGGAGAATGATACCCTTTTGGGCCAGCTAGGAAATGATGTTCTCTTTGGCGATCAAGGAGATGATTCCCTTGATGGTGGTTCGGGGGATGATTCCCTACTGGGAGGGACGGGAAATGATACGCTCTTAGGAGGAGAAGGAAATGACATCTTAGATGGTGGAAAAGATAATAATTCTCTCAATGGTGGTGTTGGTAATGATACCCTGTATGGCTGTGGAGGGAATAATACTTTAACCGGTGATTCAGGAAATGACCTCTTTATTATCGGTTTCCCCAATAGCTTGAATGTCATTGCGGATTTCACTCAAGGACAGGATAAAATTGCTGTATCGGGTACTTCTTTTGCACAATTACATTTCGTGCAAGATAACACGAATACTCTAATTAAACTGAAGACTGGACAACAAATAGGGACTCTTCTGAATGTGAATCCGTCTCAATTAACGGTCGATAATTTTCTATAATTTCCTAGCTATTTAGGATGAGAAATCCTATTATATCCGGTCGGATAATTGTCTGAAGCAAACGCAGTTTCTTTGGAGTGAAGTAATATCATTTCTGAAAAATTGGGCCACAGTAGGGACACGGCAGTGCCGTGTCCCTGCTTTTCGGAATTGGTATAATCTCAAATCCCTGCGATCGCAACGGGTATTCGCAGGGATTTGAGCAGAAGGCAGAAGGCAGAAGGAAGATGCAATAAAATTAAGGGTTTGAGCAATTAAGAACGTCAATACGTCTTCGTGTAGTGCTATATGCTTCGTTCCACTGTCGGGATTTACCCAGAAACCGGGTTTTTTTATCAAAATACTTCGTTCCAACTCTAAATCTCGGTTAAAAACCCGGTTTCTTTTGTCCTGTGTAACTTCTGTTGATTTAACTCATCCATTCAATTTTTTCAGACGCTCGATCGCGTCTTGATAGGCATTACTACGTCCGCCATGTTTATATAATTGGGAGGCTTTCTCCAAATCCGCGATCGCGCCTTTTTTATCACCATTATCGAGTCGGGCTAAAGCACGATTATAATAAGCATCGGCATAACCAGGATTCGCGTCAATGGCTTTAGTATAATCAGCGATCGCGTCTTTTAAGAAATTTCCCCCGCGAGTCGGTTCACTGGTGACTTGAATCGCACGCGCGATCGCCCGATTAAAATAAATCTCAGGAAGATTCTTCGGAGTCGGTTGCAAATTTAACGCGCTATTAAAATCGGAGATCGCTTGCCAAGGATTCCCTTGATCCAAATAAGACAATCCCCTCAAATAAAAAGCATCAGAATCCTTCGGTTGTAAGAAAGAAAGAGGACTATTAGGAGAAGGCGATTTTTCTTCAATTTTCAGATCCGACAAATTCAAATGAACCGTCGAGATCCGTTCCAAAAAACTATTAATAGGAACCGCGGCATTAAAACCAGTTTTAATCGGTGCCACTTCCCCGGAACTGGTTTGCGCGAAACCAAATTCCCCTTGGCCATGAACACCTACGACTCGGCCTTCTATATCAAAAACCGGACCGCCACTCATACCACTCCAAGTGACAGCTTGGTATCGTAAATTATACCCTTCAGGACGATTATGGGGACGACTGGTAACAAGGCCCGGCGATAATTCTGGCTCTCTTTCTGCTCCGAATAACCCCCCTGTCGCGGGATATCCATAGACATAAATTTGACTACCAATCACCGCGTTATCTGAATTTGATATCGTCGCGACGGGATATTCTTCTTCACTTTCAAACTTCGCGATCCCCAGATCAGGTTCTGTATTTTTCCCTTGGAGACGAGTGACACTAAACGCGGTATAATTTTTCCCCTTAGAGGTGCGAATTGTATATTTTACATCAGGTTTTTCGAGGACGTGATTAACGGTTAAGACAGTATAAACCTTACCTTGTTTGGCAATAATAACACCGGAACCGTCCCCCAATGCACTATTAATTTGTACGGTAATGGGGGCTGCTATTTCCGCGACTTCCTGGGCGGTTTTTGCTAATACCGCGGAGGTGGATGATACTATGATCACAAGCGCGGGGACTGTTCCTGCTAAAATTCTCGTTAAGTTATTCATAGGTAATGGGTAATTGGTAATGGGTAATTGGTAATGGGTAATGGGTAATTGGTAATGGGGTAGGTTTGCAACGGATGTAACGGATAGATGCAATAACAGGGTTTAGTAAAAGATTAGACGCACAGGAAAAAAATTTGTTCTTATTCTGTTGGAGTTAAGTCCAGCAGGGGTTTCAACCCCTGCCTCAAAGCTCAAGTCCTCTAAAGAGGACTAAAAAACTCATTGGGAATGAAAATTGAATAAGGTAGTGCAGGCTTAAGGCCTGCAATAAGGCCCAAGGGCGAAAGGACCAACCCCATACTCAAAGTTATTTAATTTCCATTTCTGAGTCCTCTTCAGAGGACTTGAGCTATTAGCCAGGGACTTCAGTCCCTGGTACTCTTTTCTTTGTGTCCAGAGTGCCTTTGTGGTTCATTTGATTTCTCTCAATTATACCACACTTTTTTCCCAAATCTAAAATCCCTTGGCCCATTGCACGATCGCGTCGATTAATCCATCTATGGTATATTCCTGGGCTTCGAGATCGCACCTTCCTAGTTGAATTTTACAAGTTTTGGTGGTTTCCGGGCCGATGGACGCGATGCAAATTTCGTCTAACCAATTATGACTTAACTCCGAAGGCCCGATCGCGCTGACTAATTGACAGAAATTCTGGACAGTTTTGGAACTAGCAAAGGTAATTACATTCACTCGATGATTTTTTAAGGCTTCTAATGCTTCTGGCGCGATCGTGTCGGGACAACGGGATTGATACGCGGAAACTTCTACAACGATCGCGCCTTTTGCCGTAAATTCTTTGACTAATACTTCTCTTCCCCCACTTTCTACTCTGGGAAATAATATTTTACATTTTTCTAAGGAATCTGGGAAATTTTCGATCAGAGAATCCGCGACAAAATTGGGAGGGATGAAATCAGGATTAATGCCACGCGATCTTAAACTTTCGGAGGTCTTTTTTCCCACTACAGCAATTTTGAGATTAGCTAAGGCACGGGTATCTTTTCCTTGGGCAAAAAGTCGCTCAAAAAAGTAATCTACTCCATTAGTAGATGTCAAAATTAACCAATTAAAACTCGATAATTCTGATAGGGCTTGATCTAAAGATTCCCAACTCGAAGGCTCTCCAATCACTAACGCGGGCATTTCTATTACTTCAGCACCTTCTTCTAAAAGACGATCGCGAAACTGACTAGATTGGCCTGCCGCCCTTGTCACTAAAATCGTTTTACCCGTCAAAGGTTTTTGAAAATATTCCATAGACATTTTATCTGTTAACATCTTCCATTGTTCTCCTTTTATTTCTCTTTCGCCAATACCTTCTTCCTTCTTCCTTCTTCCTTCTTCCTTCATTCCTTCTTCCTTGATTAAATAATCGTGTAATTTGACAACTTCACCAATAATGATAACAGAAGGAGAAAGATATTCCCCCGCGGTGAGATTTAAAATATTGCCTAAAGTTCCGATCCAGATTTTTTCGTCAGCACGACTACTATTACGGATAATGGCAATAGGAGTATCCCGCGATCGATCATGGAGAATTAATTGATGAATAATATCGGGTAAAGTTTTGCCTCCCATTAAAATCACCAGAGTTTCTAATTGGGCTAAAGCTTCCCAAGCTAACGCGTCAGGATCATGTCCACTCATCACCGCGAAACAGCGACTCATTACCGGATCTGTCAGAGGAATACCCGCGAGTAAAGGGGCTACTAACGCGGTAGAAATACCGGGTATGACATCCCACTCACAACCCCTTTCTTTTAATGCTTGAATTTCCGAAGTGCCACGACCAAATATGAACGGATCGCCACTTTTTAAGCGAATAACTTGTTTCCCTTCCTGACAATATTTGACTAATAAATGATTGATTTCTTCCTGAGACTTTGAGGGTTTTCCCCCTCGTTTTCCTACCTCTAATTTCAGACAATTTTCTCGTAAAGGTACGGGTGGAATATCCGCTAACGCGTCATAAATGATGACATCAGCTTCAGTTAAGATTTGTTGCGATTGTACCGTCATTAACTCCGGATCACCGGGACCTGCCCCCATTAGATAAACTTTACCCTGTTTCGCGATCATTTTTTCCCCTCTCCTACGGATTTGGGATGATAAAACATCATCTAATGATATAATACAATAAAAGTAAACATGATCTAACCTAAAGAAACCCGGTTTCTGGGAATATTATTACCCGATAACTATCGCGTTTTACCAAGAAACAGGGTTTCTCTTGTTACCTGCTCCATCGGGTAAGACTAAAGTTTAAATTGTTGAGACTATGACGGATTCATCTTGGTTAAATTTACTGAAAAAAGAAAGGGCGATCGCGGTAATTAGGGCCCCGGAATTTGAGTTAGGATTTTTGATGGCGAAAGCAGTCGCCCAAGGGGGAATGGGTTTAATCGAAATTACTTGGAATAGTGATCGCGCCCCGGAATTAATTGAGAAATTACGGGTACAATTCCCCCATTGTCAAATCGGGACAGGGACTTTATTTAATCAAAAAGAATTACAGGACGCGATTAATTGTGGGGCGCAGTTTTTATTTACCCCTCATACCAATTTAGAAATGATTAAACTCGCGGTTAAACAAGAAATTCCCATTATTCCTGGGGCTCTTTCTCCTACAGAAATTATTACCGCGTGGCAAGGAGGAGCTACCTGTGTCAAAGTCTTTCCCATTTCCGCGGTAGGTGGTGTTAATTATATTAAATCTTTACAGGGACCCCTAGGGCAAATTCCCCTAATTCCTACGGGCGGCGTTACCTTAGAGAATGCTAAAGATTTTATTAAAGAAGGCGCGATCGGGGTGGGTTTAGCCGGAGATTTATTCCCGAAAACCCTCATGGAAAAAAGAGATTGGGACGCGATCGAGACACTTGCCAAAACCCTCAAACAAGATTTACAATAGAAAAAAGACAATCCTATTAAGGTAAAATCGCAGAAATGCCAGGAGGATGAACAATGAAAACCATCCTAAATATGATCAAATCTCGTCCTAATAAAACTATTTTAGCGGGTTTTGTACTCATATTAATGACTTTCTTTTATCCGTCAACACCACTGAGGGCAGACGAGAAACATAACCGAATGGCCCATACAATTATTAATTTAATGAAGACGAATCAACGCTGGATCGAAATAGATTTATCGAGACAAAGATTAGTCGCGTGGGAAGGTTCTAAACTTGTTTATGCTGTCATTGTTTCTACGGGAAAACCCTCCACTCCTACTCGCGTAGGCACATTTAAAATTCAAACCAAATATGTGAAAACTCGCATGATAGGAGAAGGTTATGATTTTGCCGAAGTTCCCTATACCATGTATTATGATGGTGGGATGGCAATTCATGGAGCCTATTGGCATAATTTATTTGGAAACGCGGTAACACATGGTTGTACAAATGTCGCGGTTAATCATGCGAAATGGCTCTTTGAATGGGCTGATATTGGCACACCTGTCGTCGTGCATCAATCAGAAAATTAATCCCTTTTCCGCGGATTTATGGGGTTGGTTGTCTGTTGGAAAATGTGATTTTTTTTAACCGCGATAAACGCAGATAAACACAGATAGGAGGGAGAATTATGATATCTTCTGTTAAGTCGCCTGCTAAAATGTCCTTAGAAGAGTTTTTGCAATTACCAGAAACTGAACCAGCTTGTGAGTATATTAACGGAGAAATTTATCAAAAACCTATGCCACAAGGAGAACATAGTACACTACAAATTGAGTTCGCCTCTTCTGTCAATCAAATTGGCAAACCACAAAAGCTTGCCTATGCTTTTACTGAGTTGCGTTGCACCTTTGGGGGTGGTGTAGTTGTCCCAGATATTGCCGTATTTGAATGGTCGCGTATCCCGCGTCAAGCTAATGGTAGAATAGAAAATAAGTTTAATATTGCTCCTGATTGGACTATTGAAATTCTCTCTCCTGAACAATCTGCTAATCGTGTGATTCGGAAAATTACTTTTTGCTTAAAACATGGGACAAAATTAGGTTGGTTGATTGATCCTACAGATGAATCGGTAATTATTTTTCAACCGAATCAAGCTCCAGAATCCAAGTCTAATGATGAGATTTTACCGGTTTTGAGTGTGTTGGCTGATTGGCAATTGTCGGCGGCTGATTTGTTTGGTTGGTTATATGTTTGAAGGGACACGGCACTGCCGTGTCCCTACTAGATGTATTTTAATTATTCAGTTTCCGGGTAAGTTAGGGAGATTTGGGATACGTTATCTGCTATCATAATGGGTGGAATTTCCCATTATCGTAGGGACACGGCACTGCCGTGTCCCTACTAATTTTCTGGTTGATGGATAGGAATATTAATGATAAATTCAGCCCCTTGATTAAGAGTCGAATTACAAATAAGTTGCCCACGATGTTTTTCCACAATAATTGAATGAGAAATTGCTAATCCTAAGCCAGTTCCTTTTCCTACGGGTTTTGTGGTAAAGAAGGGATCAAATAATCGAGAAATCACATCCTGTGGAATACCAGCGCCATTATCTCTAATTGAAATTGTTACTTCCTCTTCATTAATGACTTGAGTTTTAATCCAAATTGTGGGATTTGTCAAGGGGGTTTGATGATTTTCTTTTTGTTTGTCTATCAATCCTTCTAACGCGTCGATCGCGTTACTCAAAAGATTCATAAAAACTTGATTTAACTGCCCCGGAAAACAATCAACTTTGGGTAAATTACCATAGTCTTTAATGATCGTAATCACCCCGCGATCGGGTTTAGCTTTGATACGATTTTGGAGAATTAATAAAGTGCTATCTAATCCTTCGTGAATATTGACATCCTTCATTTCCGCCTCATCGAGACGCGAGAAAGTGCGTAAACTTAAAACAATTTCCCGAATGCGATCGGCACCAATTTTCATCGAAGAGATAATTTTTGGTAAATCTTCCACAATGAAATCTAATTCAATGGTTTCAATTTCCTCTTGAATCGCGGGAGTCACTTGGGGATATTCTTGCGCGTATAATTCCAGTAAGTTCAGAATATCTTGAGTGTAGTCATTAATGTGAGTTAAATTGCCATAGATAAAATTAACCGGATTATTAATTTCGTGGGCGACACCCGCGACTAATTGCCCTAAACTCGACATTTTTTCACTTTGAATTAATTGGGCTTGTGTGGCTTTTAATTCTTGTAAGGTTTGTTCTAATTGATGGGCTTTTGCTTGTTCTTGGATCGCGGCTTGTCGAGATTGTTGATAAAGACGGCTTTGCTCGATCGCGATCGCCAATTGATCAAGTACAGATTTTAATAATTGAATTTCTGTATCAGTCCAAAGTCGAGGGGAACTATGATTACAAGAAATCGCACCGATATCTCCCGATAGAGTTTTAATGGGTAAAGATAAATTAGACTCTATCCCTATAGCCATAAACGCGTTATACATTTCTCCTAATTGATCAGTGCTGTTATTAATATCATCAAATTTGGAGACTTGCAAATTTAACAATTCCTGAGTCATAACATTATCTAAAGGAATCGGATAAGATGCCAAGACAGTCTTAGTAAAATCAGAGGATTTTGCCTCATGGGTAGCTTCCCACATTAAGGAATTATCAGGGAGGAAATGATACCAACCAAATAAACACCAATCAATGTCTAATAAATTGCGGATTTCCTCTACTGTTGTCGCTAAAATTGTGTTTAAATCTAAAGAATTACGAATCTGATTGGCCAATTGATTCAGTAACTCTAAACGATCAGCTTGAGATTGCGCGATCCGGGCGGCTTCACGAGTTTTACTATAGAGATCCGCTTGAGAGATCGCGATCGTAATTTGATCAGCCACACCTTGTAATAGATCCACTTCTCCATCACTCCAACGACGGATGGAGCCGTGATAACAGGCTAAAACAGCCAATTCACCCGCCTCGGTAAAAAGGGGTATATTAAGCACAGAGCGAAAACCCAAAGACATCCAATACTCGCGAAGATCAGGCTCAGGGAGTAACTCCAGATCATCGCTTCGCATAGTTTCTAACTGTAATAATCTTTTCACTAAAGGATTAATTGTCATATCAGCCGGGTAAAATCCTAAGACACTAGGTAAGTCAGGATTTCGGGACTCATAATTAACATGAAAACCTTGGGGATTTGACTCTTTTTCATACCGGGCAAACATACACCAGTCGATTTGTAATAAATCACGGATCGCCTGTACTGCTGTTTCCAAAATCTGATCTAAATCCAGTGAATTACGAATTTGATTAGCCAGTCGATTAAATAAGCGTTCCCGTTGCACTTGTTTTCGCATAACTTGAGTCGAACGTCGTAAAAGTTCTTCGGCTTCTTTACGTTCGGTTAAATCTTCAATCACGGCTTGTAGAATATTTTCCTCCTCCACTTTAATACAAGTCATTACTACTTCTGAGGGAAAATCTGTACCATCAACACGACGATGAACCCATTCAAAACGATGATTTCCTTGTTGAAAAACTTGATTAATATGTTCTATTGCCAAACTCCAAGAGTCTTCACCATTGGGTTGAATGGGTGGAGATAATTCAGCCAGATGTTTACCTGATAAGTGTTGGACATGGGTATAACCAAATAGTTGTACCGCGGCTTGGTTCCCATCAACAATTTTTGTGTCATCCGCGATTAAAACGGCTAGACTGGTTGACTCATAAAGAGATCTAAATTTTTCTTCAGAGCGTCGTAAAATATCCTCAGTTTCCTTGCGATCATTAATATTACGAGTCATCCCAATTAACCCGATAATATTCCCTTCTAAGTCACGCCAAGGACTCTTAGTAGAAAGATAAGTTTGGACTTTACCATCAACTGGGACTTGTTCCTCCACAGTTTGCGCGTATCCCTGTTGCAGAATTAGGACATCATTTTCTCGGATTTTACGGGCTATTTCTGGAGGAAATAAGGCTGTATCATCTTTACCAATGATGGATTCCATTGATAGCTTAAAAAGTCGACAAATTTCTGAATTAACCATAACATAATTACCGTTTATGTCTTTAACAAAGATCATGTCAACGGTACTTTCCATCACGGAATGCAAAAGGTTATAACTGCGCTGTAATTCAGCTTCTGCTAGTTTGCGATCAGTAATATCTATGGTATAACAGAACAACCCGATCGCGGCTCCGGTATTATCCTTTAAAAGGGAGAAGGAGAGATGACCATAAAAATCTTCACCAGATCGACGACACATAGTGATTTCTACTTCATGGGAACCTTTAGCAAGTAGGGTTGGAATGACTGTAGTTTGGAGAAATTCATGTTTTTCTTGCGGATAGATAAAGGAGATAAATTGACCGATCACTTCTTGAGAAGTATAACCAAAAAGACGTTTAGCCCCCGCATTCCAACTGGTAACAATACCATCAATGTCTGTGGAAATTACAGAATCATGGATCTGATCTATAATTTGATTTTGTTGGCGTAATTTTTCTTGAGCTTCTTGTAACTCTGTGATTTTTTCTTTTAATTTTTTGTTTGTTTCTACCAGTTCAATTGTGCGATCTGTGATCAATTCTTCTAAATGTTCTTGGTAGTTTTGTAACTCCCGTTCCACCCTTTTTCGATCAGTAATTTCCCGACCTTCAGCAATCAGTAAAATCACTTTGTTCTGGTCATCAAACATGGGTTTGATGGAAAAGTCGAAGGTTATCAATTGGTGATTGATACCCGGAACATCTATCTCATAACGGACAAATTTCCCTTGGGCTGCTTTCTGGATCGCGGCTTTTAATTGCTCTTGGGCAACAGGGGAAAATTCCCACCAAGGGGTTTCCCAAAAAGCCCGTCCTACCACCGAGGATAACTCAAAATTATCAAAAAAGTCTAACGCGACTTGATTAGCATCTAATAAAGTGCCATCGGGTTTCAATAAACCCATAAATTGGAAAGTGGAATTAAAGATGGCACGAAACCGTTGTTCGCGACTTCGTAATTCTTCTTCCGCGTTTTTACTGGCAGTAATATCACGACTAGCCGTAGCCAAGGCCCAAGGTTCCCCGGTTTCTGAATCTTTGAGTGTAAATAGATTCCATATTACCCAAATTGCTTCCCCTGTTTGAAAATGTTTAAAGCGAATTTCCCCTTCCCAATATCCTTCGGATATGACGATGGGTAAGATATGTTCAAGGACATAAGCTTGATCTTCGGGAAAAAAATACTCGATCACTTTTTTCTCTTTGAACTGTTCAAGACTTTCTATTCCTACCAACCGTTGCCCCGCGTTATTGAGATAAATCGGTACTCCTTCTAAGGTAGAAATCCCAATAAACTCCGAACTACTTTCAATTAAGGTCAGAAATTTTTCTAAGTCTTTTTCGGCTTGTTTACGATCACTAATATCAATATGAGTACCAATCATGCGGATGGGGTTGCCTTGACTATCTCTTTCTACAACTTTTCCACTTCCTAATATCCATTGCCATTGCTCCTCTTTTGTCCGCATTCTAAATTCTACTTGGTAAGACGGGGTTTCCCCTGCTAAATGGGGTGTGAGCTCGGCCAAGACTTTTGACGCGTCATCGGGATGTAATAAACCTTGCCAATTGCTGACATTAGGTTTTATTTCTTCATGTTTATAACCGAGCATCTCGCACCAATAGGGACTAAAATATGCTTCTCCCGTTGCCACATTCCAATCCCATAAACCCGTTTCACTGGCTCTCATGGCAAGCTCGAAACGTTCTTCACTGCGTTTTTGCGTGGAGATATCTTCCACACTTGACCAAATAAATTTTTCTCCGTCTTTTTCGATAATTACTCCCTGAAGTCGCACGGGAATACAATTACCATCTTTATGGATATATTCTGTTTCGTCGGCTCCATAGCGCCCTGTTTTTTGCAGACTTTCTAATTGTTTTTGTTTTTGGTATCTGTATTTTTTTGAGGTAATTTCCCAGTAATTTAAAGAGATAGTTTCTGATAGTGTGCGGCCGAGAATTGCGGCAAACGCGGGATTAATCTCTACGAGACTCCCATCCATCCGACATAGGGCTAAACCGATGGGACAGTGTTGTAAGAGGAGACGGTTGTCGCGATCGTCGTCAATATTCGCGAATAACTGATTATTACACATTGGAGGAGAGATGATTGAGATCGGGAGCTTCTGTCTTTATTATAGATTCGATATTTCTCAGTTGTCATCCTTGTTTACCATTCTTGACTTTTCATTTTGGCTGAGGGGAATTGTAATCGTAAATACAGCACCTTGTCCGGGGGATGAATCACAAACCAATTTTCCCCCATGTTTATCGACAACGATCGCGTGGGAAATAGCTAATCCTAAGCCCGTACCTTTTCCGATAGGTTTTGTGGTAAAGAAGGGGTCAAATAATCTTTTTCGGACTTCTTCTGTCATGCCGATACCATTATCTCGAATCTGAATTTTTACTTGCTCGTTATTGTACATTTCTGTTTGAATGAAAATTGTGGGTTTATGCTCAATTTTTCCCTGGGATTCCAGGGCATCGATCGCGTTGGCTAAAAGATTGATATAAACTTGATTTAATTGACCCGGATAACATTCGACTAAGGGAATGTTACCATATTTTTTAATGACTTCAATACCCGGGCGATTCGTTGAGACTTTGAGGCGATTTTGCAAAATCAATAAACTACTTTCTAGCCCTTGATGAATATCTACTTCTTTGAGATCAGCTTCATCTAAACGAGAGAAATTTCGCAAAGTTAAGACAATATCTCGAATCCGATCAGCCCCGACTTTCATCGACGCTAAGATTTTGGGTAAATCGTCTCTCAAATAATCTAATTCTATGGCTTCACTTTTTTCGATAATTCTTAAGGATGGTTGAGGATATTCCTCTTGATAAACTTGGATTAAGTCTAATAAATCTTGTGTATAATCATTGACATAAGTTAAATTCCCATAAATAAAATTAACGGGATTATTGATTTCATGGGCTACACCCGCGACGGTTTGACCTAGACTTGACATTTTTTCACTATGAATTAATTGGGCTTGTGTCTCTTGTAATTTTCTCAGGGTTTTTTCTAATTCTTGTGTTTTTTGACGGAGGGTTTTTTCCGATTGACGTAACGCTTCTTCTGATTCTTTTCGATCACTAATATCCCGGGCCATTCCCATTAACCCAATCACATTACCACGGGCATCATACCAAGGATTTTTTGTGGTTAAATAAGTGCGACAATTGCCCGGAAAAGTAATTAATTCTTCTACGGTTTCGGCTCTCCCTTCTTGGGAAATTCTTAAATCATTATTACGGATAGATTGTGCTGTTTCTTGGGGAAAAATATCGGAAGCTTTTTTATTAATAATTTGGTCATTCGATAAATTTAAGAACTTAGCAAAAGCCGAATTTATGATCACATAACGTCCCTCTAAATCTTTAACATAAACTAGATCAGGGGTACTTTCTAGGACAGAGTGTAAGAGATTATAACTTTCTTTAAGTTTTAATTCTGTTTGTTTTCGATCGCGTATTTCTTCACTGAGAGCTTTATTAAGAATCTTTAAATCTTTAGCCCGAATTCTTGCCCGTTGAGCCGTAGAGAAAGCCACACCCAAAGATAAAGTAATTAAACAACCACCCCCTAAAACAATCTCACTTAAAAAACTTTCTTCCTGTTCCAAAAAATGATGTTCTGGCCATATTTGGGCATTGACAGGAGTATCTTCAATCATAAATGATATTTCTTTCAGCCATTGCTGAGAATTATTATTTTCTTCCAGTTCTCGTTGATAAATAAGCACTCGATCAACCCAGATTTTAATCCCATATTCAGGCACTATATCCAGAGAAGAAACCTGATTTTTTAATAAACTATCTGTGCGAAAAGACGCGAATAAAAAACCATCAAATTTCTGCTGATTAAAAAGAGGAATATAGACCAATATTTCTGGGTTGTCTTGTAGAGAAAAAGCGGGCTTAATAATAATTTTATTTCCCGAAGTAGATTTCGTTTTTAAGAAAGTTTTGTGCTGAGTTATTTCAGGGACTTTAACTCCGGCTTGGGTAACGCTCCAGCGCAGTGAGCCAGAAGCATCTATCCATTGAAGTGCTTGACAATTGGGATAAAATTTCATATAATTATTCCCAGCTAGTTGCCAGGAATTAAGGGAAAAATTACGGACGGTTTCCCAAGGACTAATTAATTGTTGAAGGGCGATAAGACGGGAAAATAACCATTCTTGAGTTTCATATTTAACGGTTTCTGTGGCTAATTGAATTTTAGTCCGAAGATGATCTTGCTCTAAAATACGGGTACTTTGCCAAATTAATAAACAAGTAATAAATACCACGCTACTAAATAACAAAGGTAGCGGTTTGTGCCATTGAGGTACAGGGGTAAGTCCTGTTGTCTCATTAGGTTTTGCGCGATCGCCAAAAAGTTTGCCGATCATGGGCATTTTCTCCGATGATTTCGTTTTTGATTACTATGTGATTTTCTTTTGTATAGCACCCATAATCGCAAGTGGAGACAGGGGACTTGTGACTGGACACTTGTGACTGGGGACTAGGGAGTAGGGACTGGGGACTGGGGACAACAAAAATTTCACAAATCCCCAATCCCCTATCACAAATCCCCTATTCCCTATCACTTATCCCTGATCACCTATCACTTATCCCTGATCACCTATTAATTGCGTGCGATTCCTTCTTGACGGGCCGCGTGTTGGACGGCTGCCGCGACAGCAAGGGCTACACGCTCATCAAACACAGAAGGAACAATATGCTCTTTATTAAGTTCCGAAGGTTTGACTAAAGACGCGATCGCGTTGGCGGCTTCCAAATACATATTAATAGTTAATGCTTTGGCACGACAATCGAGAGCACCTCGGAAAATCCCAGGAAAAGCTAAGACATTATTAATTTGATTAGGATAGTCACTACGACCTGTAGCCATAATAGCAACATCATCGGCAATTAATTCCGGTTGAATTTCAGGAATAGGGTTTGCCATAGCAAAAACAATGGGATCTTTCGCCATAGTATGTACCATCTCTGGGGTTAATACACCCGGAGCACTGACTCCTAAAAAGACATCCGCGTCTTTCATCGCGAGTGCCAGAGTTCCCTGTAATTCTACCGCGAATTCTTCTTTGGCGGGGTTAAGATCCGTGCGAGATTTAGAGAGAATACCCTTAGAGTCACAGATAACAATATGTTGGGCACCTGCTTTGCGTAATAAACGAGCGATCGCGATACCTGCCGCCCCCGCACCATTAATAACAATGCGGATATTTGCCATAGATTTTTTCACCAATTTCAGGGAATTAATCAACGCGGCTAAACTAACAATAGCAGTTCCATGTTGATCATCATGGAAAATAGGAATATCGAGACAATCGCGCAGTCTTGATTCAATTTCAAAACAACGGGGAGCCGCGATATCTTCTAAATTAATCCCTCCAAAAACCGGCGCGATATTTTTGACAGTGCGGATAATTTCTTCTGTATCTTGAGTATCAAGACAGATGGGAAAGGCATCGACTCCGGCAAATTCTTTAAATAACATGGCTTTCCCTTCCATGACTGGGAGAGCACCTGCTGGTCCGAGATTTCCTAATCCTAACACCGCGCTACCATCAGTGACAATGGCCACTGTATTTTGTTTAATGGTGAGGTTGTAGACTTCTTCGGGATCTTGGGAGATAGCCAGACAAACACGACCTACCCCTGGAGTATAGGCCATCGCGAGATCCGCTTGGGATTTGAGGGGAATTTTACTCTCGATGGTAATTTTACCGCTGCGATGGAGGTTAAAGGTGCGATCGTAAACATTCATCACCTTGACATCAGGAATCGCCTTCACTGCTTGCACAATTTCTTCATTATGTTCGCTACTGGAAGCATCTACGGTGATCTCACGAATCGAAATTTGACGATTTTGTTCAATTAAATCAATTTGACCCAAATTACCCCCTACAGACGCGATCGCCTGGGTAACACTCGCCAACATCCCTGCCCGGTTCGGAAGGGCAAGACGAAGGGTTAAACTATAGGAGGGGTTAGGTGTCAGTTGTACCATAGTGAAGTATTTTAGGTTTTAGACTTTAAACTTGAAATTTTAGATGGAATCTGACCATCTCATGCAATTTTATACGGAAATTATGACAATTGACGCAGAATGTTACCAAGGAATGATCAAGGGATCTCAGGGATCAGTTATTGGTTTTTCTTCCGCTCCCCCGCTCCCCGATTATTTTCGATATAATATTCTGATTTAATAAGTGTAAATTTTCGGAAATAATGAGGGGCTGAGTATCACTGGTAACAGAGTAAATTCTTGTTTTTTTTTCACGGAAAGTGGTTACGCATTTTCCCGTTCATTAGGGGGGCTAATTCCCACTTATTTATCCTACTTTATGTGCTTTAACTGTGTTTGAGTTTGATTTCCCAATAACCCCATTATTTCTCCCTAATCAGATAACAAATTAACGGTAAAACACTTCATCAGAAAACATTTCCATAAGCGTTCGCAAATAGGGTAAAAAAATCATCACTTCTTCTGGGGATACGCGATCATAAATTTCCCAGAACATGAATAATAACATATCCTGAACTAATTTCCAACTGACATTCAGACGGGGATATAACATCACACACAAAGGGAATAATTCCTCTTGAATAGGAGCCATGCTGCCTTCGAGGACACACCAACATAAATAACATTGAAAAATCTCGATATCACGGATACTAGAAAGTTTCACCATCCGTTTATTTAAACTGCCACTATTACTCCGATATTCTTGATATTTTTTACTCGCCCGTTGATAGACTGCTTCCGCAATTTGAGTAGTAGAAGGAAGGAGATGTTGTACCGCGTTTAACTCTGGAGAGTTAGGGTGATGTTCCGCGGCAAGTTTGTGAATTTCCCGAAAAGGAATATAAAGATAGTCCTCTAAACTTTTCAAGTAAGGAAGGAAGTCTAATTTTTCTTGAGGAGATAAACAACGCGATAACATTTGACCGACATAGTGACACTGCATTACCATAAATCCTAATACTAAGGGGTCTGCGTCGGTGTATTTTCTGCGGATTTCCCGAAATTTTTTTCCTAATAATACAGATAAACGAGAGGGTTTTTCCTGATCGGCATAGGTGATAATCACATCACGATAAAGATGACGAGAATCATTTCTCATTTGAGCGGGTTGAATTAAATCTTCATTAATACCATGACTAATAATTTCTAAACCAAAAATACTTTCTACTTTTCCCCAAGCAATTTCACTGGCTACTTTCAGGCTCTCAAGGAGTTTATCGACAGTAGATGCACGATTATCGCTAAAATTTAGTGTAGTAAAATCTGCGAACAAGGTTTCATTTTTATGTTCTTCTTTATGGGTAGAATATACGATATTATGGTAATAATGTTTTGCCCAATCAACCGCGGGCGAAGAAATAATTTTATGAGGCGTTTTAGGGGTATTATTTTCTGTGAAATTGTAAAATAAGTCTATTATTATTCTCAATAAATCATCTTGAAACATATTAACTATTTCACTCCATCGGGTATACAATTTGAGTTAAAACAGGGGCCACTTAGGGGAGCATATCATTTTGGTAAATTGGTAGTGCAGTGGAGTCTCGCGCGCGGGATCTTCTAGGGAGTAAGAGGTTTGTCCTAGGCACAGACTACGCCAACCCACTACAGTTTTTTTTGCTTCTTTGAGATGCACCCCAACTCAGGTAATATTCGAGAAAATGAAGACGCGATCGCGAGAAAATCTGGAGAAAATATCCTTTGTCTTCAGCATTTAGTCGATCAACTTGAGAGAGATTAAGATAAAAAAAGTGAAAACATCCGCTTCAGCACCAATGACAACTACAGTATCAGCAGTCTTAGGAAAAAACATCCGTAAATATCGGTATTTTTTATCTTCCTATTTTCACGAATCAGTTTCAGTAATTATACGGAGACGGCCTCAGTGCCAAGAGCGATCGCGCTTGTCTTTGGGGTGAAATAGATATCTAGGTGGTAGGTTTTGAGGGGAATGAAATTTAAAATTTTTGACATTGCACATGAATGTCAATCATTTGGGGGGGAAATCCAGACCCCAAAATAGGAAATTTCCGGTGTCGCGTGTTATAATTTGTCCAAACTGTTGCATTTAGGTAAAATATGAAAAATAATTTAGCTATTACTGGCAAAAAGGTATCCTTAACTTTAAGTGTGGCACTTTTTTTGACTCTTTTTTCCCTCAATGTCAAAAGTGTTTTGGCTTTTTGTGGTTTTTTTGTTGCCAAAGTTGATGCCAATTTATTTAATAATCGTTCCGAAGTCGCGATCTCTAATGAGCGCGATCGCGCTACTTACAGTTTATCCTTTGATTATAAAGGCGATCCCAAAGAATTTGCCTTAATTTTACCCGTTCCCGTAATTCTGAAAAAACCAGATGTTAAAGTAATTCCTGCTAGTCTATTTCAAAGATTAAACGATTTCACCGCGCCCCGATTAGTCCGTTATGAACCCTTTGCAAATAGAATGCCCTCCGCGGGAATGCCCAGATCAGCACCCGCACCAATGGCAGAAAAAAAACCGGTTCAAGTAGTAGAGCGCTTTAGTGTAGGCGAATATGATGTTGTCATTTTAAGCGCGACAGAATCCAATGCTTTAGCCACTTGGTTAGAGGAAAATCAATATAAAATTCCCCAAGGATCTGCCAAATATCTCAAACCTTACGTTGATCAAAAGCTTTACTTTTTTGTGGTGAAAGTAAATATCAAAGAACAGCAAAAATTAGGCTTTAATAATCTCCGTCCGATTCAATTTACTGTGCCAGCAAAAGAAATCATGCTCCCCTTCCAATTAGGGAAAATAAACTCAGAGGGAACCCAAGATATTATCGTCTATTTTCTCAGTGATAAGGGACGGGTAGAAGCCCAAAATTACACCAATGTCATGATACCGAGTAATTTTGCCGTCCCCCAAGAAATCGAAGCAAATTTTGGTCAATTTTATAAGGATTTATTGACAGCAACGATTAAAGCAACAAGACGAGAAACGGTGGTAACGGAATATGCTTGGGATACAGGTTCCTGCGATCCTTGTAGTGCTCAACCCTTGGACTCTCAAGAGTTAAAACAATTAGGCATGAACCGCGATCGCGCCTTTATTACTCGTTTACATTTGCAATACACGAAAGATACTTATAATAAGGATTTAGTCTTTCGTGTAACATCGGATAATCGTTCCTATCAAGGGCGATATATTTTGACACCGAAGAATGTTTTAATCAATGATAAAAATGCCAAAAGTGCAGAAATTAAAGCCCCCTATGGCAAACAATTATCAACGGTAAATTTGCCGTCTTTGTTTAATAAATACGGGAAATAAAATTAACCACAAAGACACCAAGGCACAAAGTTTTTCCCAAGAGGGGGCACTTGGGATCTTTCCAACCTCATCCCAGGTGAAACAGCCCTTACTCTCTTTTCTTTCCTTTGTGTCTTCGTGCCTTCGTGGTTATACCATTTTGAAAAAAAATTTGTGGCAAAAGCACGATAAGTAGGGGAAATAAAATGAACCACAAAGACACCAAGGCACAAAGTTTTCAAAAGAGGGTAAGGGCGGGTACATTATCTTAAATATTTTGACTTCCCAACCAACCCATGAAACTTTTAGTATTAGTAAAATATTTGATAATGCCGAATTGTTGTAAAATTTGTTGAACTTCTGGCTTACCAAACTCGACTGAATTGCTCGTTAATAGTACCTTTTGTTCGGTTTGATGCAGTTGAGCGTGATCAAGAATACATTGCAAAATTAGATTATCTCGAAGCTGTTTTTCTTTAGATAAAATCGGATCTGTTAAAGTTGCAATTAAACTATTTAATGGTAGATCAATTGATGTAACTTTAGTTCTAACCAACGTAATAGCATCAAGAAATCGCCCTTCAAATTCATTCAAAAATTGGTCATAAGCCAGACGTGCTTTTTCCAAATCATTGACTAATGAGCTAACGTCTGAAGTGAGGCTCCGCTCAGATTCAGTAATTTCGAGTTTGACATTATTCAGAAAATCCTTACGTCTTTTCCGTTCATTTTGTAGGGCGACGATAGCTTCCATATAACAAATACTAGGAATCATCAAGCAGATATTAGCAGGAATATTGTTTAACAGTTGTTCTGCTTGTTCATCTTGTCCTTTCGCGATCGCCATAATTAAATTAGTTTCAATGTAGAGAAATAACACTAAATATTTACCTCTACTATATCTACGTCTTCTTCCGTCGTACCATCGGCTAGTTTTTCTAATAAACCAATGCTTTTAATTTCTTCCCAAAAGGGAGGCTGCTGGGAATGCCAGTGATAGGCTAAATCGCGCAACCAAGCCTCAACAAGGCTAGTAAAGTAAGTATGGAAGATCCTTTTTTTGCCAAATTCAGGTTCGTATTGACTTAAAACATCGACTGTGTTGAATACACAAATGGGCTCTTGCCAATTATCGCGACCCCATTTAAAAATACTGATTTTTTCGGGATTAACCAGCATCCCAAAGGGGATAAAGCCATTGGCTTGAAGCAGGGAATCTATCATTTTGGTACTAACTTGGGGATGGATGGTTTGGGTACGAACATCAGCTAACAAAATCGGGTTGCTATTTTTATCTCTGGCTAGGATGTCGGCATTAATTAATAATCGTAAAACTGGGGAATTGATATTTTTTTCCAGATTGATTGTCATCTTTCTAACCTCCAAATTTTTCTTCTAAATCCTACTCCCTGTATGGGACTCAACAGAGAGTTGGTATGTCATTATAACGTAGTAGCACGTCTAGCCTAAAATATTGGGTTAAAACCTCAAAAAATAAGCAAATCAAGAGGCATCGCTTATATTTTAACCCAGCAAATTAGGATAGATACGGTAGTAGGTTGGGTTGAGCAAAACCCAACATTTTCGGGCTCTAGCGAACCCCGAACCACGAAGTAGTCAGCGCAGCTTAGGGTAGAATTTCTTGGTCTACAGTCGAAACAGCCAAAAGCCAGATTTGGCAAAGGTTTGATTTTATAATAGTTCGATTTTGATCAACTTTTCGGCAAACTTTTACTGGTTATGCTTTTTGGCGATTTCTGACATACTAAGTTCGGTAGAACCCATCTTCGTTGGGTTAAGTATCGCTCAACCCAACCTACAAAAAATGGTATTGTTTGAGAAACCGGGTTTTTCCCAATCAGGAGAATAATTCATTAAGATATACACTAAAACCTTTTAAAACTAATTGTGTTGTCACAATATCTTCCCCATGAAAAGCTAAAGTTTGATTTTGGGTGATAATTAAAATGCGACGACTTTCAGGAAAGACTAACCAAACTTCTTGACAACCTGACTCTAAATATTCATCGGCTTTGGCAAATAAATTTTCGGCGACATCGGAAGGAGATGCAATTTCCGCGATTAAAGGAGGACTTTGGGGTAATGTCGGGGCATTGCCAAATTCGGCTACTAATTCTGATGTTAAATAGCATACATCAGGACGGCGACCTTGGCGTAGGGTTCGACAAGGAAGTTCCACAAAAGTCTCTCCTCCTTGTCCCGACTCGATAATGTAATTGCCCCATTTACGATCTAAGCGAGATTGAATTTGGCTATGTTTGATTGTCATATCGGTTTTCTCCATCAGTTGTCCGTTCACCCATTCTTGATTTTCCGGCGGATTCGCGATAAAATCTTCTAGGCTGAACTTTTCTTCTATGAGAGTTGCGATCGCCATTTGTCTCTCCTTGTGTTTCTAACATTTATTGATATTATAACTTGTGATGATAGCAAAATCTAAATCAATATTCCCGATTCCTGATTCCCGATTCTCCATTCTTAGTTATAATTAGGGGCACTTTAAGGATAAGCTGTCAAAGATTACAGCTTTTAATGGGAGATATGGCACTAATTGTTCAAAAATATGGCGGTACCTCCGTCGGTACTGTCGATCGTATTAAAGAAGTTGCCCAACGCGTCATCAAAACCGTACAAAAGGGTAACTCTGTAGTGGTAGTTGTTTCCGCGATGGGAAAAACGACTGATGGGTTAGTGAAATTAGCGAAAGAGATTTCTCCTAACCCCAATAAACGCGAGATGGATATGTTGTTATCTACGGGTGAACAAGTTTCGATCGCGTTGCTTAGTATGGCTTTACAAGAATTGGGACAACCCGCGATTTCTTTAACGGGCGCCCAAGTGGGAATTGTTACGGAAGCACAACATACACGCGCTCGCATTCTCCGCATTGAAACTGAGCGCATGGAGCGTCATCTGAAAAAGGGTGAAGTGATTGTTGTCGCGGGTTTTCAAGGAATTAGCGATAGTGATGATCTGGAAATTACCACTTTAGGGCGTGGGGGTTCCGATACCAGTGCTGTCGCGTTAGCAGCCGCGTTAAAGGCTGATCGCTGTGAAATTTATACCGATGTCCCCGGAATTTTAACGACTGATCCTCGTCTGATTCCTCAAGCGCAATTAATGGATGAAATTACTTGTGATGAGATGTTGGAATTAGCTAGTTTAGGCGCGAAAGTTTTACATCCTCGTGCTGTGGAAATTGCCAAAAATTTTGGGGTTCCTTTGGTGGTTTTATCCAGTTGGACTAATGATCCAGGCACTTTAGTTAGTTCGACTCCACCGCAATTTCGTCCCTTAGAAGGATTAGAATTAACGAAACCTGTTGACGCGGTAGAATTTGATTTGGATCAGGCTGGAGTTTCTCTGTTACGCGTTCCTGATAATCCGGGTGTCGCGGCTCGTTTATTTGGCGCGATCGCGTTACAAAATCTTGATGTTGATTTAATTATTCAATCAATTCACGAGGGGAATAGTAATGATATCGCGTTTACGGTGACAAAACATTCTCTACCCCACGCAGTATCGGTAGCAGAAGCCATTTTACCCGTGTTAGGGAAAAATGAATATTTAGGAGAAGTGGAAGTAAAAACTGATGAGCAACCTATTGCTAAAGTTAGTATTTCTGGCGCGGGAATGATCGGACGCCCCCGTGTCGCGTCCCAAATGTTTACGACTTTAGCTAACGCGGGTATTAATATTTTAATGATATCCACTTCTGAAGTTAAAGTTAGTTGTGTGATTGAGGCGAAAGATTGCGATCGCGCTGTGGCAGAATTATGTCAGGTTTTTGAGGTGACAAGTTCACCCTTTAAGCGAGAAATTTCTGAGCAGAAATACCCTCCGGTAAGCGCGATCGCGTTAGATATTAATCAAGCTCGTTTAGCCTTACGTCATGTGCCGGATCTCCCCGGAATGGCGGCCAAATTATTTGAGTTATTGGCCGAAAAAAATATCAGCGTTGATATGATTATTCAATCTCAACGTGTTCGAGAAGTGAATGGGGTTTTAACCAGAGATATCGCGTTTACTGTTGCCCAAATTGATGCTGAAGTAGCCCGGAAAACTTTAGAAAAAGCCGCGGTTGACTTTGGTTTTGGGGAAGTGGTGGTTAATAGCGCGATCGCGAAAGTAAGTATCGTAGGAGCGGGAATGATATCTCATCCTGGGGTAGCTGCAAAAATGTTTGAAGCTTTAGCGCAACATCAGATTAATATTCAGATGATCGCGACATCAGAGATAAAAGTCAGTTGTGTTGTGGATGAAGCACAAGGGGTAGAAGCCTTGAAAGTCGTCCATGAAGCTTTCCAGTTATCGGGAAGTGAAAAAATCGAAGTTCCCGCCTAATTGATCATTAATAAACCGGGTTTATGAGGGTTCAAGAAACCCGGTTTCTGGCTTTTTCTCTTCCCTGACAAATCTCCTGTGGAATATCAGTTATCATAGAACTCAATTTTCGGGAGAAATTAAAGACATGGCTTGATTAATGATATCATCTTGGTTAATCATTTGTTCTAGGGTATCAGAATCATAAAGCCCTTCTTTCACTTCCAGAGACGCGGATTTAATGGCATCAGGATAAGCTTCTTCTAAGGCTAAACGTAATTCTTCTGGGATTAAATAATAGCCCCCTGACTTGCGACGTTTATTTTTTTTCCTAATAGCAGAAGCCGAATTGTGAATAGAAACATCCCAAGAGCGAGTGGTGCGATTTTCGGCTTGCTGTTTAATCAAATGCAGTAACAAAATCACAGCATAACTAATGATGTTACTAATTTTATCATCACGGCTCATTTCTTCTAGTTCTTCAACGAGAGTCAAGGCACCAGAAAGATCACCTTTGAGCAGTAAGTCTTTCAGGGTGAGTAATTCTTCCATAACCAGTGACGCAATTGTAAACTCTTTATATGATACAATACCTGAGACAAAATTTCACCCTTTCGGGTGGATTTTTCTCTTTTTTTTTAATAAGTACGGGAAATAAAATGAAGCACAAAGACACCAAGAAGAAAAAGGAGTAATTTGTGATGATTTTTCAAAAGATGGTAAGGGTTCATTAGGAGCGGGAAAACATAATCTAAATAGGGGTTAACCTGACTCTTTTTTCCTGCCTTTGTGTCTTTGTACCTTTGTGGTTATACCATTGGGAAGGGGTGCATCTCACTTTTGAAGAGGGCGTTGGCGGAGCCTGCGCGCAGCGCATAGCATTCCGGCATATAGGTTATTAGTTATAAGGAGAGATTTATTGCCGAAATGCTTCGCCTGCTCCCTTGGGAAGCATCTCATCTTGGCCAAAACACCTGTAGTGGAAAATCTGTTATAATAATTATTGCCCCCTAGAGTCAGAGAAAGTTTATGACTGTAGTTACTACCCCAAAGACTGATACCAGTCAGAATAATGGTTTGTTAAATTACCGGATTACCGCCCAAATAATTTTAGAACTGTTAGAATTAGAAGAAGAAGATGAATATGGTATTTTAAGACCGACAGAATATGCTTTTAGAACCGCAATGCAATTAGTTTTAGGAGCTTATGATAGTATGGGAGATAACTTTCCTAACGCGTCGGTTTGCCCAGATGAAAAAGGGGGAATAATGCTAGATTGGTCGAAGGATAACCCCCCTTGTGCGATTCATCTTTTTTGTCCCAGTAGTCCCGAAATCAAAGCTTATATTTATCACCAAAACGGTGATGATTATGCCGGTGATTATGAAGTTTCCTCCTCACGATTATCTTATTGGTTAAACTGGTTTAATGCTCTATGACGGAATCAAAAGAGAATCCTAAAAAGTGGGAATCCCTATCGGATAATGATATCGTATATCGAGCATTATTACGAAAACAATGGATTGATGAAGCTACAGAAACCGTCAAATATAGCAATTCTAAATCATTGTCAAGAGTATGATATAATGATATACACGACTTAATTATGACAAGAAAAATTATGAATGACTTACAACAGACAGAAGAAAAAGAGCGGAACCAAGAAATCGCCTTCTTAGAAATTCTAATTGAAAGTAATCTTTCGGCAAGAGAACTAAAACGAGTCATCGCGGTCCGAATGGCACTCACCGGTAAAATTTACCGTGAAATCAGCCAAATTTTAGGTGTAAGCGAATTTTTTATTGGGCATTGGAAAAGAGTTTTTAAAATGAAAGGAGTAGCAGGATTAAAATTAGGATATAAAGGCTCAAAAGGTTATTTAAGTATTGGACAAAAAAACGAGGTAATTCAGTGGTTAAAGGAGAAAAAATACTGGAATTTAGATGAGTTAGTTACTTATGTGGAGGCAGAATTTGGGGTGATATATAAATCAAAACAAAGCTACTATAAACTTTTTGAGCAAGCCAATATTACTTGGAAGAAGTCTCAGAAAGTGAATCCAAAATTTGATGAAGAGCAGGTAAAAAAAAAGAGAGAAGAAATTAATGAGATGTTATCGAAACAACGGGAGGGCATAGAATCAGGGGAAGTAATAGTATTTTTTTTAGATGAATGTCATCTCCTTTATGGAGATGTTAATGGCTACGTTTGGGGTCGCTCAGAACTAAGAATTGAAGTGCCAATTACCAATGAAAAAGAGCGACAAACTTATTTGGGTGCATTGAATTATCAAAGTAAAAGATTCCATGTTCAAAGTTATCCATCTGGGGATGGAAAATCAACAGTGGAATTTATAAAATACTGACAAAATCAATATAAAAACAAGAAGATTATCTTAATCTGGGATGGAGCCAGCTATCATAGATTTGGAGAATTTAGAGAATTTTTATTAGAAATAAATGGGGAGAAAGCCCCGGAGGATTTTTTAATTACTTGTATTTTATTGGCTCCTAATGCTCCGCAACAAAATCCGGTTGAAGATATTTGGTTACAAGGGAAAAACTTTTTGAGGAAGTATTGGTATTTATGCCGGTCGTTTCGCATTATAAAATTTTTGTTTGAGTTCTTTACGAAAGAACAAAAATTTGATTTTCCTAAAATTCATCAGTATACTTATACATAGAAAATCATTTAGGATTGCTATATCCGGCTTACTTATTACGAGAAAATGAAGGGGGACTGTCTGTAAATCTTGCCAGTCCCCAGTGTCTTCCTGAAGACTGTGCGGCTAAATTTAGAAATTGTTATGGAGTCGCGAGTCTTAAGGTTGGAGATATTCGACAATTGGGTTTAGATGTAGTGCTTGATTCTCGCACTCATGGCATTATCATCGGTTTACCCTATCGTGAAGATAATCCTTTTCTAGCAGAAAGACTGGCTTATTTATTAGTAAAATATTCGTTCATTGTATGGAAACCCGCAAAAATGTGATAGCCTCTACAGAGTTCGATCGCGCCTCGGTATATCCCCCCCAAACCTGATAGCCTGAGTGCGAAGCCGAGTGCCTTCGCACTCAGGCTCAAGCGCAGCTATCGCGCTTTTTGGAGATATCTCAAAATTTTCCCGAAATTTTATCAAGAAATGACAAAAATTACCGATCCAAGTGTCCCCATAAGAGTTTAAACTAGAGAAAGTAGCCAAAAAACAACAACAAATGAATACTATCCTAGACAACCTCAAAACCATAGACGATAAACTATCCCAACGTCATATCGACCTCGATCCGGCTGGTTACTTCATTATATATCTTGACCGAGACAAGGGATTAATTTGTGCCAAACATTATACAAATCAGATCGACGATCGCGGTTTAGCCGTCGATCCTGAAACGGGGAAACCCATTCCAGCCAAGGGAAAAGTTGAACGCACCCACACAGTAGTATTTACTGGACGCACCGCGAAAGAACTTTGTGTTAAAATCTTAGAAGAAACCCGCCCTACTCCGGTGACACTTCTGGATCACGCGGCCTATCTAGGACGGGAATTTGTCCGCGCGGAATTGGCCTTATTAAATAGTCAAGAGTATGTGCAAGACTAAGATAAAAGAAACCCGGTTTCTTGGTAGATATTTCCTCAATTAGAAGAAAAACCTTGATACCAATAATAAGTCACCATCGGAATCACAGTCGCCAGCAGTAATAACACAATTACCGCCACAGTAGCATCGCCACCTTTGGTTTCTTCTGCTTTCTTAAAAGTGCCTTCCACTTTCACATTTTCTGTGACTTGAGGTGGGCCAGGATCGGGTTCTCCTGATAACACAGTCGCCACGCGATCGCCCACGGCTACTACCGCCTCATTATATTTATCACCATCGCGCAGAGGAATTTGTAAACTTTCCTCATTAACACTCTTAGCAATATCAGGAGTTAAGAGAGATTTTACCCCATCTCCTGTGACTAACGCGCTATTATTCGTGATTTTATCTAATACCAAAAGAGTTTGATTTTTACTGGTTTCCGGTGTGGGAAACCATTTATCAAACAATTTTTGGGCAAAAGTGTCAATAGTTTCGCCATAGTCGAGACGACGAAATGTGACAAATCGGACTTCATAGCCGGTTTTTTCGGCTAAAGTTTCCAAACTTTTGCTAAGATTGGTTTCGGTACTGCGACTGAGTACATCACCTTCATCAATTACCCAAGTCTGATCGCCGGTGGCTACCGTAGGCATATCATAAATACCAGTCGCGATCGCGTCGGTTGCGAAAACTTGACACCCAAACAGTAAGACAGCAACGGCGAGGATCAGACGTTGTAGCCAATTTCGGATGGGGGAAAAAGGAAAAGAGTATATTTGCATTCTGTTGATCCTAAAACAGACTTTTCCCCAAAATACACTACTGAGGGGACAAAGGATTGAAGAAAGCTTAACCCTTAAACGATACCTTCGCCATTTCTTTGTAGGTTGGGTGGAGGCACGAAACCCAACGCGGATCAATCGTTTTTTCGTAGGTTGGGTGAGGCACAAAACCCAACAACCATAAAAATCGTTTTTGAGTTGGGTTTCGCTTTCCCCCCGCATCAACCTAGTTATGAATTGTTTTTTAGTAGGTTGGGTTGAGGCACGAAACCCAACAACCATAAAAATCGTTTTTTAGTAGGTGGGGTTTTGTGCGGCGTCGCGTGCGCGTGGAGCAAAACCTAAGAAATGCGTTGGGTTTCGCTTTGCTCAACCCAACCTACATGAATCGTTTTGTAGGTTGGGCGAAGGTGTCAAAACCAAGAAAGAGGTTAAACTAAAAAAAGGGTTTAGGCTGTACAAGGCAAAAAAGAAGATTATGAAAAGTTCTTGGAAACACTCATTGATGGCACATCTGACGCACAGTAATAACAAACCGGGTTCCCATAATCAACAAAACAAGAGCGTGATAAGTGCGCGATATCTTACGCGGCTCTTCGCGAGTTGGGTGATTTCCCAAGGGGTATTATTAGGTGTCCCCGTTTTGGCAGAAAATCCTCAACAGTCCCTAAGTTACAGCCAACTCCTCGTGCAAATTGAGCAAGGCAAAGTTAGCAAAATTGAATTAGATCCCCTGCAACATACCGCGAGAGTCCGACTAGAGGGGCAAAAAAATAACGAACCCATGAAGGTTGTCACCTTATTTGACTCTAACGAAGAATTGATCAAAGAGATCCGCGCCAAGGGGGTTGAATTTGAGGTGAAAACCTCCCCCGATAATAGCGCGATGATGGGTTTGATGGTGAATTTCTTGGTAATTTTCATTGTCTTGGCACTGTTAATGATGATTTTGCGCCGATCGAGCCAATCTCAAGGCAATGCTTTAAACTTCGGTAAGTCCAGGGCTCGTTTCCAAATGGAAGCGAAAACTGGTATCATTTTCGATGATGTCGCAGGCATTGAAGAAGCTAAGGAAGAATTACAAGAAGTTGTCACTTTCCTGAAAAAACCGGAACGCTTTACCGCGATCGGGGCAAAAATTCCCAGGGGGGTATTATTAGTAGGGCCTCCAGGGACGGGTAAAACTCTTCTCGCGAAGGCGATCGCGGGGGAAGCGGGAGTGCCATTCTTTAGTATTTCCGGTTCCGAATTTGTGGAAATGTTTGTAGGGGTAGGAGCCTCGCGAGTGCGAGACTTATTCCGTAAAGCCAAAGAAAACGCGCCTTGTTTAGTATTTATTGATGAAATAGACGCGGTAGGCCGTCAACGGGGCACGGGTATTGGTGGCGGTAATGATGAACGCGAACAAACCCTGAATCAATTATTAACAGAAATGGATGGATTTGAAGGCAATAATGGTATTATTATTATTGCCGCGACAAACCGTCCCGATGTTTTAGATATGGCTTTATTACGCCCCGGACGTTTTGATCGTCAAGTTACTGTGGATTTACCGAGTTATAATGGACGTGTAGGTATTTTACAAGTTCATGCCCGTAATAAGAAGTTATCCCCAGAGATTTCTTTAGAAACAATTGCGCGTCGGACTCCGGGGTTTTCTGGGGCTGATTTGGCAAATTTATTAAATGAAGCCGCGATTTTAACCGCACGTCGTCGTAAGGAAGCTGTGACGAATTTAGAAGTTAATGACGCGTTTGATCGATTAACAATTGGATTAGCATTAAATCCTTTAATGGATAGTAAGAAAAAGTGGATGACTGCCTATCACGAAGTCGGACACGCGTTAGTCGCGACGTTGTTGAAAAATGCTGATCCCGTCGAGAAAGTTACCATTATTCCGCGATCGGGGGGGATAGAAGGGTTTACCAGTTTTACTTTTGATGATGAGATGTTGGACTCGGAGGGGTTACGCAGTCGTGCTTTATTGTTAAATCGGATTACTGTCGCGTTAGGGGGACGTGCCGCGGAAGCTGAAATTTATGGAGATGATGAGATTGATACGGGCGCGGGGAGTGATATTCGTCGGGTGACGACTTTGGCGAGGGAAATGGTGACGTTATATGGGATGTCGGATTTAGGTCCCGTCGCGTTGGAAAATCCCAATCAGGAGGTATTTTTGGGACGTGACTGGGGCTCAAAGGTCGAATATTCCGAAGAATTAGCCGCGCAAATTGATCGACGGGTGAGAGCGATCGCGTTTCATTGTTATGAGGATGCACGGCGCATCATTCGCGAAAATCGCTCCTTAGTCGATAAGTTAGTAGAGATGTTATTGGAGTTAGAAACGATTGAAGGCGATCATTTCCGTGAAATTGTCGGGCAATATACGTCTTTACCTGCGAAGGAGTTAGTTTCTCGATAAGTTTGGGGACACGGCAAAGCCGTGTCTTTTTTTTATTTGAAGATTTGAAGCACAAGGGAACATGAGAACCTAAGTTTATCAAAGAATCGCTTTTTCGCTCGAAAATTCGGAGGCCTCTATGGTTAGTACAGCCAAGAAACCTAGCACTATTTCTACAGAAATTACCCTCCCAGAGCAACGGGTAATTTTTCACAACATCAGTTGGCAAGCTTACCAGCAAATTTTAGCGGCATTGGGTGAAAGTCGTTCGGCTCGACTCACCTATGATCAAGGCACATTAGAAATTACTATGCCCTTAGAAGAACATGAAAGTGCTACCAGATTAATTGAATTATTTATCCGCATTTTGGTAGTAGAACTTGGTTTAAAAATCAAAACAATGGGCTCAACTACTTTAAACCGTCCCGACTTGGAAAGAAGTGCCGAACCTGACAACTGTTACTATATCAAAAATCAACCCTTAGTAGCTCAGAAAACGGTTGATCTGAGTGTCGATCCGCCCCCGGATTTGATTGTAGAAGTAGATATTACCCATACTGATATTAATAAACTGAATTTTTATGCTAGTATGGGTGTCCCTGAATTTTGGCGTTATAATGGTGAAGTGTTGCGAATTTATCAACTTCAGGAACATCAATATATTGAAGTAGAAAATAGCCCGACTTTTGCCTGGGTAATCAAAGAGCGACTTTACCAATTTTTGCAAGAGTGTCAAGTTGATGAGGTGCAAGCTGAAAAGTCTTTCCGTGCTTGGGTACAGGCTCGTATCTCTCATTGACAAGGCGGGATCGCGCTCTTGTTCTCTCTGAGTATAGCCTTTCTCAGAAAGATGAGGTACAATAACAGCAGTGAGTAAACCAGTTCGGCGTTGCACATTGAAAGCATCTCTTGATTGTGCAACGCCCAGATTTTAGATTATATTTATCAACAGGTTCACCAAAAACATCTGATAACATTTGTAAAAGCTCGTAACCTGCATCCTTAGCATGACCAGCAGAACAACCATAACTGTCTGCAATGTCAACATACTTCTGTCGTTTCAGTGTGCCCTCGATAATGTCCCGCTGCAAATCATTGAGATGATTACCTGTCTTAGCATAAACAACTTCCTCTACAAATTGCAATACTTCGCGAATGTCCATCAGCCGGATATGTGAAAGAACAGACATTATTATATCCGACTTAATCCGTCTTTTTCCGTCGCGATCACACGGGTAACTAAAAGTTAGAAAGATCCGTCTTTTTCCGCTTTTCAGTTCTGGAGGGATCATTCATTTAGGATATCGAGTAGGTTTTGGCGTTTTTTTTCAGCTTACATCAGTGTTAACCCCCCAAGTCGAAAAAGTTACTTAAAAATCAGAGTTCACCTGCTTAACTTCATTTAATCCTAACCCCAGCAATTCGGCAATTTGCTCATCGCTCAAGCCAAATTGCCTTAACTTGCCAACCGTTTCAATCTTAGCTTGATACTTGCCTTGCTGGAAGTCAGGAGTCCCAGGCTGACTTTTCTCTGGGGTTGCACTACGCTGATCGAAGCAAACATTAATGTATCCAATACTATTGCTATTAATGTTGTTATCACCAAAACTAATATTGAAATTTCCTTGTCGTTCTAGGACAGATTTAAGATTATATTTATCAACAGGTTCACCAAAAACATCTGATAACATTTGTAAAAGCTCGTAACCTGCATCCTTAGCATGACCAGCAGAACAACCATAACTGTCTGCAATGTCAACATACTTCTGTCGTTTCAGTGTGCCCTCGATAATGTCCCGCTGCAAATCATTGAGATGATTACCTGTCTTAGCATAAACAACTTCCTCTACAAATTGCAATACTTCGCGAATGTCCATCAGCCGGATATGTGAAAGAACAGAGGTTATTATATCCGACTTAATCCGTCTTTTTCCGTCGTGATCGGACGGGTAACTAAAAGTTAGAAAGATCCGTCTTTTTCCGCTTTTCAGTTCTGGCGCGATCGTTTAGGATATGGAGAGGAAAGCGATCAAAAGTAGCTTGGCAGGAGGAGGTAGCTGTGAGTGGAGGACTATTTGGTTGGATTGGCGAAGGCGTTGCCGAGATAGGCAATCAGTTTAATAAAGTCTTCACCTCTGATGATGCTCCTGGCAGTAACTCAGGGGAGACACAGGCGAGAACCCCTAGTATAAATCAAAAAAGAGGTAGTGCTAGTTATGAGCAGGGAGAAAACTGGGAGCGCTATACAGAGCAAAAACTAAGCGAATTTGGATTAAAAGCTAATTGGTATTCCCCTGAAGAACTGCTCCTTTACGATGAAACACTAGAAAAATATGGCAAATGTACTCAAGTAGAAATCACCATAGATGATGCAAATGAAAATGAAGTCGCCATAGTAGAGTGCAAATGTTATGGACCTAACTCGAAATTCACAGGGGCGAAGGCTGTGGATCAAGTTCAACGGCTCATTCATGTAGCTAATGAGAGAGGGGTTTATCTAGTTTTTTCGACTGCGGATGGAACTACGGACTGTTTTGGCTCCGATGTAAAGGAAGTGCTGAATAAAACTCAGTGCTTTGTCATTTCTTCCGACGATCTCTTCTTTGCCGATCCATCTGATATCAAAGAGACAGGTATTACATCAGGACTTCCTCCTGAACTTCGCGATCACTCTGATGGTGGAGGTGGAGGTGGAGGTGAAGGTGAAGCATTACTGGGTGGTTTGATATCATCATTTTTTGGCTTTTTTGGTAGTAGTTCAGACCCCGAATCTAGTGTTACTTCTGATAATAGTAAGAGTGATTCCGAGAATAGTAGCGACTCTTGGTTTGGTAATTTGTTCGGTGATAACTCTGACAGCTACTCAGACAATGTAAGTGGCGATGATGAAAGTGGGGATTATCGGGATAGTGGCGACTCAGACAATGGAAGTAACGACTCTTGGTTTGGTAATTGGTTTGGTGGTAGCTCTGACAGCTACTCAGACAATGTAAGTGGCGATGATAGAAGTGGGGATTATGGAGATAGTGGCGACTCTGACAATAGCTCTAGCAGTAGTGATAGTTACGACTCAGACTATGGAAGTAATAGACCTCTTGCGAAACTAGAGTATTTCTATTAATTTATCTCGATACTTAAG
>JBBITB010000071.1:0-17866 GCA_037440985.1 Microcoleaceae cyanobacterium bin_387
ACTGTCAACTGTCAACCTTCTTCCTTCTTCCTTCTTCCTTCTTCCTTCTTCCCTCTTCCTTCGCCCCGACAGACTACGGAGAAAGCCGATCGCGCTTCCTAGGCGATATCAGGGGGAATAGTTCCAGAGGGACGAGAAACGCGATATTCTTCCAAAGCAGAGCGAAATAAATCCTGTACCTGTTCCCTCATTATTTCTGTCCCCGTTTCCAAATTTCCCCCAGATTCAAAGAAAACTAAACTATCCAGATTAGGCATCGCGATCATTTGAAATAAAATATGAGTTACAGGAACCGCGATCGCGTGTTCTGGGGCCTTCGGAGTCCGAAACGATAAAGCGTCTGTGTGAGAAGCGAAAGCATAAATCACTCGTTTAGAGAGATCCGGCCGCATTCGATGACTCAGGGTAGTTAACACCCAACGCTCATCAAGAGTTTGTAAGAGATAATAATCAAGATGTTGAAGTTGTTGGGCCAAACGTTTCAACACCGGTCCGATCGCGTCCACAATCAGAGGTGTAGTACCATCTTGGGGAGCATTATCGATCAGGGTTTGTATTTGTTGATCTAAATCCATTATGAAATTTGAGATTTGAGAGTTGAGATGAGTGGGAGAAAAAATATCTTCATGATGCTCTCCCCTAGTTTAGTAGTCTCTGTGCTACGGTCGTAAAAGCATTAATCTCCATGAGGGAAAATTGTCAGAGCGTGGAAACCATTTTTCGATTACTATTCGACGAGTTCCAAAAGTTGACTCGCGCCTCGGTGGAAAATTGCCACGACATCGCGACTCGTCTATCTATAGAAGTGGAACGAATATGCACCGAAAGCAAACGTATTCAAGCTTCTGGTGACATAGAAAATTGCGCGATCGAATTAGCTCAACATCGTCTCCAACAATGTCTTCGCTATTATCGACTCGGCTCGCGTCAAGGCCGTGTGGAACTTCACAGTGTCTTGAGTGCCATTATCTATCGCGATATTACTCCCCCCCACAAGCAATCAAGTTATCAAGCCCGTTTGGAATTGATTCAAGATTTTCTGCAAAACTTTTATGTGGAAAGTTTAAATGCTTTTCGTCGTGAAACCCATTTACCTGCTGATTATAGTCCCCGCACCTTATTGGAATTATCAGAATATATGGCGTTTACCCAGCGTTACGCAAAACGCCGTATTTCTCTGGGAGGAGGGCGCAGTCAACAGTTAATTATTTTACGCGCTCAAACCTTTTCCCAACAACAACCCCAGGAAACCTCCGTTGACATTGAACAGGCCGCCGAAAGCGCTTCCTATGACTCAGAGTCCACTGGAAATGATTCTACCCTCTCACGGGTACGAGAAATCCTCGCAGCCCGAACTTCTCAACCAGAGGGAGATTCTTTACGCGAAACCGTTATTAAAGAATTAATGACTTATTTGCACCAAAGGGATCAAAAAGACTGCGCGGATTATTTTTCTTTACGTTTACAAGATTTACCCACTCACGAAATCGAAGCGATTTTGGGGATTTCCCCCCGTCAACGAGATTATTTACAACAACGCTTTAAATATCATCTACTTAAATTTGCTTTCTCTCATCACTGGGAATTGGTGCATGAATGGCTAGATGCAGATTTAGACCATAATTTGGGCTTGACTCCTCAACAATGGCAAATTTTTCTGAGCAAAATTAACTCCGAGCAAGAGACTTTGTTAAGGTTAAAACAACAAGGCTTGCCCGATGACGCGATCGCGCCAACCTTGGGATGTACCGTAGCCCAGTTACAAAAGCGGTGGTATAAGTTACTAGAGTTAGCTTGGGAATTGCGAAATCGTCCTGTATCCGGATCAGGGGCATTAACTGATGAATAACGAATCGAATCAAGAAGCTGATGTATTTGAAACTAACTTCTTTAATTGGTTATTAGAGAAGCCCGATTTTGATACATCCCTCTCATCGGCAGATCATATCAATCCCGTCACCGATTTACCAGATGATACCAGTTTACCATTCTGGGAAGGGGAGGAATTAGATCCCCTAGAGTCGGAAGAGTTTGATGATTTCTCGCCAAATAGTTCAACTCCTCACTTATTAGAGTGGGCGCAATACGAAGGAGAAATACCAACCGTGGAAAATCGTTTTTATGCTTTATTGAAAAAACGCCTGAAGGCGGAAATTGAAAGCCATCCCCCTCGCTTCCCCTGGGAAATGAGTTTTGTTGAGGATGAATTTGAGTATCCAGAAAGTTATATAGATGAACAAATTTTGCCGTCTTATCTCTGGAGTCCCCAAGTTCAAAATCTACGTTGGGGGTTATCTCGCCTTCCTATTACTGAAAGTCTGTTTACCAAATTATTAGAACCCTGTCAAAATCTTCTCTTTGCTACCCTGGGTAAAGGCGCGAAATTACTTGAAGTGGTGGAAAACTTATTTCCGGGGCAGTCGAGACAGTTAAATGATGTCGCAGGGTTAGTCCTCAATGGCGCATTACGGGCGACAGAAGTGGTTATCCCTGAATATGATAGCGCGACTGTCGAACAACAAATGGTTTTGTCTTTAATCGCGACTCTGGAAATTTTTGACTCTCTCACGTTAATTTGTCCCTTAAATAACGCGCCTACCGAACGGAATTGGCAAACCCGTATTGGGCTTTTGAATTTGAGAGCGCAATATCAAAGCAGTGCCCATCATTTTAATGGTCGTTGTTTACGCGTAGAGTGTGAATTACCCGATGGTGGTAGTATCCATCTCCACTTGGGTGATGATGAAGCCAGAGCCCAAAGGTTCGATCGCGGTTATTTGAGTGTGGAATTATTTGATCCGCAACCCGATCGTCTTTATTCTCTCTCCATAGAATTACCTAATCACGATGATTACCCCCTCAAATTTGCTATTTGTCCGACCTTAACAGTTAATGGATAACAGAAATAGGCATAATGGAGAAGGAAACGGCACTGCCCTATCCCTACCCGATCATCCATTAAGCACTACCCCATGACGAAAACCAATAAATTGCAGAAAACACCAATTTTGGCGAACTTGTGGCGACGTTTACAGGAAATCCCACCACCAGAAACGGAGGAGTCTATTCTCCTGCGGGTATTGGTACAACTTCTTGTCTGTGTCGGGATTATCGCGACGGATGTAGCCATTGAGGAACCGGAAAACCTTTGGGCTATTCCTGTGAGTCTGGTGGGCGCGACTTGGAGTTGGTATCGTCGTAAAGAGCGCAATATCCCGATGAAGTTTTTGATCGCGATGACAATGTTAGTCGCGTTGGGATTATTTTTTCAGCGTTTATTGGGAGAGTTAAATGACACCCGATTGGTATTAGCTCAACTTTTAATTCAATTACAAGTGCTTCATAGTTTTGATTTACCCCGTCGCCGCGATTTAGGGTATTCGATGGTGATTGGGTTGATTTTATTGGGAGTCGCGGGGACTCTTAGTCAAACTTTGACTTTTGGACCGGTTTTATTGGTGTTTTTGGCGATCGCGATTCCCGTATTAGTCCTTGATTATCGCTCACGATTAGGTTTAGAACCCGTTGAGAGCAAGAGAAAGAAGGGTGAAAGTAAAAAGAATATTTGGCAGAGTTTCAAAGGGACTTTATCATTTAAGGGATTCGCGGTTATTTTATTGGCGACAGTCGCGATCGGTTTAACAATTTTTGCTTGTTTACCCCGTGTCCCCGGTTATCAATTACGCACTTTTCCCGTAAGCGCTCCGATTCAATATCAAGGGGAATTTGATACTCGTAAAATTAGTAATCCGGGTTATTTGCGTGGGGGAAATAAAGATGGAAAAGGAGGGGGACGTGGCCGTAGTCCAGAAAAGGGCGCGGGGGAAGTAGATCAAGATTATTATTATGGTTTTAATACGACGATTAATCAAAATTTACGCGGGGAAATGAAACCCAAGGTTTTGATGAGAGTGCGCTCGCAAGCCCCCGGATTTTGGCGGGTTTTAGCTTTTGATCATTATACAGGTCAAGGATGGGAAATTTCCCGTAATAACCAAAGTGAAAAAATAGCGCGATCGCGCTGGTCCTATCAATTTTACCTCAATCCTTATCCCAATGCACCTCGCACTCAAGAGGTGATTCAAAGTTTTACTTTGGTGTCGGATATGACGAATTTAATTCCGGCTTTGGCTAAACCCAAGGAGTTATTTTTTCCTACGGAAGATGTCGCGGTTGATACCGAGGGCAGTCTGCGATCGCCTGTGGATTTACAACAGGGTTTGACTTATACAGTCGTTTCTAATGTGCCTTATCGCGATCGGAATGCTTTATCAAAGACTAGCACAAATTACTCGAAAAATATTCAAAAATATTATCTAGCAGTCCCACCAGAAATTGCCAAGAAAGTGCGCGAGAAAACCGAAGAAATTTTAGCCGCAAAATCCAGGGTGGCGAAATCGGATAAAGTGATAGATTCACCCTACGAAAAAGCCTTATATTTGGCACAATATCTCAAACAAAATCCCAATTATAAATTAGAAAAAGCAGCACCTTTCTTAGAAGATACGGAAGATTTAGTTAACGCGTTTCTTTTTGGTTATCAAAATAGTCCCACGGGGAAAACAATTACAGGAGGTTATCCCGATCATTTTGCCACAGTAATGACGATAATGTTACGTTCGATTGGGATTCCGGCGCGTGTAGTCGCGGGATTTGACCCCGGTCAATTTAATCCCTTTACCGGGTTATATATTGTGAAAAATACCGATGCTTATTTAATGACAGAGGTGTTTTTTCCAGGGCATGGTTGGGTTCCTTTTAATCCCATTCCGGGTTATCCTTTATACCCACAATCCATCGAAGATAATCAAACGTTTAGCGCCTTAGAAACATTTTGGAAATGGATCGCGGGTTGGTTGCCTTCTCCTGTAACAGGTTGGTTAAATGGTGTTGTCGGTGCAATTGTTACCTGGTTAGCTCAAGTGATTTCCTGGTTTTTAGGGTTATTTTCTAAAGGTTGGCAGGGGACTTTAATCGGATTACTTGTCGCGATCGCGGGTGGTTTTGTGGGTTGGTTAACTTGGCAAGGTTGGCGACAATGGCGATATCGTCGTTGGTTAGGAAAATTAGCACCGATAGAGGGTATTTATCAGGAAATGTTGCAGGATTTAGCCCAGAAAGGCTATGCTAAACATCGATCGCAAACTCCGATAGAATATGCCGTGTCAATGCGACAGTATTCTTCTATTGATGAAGCCGAAATTATAGAGGAAGTATCACAAGCTTATATGCGTTGGCGTTATGGTGGATATGGAGCGAATATCAGTCAATTACGTCAATTAGTGCAGAATTTAAAACGGGCACAGTTAAAGAAATTAAAAGCGCGTTTGTTTCGGTAGTAGGTTGGGTTGAATAGAGAAAGAAAGTGATAGAAAAAATGCCACATTTATTCAACCCAACCTACATCTTTTATTCAACCTAACCTACATCTGACGTGAAATTGCTTGAGCCTAGGATGCTGTACTTGTCAAAAATGTAAGTTTTGGCGTGGAGAAACTGGTTTTTATCTCCATTTGCCCCAAACAACCTGACATGAATGTGCTCTTGGTGGAGGTAGGCAATCAAGCGGTCTATCTGTTGTTTGTAAGCCAGGTTAAAGGTTTGACCCTCTAGTTACTGTTGAAGGTCACGGCGAAGGTGGTGGATTAAATCAATGCGATCGCTCTCTGCGGGTCTAATGGTGGGGTCGCGTCCAATTAGGAGTCTGAGACTGGTTAGGGCGTTCATGGCATCCTCTAACCCTACCCATGCCTCAATACGGAAGAAGCCCGTGGCGATGTCAAGGACAAGCTGATGCTCACTCTCAATCAGTTGCTTGAGAATCGATTCGAGCTTGTACTGGGAATTGTCGATGTAGTCTGGGAGAGGCATAAAAACTATTTAGGATTTACAATTTTTTCTCCTAAAACATAACTACTTATCTTGTTACCTACTATATGAAATAACTCCAAATTTTTGCTCTTATATTGACTAAGTAATTTTGCCACAGTGATTTCTGGATAAAATTTATCGTCTTTGGTAAAAGAAAGAAATTTCCAATCCGCTTCTTCTACGTTTCCTTGTGATTGTTTAAAACGAAATTCAATACTTATTAAATGGCGGTGTTTTATTGTGTTAACTAAATCATTAATATACTGAAACTCATCGCTATCTAGTAAAGACTGGAAAGAATCTTTTATTTCTTTTATAAGATTCGCATATCCTACATACTTTGGACATGATAAATTTAAAGCAGATTCCAACTTTTTTAATTTTTCTATAACATTCTTCGGATTGATTTGTATACCTTTTGGTACTTGAATATCAACCGATGAATAATCTTTTTTCAAAGAAGAAGATAATGGTTCTACAACAATTACAACAATTAATTGAGCCATTACATCAGGTAAAGAATGTAAGTTGTAAACCAATGCTTCTAAAGATATTTCTAGTTTTAATTTCTTCTGTTTTATTTCTTTTTTGTCTCCAGTAGGAATATCTCTATCTAAGAATTTTTCTTCTAAGAAGCTAATATGCTCTTCCTTTTTTTCTATTGTCTGAAGGTATATTTCAGCATCTCTCCTTATGGTTTTTGGGCAATTATTTTGGACTTCATTAATCCAGGTTGTGCTACTCATTAAATTTACTCTCCTTTAATAATTTTCATTTCTTCATCAGTCAGCCCATAGAAATGAGCAACCCTATCATCTATCTTCGCTTCCCACTGCTCTACACCAACTCCTTTAGCATCTAGGCATTTTTGTACTAGGGCTTCTATATCTAGGCGATCAGGTTCGGGGGCGGGTGGGTACATAATCTAAGTTGAATTTTCAACAATGACTATTTCTTCCTCTATGGGGTTGCTTTTTCAACATGAATACCTTTATGTGCCAGACATACCCAATATTGCCATAGCTGAGGCTATAGCAATGTGACCAGAATCAGTCTTATCTGTGATCGTGGTTACTGCACAGAGTCCCAGAGTTCCCACCGCTCTCCAAAATTCTTGGGGTTCAGTTGCTCCATTTCCGCCAGCACTTTCTCGTTTTTAAGCTGTACGGAATCACCGAAATATCGGGCTTTGGTTTGGTTAGGGCTGGTTAAACTTCCCGCACTCAATTCGGGAAGTTCTGAAAATTAACGATGAGCGCGATCAGAAGCTTCCTCAAAGGCACGTTTGCTCCATCACCCGGTTTCGGTGGAAGGGTAGGGACACGGCAGTGCCGTATCCCTTCTGTGGGGATTTTCAACGGAGAGGGTGGGATTTGAACCCACGATGATCTTGCAACCATAGCGGATTTCGAGTCCGCCGCATTCAACCGCTCTGCCACCTCTCCAAGGCTTGACTTGAGCAAAACTCATTATAACTTACCCGGATAACTTTTGTCAAGTGCTATGGCCAAGAAATTAAATTTTCGTCGGATTCTAGGGTAGGCCGAAACCCGTCCTCGGGTGTCCACTCGATCGCGCCGTCTTGTGATGTTAAGTATATGAGTGTTTTCGCGACTCGCAAACGTCTTTCAGTTTCGGGATCGATCGCGTTTCCCGACACGATCGCGATTTCCGGTTGAATCACACTAATAAATTCTTGACTTAAAGGGATACCACTCCACAAGATCACCTTAATATCTTTAATATTTCCATTGAGGGCTAAAGTGTTTTGGGCATTAATAGGAAGATCCCCCACTAATAACCATTTTTTATTATCTATCTGAAATTGTACCACAGGAGCATCGGAGTTAATCACATTCACTTGCAGACTATCGAGAGCAATTGTCTGGTTTTCCTGTAAAGGAGTATAGATTCCTTGACGTACTTTTAATGTCTTTAAAAAAGTTTGATTACTATTATAATAAGCCTGTTGACTTGAGGGAATATCATAGAAATTTTGAATCGGTAATTGTCCAATCAAATTTGACCAACCTGCACTTAATCCTAAACGAGTATGAGTTGCGATCGCGTATTTAATTTGATTAACCCCTTCTTGGGCTAAAAAGGGAAAAACTGTATAGGTGACATCATCTTCTATGCCACTATTAATCAAGATAATCTCTCCTCGCTTATTACTCACTAATACGGGTTCTTTGGTATTAGCTAATATTGTCACTTTAAAGGTCGATATTTGATCTTTCCACGCGGGGAACACGATAATAAAAATGGCAAGAATTAGGGCAAATGGGACAAGGGGTAAACTTTTTTGATGTTGAATTTTTTGTTTCTGGGTTTTTGCAGCTTCCCGTTGTTTTTCTCGAAAAGTCCCTATACCCCAAACTCCGATAAATAAACTATATAAGGCAATCTCTTGAATTATAGAAACATTGCCTACATTAACACGATTTCCTGGTAAGTTTGCGAAATAATCGGCGAGTTCAATTAATCCATACGTCGGATAGTATAATAAAGAAGATATGGCTTTTCCTAAACTCGGAACCAAGAAAGACGCGATCGCGGTAATAAATCCCCCAATACTAATAATCGTAATCAAAACGGAGGCCAGAATATTCGTGATAATACAATAGGGAAGTAAACTATTAAACACCGCGGCTAATCTTGGCAGAGTCCAGATAGATGCCGCAATCGGTATCGCGATTAGAGACGCGATCGGTGTTGGTAAAAAGTCCAATATTTTCATCAAGGGTGGAGCCGTTACCACTAACCCTAATGTGGCTAAAAAACTTAATTGAAATCCTAAATCTTGTATCCATGAAGGATGAATTAATAATAAAACGGTTGCTGCTAAAAGTAATGCCCCTAATGGTTTAATTTGTCTTTCTAAAACAATGGCAATTAAGGTTAAAACTCCCATAAACGCGGCTCTTATGATGGAAGGCTCTAATCCCGTTAAGCCTAAAAGAATGATTAATGAAGTAATCCCTAATGTAAATTTTATCGTTTTGGAAAACCTTTTTGTTAAGGCAAGCACGACTCCTAATATTAATGAGACTTGGGTTCCCGAAGCCGCGATCGCGTGGGCTAATCCTGCTAAAACAAAGGTATCTTTTATATTATACGGTAAATCGATCGCCTGTTTCCCTAGCGCGATCGCACTCACTAACGCGCCCTCTGGAATACCTAAGCCTTCAATAATCGGTTTAACAATGCGACGACGGATAGAAAAAAAACTCAGATGCGGTGATTCTCCTATCTCATTTCCTTCAATTTTACGAGCATTAAAACCCGCAAAAATACCCTCATTTTCCAAAAACTCTTTAAAATCAAAACCCCCAAGATTTTTCCGTTTTTGGGGTGCATATAACTTCCCCGTAATTCCCACCGTAGCACCCGGATATAAACCCGTACCCTGTAACAAAGGCGCTGTTACATAAATCTTACCCGTTACAGGTTTATTAACATTAGCCGGCCCATTAATCCCATTAATTTCATTAACGTGTTTTGCTTCTAAAATAAATTGTATTTTTCCGGCACGAGTGAGGCGAGGGGTACTTTCTATCTCGCCATAAACCGTTATCAAAGTGTTTTGATAATTCTGCTGATCTAAGAGTTTACTAATATCATTATCATCGGGGACTGGAATACGATATTGAAAATAAATACTTGCTAAAAATCCGATAATTCCCGCGCTGATCCATAACCATTTGTTGAAAAATGAATAAGGTAAAAATAAAAATGGTGATGGGGGGAACGGGTTATTATGATCTTGAGTGCGTTGTCGTCTCGGTTTGGGTGTTTTTCTAATTAAAATAGGGAAAATAATAGCCGCGAATACTCCTAATCCTAAGAGTACATATCCTCCCCAATGAATTTGTCCTACCATCAAGCCTATGATGTAGGCTAAACATAAAACTACACCGCCAACTTGATTCATAATAATAAGGAAGAAGGAAGAGGGAAGAGGGAAGAAGGAAGAGGGAAGAAGGAAGAGGAAAAAAGGAAGAGGAAAAAAGGAAGAAGATTTTTCTTCGCCTGCTCGTTTTTTAAATGGAAAGACCTAATTTTAAGCCTAATGCTGCATGAATAAATAATAGAACTAATGCAACACTTCCCAAATAAGCATGAATGGTGCGAAGGGTTCCTTTATCATTACCAAAACCCGCAGATAGTACACCATTTGTTGCGAGTAATATTAACACAACTGAACCTGTCCCAAAGTGAGGACTTTCTAAAATGGGCTGTTTTTGCATGACTAATGATAACAAACCACCTGTATACCCTAACGCGAGAAATAAAAACATTAATGGCGCGGCTTTTCGGTGATCTGTACGACTTTTTGTCGCGACTTCTTCATCGGTAGATGTTCGTGCGCGCCATCCACTAATTCCTACAAATGTACCCATCGCAAAAATGACTATTCCCATCATTAAAGGGTGTCCCCAATGGGTAATGGGTTCTGGTATTCCCATATTGCGAAATACATTCGCGATCGGTTCTAATATATCCTTGAGATTTGTCATTGCTTTAAGACTCCTTGACTGAGATTAAACTATTGCAATTCCATTTGAGATGTAAATGCAGGGATCTGATCCCGTCACAGGCAAGATGCCTGTGCCACAAGTTTTACTTCTGAAATGTCAACACTATATATAGTTGACACGGATTCCCTAATGTGAAAAGAAACCGGGTTTCTGGGATCGCGTGATGAACCATCGTTATTATAAATAAAAATGGTATTTTAGGCAAGGGATATGGGGAAATTAGTCATAATGATGATAATTTCTTGACAAGAAATAGACAGTCTGTAGGTTGGGTTGATTACATCAGGCTCTTGTTAATAGAAAAAATGGTACTACTCAACCCAACCCACATTACATCAAACCCACCAGGAAAAATTAGGCTTTAATGCCTGCACTCAAGGGAAAACCTAATTTTTCTCTTTGCTCCAAATAGGTTTGTGCCACCCGTCGCGCTAAATTACGAATTCTGCCAATATAACGCGTGCGTTCGGTGACAGCAATAACCCCTCTAGCATCAAGTAAATTAAAGGAATGAGAACATTTGAGCACATAATCTAAACTGGGCAAAACTAACCCATTTTTAATAAGTTGTTCGGCTTCTTCTTCATATAAACCAAACAATTTAAACAACAATTCTGGATTAGATTCCTCGAAATTATAGGTACAATGTTCTATTTCTCCCTGAAGATGAACATCACCATAATGAATGCTATCTGTCCAGTTAATTTTAGTAATTGCATCGACTTCTTGTAGATACATGGCTAATCTTTCTAAGCCATAAGTAATCTCAATAGAAACGGGACGACAATCAATACTTCCACACTGTTGAAAGTAGGTAAATTGAGTAATTTCCATCCCATCTAACCAGACTTCCCAACCGACTCCCCAGGCTCCTAATGTTGGAGATTCCCAGTTATCTTCGACAAAGCGAATATCATGATCATCGGGGTTAATTCCTAATGCTCTTAAGGAGTCAAGATAGAGTTCTTGAATATTATTGGGAGAGGGTTTAATCAGGACTTGATATTGATAGTAATGTTGAAAACGATTAGGATTTTCTCCATAACGGCCATCGGTAGGGCGGCGACAGGGTTCTACATAGGCTACTGCCCAAGGCTCCGGCCCGATCGCTCTTAAGAATGTATGGGGATTCATGGTTCCCGCGCCTTTCTCAATATCATAGGGTTGAGCGATCAGACAACCGCGATCGCTCCAGAATTGATGTAAAGTGATAATAAGAGATTGAAAGTTCACTGGTTTCTCAATTATGAAAAAGTTTCGCTATTCATTTAAGCATGATTAGGACTTAATGATCAAATTAGTTATATCTATAGCAATGCGAAATAGTTTATCGCAAAATGTGATAAACCGAGTGGCATATCTTTTTTAATTGAACCACAAAGGGTACACAGCTCACAGAGGAAAAGGAAGAGGAAGAAGCTCTGTCTTCTGTGGTGCTGCTCGTGCTTCCTTCAGTAGACCTCTTGCAGAATTAGAGAAATTAGAGTAAAATGAAGGGGTAGTAATTATGGAATTCAGACTAATTAGATGAGATAAAAACAAGCTTTACAGGGTGAACCCTCTGATTTTAAACGAAGGTATGGAGTGACCCCAGAAACATTCTGGAAAATACTTCAAGTGGTATGGAACGCCAAGGAGGGCAGTCGTGGCAGCCATTCTAAACTAGCAATACCAGATCAAATATTGATGACACTAGAGTATGGTCGAGAGTACAGAACACTATTTCATATAGGAAAAGATTGGGGAGTACAGAAATCGACAGTACAACGGACAGTCAAAAGAATTGAAGATAGTTTCATAAGCAGCGAAGAATTTAGGCTACTAGGGAAAAAAGAACTCTCTCAAAAAAGCACAGAAATTTAAGTGGCAATAATTGATGTATCAGAAACAGAAATCGAAGGATAAAAAAACAGAAGTCATACTATAGTGGAAAGCAGAAGTGTCAAACGCTCAAAACTCAATCTTTTGTTATTCAAATAACTTTAACTGAACATTAGGAAGATAGCTTGTCATGTTTGTAGAACGATCTTCCATATATTCAAGGATAGCGCGAGCGACATACTCGGCCAGCTTGACAGGAACAGCATTACCAATCATTTGTTCTAAGTCTGATTTATTGCCCTTAAACTTAAAGGTATTAGGAAATGTTTGAATATAGCTCCGCTCAATTGTCCTTAAAGGGCGTAAACTCTCATTAATATCGCACAAATCTCCTTCATGCTTTTTGTATGTCTTTGGAATGGGACGATTAACACCTCGAATTGTTGGGCTAGGTTCGTGGATACTGAAAACAGCCCTTCTTTTATAGCTTCTTGGATGCCGATAAAAATACTCAACACCTAAATTATCACCTAAATAGTCAAAAACACTCATAGGAGTTTTCGATTGATTTTTTTGTAGATAAAAACTCAAAACACCATCTTCTCCATCAAGTTGACCAATCAAAAAATATCTTTTTCTAGCTTGTGGAACTCCACAATAACAGGCATTCAAGACTGAAGAAGTTAAACCATAACCACTTTTTCTAAAGGTTTGTAAAACGCTGTCTAAAACGCTGCTTTTTTCAATTCTGTCAACGTTCTCCATGACAAACCATTTAGGCTTAATGCTAGTAATAATATTGGCAAAGGCTAAAGATAAATCGGCTCTCCCTAGATTCTCATTTCTTTTACCTGCGCTGGAAAAATCTTGGCATGGAGGTCCCCCAATAATGATATCTGGACTGAAATCACCGATAAATGAAGATACATCTTCTTTTGATAAGTCTTTCTCAAAGATAGGATGTTGGAAGTTTTCTCTATAAACTTCAATAGCTGGATGCCAGTAGTCAAAAGCTGCGACTACATTGAATCCAGCATTTTGAAATCCGAGTGACAAGCCCCCACATCCGGCAAATAAATCTACTGTTTTCATCTGTGCAAAGTTACTCTTAGATCGGAGGGTACTGAACTCAGACAGGCGCACCCTCGTGTACTGCTTACGATCGCGCTCAAACCCAGACAAAAAGCACCCTCTTTGTGTCCTAGTCGGCCTTTGTGGTTCATTCAAACCCAGACAAAAATCACCCTCTTTGTGTCCTAGTCGGCCTTTGTGGTTCATTCATTTCATTAATACTTAAGAATGGTTAAAATCACCGCGGTGACACCTAATAAAACGATCCCAATCATTCCCGCAAGAGGTTTCCCCCCGATACCCGTCACCCATTCGGGAACCTTTCCCGTATATTTAATTAACTCAAAAGTATCGATCGACGCGATCGCGAATATCCACCCCCCATGCAAACCGATCGCGATCCCTAAACTATCATTATCCGTAATTCTGGCTAAAGTTAACACCATCCCCATCAACAATAAACCCGGAATTTGTGGAAACGTCTCCTTCACCTCCCAAATTAAATGGGCAAAGGCAAAAATCACACTCACGATAGCTGCTGAGATCAGAACAGAAAAACCCCCTTGTAATTCCGTTTGCAGAAAACCCCGAAAAATTGCCTCCTCCGTTGCACTCACCCATAACCCTAAAATAAAATTAACTAACAGAGTTAAGAGAAACGCAGACAGAGAAACCGCAGATTTTCCATTAGTGATATCAGAAACCGGCTCTGAAGAAGTATTAAAATTAGGAAAAGACCATTTAAACCAACCGAAAAGCCATTGTTGAGTAAATAATATCGTTAAACAGATCACACCTAAAAACCAACCCAATACCATCGATCCCAAAAATTGAGTATTTCCCCCCAACCCATAAACCGACGGAGAAACCCCTTCAATGCTAATCACTCCCCATAACAAAAAAGGGACAAGAATATAGAGAGAAGCCAGAAAAGGTAACTTTTTATTACCCAGAGGTTGAGGGGGATGCCAACCCAACGCGAAACTTAAAATAACCGCGATCGGAAGCCATAACCCCAACCAAACCCCAAAAAAAGTCAACCCCCTCAACAGAGGAGGTAAAGATACCCAAAAATCTCTGACTGACACCAAAAGCATCAGCCAGAATGGGGAACTAAAAGCTAAGAAGAGTCGCGACATTATTCTTCGGACTGATCCTCATCATCAGAAGCATCACCATTTTTACGACGCTTATCCGCATCCACTTGAATTAAGTGAATATGCTTATAGCCCAATTTAATTTCAAACTCATCACCCGGAGTTAAACCCATTGATTGAGTATAAGTAGAGCCAATCACAATTTGGCCATTTTTGTGAACACTAACACGATAGGTAGCTTCCCGTCCCCGACCATCTCTGGTTTTTTCGGTGTCTAAAGGAATACCCTTGGCCAACAACACAGCATCATAAAAATCTGTGAGATTAACTCGTACCTCATTATTTTTACCGAGGTTGTAATATCCACAGTATTTCGCGGTCTCCCGACGAGGTAAGTCGGAGAGTTCTTTTACTTTTTGCAGTAAGGCACGACCTGTTAAAGGTTCTGTTGGTAGTTCAGTCGTCATAATTTGGCAAAATTTCCTTCAGTCTTAATAATAGACTAATTTTGTTAATTTCCTATTTTGGCATTATACAAAGAATTTCTGCCAATTTATCCCCTTTGGGAAAAAAATCAAGAGAATACTCAGCCCACTTAAGATTTGAGATTGAGATGACGCTGAATTTGTTTAAGGGCTTGGTAAAGTTCAGGAAGACGACTATAAATTGCTGCGGATTTCAGGAATACTTTATGAGGAATGGCAGGAACTCCGGTAACAATAGCCCCTGGGGGGACATCATTATGAATACCTGCTTTAGCTGACGCGATCGCGCCATCTCCGATATTAGCTTGATTCGCGATCCCCACTTGACCTGCCAAAATTACATTATTACCGACTTTTACACCTCCTGCTAATCCAACTTGGGCCGCAAACGCGCAATTTTTACCAATCTGACAACCATGCCCAATATGTACTAAATTATCAAATTTAGTATTTTCACCTACGCGAGTTTCTCCCACCGCGGGACGATCAATCGTACTATTACAACCGATTTCAACCCGATTTTCTAATACCACATAACCGGATTGTTCCATTTTAAACCAACCTTGGGGAGTGGGGACAAAACCAAACCCTTCTGCACCAATTACCGCACCACTATGAATCACACAATTTGAGCCAATACGAGTGCGCTCATGGATCGTACAATGGGAGTGCAATACTGTGGAATCGCCAATTTCTGCACCCGGATAAATGACAACATGGGGATGAATACAAACACCTTTACCAATTTTTACCCCGGCTTCGATCACCACATGAGCACCGATCGCGACATCTTCGCCAATTTCACAGTCTGGGTGAATCACCGCGGTAGGATGAATTGTCGAAGCGGGGCGAAAAGGTTGATAAAAAAGCGCGATCGTTTGCGCGAATAATAAACGAGGTTCGGAAGTCGCGATCCAAGCAATTTGACGAGCAGAAGCTTGAGCTTGTAAGGTTTCATCCAAAGGTAAAATTAACGCGGACGCGGAGGTTATCCCCACATAATTGGCAAATTTTTGACCTTCGATATAACTAATTGTCCCTGTTTGGGCTCCATTGATCGCGGTAATTCCAGAAATCTCAGGATCGAGATTTTGGCTCGTCATCAAATTCTGACTCGTAACTAAACTTAATTGTTGTACCAGTTCACAAAATTTCATTGGCTTAATGACTCACTAAGTCTTTAAAATTTACTTTACACCTATTTGGCTCACCTAGAGGCTTGAGAAAGACAAAAATGAAAAATTAAACCGTCCCATAAAAAAGCCCTGGGCAGGGCTTCTCGCGCAAATTACCTAGGGCTTGTCAAGGCAAATATTAATCATTTAGCCTTGGGCTAATTCGGGGATACCGCCTAATAATCCTGTCATTAATCGGATGGCTAAAAATTTGACCGGAGGTAGGTTTTGTAAACTCCATAAACAAACACGACGAAAGGCTACTATGGGCAACCAATTGTTAGAAAATAAACGATCTAAAAAGTCGGTAAATCCTAAAACAACTAGGTTTTCTTTTTGTCGCCAGTTTTCATATTTTTCTAAAACTTTTAAGTCGCCGATATCTTCTCCTTTTTTATGGGCTTTAGTGATAATTTCCCCGATCGCGGCGGCATCTCGTATCCCCATATTTAAGCCTTGTCCCCCAACGGGATGACAACAATGGGCGGCATCGCCGATTAATGCTAATCTCGGTAAAACATAGCGATCACTTTGCATTAATTGAACAGGATAAACATAACGATCGCTTTCTAATTCTAATTTACCTAAGACACCTCCTGTGCGATATTCTAATAAGCTTAAAAACTCTTTTTCATCCCATTCTTTTAACTTATTTGCTTCCGCGTGGGGGGCAGTCCAAACTACTTGACAACGATTACCTGGTAAGGGTAAAACTCCCATAGGACCACTAGGCCAAAATCTTTCGTATGCGATTTCATTATGGGGTTTTTCCGTTTTAATTGTCATCGCGATACATGATTGCCAATATTTCCAACCTGATGTTTTAATATTCGCGGATGTGCGAAGACGCGATCGGGCTCCATCCGCTGCCACTAATAATTTAGTAGAAATAGTGCGAATTTCTTCATTAATTTTGATATCAACGGACGCGTATTCTGACAGATAATTAACTTGGACAACTTCCGCGGGACAAACCCAAGAAACATTCGGACAATTTTCTAAACTTTCCTGCAAAGCCGTTAATAAAACCCGATGTTCCCCCACATAACCCATTGCACTTTTGGGGGGAGAAACCTTCTGAGTTTTTCCTAAATCTTGGGGATAAAATTCGACAATTCTGGGGTGATTGCCATCACAAAGATTAATTTGATGAAATGTCGTGATTTGAGGTAAAATCTTTTGCCAAACCCCAATTCCCTCTAAAATTAATCCCGATAATAAAGTAATCGCGTAGGCTTGACTTCGAGCAGCCGCGATCAAAGGTAATTGTGGTTCAATAATCGCAATTTTTAAGCCAGAATCTTTAAGAGAACACGCGAGAGTCGCTCCCACAATACCACCACCTACAATAGTAACATCATAATCTAATTCGTTATTAGTTGTGGCAGTTAGCAGGGGAGAAAAGGTAGGTGAAAGTTGTTCGAGTGCCATTGTTAATTAAGGGTTTCAAAGGGAGTAAGCATATTTACTTTAATTGTAACATAGTTCCATCATTAATTCGTAGGTTGGGTTGAGGTACGAAACCCAACAGTGCTAGTAGGTTGAGTTGAGGTACGAAACCCAACAATGCTAGTAGTAGCTAGTAGGTTGGGTTGAGGTACGAAACCCAACAGATTCCCATCCCCATATAGCCATTTTAAATAAGATGTAAATTTTGTCCTAGCCCCTCACAGACAAGATGCCTGTGCCACAAGTAAAACTTCTGAAATGGAAACCCAATATCTTCCAAACTCAATATATTTTAAACCCAATATAGCCATTTTAAATAAGATGTAAATTTTGTCCTAGCCCCTCACAGACAAGAT
>JBBITB010000071.1:17966-33003 GCA_037440985.1 Microcoleaceae cyanobacterium bin_387
GCCACAAGTAAAACTTCTGAAATGGAAACCCAATATCTTCCAAACTCAATATATTCCAAACCCAATATATTCGTTGGGTTTCGCGACGCTCAACCCAACCTACAATAAAATAAGGTATTTTAACATAGAAACGGGGTTTATGAAACGTCTCAGAGAAACTCGGTTTCTCTGTTTGGGGTGGAAAATTCCCACCCTCCCGACTTGGTTAATTCATGTTATTTGACATTAATTCATCAGCCATTTCAAAGTTAGCTGTTGCACTTTGGACATCATCCAAATCTTCCAAAGCATCCATTAATTTTAAGATATATTTTGCTTGCTCAGGATCGGTAACTTCTATGGTATTAGAAGGAATCCATCGCACATCAGAATCACTCACTTTAAAGCCTTTTGCTTGCAAGATTTTCGAGAGATTTTCTAAGTTAGTCACCGTGGTAAAAACTTCCGCGCATTCCGTTTCATCCACTTCGGTTAATTCATAAGATTCTGCGTCAGCTTCCAGAGAAACTTCTAATAATTTATCTTCATCAATAGGGCCTTTTACTAAACAAACCCCCTTTTCTTCAAACATCCAACTAACACATCCCGTTTCCCCCAAATTGCCGCGATTTTTACTAAAGGCTTCGCGTAAGTCCGCGGCGGTACGATTACGATTATCTGTTAAAGCTTCAATTAAGACAGCAACTCCACCAATTCCATACCCTTCATAACGAATAGATTCTAATTCCGAATTACCCCCTAATTTCCCTGCACCTTTCGCGATCGCGCGTTCAATATTTTCATTAGGAATACCCGCAGCTTTAGCTTTATCGATCGCGGTTCTTAATTGAAAATTACCCGCGGGATCGGGAACCCCACTGCGAGCCGAAACAATAATCTGACGAGAAAGTTTAGTAAAAACTTTGCCTTTAACGGCATCAACTCTTGCTTTTTGGCGTTTAATATTCGCCCATTTACTATGTCCAGCCATGTGACTTTTTGCGATTAAAATTACAATATTAGAGGTGAGAATCTACCTGTGTTATAATTAATTAAAGCGTAGATTCGTTTCGGTTTGGCTTAGGTGAGAAGTATCACCATTAAGCTCCATTACCCAGTCTCCCTCTTGATGAACCAATTTCACCAAACAACAGAGTTTAGAATTAATCTCATCTGGGCGAATATTGGGAATTAACCCCATTGTCGCACCAATGACAGAGGCTCCATGACCTATTAATAACATATTATCAGGATAGTTGTCTATTAATTTCTTAGCCGTGTCTCCTCCCCGTTTTAGACATTCTGCTTCCGTTTCGGGATAATGGGGAGGAGTGGTTTTGTATGTCTGATCGATTCTCGGATAAAATTTGGTTAATCTTTCCAGAGTGCGAGTTTCTGGCATCATTGTCATCCAGTCTCGATTTAACCATTCACCAAGTCCCCATTCCAGTTTAATAGATAAATCGAGGATTTCCGCGATCGCGTGAGCCGTTTGGATCGTTCGCAAAAAAGGGGAAGCAAAAATATATTTAATCGGTTCATTTTGCAGACGATTTGCTAGTTGTTTAGCTTGAAGAAAACCATCTTTAGACAAAGGCGGATCGTAGCGAAAGTTCGCTGTTTTCGTAAACCATTCCGCTTTGACAAAATCCTGACGATTCGCGTGTCTCGCGATCCAAATTGTTTGTCTCATACATTTAACGACTTTTCACTAGAAACTTAGACTCAATTGATTATACTCTAATGGGTGACAATCACAGCAGAAAAGACGCGATCGGTATTTCATTAGACATCACCAAAAACTACTGTAGGGTAGGCTAACTCTGCCTTTGACAAATTTTGGGGCGAAGTCTATAGATAAGACACAAAGATTTATGATATTAACTCGGCCCTAAGACACTAAGAGAGGAAAGATTTATAGTATAGCCCTTCGACACTGAAAAAAAACTCTGCGCTCCCTGTGCCTTTGTGGTTCAAAAAAAATTCTGTATTTTCTCACCTATTATCATAAAAAATTGCCCTCGACTTCAGGGAACAAACTCTGCACTCTCTGTGCCTTTGTGGTTCAAAAAATCCCTTACGATAAGACACTAAGATTTGTGATATTACCAGCAAAGCCCTAAGAGACTAAGAAAGGAAAGATTTATGGTAGAGCCTTTCGACGCTGAAGAAAACCTCTGCGCTCTCTGTGCCTTTGTGGTTCAAAAAAATCCCCTATTTTCTCTCCTATTATAATTAAAAATCTCCCTCGACTTTAGGGAAAACTCTCTGTGCTCTCTGTGCCTTTGTGGTTCAACTTTTCAATTTCTTCAAAGTAGTCAGGATTTTGACTCTTAATTAGACACCAAGAAAATATTGATGTTATACTAATATTAAGGATAAGACTATACACCCGGATCAATCATAACTATGACTGACGAGTAACCTCTATGATGGCTTGACACAATCGCGCCCTGTCAAAGAGATCCATAGGAAAAGTAGTCTGATGCTACTGGGTAAATTAATAGGAGGTATTTAGTTTCCATTGAGAGCCAAATGTTCTAAGATAGAAAATGTTGTACCTGTGCCTCGATTTCCTTACCAATTGTTAGGACAAACTGAAATGTAATGCTATTATCCAAGGGAAAAATAAGATGAAAGTGAATACCGAAACTCTGACTCGCTATTTACATCGTATCCGCAATCATCAAGGCTGGATCGCGTTAAATGATGTTGCTGAAAATCTGAAAATAGATCGAGCAACATCAAGACGATTTACGAATATGGCGATGGAGTGGGGATTAGTTGAGCGTCAACAATTGGAAGATCAACCAACGGAGGTTCGAGCAACTAAGAAATTAATGGCTTTGGAGCCTAGTGGTGTTCGCAAGGTGGTTGATGCTAATTCTAATAGTGAAACTCCCCTTTTATAATCGGGTTCTACAATTAGGCGAAAAAGAGTTTTTATGCTCTTTTTACCAATAACATTTGATTACCTCCTTTCTGAAATTCGTAGGATACCGTCTGAATTTCAGTCAGGTATCCTTCGGTTTCCAATTGGGCTTTGGCAAGGGCGACAAAGGGAGAAAGTTTACCCGAAATTGTTAAGAGGGGAAAAATCCGACATTCTCCAGCAACTCGACATAATTCACGAAGCGCGTTGATATGAAATTCCCCCGAAAAATGGTCGGAATAAGCAAAGAGAAAATGACTACATAAGGCTAAATCAAATTGAGAATTATGAAAAGGAAGATCGGGTAATTCAGAAGTAATATATCTTCCCTGGGAAAACCCAAGAGGAAAATCTTTGATAAATTTTTCCATAGCCGCAATTCTGACTTTTCCTAATTCTTCAGGAGATTTTATATTAGTCCAAATATATTGCTCAAAATTGGCTCTCACTCCATTAATTACGGTGGGATAAGTATTTTGAATACGTTGAGCTATTTCCTCCGCGGTAAATTGATAAATAGGATCGCATGAAATAACTTGATAACCTTGATCAGTCATTTCTACATTAAAACTCGCGGGGCCACTGGCACAGTCGAGTATTTTTAATTGTAAATCAGACGCGGTTAATTTAAACATTCTGATATATTCATCGAAGTTACGTCCCCAAGGAATGACTTTTTCTAGTTGAAAAACCATAATTTTTTGTGGTTAGGTTTGTGATACCAATTTTTTTTTATTTTGATACATTATCTATCCTATCCCATTACCCCTTGATCCTTACCCCCCAAAACGAATAATTCTTGATATCACAGATAACTTTTTACTCGCGTAGGCTAAAATTGAACTAGACACTACCAACAGACACTGATCGTGAATAAAAACCGGATATATCGACAATTTTCGAGAATAAAAGAGATAGAGTCACCCCGGTTGGAAAGTAAAATGGAGGGAAAATTGATACTATGGGTGCTGTTGGAGAAAATTTGGCTATCTTAGAAAAAAATTTCTCGCGTTGGAATCAGGCGATCAAATTGAAACCCCACGATCCCGAAACTTGGTATCATCGAGGATTAGCCCTTGTTAATTTAGCTCGTGTAGAAGACGCGATCGCGTCTTGGGATAAAGCCCTTGAGCTTAAACCTGATTATCATGATGTCTGGTTTAATCGGGGTGTTGCCTTGCGGAAATTAGAACGCGTGGAAGAGGCCCTTATCTCTTACGAAAACGCGATAAAATTACAACCCGATGACTATTTGGCTTATTATAATCGTGGTAATCTCTTACGAAATTTAGAACGGTATGAAGACGCGATAGAATCTTACCAGAAAACAATAGAAATTAACCCTAATTATTACGAAGCTTGGTCAAATTTAGCTAATACTTTTGTCAATTTAGGACGGAATGAAGAGGCAGTAAAAGCTTACAATAAAGCTTTGAATATTCAATTTGACTATTATCCAGCTTGGTATAATAAAGCCTTTGCTTTACGCAATTTACAACGGGATGAAGAGGCTTTGGATGCTTATGAAAAAATCTTAGACTGGCAACCTGATTTTTATCCAGCTTGGTATAATCGTGGTATCACTTTAGCAAATTTAGGTCGATTTTCTGAGGCGATCGCGTCTTATCAAAAAACCTTAGACTTGAAACCAAACTCCCATGAAGCTTGGCATAAACAGGGTGTCGCGTTCGCTCAAAATCAACAATTTTCTGACGCGATCAACTCTTGGGATAAAGCGTTACAATTAAAATCGGATTATCCCGAAGTATGGTATAATCGTGGCCTGGCTTTGGCGCGTTTAGGCCGTTTAGAAGACGCGATCTCGTCTTGGGATAAAACTTTAACATTTTCTCCCGATAGTCACGATGCCTGTTATAATCGTGCTTGGGCTCTGTCTAAATTAAAACGCACAGAAGACGCGATCGTCGCCTACGCTCAAGCTATTCAACTTCAACCCGATGACGCAAACAGTTATTATCAAATAGCCTGTTTATACGCCCAAAAAAATCAGCGAAAAAGAGCGATCGTGAATCTCAAACACGCGATCGAACTGAAACCAAAAAAATATCGAAAACTGTGTCAAAGCGAGACAGCTTTTGATAAAATACGCCACGATGAGTTTTTTGTCACGTTGCAGACGAAAAAAACTCATTAAAATCAGCCCAAAATATCCATCAAATATCCCGCGTCTATCCCAAACATCATGCCAACTCTTGACAAAACAACAACAAAATACGAACAACTGAAACAGCGGTTAATCGAAATCAATGATATCGAATCCGCGGCTTCGGTTTTATATTGGGATCAAGCCACTTATATGCCCCCCAAAGGTTCCTATTCCAGAGGCCGTCAATTAGCAACACTAAAACAATTAGCCCATCAAAAATTTACCGATCCTACCTTGGGAGAATTACTCGAAGATTTAAAATATTACGAAAAAAATCTCCCCTATGATTCCACAGAAGCCAGTTTAATTCGTGTCACCCTTCGAGATTACGATCGCGCCGTCAGATTACCCTCCGATTTTGTGGTGAGATTATCTCGCCATCAAACGGAATCTTATCACGCGTGGGGAAAAGCCAAAGAAGAAAATAATTTTGCCGCGGTACAACCTTATCTGGAGAAAATATTAGAATTAAGTCAGGAATATGCTGACTTTTTTCCGGGTTACGAACATATCGCAGATCCCTTAATTGAGCGCAGTGATTATGGCATGAAAGTGTCACTATTACAACCATTATTTGCCAGATTACGTCAAGAATTAGTTCCTATTGTTGCTGCGATTGCAGATCAAGAAGTCGTTGATAATTCCTCCTTGTGTCAACAATTTCCCGAAGATAAACAATTAGAATTTAGTCACTTAGTAATTGAGCGTCTGGGTTATGATTTTCATAGAGGGAGACAAGATAAAACCTTGCATCCCTTTATGACAAATTTTTCCATAGATGATGTGAGAATTACTACCCGCATTTATGAAAATGACATCACCCAAGGCTTATTTAGTAGCATTCACGAAACGGGACACGCGCTTTATGAATTGGGAATTTCCCATGAGTTTGAAGGAACACCATTAGCAGGTGGAGTGTCGGCAGGAGTTCATGAAAGTCAATCTCGCCTATGGGAAAATCTGGTGGGAAGAAGTCGTGGATTTTGGCATTATTTTTATCCTCAATTACAACAAGTCTTTCCCCAACAATTAAGTCAGATATCCCTAGAGACATTTTATCGAGGGATTAATAAAGTTGTGCGATCGCGGATTCGGACAGATGCCGATGAAGTCACCTACAATCTTCATGTTATGATTCGTTTTGACTTGGAATTGCAGATGTTAGAAGGGAAATTAGAAATAAAGGATCTCCCTGAAGCCTGGAATGAACGATATCGGGCTGATCTCGGTTTAATTCCGACTAATGATAGTGAAGGCGTTATGCAAGATGTCCATTGGTATGTCGGGACTATTGGGGGAATGTTTCAATGTTATACATTAGGAAATTTACTCAGTGCTCAATTTTACGCGACAGCCTTACAACAGCACCCCGAAATTCCCTCAGAAATAGAGAAAGGTAATTTTGCCATTTTGCACCATTGGCTCAAGGATAACATTTATCAACATGGTCGGAAATATACGGTGAATGAATTGATAGAAAAAGTTACAAATTCCCCCTTGACAATTGAGCCATTTTTGAGTTACATTCGTCAAAAGTATGGTGAACTTTACCAACTTTAATCGGAAATTATTGTTGGGAGCTAGGGGACAAAGGCTAGGAGACAGGGGATTGGTGATTGGGGGGTATGGGGAGATGGGGCAGTTTTCTTCTTCCTTTGTGCCTTTTTGGTTTATTATTTTTTCCTTGCTTCCCTCTCTTCCCCCTCTTCCTTCTTCCTTGTGGCTTTTACATCTGCCACTTCACGGGTTAACATCAAGAAATGAACGAAAAATAACTAACTTATTATCTTAGGTGAAAAAATATGCGTCGTTTTGTTACCATTCTCCTAATAACGATCGCGGCTTTAAGTACGCCCGGTATGAGTCGTAGCGCGATCGCGACATCTGAGAGTAAACCTTCAAGCCAACCGGAAAACGTCACGGAAGTCTATATCCGTGATGCAGATGGTACTATGAAAAAATTGGTATTTGATAAAAATTTTAAATTAGGTAATCAATCAAAGGACTCGGGCAAAAAAGAGTCATTGTTTCAACCCATAGACAAACCGAGTGAAGCAAAAGTTAATTCCGACAAAAGTATATTTGCAGAGCCCTTAGTGCAAGGCTCGGAGGAATCTACCAAAAAAGAAAAAAATATTGGCCAAGGGAGTGAAGGCTCACAGGTGGATGTTATTCAAAGACATTTACAAATAAATGGGTTTGATCCTGGGAAATTAGATGGTAGTTATGGAAGTCAGACAATGGCTGCGGTGAAAAAGTTTCAAAGTGCCAAGGGCTTAGAAGTGACGGGTGTTGTCAATGAGGCAACCTGGAAAGCCTTAACTACTGAACCCCTCAAGGCTATTACTCCCCAACCTCAAAAACCTGAAAATGTCAGCCCTTCCTCGACAGAAATATCTGAGACACAGATACCGGAAACTACCGTCGAGACTCCTTCCTCTTTCGAGACTTTAACCAAAGGCATGACGGGAGAAAAAATTAAGACTCTTCAGAGCAAATTAGACAAATTAGGTTATAATCCTGGTCCTCAAGATGGTATCTTTGGCAACCGTACCCGTAAAGCTGTTCAAGATTTTCAACTTGCCCAAGGTTTAAATGACGATGGGGTAGTGAATCAGACAACTTGGAGCGTGATCGTTGATCAATAAAACCAACTTCTTATCTCACTTTTCCCAGGAATAAAATATAAGGGAGCTTTCACCCGAATTTATTCCACTAACAAATCACCTCCATAAACCCGCACCAAAGCAGAATCGCGTGTATTTTGGTGCGGGTTTTTATCATTAATCGATGGTTGTCAATGATATTGGTGAACCCGCCCCCAGTGATGGGCGGGTTGATGAGGGTGAGCTGTGGGTGGTAAAATTGGTTGGTAAACGCGCTGCGGAGGGTGTTCGGGAAAATGTTACCAAGAATTTGATCTAACATTTCCCCCCGTTTATGGAGGAAGAAATTTTCCTCGTGGCAAGGAGACGCGATCTAGGATCTCTTGTCTGGTATTGTACTGATCAGCATTTTGGACAAAGTCCTGTGGGCTTCGGTGTTGCTTGAGGAAAGTAGTTATACGCGTATTTGCTAGACTTTGAACTACTAACAAATAGAGTAAAGGGCTATGACAAATCCTGAAACGAATCCTTTGCCAACAGATCCCACAGAGTTTTCTGAGCTAAAAGAGCAAACGGAAATTTCCTATAATCTTGACAATTCTTCATCATTAAATCCCATGTTGTTAGCACTGAAGGTAATAGAGTATTCTTCTCTCGCGGCTGTTCTCTCGTGTGCCATCATTGGCATTTTTTCTCCAGAAAATCACAGTGTCCTCACTCCAGGGGCCAGTGCTCTGGGGATTTTTACTTTTTTCTTTCTGCTCAACAGAAAAATTTTTGAGAACTCTGAGAATGCGGCTACCCAGTATCAATTAGAGAAAAAAGCCGAACTCTATATGTTGAGCAATAATACTTTCGCGGAAAGCCATCCTCTCGCGCCGGCAAGAGCTAAAGCTTTACAGTATTGCCAAGAATTGATTGGGGATTATAAAAGAACTCGTACTCAAGCGAGATATAGTTATTATGTTTTGCAACTGTCAACGATTGTTTTTTCTGGAATTACCCCCATTTTAGTGTTGGTGGATAAGTTGGAAGCAAACCAAACATGGCTGAAGTGGCTCCCGGTAATTTGTCCGGCGATTGCTTCGATCGTTGCCAGTGTTGTCACCTCATTTCCTTTTCAGGAAAATGCCGTTTCCGCTAACACAACTGTTGAATTGTTAGAGGCGGAACAAGAGAAGTTTATCCTGGGAGTGAGTCCACTTTATCGCTGTTATGATGCCTCTGATGATAGCCAACAAGAACAAAAGGCAAAGCAGGCTATAGAGAACTTTATTAATGAGGTGAATAATATTCATCTCAAGCAGGTGCAACAGCAACAAGCGAATGATACACAGAATTCATCTGGCTCTAACGAGTCAAACACAGCAACTTCCACTTAGAAATCGCGATGGGAGGCTCTCCTAAAGGTAAATTGGCAGTGGGAGCGTCTCGCTCCCGATCTACAGCATTTCCCGCTGTTATGAAACACGGTAGGGACACGGCAATGCCGTGTCCCTTCCATTTTTCATAACTTGAAAATGTTGGGTTTCGTGCCTCAACCCAACCTACGAATGTCTGAACATATTTAACATTTAACTATTATTAGCTAGAGAGAATAATTGACGCTCTTTTTCTAACGCGTCAGTCACTCTTTGATATTCTACTTCAATGTGTTTCAGAATCGTGAAGGCTTCCACTGGAATCGTGTTTCCTGACTCCAGAGATTGACGAGCCATAAGTTCTAAACTTTGACAAACTTCAAAGAGAGGACGGGCTCCAATTGTACCACTAATTGATTTAAGAGAATGGGAAGAAGTTCGTAAGGCGTTGACATCGGCATTGAGGAGGGCATTATTAATTTTAGAGATCAGCGGAGGGGCTGTCTCAAAATAAATATCAATGACTTCTTCTAGGGCTTCCACATCTCGCAATCCTTCTAAAATTCTGGCATCTAAAGGTGGATTTAAACCCTCTTCTTGAGGCGAGGGAAATAATAACTCCTGGTTATTTTCTCGTTTATTTTTATCCCTTTTATCATTACTACTTTCTTCCCCTATGGTGTTACGATTCAGGGGTTTACATTTGACTAAGGCTTTTACTAATTCTTCCATGTGAATCGGTTTACTGACATAATCATCCATTCCCGCGGCTAAACATTCATCGCGATCGCCCTGCATCGCGTTTGCCGTCATCGCGATAATGCGAGGGCGGGAGACAGAAGGCCATTCATTACAAATACGACGAGATGCTTCTAAACCGTCCATTTCTGGCATTTGTACATCCATTAAGACAACATCATAGGGTTGACGGCGTAATGCTTCTAAGACTTCTAAACCATTGCCTGCAACATCGGCACGATATCCCATTTTTTGGAGAATTTGTAAGGCGACTTTTTGATTGACTAAATGATCATCTGCTAACAAAATTTTCAGGGGTGATTTTTCCCCTAAAACTGGAATTTCCAAACTATTTTTCCCATTTTCTCCTCGGAAACGTTCTAGGGTTTTTCCACCAAATAGATTGACTAAAATATGATATAATTGAGACTGTTTAATGGGCTTATTCAAAACTGCTGTTAAATCTAATTCGTTTAGTCTATTATAAATTTCTTGCTTGCCCATAGAACTTAAAATAATTAGATATAATTCTTTCCTTTCGGGTGATTCTCTAATTTTTCTGGCTAAGGTTAAACCATCCATTTCTGGCATTTGCATATCTAAAATTGCTAAATCTAAAGGCATTTTTTCAGAAATTAATTCCCAAGCTTTTTGAGCAGAGTTAACCGCGATAGGAATCATACCCCATGATTCAGTTTGTTTGGTTAAAATTTGACAATTTGTCCTATTATCGTCAACAATCAATAAACGTTTTCCTTCTAAGTTTGATCGATAATAAGTTGATTTTTCTGAGATTTCTTGGGTATGTTCTTGAGCAATTAAGGTAAAGAAAAATGTTGAGCCATTACCTTGAGAATTACAGACAAAAGAAGAGAAAATTTCCGATTTGTTTTCGGTGTCAGAAGTTGACGATGGGGGGTTAAATCCCGCGATCGCGCATTTCCAATCAAGGGGAGGATTTCCCGTCCATGCACCATTACTTTCTACCCACATTGTACCTCCCATTAATTCGGCCAAACGTTTACTAATGGCTAATCCTAATCCCGTTCCCCCATAATGACGGGTGGTAGAAGAATCGACTTGACTAAAGGATTTAAAGAGGCGATTCATCCGCTCAGGCACAATACCAATACCACTATCTTGTACGGCAAATAAAAATTCATAGGTTTTGCCATTTTCCGACAGGTTTAAAACTTTAATATTTTCATTTTCACTCAGGCGCGATCGTGTTTCTGAATCCGCGGGCATAAATAGCGGTTGGAGACGGGCACTACAGGAAAGCACTATTTCCCCTATGTCGGTAAATTTGACAGCATTACTTAATAAATTAACTAAAATTTGTCGTAAGCGAGTAATATCTCCGACAAGGGTGGTGGGAACATGAGGTGCAATCCAGTAAGCTAATTCTAAACCTTTTTCCGCGGCTTTAGCTGCGACTAAATCCAGAGACTCTTCTAAACAGTTTCGCAAATCAAAAGGATGTTTTTCTAAATCTAATTTACCCGACTCAATCTTAGAGAAATCTAAAATATCATTAATTAGAGTTAATAAAGCATCACCACTACTACGAATTGTCTCAACAAAATCCTGTTGTTCGCGACTTAGAGAAGTATCTAAAAGTAATCCTGTCATGCCGATAACGGCATTCATCGGAGTACGAATTTCGTGACTCATGGTGGCTAAAAATTCACTTTTAGCTTTAGTCGCGGCTAGGGCTTGATCGCGTGCTTGTGATAAATCGATCGCGGCTTTTTGACGTTCTAATTCACCCCCAACCCATTGAGACATTAATTTTAATAATTCTTTATCGAGAGGTTTAAAAGGTTCATTGAGAATATGAGCACTCCAAAAAGCCAGAGTTCCATATAATTTACCATTAACAATGACGGGAGTTCCCATATAAGCTTCAATGGAAAAAATCGGCTGATTCATACTAAAAGAAAAACCGGAAAATCCAATAGATTCAAAATAAAGAGGTTCCGCACTCATTGTGGTAAAAACACAGAAAGTTTTTTCCAGATCAACAATTGCACCCTTTTGGATAGAACCATCGGGACATTCCACCGCGATCACCTGATAATTATCACCTTCAATATGAGATAAAATACCTATTTCTAAACCAAATTGTTCACATCCCATTAAGAGTAAACTTTTTAAGCGTTGCTCAAAAGTAAGATTTTGAGCTGATGTCACTTGATACAAAGCCCGCATAGAAGCTTCACTTTCTAATAACTCTTGTTCCCGTTGTTTACGCTCAGTAATATCACGGGAAACCGCGATAATTTCTTCAACGTTTCCCGTTTGAGGATCACGGATTGTGCGACTGGTTGTTTCAAACCAAATATAATTCTGATCAGCACGACAAATCCGATAAGTAACAGTATAAGTGACGGGAAGCGTGAGTATCGTTGAGTGGGCTTTATGAACCGTTTCTAAATCATCAGGATAAAACAGTCGAGAAGGAGTTTTACCGACTAATTGTGAGGGTTCATAACCTAGTAATGCTTGAGACGCGGGAGAAACATAAAGAATGACACCATTAGGATCATGTCGAGTAATCATATCCGTGGAATTTTCCGCCATTAAACGATAGCGATCTTCTGTTTCTTGGCCTTTGACTTGAGATTTTGCTAACGCGTCTAACATTTGATTAACGCTGTCGGCAAGACTAGATAATTCATCTTCACTATTATCTGGTTTTTCCAATCGCTTAGAGAGATCCCCAGATTCTCCCACCAGACTGACAGAAGAGGTTAATTGTGCTAACCGTGATAATATTGATTTTTCTAATAAGAGAAGGGTAACGCCACTAAAGACTAAACCCAGGGCAAGCAAGCTAATAGAAAAAATGTGTAAAGTCGCTTGGCCTTGTTGGTAAATAATGCGAGCCACATCGACTCGTAAAAGGAGAGCTAATTCACCATAAATATCTCGTAAAAGTGCGTATCCCGCGACGATATTTTCGTTCAGAGGTTCTACTAAAATTTCAACGGATTTGAGATGCTCAATTTTTTCTTTAATAGCTGCAATGTTGGGGTTGTTATCACGTATAATTTCGGTGCTATAATGAGAAGAAGTGCTACCTAATTTAAAATCTAAAGAGGGTAAGGTAAAATCAACTGATAATTCTGTCAATTCGGCTAAACGCTTAATTTCTGAATCATTAAGATAACGAGCCATGATTAGGGTTCCCAGGGAGGGGCCAGATCCTTGACTGGTGAGAATGGGGCGCGCCGTAATTAGAAGGCTTCCTTCAGGAAGAAGCACTATCCCCGTTTTGGAGGAGTAAAGAAATCGAGAATCCTTTGAAAGAGTGCGTGATGTTAAAAGGGGACTATTTGGGCTAAGGTGTTTCTGAAGACTCTTGGGAATGGAGGTTTCTGTTTGTTTGACAAGATCGAATCCTTTACTAAAAACTATTTTTCCTTGGGTATCTAAAAGAATGACGAGATTAAGTCGGAGTTGGGAAAATGTGGCATTGACAAAATTGGATTTAATATACTTGGGATTTTGGGTGGAAATAAAAGAGTAGGTATCATCCCATTCGGCATAATCTCTGGCACTGGTGTTTAAGTCTGACAGATCATCATCAAGGGCATCCAAAGCCCGTGCCACATCTTGATAAACGTATTCGGCTTCCAAATCATGGAAGTTATGCAGCAGGATAGTTGATGCTGTGGCGTAGAGCACGACTATTAAACTCAGGAGTGCTGCGCCGATCATTACTAAGGTTTTGGTACGGAGTTTCATGGCGTCGCTCTCTCAAGGGTTTTATCGGAGGTGGTTAAGATTTGGGGATCGAGTGTGTCGCGTCTCATCTTTTTTTTCCATGCTAGACACTAGGGGGGACTCCACTGGGTATAGGGGTTTGGGGGGTGATGGGTGTTAGCTATCACCTATTTCTTATTATGAGCCTTTTATCAGTCATTAATACACTTTTTTTTATATTGTCTTTTTGATTTCTTTTTTTGTTTTAACGAACTCAGATATGAGAGAGGGTGATTCAGTACAATTTAGGGATGAAGCACGATCGCGTTTTTTCACAGGAAAGAATAATTGTAATATACTCGTTAACAAGGTTTAATTACTAAATATTATACTTAAATATTTTAATAAAAGAAGGATTGAGATCAGGATTTCGGAGAACACGAAACCCCGGATTCTGACAAAGGGGCTTTATGAGCTTGGGGACTGTGGTTAATGGTTTACCGATAAATCCGGTTTCTTTACCCTTGGTAAATTCTTTGGGGTTGAGAGCGCGAGCATTTCAAATCATTTCACTCTTCATCTCTGTTTACTATGATAGTTTGCCTTTTGAGGAAACGCGATCGTAAATTCAATTACCAAAACCGAGTAATACCATAAGCATCAAACATCCCATCCACACTAAGAAGAGGTATCTCTTTGGATATTGACTGTGCGATGATTAATCTATCAAAGGGATCTCGATGATGAAAAGGTAGTCTAGCTAAAACTTCTATATATTCTATTAATCATAAGTTGTTGACGAATGAACTCCATAAATGGCAGCGGAAAACTTAACATTCCCCGACTATGTTTAATTGCCATTTCCCAGATACTCGCCATACTTACAAGAATATCATTATCTCCATCATCAATTAGCGATCGCATTCTTTGATTTAACCGCTCATTATCGGTTGGTTGTGTACCAAATAAAAACATGAGTATCTAACAAAAAAATCATCACATATAATCCTTAAAATCATCTAAAGGCTGATCAAAATTATCGGATATCCAAAGTAACCCTTTAGCACTTCCCGGGTGACGATTTATTTTTTTCTGAGGGGAGACTGCTGTTAATTTCAACACGGGTGTTTCATTTTTGGTAATCACAATTTCTGCGCCGCTCATCGCCACTTCCATGAGTTTTGAAATATTTTCTTGAAAACTGGTGATATCAACACTGGACATATTTTTAACCTCCAAACTCTAGGCTTTACCTCTGAGTTATTTCTATTATACGCGATCGGGCTCTTTCTTGTCTAGTATAGGACATAATTAATTGTTTTTTTAATGAACCATAAAGGCACAGAGGACACAAAGGAATGACGGGGAGATTTGCCCGTGGGTGATACAGCGGAAACCGCGAGGTACACCCACTGATCGTTCAATCCTCGTAGGGACACGGCATTGCCGTGTCCCTACCGTGTTTCATAACAGCGGGAACTGCTGTAAATCTTATATTAGACCTCTTGCGAAACTAGAGTATTTCTATTAATTTATCTCGATACTT
>JBBITB010000072.1:0-32901 GCA_037440985.1 Microcoleaceae cyanobacterium bin_387
CACCAATCCCCAATCCCCAATCCCCGTCTTGAGCTTCCACTAAATTTAATGAGAATTATTGACAATAAGCGAAAAAGGTCTTATAGTTCTATCTGGTTCAGCTTTTTAATAAATTTTCGCAATAAGTTCACGAATCTATGTCACTTTACCCTCGTTTGGGAAAATTCGATCGCGTTACTCGTCGTCAGTTGTTGCAATGGGGATTAACGGGTTTAGGTGTGTCGGGCGCTGCGATCGCGTATTCCCAGATGACACAAACCCAAACGCGATCGGTTCCCATTCCTCCCTTAAGGGAATCCGATCCCATGACAATGAATGCTGCATTTAATCCTATGCAGATTTTAAGAGAATTTGATTATGGCACAATTAAGCGAGAAAATGGTCGTATTGTACGCGAATTTCACTTAGAAGCAGGTACATCTGTCTTACAACTAAATAAAGCGGTTACTTTTAATAGTTGGAATGTTAATCAACGAGTACCAGGACCGACTTTACGCGCCACACAAGGCGATCGCGTGCGGATTATATTTATGAATAAAGGAGGCCATGCCCATTCATTACATTTTCATGGGATTCATCCCCCAGAAATGGATGGGATAAAACCCGTGCGTCATAACTCCGCGTTTGTTTATGAATTTGATGCCGAAACCTATGGGGTTCATGTTTACCATTGTCATATTGCCCCTGTAACTCGTCATATTAGTAAAGGGTTATATGGAATGTTTATTATTGATCCGCCCAAACCACGTCCGCCCGCGGATGAAATGGTTTTAGTTATGGGGGGTTATGACACAAATGATGATAATAAAAATGAACTTTATGCTTTCAATGGTTTACCCAATTATTATATGATGAATCCTATTCGGATTTATCAAAATCAGTTAATTCGTCTCTATGTTTTGAATATGATTGAATATGATTCCCCCGCGACTTTTCATATTCATGGTAATTTTTTTAAGGTTTATCGCACAGGTATGAGTTTAACTCCTGCCGAAGAAACTGATGTGATTACTATGGGTGTTGCGGAGCGTCATATTTTGGAATTTTCCTATAAGTATCCAGGGAAATATATGTTTCATCCTCATCAAGACGCGATCGCGGAAGCCGGATGTATGGGGGTTTTTGATGTTGTCAGTAAATCTTCGTGATTTTTACTGATTTCTTTCTTTTATGATCATACTCTCTCCCGATTACATTTCTTTTCATCGCTCATGATCGCACAGTAAAATAGAAACCAGGTTTCTGACTTCAGACTTTGAGTAACGATTTGTAAAGAAACCCGCGTTCGGGGTAAGTCCCCCAAATTTTTCTGAAGTAGTTGACAAATATTCTCACTAGAGAGAAAATACAAAAATGAACAGATTATTAGCAATAATTAGTAAGAAGGGGGAATATACCCCACCACTAGATATGAAAATTGACAAAAAAGCCGCGATCGTGCCCATTCGTACTTTGTCCCTCCTCGCGGTGACGGGGACATTGATCGTGTTAACCAGTTGTAGTGAAAGTACCACAAAAACATCCACCACTCCCGCTCCCACGAGTAGCAGTGCTGTTACCATGCCCCATGAAAATCATGGGGGCGGCAAGAAAATTAACATCAATACTGCTATTCTCTCAGAATTAGATAAATTAGAAGCAAAATTAGGGGTTCCCGCCCTTTCTAACAAAATTCAAGCCAGTCGCCCCTACGGGAAAATAGATGACTTAGTGACAAAAAAAGTCATTACTCAAGAGCAACTAAGCCAGATTCAAGACATGGTAACTATTGAAGAAGTTGTGTTAACGGGAGAAGCGAAAGATGTTGATTACATGACAAAATTAGGGTTAATGAAAGGGCATTTAATTGTCGCCCAAGAACTTTTAGATCAGGGTAAACCTCAAGACGCGGAACCCCATATTGGCCACCCCGTTGAAGAAATTTATACTGATGTGGAAGATCAGTTAAAAGAGCGTAATGTTAAAGAATTTAAGACAACGTTGGTGAATTTACAGGATTTAGTGAAAGCGGGTGCAAAAGATCCTAACCAAGTTAAAACTCTATTTCAGAACGCGATGCAGTCCATTGATACTGCTATTCAGTCTATCCCAGAAAATCAGCGCAAAAAGCCTCAATTTGTGATACAAGTCATTAATGGATTACTCGATACTGCGAGTTCTGAATATGGTGCATCCATCGCCGGAGGCAAAATTGCAGCCGCGATCGAATATCAAGACTCTAGGGGTTTTGTCACTTATGCCGATACTCTGTATCAAGGTATCTCTGATACATTAGGTAAGGAACAACCGGAGGCAAATAAAGCGATTGCCACGAGTTTTACAGGGCTAAAAACTGTCTGGCCTAGTGTGATTCCCCCGGCTACTCCCATCAAAACTCCTAAAGAAGTTAGCCAAATCATCAAAACTCTTGAACAAGATACAAAAAAGGTAATAGGTAATAGGTAATAAAGGAAGTTGACAGTTGACAGTTGACAGTTGACAGTTGACAGTTGACAATGATCAATAGACCTATGAGCGAAATTCCTTCAAACCCTGATTCATAATTACGGAATTATAAGCGTTTCAGCTAGTTTCGCAAGATGTCTAATTAATTGAATTACGCACGGAAACGGCAGCAGAACTGTCAACTGTCAACTGTCAACTGTCAACTGTCAATTACCCATTTTAAAACATGAGAGAACTTAACGTCGAAAAAACCATTAGTCTCCTCAACGCGATTATGGAATTTGAACTCGCAGGCGTTGTGCGTTATACCCATTATTCTTTAATGGTGACGGGACCTAATCGTATTCCCATTGTGACTTTTTTCAAAGCTCAAGCGACTGAATCTTTACTTCATGCCCAACAAGTAGGAGAAATTCTTACAGGTTTAGAAGGGCATCCGAGCCAAAAAATAGCTCCGATTGATGAGAGTTTTAATCACTCGGTTAAGGATCTTTTAGAGGAAAGTCATAACCATGAGAAAAAAGCACTTGATCTCTATAAAGAATTACTGGAAACTGTAGAAGATGCCAGTATTTATCTCGAAGAGTTTGCTCGCTCTCAAATTGGACAGGAGGAAATGCACAGTCTCGAACTTCGTAAAATGTTACGAGATTTTAGTTAATTAACGAGGGAAGAAGGAAGAAGGTTAACAGTTGACAGTTGACAGTTGACAGTTGACAGTTGACAATTATCAATTATCAATTATCAATTATCAATTGTCAATTGTCAATTGCCCAATCCCCAATCCCCAATCCCCAATCCCCAATCCCCATTACCCATTACCCATTACCCAAAATTATGAGTTTCAGTGACGCGTTACCTACATTTGTAATTACTCTCCGTGAAGGGGTAGAAGCCGCTCTTGTCGTCGGTATTGTATTAGCTTGTCTGAAAAAAGCACGCCACAGTCAACTTAATTATTGGGTTTATGCTGGTATCGGTTCCGGTATTGCGGCTAGTAGTTTAGTAGGTGTTTTATTTGCTCGGATGTTCCAGTTTTTATCTAACTCTAATCTCCCCTATGCACCTGTGATGGAGCCTCTCTTAGAAGCGGGATTTAGTCTGATCGCGATCGCGATGTTAAGTTGGATGTTAATTTGGATGACACAACAGGCAAAATTCCTGAAAGCCGAAGTAGAAGGGGCTGTTTCCAACGCGTTAAAAAAAAATAAGATTCCCGCGGGATGGGGAATTTTTAGTTTAATTTTTATCGCGGTACTCCGTGAAGGTTTTGAAACAGTTTTATTTATTGTTGCTAAATTTCAAGAGGGTTTAATTCCTGCTTTTGGAGCCTTAACTGGTTTAGGTGTAGCCGCGGGAATTGGGGTACTTTTATTCAAATGGGGCGTAAAAATTAATATCCGCAAATTTTTTCAATATATGGGGGTTTTATTACTTTTAATTGTCGCGGGTTTAGTTGTCTCAGCATTGGGAAATTTGGATCAAGCTATGAGCGCATTTTCACAACTTAATCGTCAGTCGGAAGCTCTCTGTTTCTATTATGAACGCTTTGCGAAAATTCACTCTTGTGTTTTAGGGCCTTTGGTTTGGAATACCACAAAAGTTCTTCCTGATGATCTCTTCCCTGGAGCCGTTTTTAAGGCTTTATTTGGCTACACTGATAAATTATTTGTTGTCCAAGGAATTGCCTATATTACATTTCTTGTCAGTGTCGGTGGACTTTACTTCCAAAACTTGGCCGGGCGTGAAATATTACCTAGAAAAAATCCTCAGTCTGCTAAAGCCCCTAATTAATGGCTGATGTCTCAAAAACATCTCAATATTTATCTAAACTCCGTTTAAGATGGGTTATCACTGGATCTTATTGAGCTTCCCTCGTTAAAAGCCCCTCTTTTTGCCTTAAAATTTTTGTACATTTTAAGGTTTTCTTCTCTATGAGTACACCCATCGTTAAACAGTTATTTATTCATCCAGTCAAGGGTTTGACTTCCCAAGAGTGCGATCGCGCTACGGGGGGGCCGGAGGGCGATCGCGTATTTTTAACCGAGGGACATGGAATTAAAGGCGATCGCGCTTTTGCACTAATGTTTTTAGATATAGAAATGGAGACAGAGACATTTTTGGAGCATAATAACAGTTTTATTCCGACACTTCAAAATATTAATTGGATGAGTAAGACTAATTGCGCGGTACAAAATGACTGGCCTGCCTTAGCCGCGTTAAATTGTCATTATGACTTTATCACTCAATTCTTAACTGTGAAAAAAGAAGGTAAGATATTATTAAACGCGAATACGAATACGAAATTAGGGCGAGTACGAATTAGTCGATTTTTTACCAAATATCTCAAAAAATTTGAACCGACTCCAGAAGCCAGACATTCGGCGCGATCGCCTGTTGTTTTAGTCGGAAGTAGTAACGGTAATACTCGATATCCAGATCGCGAAACTGCACATATTTCCTTAGTGAATCAAGCCACCTTAGATCAACTGAGTTCACTGTCAGAAAAAACCGTCGATGTGCGTCGATTTCGTTCTAATATCGTGTTAGATGGAATAGCCCCTTGGGAAGAATTTAATTATATTGATCAAACCTTTCAATTAGGGGATGCTCACATTTATATTACTGCTAAAATTAATCGTTGTGTTAATATAGAAATAAATCCTGAGACTGGGGAACGTGATTTACCTTTACTCTCCCTTTTAAAAGAAAATTTTGGTCATAAACAAATGGGGGTTTTAGCTACTGTTGTTAAGAGCGGTTTTGTTCAAATACGCGATCGCTTAACGCCTTTAGAGAATGGGTAATAGGTAATGGAAAAGAAAATGAACCACAAAGGCACAGAGGACACAAAGAGGGGCATTCTCGCTCTCTCCTCTGTGTTCTTTGTGCCTTTGTGGTTATATTAAAAAAGCACTATTCTAGCAACTTTTTGGGAAAACGTTTTAACGCTTCGCGAACTTCTTGCTCAACTTGCGTAAACGAACTGATAATGGCGTAACTTCCACCAATTCATCGGGGCCAATATACTCAAGAGCACGCTCTAAACTCATATCCACAGGAGACTGTAATTGCACTAATTCATCCCCCGTTGATGAACGGAAGTTAGTTAATTGCTTCGTCTTACAAACATTCAAGTCTAAATCCTGGGGACGATTATGTTCTCCCACGATCATACCCTTATAAACCTTGACTCCAGCACCAACAAAAAAGACTCCACGATCTTCGGAATTTTTTAACGCGTAGAAGGTTGTCACTCCTTCTTCAAAAGAAATTAAAACACCATTACGACGTGCTTCAATATCTCCAATAATAGGACGATAATCAAGGAAACTATGATTCATAATTCCCTCACCACGAGTTAAACGCATAAACTCCCCTCGGAAGCCAATTAAACCTCGCGCAGGGATGGCAAATTCTAATTGTGTGCGACCATTTCCGCTCACATGCATATCTTGCATTTCGCCTTTGCGTTTGCCGAGGCGTTCAATACAACCTCCTACTGCTTCTTCGGGAACATCTAATACTAAACATTCAAAGGGTTCGCAGGGTTGGCCGTTCACTTCCCGGTAAATAACTTGGGGTTGGGATACTTGAAATTCATACCCTTCCCGACGCATATTTTCAATTAAAATCCCTAAGTGTAATTCTCCCCGTCCTGATACTAAGAATTTATCGGGGGAGTCGGTTTCTTCTACCCGTAACGCGACGTTTGTTTCTAATTCCCGCATGAGACGATCGCGGATTTGGCGAGAGGTAACAAACTGTCCTTCTTGACCGCAGAAGGGTGAATCATTGACGGAGAAAGTCATTTGTAAAGTGGGCTCATCGACCTTAATTAAAGGTAATGCTTGGGGATCATTGGGACAAGTAATAGTTTCGCCAATATTGGCATCACTAAAACCAGCAACCGCGACGAGATTACCCGCGGAAGATTCTTCAATTTCAATCCGTTTTAAGCCTTCAAATCCCATTAATTTAGTGATTCGTGACTTAACAATCGCTCCGGTTTCTGTCACTAACGCGGCTTGCTGACCAACTCTTATTGTACCATTATGAATACGACCAATAACAATCCGACCTACATATTCAGAATAATCAAGAGTTGTAACTTGTAATTGTAAAGGTTTATTGACATCACCGACTGGGGGCGGGACATGATCAAGAATGGCCTCAAAGAGACATTTCATATCAGTGCCTTCTTCATCAAGTTCTTTTTTGGCATAACCGCCTAAACCAGAACCGAATAAATAGGGAAATTCACATTGATCGTCATCGGCTCCGAGTTCAATAAATAAGTCTAAAACTTTATCAACGGCTTTGAGGGGATCGGCTTGGGGACGATCGATTTTATTGACGAAAACAATGGGGCGAAGGCCTTTTTCTAAGGCTTTTTTCAGCACGAAACGGGTTTGGGGCATTGGCCCTTCATTAGCATCTACGATCAGTAGACAACCGTCAACCATTCCTAACACTCGTTCGACTTCTCCGCCGAAGTCCGCGTGGCCGGGGGTGTCAACGATATTAATTAAGGTGTCTTTGTATTTTACCGCGGTGTTTTTCGCGAGGATGGTGATACCGCGCTCGCGTTCGATGTCGTTGGAGTCCATAACGCAATCTGGGATGTCTTCCCCTTCGCGGAAGATACCTGACTGTCGGAGAAGGGCATCAACAAGGGTTGTTTTACCGTGATCGACGTGGGCTATGATGGCTACGTTACGAATGGGAAGACTCATAATGCGTTTGGGACGTTAAAAGACTTTAACTAAGATTTGTTAACAATTGTAGCATATTTTGTATTTTCTGGGACTTTTTTTTCCCAGGGGGTATTTTTACTTACTCTCTTTATTTTTTCTCTGGCTGCCCGGAGCGTGATCGTTTTAGGGGCCGCCAGGAGAGCGATCGTGTCTCTTGTGGATATTTTGACTCGATTCGCGTCTATACTCTAAAAATCTTGAGATAGAATATGGGAGAAAAAGAAGAAATTTTTTGCCATGAACCGGAAAATTTTTACCTTAATAGGACTCTTCAGTGCCAGTCTGACAGTAACATATCTTAATATTCCCAGTCTCGCGACACCACTGGTAAACCATCAACCTTTAAAGGTATCTCTACAACTTCGTCCTAATATTACAATTCGCACAGTCTATTATGAAATCAAAGGTTTAACCTTTGAAGAACTACGAACACAAATGAATACTTTAGGCCCCTTAGATGATCGGGAAAAACGTCATTATGATGGACGTACAGACTGGTTTGTTCGTTGGAATTTTCGCTATCAAAAAAAAGGAAATATTTGTAAAATCACTAGCGCAAATGTTGATACATCAGTAATTTTTACCATGCCTCAGTGGAGGAAACCACCTCAAGTTGATAGTGATTTAGTTAAGCGTTGGAATAGATTTATCACCCATTTACAAATTCACGAAGATGGTCATAAGCAGCATGGAATAGATGCCGGGAATGAGGTTTTACAAAATATTCTTAATATGCCTGTGTATCAGTCCTGTGAGCAATTAGCATCAGCCACTAACGCCACGGCTAATCGTGTTATTAAAAACTATAATCAACTTGATATTCTTTATGATCAAGAAACTCAGCATGGTTTGAATCAAGGCAATAGAAAACACTAAAAATAAATTTTCTATATAATATATAATGAGTAGACAAAGGACTTGTTCCCCAAGTGGGTGAGCAGCGCGATCGGGTTTCCTGAATCAATCATAAGCTAAACTAGAATTATGTCAGATATCTTCGTCTCTAGGAGCAACCAAGACGGAATTGCCATGACTTCTGTCGAAGGTGTGGCATTTGTCGCCATTCTCAGGCAAGATGGAACTATCATAGATAGACAGACTGTGAGCCTGCAATATGCGGATGCACAGTTTGCCAGAATTTCTCCGGGTGAATATACTGTAATTGCAGTCCATGAGTCTGTTAATCCGTCAGAAGCCCGGGAAAACTTCACACTGGCTACAGATGAACTTGTGCAAGTAAAGTTTACCTATCTGGAACCAGAAAGACAACTTCTGAGAATTTTTGTCCAACATTACCCCTTTGACATGAGTAGTATCTAAACTTATGAGTTACGCGTTAGATCCTGAATCAATTAGAGCATACCGTAATCGGGTTATGATTTTTTCAATGACCTTTGGCGGGAAAAAGACCCCGATAAAAGAGTAACTTTAGTCATGTATCTTGCCGATGCTGTCACTACTTTGGCACGCTTGGAAATAGAAGAATCTAGAAAATTGCGCGAAACTTCTGTGGCAGAAAAATTGTTAAATTGAAAGGCAGAGGGAATAAGGCAGAGGGAATAAGGCAGAAGGAATAAGGCAGAAGGAATTAACAACAAAGGTACAAAGGAAGAGGGAATAAGGAGAAGAAAACTTACCCAATCCCTATTTCCCAATCCCCATTTGATTATAATTCTGAAAAAACATGAGATTATATGCCAGCTAAAACGACAATTAAGCCAAATATACCTACCAAGATCACAGATAGAGCTGTCGTCATCGCGATCGAGGCTTGATTGGTATAAACATAATCATCTCGCTGAATCAATTGAAGAATTTTGCGGTGTTGTCGAATAGCACCCCATAGGGCAAAAATTCCCATGAGGATAAAACCAATGCACACCAGACGAGTCCCTGAGTAAATATGCGTTGATTCTCTCAGTTTACTTTGACGCAATACTTCCAAAATTTTATCAATGCCAAAGCCAAAACTAATTAATGATAAACTGGTTCTAATCCAAGCCATAAGAGTTCGTTCCGCCGCAGCACGGTTGCGCTCTTTCGCGAGTTCGTTATTGAGGTTTACAGGTTTTGGAGATTCACTCATTATTATGGGAGACTCGAAGTTTTTATCAGTTTAGATTTTAACTGAAGTGGTTAGTTATAATTGACTGAATATTTTTTGAGGGATCGCTCCTGGGTTTCTCAAATCTCAGATGGGTGATACTCAGAGATCAGGGTTTTAATGAGATTAGCCCGCACCTTTGATGTGGTGATTGAAGATTTATCAGAAATAATGGAAGATTAAGATTGGCGATACTCAGCCCGATGGTGTTTTCTCTCAAAAATCAATAGTGAGTCATTGGGTATTTCCGAGGAACAAATTCCCAATGAGCGTTTTTTTAATGTTTCAAACGATAGCCAACTCCGTAGAGACTTTCTATCAAATTTGTGCAATAATATTCGGATAATTTACGTCGAAATAATCGCATTTGTGTAGCGACGACATTCGTAATTGTTCCTGTATTTATATCACCTAGTTGAGCAAGAATTTGATTACTGGTGATAATTTGATTAGGATGTTTTAGAAAACATTCTAACAATTTCAATTCTTTGATTGTTAAAGGAATCACTTGATTTTCGCCCCGATCATTTTTAAGAGTCACTGTGCGTAAATGATAATCAAGGGTGAAATTTCCTGATTTTAATTGTTGTTGTGATGGTAATAAGCGCGATCGCGTCTTCATTGCCCGTAATTTAGCTGATAATTCGGACATCGGAAAAGGTTTGACTAAATAATCATCTACCCCCATGTCCAAACCTGGAATGTGAGATTCTTGAGGATATTTACTTGTTAAAATCAACACAGGTAAAGAATGATTTTTATCACATAAGCTACGACATAATTCTAATCCAGATATTTCGGGCAATAACTGATCAAAAATTCCCAAAGTGTAATAAGTCGATTGGCTCTCTAAATAGCCCCAAGCTTCATTGACATCCTGAGCCCAATCTACCATATAGGCTTCTTGAGTTTAAGTGCGCTTAATTGTAGCACCCAATTCTGGTTCATTTTGTACAAGTAACACTCTCATAGTAATAGTTTTCCCAGAGTCTCAATACAGTAATGATAAAAAATTTATTCCCTTGATAACAAAGCATAGCATAGTTGGGGATCGTTTGCAGCTAGGGGTAAAAAGAAAATTGTTACCAAATTTTGACGTACTATGTTTTCGGAGGTTTTACCATGATTCTTACGGGGTGATAACTCCCCATCGAGAAGTTATAAAACATTTACCCAAAAATCTGCCGTCATAATTTGATCATTTTGTTTAAATTGTCCCCAAAGTTTATATTTTCCGGGTTCGGTAAACTTTGTCATAAATTTAACATTTCCAGAGGTGGCATCTGGCATAGCATGGGCATGAATATAATCTTGTTTAGTCAAGGGAGAAGCTTGTTTAATAATCACTAAATGCCCCTTTTCTCCTAAATAGGGTTGTAAGTTAGTAATGGGTTGATTATTATCGGTTTTTTGTAAATTAAAGGTGATGGTAACTTCTTGATTGGCTTTGAGGGTAGGCTCAGAGAAAGAGAGAGTAATTTTTTTATCTGCAAAGGTTTTTACTAGGGAAAAATCAGGGGCAGAGGTGGGTGACGGATTGCCTAATACCTGTTGAGTCATTACCGCGACTTGTTCTGATTGTCCTACTGGTTTATAATCGCTAAAAATCGCGTAATTTCCGCTTTTTGGAAAAGTGGCTTCGACTTCAAATTGTCCTTTTTCTTTATAAGTAGGATGGAGATGTTGGAATTGCTCTAAGTCTTGACTGACAATAATAAGGTGCATTAATTGTTCTTGAAATTTTTGGAAATTATTAATAGGTTTTCCTGTATTATCTAAAACATTGATCGCGAGTTTAACGGGGGTTTGGGGGGTAACGTTTTTTAACTCGGTGAATTTGGTTTGAGTGGTATTTGTTGTATTTGCAGGGGGGTTTTGATGTTCGTTATGTTGTGGGGATGATGACATTGTTGCTGTTTGATGCTCTCCCATTGTCTGTTGACTGTGATCAGGATTGTGCTTTTCTGTTTGAGGTGTACTCATCGAGCAAGCCGCGATGGCGCTTGTTACCAAGAAAATACCTAAACGAGATATGAATTGGTACTTCATCCTAATTTTTTTCCCAAGTATATTCACTTCCATGATAAGGCCAAGGTGGAGCAATTAACTCTACCTTGACCAAGAATTTATGATAATTTTTCTAAACTTGAAGAGGTGGGGGGTTTGCTTCCAATAGACGTGACGATCGCGCTACCTCTTGTCTTTGCTCTTTTCTACAGATTTGCGAATGTTCCCCAGATGGGGCAAAAGCTGGAATCGCGTGGGAGCAGGTAGCCCATCCTCCTTGCACGGGTACTCCCAGCAGTTGGCAATGTCCCCACCGCCGTCCCTCCATTTCATAATAACGACAGTGCCGACATCCTAAATTCATTGCGGAATTGTTACTCATTTATTTTTTTCCTATTAATTACGGTAAACTGATAGAGAAACCGTAGTATTGTTATTATGTCACAGTTATCAGAGATTTGGCAACCCCTCAGAGGAGTTTTATTGCCAAAAAGGACGATCGCGATCGTCGGGGGTGGGTTTAGTGGTGTGCTCGTTGCGACGCAGTTATTGAAACACGCGATTGCACCGATTGAAATCAAATTAATTGAATCCAAATCGGTATTAGGGCGAGGGGTAGCCTATAGCACGAATATTTCTTGTCATGTATTAAATGTTCCCGCGGGCAAAATGAGTGCATTTCCCGATCTGCCGGATCATTTTTTTAATTGGTTAGAAAAACGGGAAGATTTGTTAGCAGAATTGGGAGAGGAAAGTCTGACATCGGGGACTTTTGTACCTCGGAAAATTTATGGTATTTATGGGCAAGCTATTTTAGAGGACGCGATCAAAAATGCCCCAGCCCATGTTACCTTTGAATGGCTCAAAGAAGACGCGATCGATATTTCTCCCCAGGGTGACAATAATGAGATTACTTTAAGTAAGGGTGAGAAAATTATCGCGGATAAAATTGTTCTGGCATTGGGGAATTTTCCTCCGGCTAATCCCACCATTGAAGATCCGAGTTTTTACCAGGATCGGGAACATTATATTAGTTATCCTTGGGGTGCGGATGTTTTTGATTCAATTAAACCTGATGAGCATATTTTATTAATAGGCTCAGGATTAACGATGGTTGATATCGCGATCGGGTTAAAATACCAAAATCATCAAGGTCAAATTTATGTGGTTTCGCGTCATGGCTTTTTTCCCCAATGCCATCAAGCATCCCCACCTTATCATGGTTTAAACTTAACAAAAATCACTCCCTTAACTATTCGCAATCTCTTACGTCAAGTGCGTCAAATCATTAAAGAAGCAGAAACTCAAGGCATAAATTGGCGAGGGGTAATTGATGCAATTCGCCCGGAAACACAAAGCCTGTGGCAAAGTCTATCTTTAGAAGAAAAACGACGTTTTTTACGTCATCTACGTCCCTATTGGGAAATTCACCGTCATCGAGTAGCCCCTAAGATTTTTGGGATTTTACAGGAAATCTTAAATAGTCATCAATTACAAGTTATTGCTGGGAAAGTGCAACAATTTTCTGTCACACAAAAAGGGGTAGATGTTTTTATCAAACCACGACATAGTAATAATGACGAGTTGACGTGTTTCACAGTAAATCGTGTAATTAATTGCACGGGCTCAGAATGTGATTATCGACAATTTAAACATCCTTTAATTGTGAATTTACGCGATCGAGGGTTAATTCGTCCTGATTCCTTAAATTTGGGTTTAGATGTGGCTTCAAATGGTGCTTTAATTGGAGAAAAAGGGGTCGTTTCTTCTTGGCTTTATACATTGGGTTCCCCTGGTAAAGGATCTCTTTGGGAAACTACGGCAATTCCCGAAATTCGTCAACACGCGATCGCGCTTTCTCAGGAGTTATTAAGAGTCTAATACCATTCCACTATGGCAGGGTAGGCATCCTGCATCCTGCCTGCCTTTCACCTTATTTTGTCAAGATGTCTATAGGGTGGAGTAAGGAGCATCCCATTTTGGCACATATATCCGTAGGGGCGAAGCATTGGGGTAGAAAGTCTTTGGTTGCAAGCCATAAATTATCTGCCCGAATGCTTCGCCCCTATAAAATTGGGATGCTTCCGTGGAGTAAAGAAACTTTCAGCAATCAGACAATATCTCAATACTCAACCCAACCGACAAGTAAAAAGAAGTCGATTGGGTTGATTAGAGAAACTTGAAGAAACCTGACAATATCTCAATATTTAACCAAACCTACTATAAAATTTATCTTATTATCTTGACAATGGGTAAAAAATATGATATTAAAACATCAAGAATAAACTCAAAAATTTATGAATTGGTTTTTCGGCGTGATCGCGACAGGAATTACAGCATTTACAGCCACAAATATAGATGATCTGGTAATTTTAATGCTCTTTTTTGCCCAAGTTGATAGCAAATTAAAGCCGTGGCATATTTTTGCGGGACAATATCTAGGTTTTACCGCGTTAATATTAACCAGTTTACCGGGTTTTTTCGGTGGTTTAATGATACCGCGTCCGTGGATAGGATTAATGGGATTTGTGCCAATTTTTATCGGCATTAATCATCTCCTTAACCCTGAAGAAGATGATGAACTACAAGCAATTTCCACAGAGTTTGCTGTTAAGGAAAAATCTTCTCTCTTGGCAAAATTATCCCATTTAATCAAACCACAAATTTTTCAAGTCGGTGCTGTTACCTTTGCCAATGGTGGTGATAATATCGGGATTTATGTGCCTTTATTTGCCAGTTGTAATTTACCGAGTTTCTTGACAATTTTAATCGTTTTTTATATAATGATCGCGGTTTGGTGTTATAGTGCCTATCAATTTACACGCCATCCTCAAGTGGCTAAACTTTTGACTCGTTATACACACGCGATCGTTCCCTTTGTTTTAATTGGTTTAGGATTATTTATTTTATGGGAAAGTAAAAGTTATCAACTTTTGGGTGTAAACATATAACTATATCCCATAAACCGGGTTTCTTGATACCGATAAACCACTTTGTGCCAAATTTAGGAGAGAAACCCGGTTTCTTTTTAAAGCTCATGCTAACAACATCTCATTCTCTTACTAAAAATCTGGTTTTAATTGGCGGTGGGCATAGTCACGCGATCGTCTTAAAACAGTTTGGGATTAATCCCTTACCCGGAATTAATATTACTCTGATTACTAATGTTTCCCATACTCCCTATTCGGGGATGCTTCCGGGTTATATCGCGGGTTTTTATGATTATCATGACTGTCATATTAATTTACGATCACTGGCTCTTTTTGCCCATTGTCAAATTTTAATTGATCACGCGATCGCGCTTGACTTAGGCAAAAATCAAGTAATTTGTCAAGAGAATAAGCCCATTAATTTTGATGTAGTTTCCATTGATATTGGTAGCACACCGAATACTCTATTAGTGCCTGGTGCAAAAGATTACACAATACCCGCAAAACCAGTTCCCCAATTTTTAAAGCATTGGCAGGAATTACTCACAGAAAGAAAGAATAACCCTGATCAATTGTTACGTTTAGCCATTGTTGGCGGTGGTGCGGGTGGTGTCGAATTAGCTTTAAATATGCAGTCTTGTTTATTGAAGGAAGAAAGAAGAAGGAATAAGGAAGAAGGAATAAGGAAAAAGGGAGAAGGGAATAATAGTGAGTTTTTAGAGATTAGTTTAATTCAGAGTGGGAGAGAACTTTTACTTAGTCATAATATATTAGTGCGTCGTCGTCTTCAGGAAATTTTGATCAGTCGTGGGATTCAATTATATTTAGGTGAAACCGTCTCGAAAATTGAACCTCTATTAAGACGTGATCGCGCTCTTTTTTCCTATCTGTTGCATTGTGAATCCGGGTTAACAAAAGAATACGATCGCGTCTTTTGGGTAACGCAAGCCTCCGCAGCCCATTGGCTCAAAGAATCAGGTATATCCACCGATAATAATGGATTTATTCTAGTCAATGACTATTTACAATCTCTTTCCCATCCCCAGATATTTGCCGCGGGAGATATAGCCACAATGATTAATCATCCCCGCCCGAAAGCAGGCGTTTTTGCAGTACATCAAGGTAAACCATTATATCATAATTTATGTCGATTTATTCAAGGTAAACCCTTAAAACCATATTACCCTCAAAAACAATATTTAAGTTTAATCGGCACCGGAGATAAAAGCGCGATCGCGTCTCGTGGTATGTTTATGTGGGAATCTCCCCTACTTTGGCAATGAAAAGATCGGATCGATCGCCAATTCATGGAACAATTTCCATAGAAGGAAGAAGGAAGAAGGAAGAAGGAAGACAATTATTTGTGATAGGATGAATAACGATATTTCGGGAATGCTTCGCCCTCTCTTAAGCACATATCTACACCTCATCTATTTGAGAAACGCGTGATATATCATATCGCGTAATCATCAGTTAATTTAGGGGCAACCACGGGGGTACTACCCCTACAAATATCTATAAATGATTGAGACGTGCTAGAGAGTTGACTTTTGAGAAGTGACACTTGTGGCACAGGCATGAGCCTGTGACGGGCAAGATGCCCATTCCACATTTACATCTCATTGAAAAATGCTATATATTATTAGAGTTATTGATGTGACACAAATAAAATCATGGAAAAAATCGGATTTTGGTTACTTTGGTTAGGATTTATCACCTACGCGTTTATCTTTGCACCACCCGATCGCGCAGACACCATTACACTTATTACAAACCTATCAACAGGTAAACTCGAAGGAATTAACCCCCTCATTGTCGCCTTATTCAATATCATGGGAATATGGCCTATGATTTATAGTTGTGTGCTTTTCAGTGACGGTAGAGGGCAAAAAAATCCCGCGTGGGTGTTTGCCTTATTATCCTTTGCCGTAGGAGCCTTTGCTCTATTACCTTATTTAGCATTACGTCAACCCAATCCACAGTTTTACGGCAAAAAAAATCTATTCCTAAAAATATTAGATTCTCGTTTCATCGGAATTTTATTAACATTAGGTGCAGGGGCATTAGTATTTTCTGGAATTACCAAAGGAGACTGGAGCGACTTTGTACAACAATGGCAAACCAGTCGCTTTATTCATGTAATGAGTTTAGACTTTTGTATGCTTTCCCTAATCTTTTCTGCCTTATTAGGTGATGATATGGCTAGACGGGGCATTAATAATAAAATCATCTTTTGGAGTGTCGCATTAATACCTTTATTCGGGCCATTATTGTATCTATCTTTCCGTCCCCCATACCCGGAAAATTTATCCGAAAATTCTCCCAATCAACCCCAACCTGTCATTCCTTAAGCAGGAGTTATTTATCTATAAATGCCCCTGTTTTACCCTATTTCATTCTCGAAATAATTAGCAAATATCAAGATTTCCGAGGGGCGGGTTCGCCGAAATCTTTGATAGCCGCCATGAGATAAACCCGCCCCTTCCCCATCCACTATTTTTAGGTAAAAGAATTGATCAGGGAACCCGCCCCAACAGAGTCCAAAATAAACCCGAATAACCTTTAAAATTCAAGCAAAAACAACCGTGCGATTGCCATAAACTAAAACCCGATTTTGTAAATGATATCGCACCGCCCTTGCTAAAACCACTCTTTCTAAATCTTTACCTTTGCGAACTAAATCAGACACATCATCGCGGTGACTCACACGCACAACATCTTGTTCGATAATAGGGCCAGCATCTAAATCTGGTGTAACATAGTGGGCTGTTGCACCAATAATTTTTACCCCTCTTTCATAAGCCCTTTCGTAGGGATTTGCACCCACAAACGCGGGTAGAAATGAATGGTGAATATTAATCACATTGGGAAATTTTATCACAAAATCTTGACTCAAAATTTGCATATATTTCGCCAAAACAACTAAATCTATGTTATACTTATTAATAAGTTCTAACTGTTGTGCTTCTTGAATAACTTTATTATCTTTGGTGATGGGAATATACTCAAAGTCGATACCATATTGTGCGGCTAGGGGCTTTAAATTTTCATGGTTACTGATAATAAGGGGAATTTCCGCCCTAATTTCTTTAGCCCGTTGTCGCCAAATCAAGTCTAATAAACAATGATCTTGACGACTTACCCAGAGTGCAATCCGTCGAATTTTCTCGGAAAAATGTAATTGCCAATGGGCTTGTAAATCCTGGGCAAGTTCACTAAAAGCAGGTGTAATTTCTTCAGTTTTTAAGTCAAAACCCTCTAATTGCCATTCCAGACGACTTAAAAATAATCCCGCGGTAAAATCTGTATGGTGATCCGCGTGGATAATATTACCATTATGAGACGCGATAAAATTAGCAAGTAACGCGACAAGTCCCTTGCGATCGGGACAGGAAATTAATAAGGTTGCTGTAGGTTTAGTCATGGTATCATCACAAAATTGTTAAGTTTTTAAATTTTACTTATTATATCAGGATATTGGTGAGATCATGATCGCGCCCCAAACCCAGACAACAGTACGGAATCTTTCACCCAGATTTCTCTGAGCCAACCCAGATTCAACAAAACCCGCTCTAAAGGGAGTGATTGATGGTTATTTTCACCTATGAATTCCATCGCATAAAGCACGATCGCGCTCCTCAACCTCATGATTAGTCCGCAAATAATCCCGCAGCCAATCACAAGCATAATCTAATTCATTAACTTGGAGAATTTTGTTAACATCCCACATCATCACCGTGCGATCATCTCCTCCAGAAATCAAGTAATTTCCATCAGCAGTAAAAGCAAGAGTCATTACTGCTCCTTGATGTCCGGGTAAAGACTTAAGCAATTTTCCTTCTAAATTCCATAATTTCACCTGATTATTAAGACTTCCTGTCGCGATGATTTCACCGTTAGGACTAAAAGCCACTCGCGTTAAACCCTCACTTTTTGTATCAATAGTTTTGAGTAATGTTCCATCTATTTTCCACAGTTTAAGAAAGCGATCTTGACAAACAGACGCGATGAGATTTCCTTGAGGACTAAAGGCAACTCCCCAACAAGCCACATTTTGCTCTATCAGAGTTTTCACGAAAGTGCCATCAGCTTGCCAAAGTTTCACCGTACCATCTTGGCTGGCTGACGCGAGAAATTGACCGTCAGGACTAAAGGTTAATTTCCCGATTCTTTCCTTGTGAGCCTTAATATTATGCAAAAGTTCCCCTTCTAAATTCCAAATTTTGATGTTTCTATCATCTCCTCCCGACGCGATCGTTTTGCCATCGGAAGTAATCGCGACGCTAAAAACCGTAGCTTGATGTCCTTTAAAAGTTCGCAATAGTTTGATCGGAGATTGATCGCGATCGCGGATATCCCAAAGTTGTACCATATAGTTATTACTGCCTGTCACCATCAGACGACTATCTGGACTAAAAACCACACTACGAAAACTAGACTGGGGTTGTTGAAGGGTTTGCCACAATCTGCCATTACCGTGCCATAATTTTAAAGTATTATCCTCACTAACCGTCGCAAATAATTTCCCATCGGAACTGGTAGCAATATCCCAAATTGTATCTTGATGATCGTAGAGTGGTTTTAACAGATATTGATTGCGTTGCCAGAGTTTAACGGTGCGATCAAAACTCGCGGAAGCGATCATCAAACCATCGGAAGTCATGGCTACATCTCGAATCGCGGCATCATGTTGCTTTAAGTCTCTAATAAAGCTTCCATCTATGTGCCAAACTTTAACCAGATTATCTTTGCCACCCGTGGCAATATATTGCCCCCGACAATCAACCCCCATAATGGCATCATTGCTGTTAAGAGTTTTCACTAAAGTTCCGTCGGTTTTCCAGATTTTTGCGGTGTGATCGCCACTCCCTGAAACTAATAAATTCCCTTGGGAACAAAAGGCAATATCCCAAATAGCATTCTGATGTCCTTCTAGGGTTTTGAGTAACTTACCGTCAACAGTCCAAAGTTTAACGGTATGATCGAGGGATGCAGAAGCAAGCATTTGACTATCAGGACTAAAAGCCACACTCCAAACAGGTAATTGATGTCCGGTCAATGTTTGCAATAATTTACCATCAAGCCTCCATAATTTTACGGTTTTATCTGCACTAGCTGAAGCAATCAGTTTACCATCAGGACTAAAAGCAACTCCCCAGACGGGGATTTGATGAGCCTGAAAAGTTTTGATTAAAGTGCCATCAACACCCCATATTTTAACACTCCCATCAGAAGTTCCTGAAACAATCACTTGGCTATCAGGACTAAAAGCAACGCGAGTCACTGATGTGGGATGGTTTAAGGTTTGCAGCAATTTGCCATCTCGTTGCCAAATTTTAACGGTTTTATCCATACTTGCAGTGGCAATCAATTGATCGTCAGGACTAATCGCCACACCCAGTATGGAATTTTGATGACCGATCAAGCGGTTAAATTCATTGTTGCTATAAACGGTTTGTTTCAGTGCTTGGTCTACATTTTCCTTTATTTCACGATCTACCCCCCTCAAATCATCTAATTTCCGTTTGGCTTTAATGGCTTCAATCATTGCGTCTAATTGACGATTTGAAGAAAACAAGCCGACAGAAGATGATGCTAAGGCTTTGATTTCACTAATTCTGGCTTCTCTGTATTGTCTAAAAGCGAATAATCCCAAGCCAGAAGCTACCAGAAATGCGAGGCTAATTACTCCTAAAAATAATCTTTGTAATTTGGCTTTTTGCCGTTGTTCGGCTAATTGTGCTTCAATGGCTTTAGCCCGTTCTGCTTCTAAAGTCAGTTGTACTTCTTTTCTATCCCATTCCACCGAAGCCGCGAAAAATTGATAATCTAAATCGCTTAAACTTTTTCCTTGGGACCAGATTTGAGCATCTTTTAAAGCCTTTCCTCTTAATAACCGTGACTCATCTTTTTTTTCGGATACTATCCAAGCCTCAAATGCTTGGGAATAAGGGCGCAATTCTCCTAATTCTGATGCTACCCAGTTGAGATTAAATACCTGAGCATAAATTTTATTTTTTACTTGTAAATAGCCTTCATGTTTGACTACTAATCCTGATAAAATTAATTCGGTATGTTCCTGACTATCATTTGTGGGAATTTCTGCACCTTGTAAGATTTGCTGATAAATGCCTAAAAGTCTACCTTTACGTTGTTGATTGTAATTGAGCCGATCGCGGATCGTCCTCAAATGTTCTGGTTCGTCTTGAGATTCCCATTTGTTGATGATATGGGAGCGCACTATATTCTCTACCCAAAACCCCTCTTGACCCGCGGGAATTACTAATTTTTCTCCCACTGTATTTTGACTCAACATCAAGACTAAATCACATATTTTTTGGGTCAAAAATGGCTGTCCACCTGTCCATTTTAATATTTCTCTTACCACCGGCTGATGATTTTCTATTTGAGTGGCTAATCCTTGGGCTAATGGTTCCGTTTCCTCCAGTTTAAACCCATGCAATTCTATCGCTTTACCAATATTAAATGGAGTCCGTTTTTTATCATTAATCAAATCCGAAGGGGTTGCTACTCCAAAGATGGCAAATGTCAGTCGATTATATTCAGGATTAATTGCTCTTTGATTGTAGCAAAATCTGATCAGGGCAAAAAAGTCATCTCCCGAAAAATTAAGACTGAGAATGCTATCTATTTCATCAATAAAGATAATTATGTTTTCTTGAGGGAATTTAACCAGGATGATGTCTTCAATAAAATTACTTAAACTTTGGATTACTGAGACCTCTTCTTGTTCGAGCCACCAAGATTTTAAATTCACTTTTCCCGCGAGATTTAACCCTCGCCACAATTCGGAAACTATCCCTTTATACCATTGAGAGAGGGTAATATTTTCGCTACCGATTCTCGTCATGTCGATGGTAGTGCATTTAAACCCTTCTTGTTGTAATAAATGTCGGCTTCTGACTAAAATCGAGGATTTCCCCATTTGTCGGGAATTGAGAATATAACAGAATTGACCCCCTTTTAAAGCTTGATAAAGTTCTGAGTCTGCTTCACGCACGATATAGGTGGGTGCGTCATTACTGAGACTGCCGCCAACTTGATATTGATAGTTAGTCATGGTTCACCAGTATTTATAATTTTTATTGATGTTTTATTTTGACCTTTTAACTCCATCGCATAAATGGCGTTCACTTTCTTCTAAATTGACATGGGTTTGTAGATAATCACGCACCCAATGGCAACCATACTGCAATAAATCTACGTTCAAAACATTCTCCAGATCCCATAAAATTATGGTATTATCATCACTGGCAGAAGCAATGGTTTTACCATCAGGACTGAAAGCAATATTCCTAATACCAGAAGTATGACCTTCTAGGGTGACTAATAAAGTGCCATCCGGTTGCCAAATTTTAACGGTGTTATCTAAACTGCCTGTGGCAATCTTTTGACCGTCAGGACTGAAAGCAATGCCCCAAACTGGACCTTGATGATTGGCTAGGGTTTTTAATAAAGTGCCATCTAGTTTCCAAAGTTTAACCGTATTATCTACACTACCTGTGGCTAATATTTGACCCTTAGGACTGAAAGCCACAATCAGAGTTGATGCAGGATGACTTTTGATGGTTTTTAGCAAAGTGCCTTGGCGATTCCAAATTGTCACTGTGCCATTGCCACTGCTAACTACAATGCTCTGACTATCGGGGCTAATCGTGACCGACTGAAATGGAGCGTTACCACTCTTGAGAGTTTTTAATAAAGTTCCGTTTGCAGTCCAAATTTTAACCGTTTTATCGAAACTACTAGAGACAATTATCTCCCCATCAGGACTAAAAGCTAACCCTGAAATCACCGCCCGATGTCCTTTGAGTATTTTGAGTAAAGTCCCGTCTCGATTCCATAGTTTAATGGTTGAATCTTCACTACCGGAGGCAATGGTTTGACTATCGGGGCTGAAAACCACTTTGCCTATCTCAGATTCATGTCCCTCTAGGGTTTTGAGCAGGATGCCCTCTCGATTCCATAATTTTACGGTTTTGTCCCAACTCGCAGAAGCGATCGCGGAATTATCAGGACTAAACGCTACGCTCCAAACGCCTCCTGTATGTTCAAAAAGGGTGGTGATAAATGGGTTCTTAATTTGCCAAAGTTTAACCAATTTATCCGCAGCACCAGACGCGATCGTGGAACTATCAGGACTAAAAGCCATTGTCCAAATCGCAGCTTGATGTCCCCGGAGAGTCCTTAACAAAGAGCCATTACGACTCCAAATTTTAATGGTTTTATCAGAACTAGCAGAACCAATCATCTTACCATCAGGACTAAATTTTACCGTCCAAACGGTAGCACCATGACCAAGAAAAGTGTTGAGTAAAGTCCCGTCAAGATGCCAGAGTTTAATCGTATGATCGCCACTTCCAGAAACAATAGTTTGACTATCGGGACTGAACGCGACTGCCATTACCGTCGCACTATGACCGCGAAAAGTTTTAAGTAAAGTGCCATCAATATGCCAAAGTTTAATCGTCCTATCAGCACTCCCAGAAACAATGGTTTGACCATCGGGACTGAACGCGACTCTCATCACCGCCCCATGATGATCTGAGAAAGTTTTGAGGAGAGTCCCGTTGAGAGTCCAAAGTTTAATTGTTCTATCGAAACTCGCTGAGGCAATAGTTTTACCATCGGGGCTGAAAGCTACGCTCGTAATTGGAGCTTGATGGGCATTATTAAAAGTTTTCCACAAAATGCCGTCTCGATTCCACAGTTTGATTGTGCTATCCTCACTTCCAGAAACCAGCATTGAGCTATCAGGACTAAACTGGACTGACCACACCGTCGCTTGATGTCCTTTGAGATCCCGCCACAAGCTGCCATCTGGATGCCAAAGTTTAATGGTGTTATCACTACTAGCACTGGCGATAAGTTGACCATTGGGGCTAAAATTAATGTCTGTAATCGTAGCTTTATGCCCCAAAAAGCGGTTATATTCTTCGACTCCATAAACGGCTCGTCGCAGGGCTGAATGTACTTGATTTTCTGTGGTTATATCTACCTTTGCTAGTTGTTTTAGTTTTTGTTTAGCTCGAATAGCTTCTATCAGTGCATCAAATTTTTGATTTGATGCAAAAAATCCTTTAGAAGATGATGCTAAGGCTTTAATTTCACTAATTCTAGCTTCTTTATATTGTTTATATGCAAATAATCCCAAGCTGGAAGCTATTATAAAAGCAATACTAATTACTCCTAAAAATAATCTTTGTAATTGGGCAATTTTATGTTCCTGTAATAATTTTTGTTGTTGCTGTTTCAATTGTACTTCAATGGCTTTAGCTCTTTCTGCTTCTAAAGTTATTTGGACTTCTTTTCTATCCCATTCTACTGAAGCAGCTAAAAATTGATAATCTAAATCACTTAAACTTTTTCCTTGTGACCAGATTTGCGCGTCTTTTAGGGCTTGTCCTCTTAATAGTCGAGATTCATCGTTTTTTTCTGATGCTATCCAGGCATCAAATGTTTGGGAATAAGGTCGCAATTCTCCTAATTCTGATGTTACCCAGTTCAGATTAAATACCTGACCATAAATTTTATTTTTTACTTGTAAATATCCTTCATGTTTGACTACTAATCCTGATAAAATTAATTCGGTATGTTCCTGACTATCATTTGTGGAAATTTTTTCACCTTGTAAGATTTGCTGATAAATTCCTAGTAATCTGCCTTTGCGTTGTTGATTGTAATTGAGCCGATCGCGGATCGTCCTCAAATGTTCTGGTTCATCCTGCGATTCCCATTTTTCTATGATGCGCTCTCCCACTATACTCTCTACCCAAAAACCCTCCTGCCCCGGAGTAATTGTCAATTTTTCCCTCACTCTCTCTTGAATCACACTTAACACTAAATCACATATTTTTTGCGTTAAAAATGGCTGTCCCCCTGTCCAACTTAATATTTCTCTTACCACTTTCTCCGGATTTTCTATGTAGGGGGCTAATCCTTGGGCTAAGGGTTCCGTTTCCTCGGGTTTAAATCCCTGCAATTCTATGGCTTTACCAATATTAAAGGGAGTCCTTTTTTTATCATTAATTAAATCCGAAGGGGTCGCCACTCCAAAGATAGCAAAGGTGAGCCGATTATATTCAGGATTAATCGCTCTTTGATTGTAACAAAATCTAATTAGGGCAAAAAAATCATCTACGGAAAAGTTTAGACTGAGAATGCTGTCTATTTCATCTATAAAAATAATAATTTTTTCCCCAGGTAATTTCCCCAGGAGGATCTCTTCAATAAAGTTACTTAAACTTTGGAGGACTGAAACATCTTCTTGTTCGAGCCACCAAGATTTTAAATTCACTTTTCCCACGAGATTTAACCCTCGCCACAATTCCGAAACTATCCCTTTATACCATTGAGATAGTGTAATATTTTCGCTACCTATTCTCGTCATATCAATGGTAGTGCATTTAAACCCTTCTTGTTGTAATAAATGTCGGCTTCTGACTAAAATCGAGGATTTCCCCATTTGTCGGGAATTGAGAATGTAACAGAATTGACCAGTTTTTAAAGCTTGATAGAGTTCTGAGTCCGCTTCACGCACGATATATGTGGGTGCGTCATTACTGAGACTCCCACCAATTTGATAGATGGAATTTTGCATCCTTAATTTCTCCGAGACTACGCGATTTCAGGTTGCAGCAAAAATACACGATCGCGCCCTTCTTTTTTTGCCCGATAAAGTGCCTTGTCTGCCTCATTTACTAGGAGAGATGGGGATTCTTCAAGTTTAGGAATTGTGGAAGCAACTCCTAAACTTATTGTGATCACTGAAGCAGGTAGACCGCCAAATTTTAAAGGATTCTGCGCGATCGCCAATTTTTTTACTTCTTCTCTGATTCTTTCCGCAATTTCAACAGCATTGAAAGATTCTGTCTGTGGTAAAATTATCCCAAATTCTTCACCGCCATAACGCGCTACCACATAATTAGAATGATTCACTACCGCATTCTGGATAGCTTTCGCGACTTGCCGTAAACAATCATCTCCCGCGGGATGTCCGTACTCGTCATTATAAATTTTAAAAAAGTCAAGATCGCATAAAATCAGCGATAAAACGTCCCTTTTTTTAGCTGATTTTTCCCATTCCTCTTGCAATGTTAGCTCAAATTTCCGCCGATTAGAAATCTGAGTTATATGATCTACATAGCTCAATTTTTGCAACTCTTTATTAGATTTTTGCAACTGTGCAACCACATCGAAAAAATTAGATTTTTCTATTTTTTGTGCCCCAAAATAAACTCGATATAACTCGCAGGAGATAGTACAATTATTACCCTCCAGTTTTACTAAACCCATACTTTCTAATTTGTAGGCTTGCAAATGATCTATTTTCACACTTACCGGAGAATTAATTACCTTTTCTAAGGCTTTATCTAACTCAGGTATACTTTGCAAAGTATCTAAAGGTTCTCGCAAATAACTATGATAAATTCCCGTAATTTTTGGGGCATTTTCTAATAATTGTTCCAGGCTGATTTCGGGATTATTCACGAGATGATCAAGAGCCAGTCTCACGAGATAAGGATGTCCTCCCACCATTGCCATGAGTTTTTCTGCTTCGCAATTTTTTCTCCAATTCAAACCATATATCTGAGCGAGTTCATGTACTTCCTCTAAGGTAAAATCAGGTAATTTAATGGGCTTTCCTATATTAAAAGGAGATTGATTAATATTGAGGGGGATATAAATTTCGGTATTGTGAACAACTATGAAACGAAGTTTTTTCAGGGTTTCATCTTGTTTCGCTTCATCATGCCAAGAGCGTAACAAAGGTAAAAAATCCTGGGCAATATTCGGATGCTCAAACAAAACATTAACTTCTTCCAATGTTAAAACAAGAGGAACTTCAATTTGTTGTAATAAATATATTTGAAAATAGATCGTACAACTGACTTTACTGCCGATATCTTCATCCCAATAATCATCCCAAAGAAAGTCTAAGTTTAATTGACGAGTCACATTCGCGCAAAACCACCGTAAAAATTTATCCAGAGATGTAAAAATCGACGTATCCGCTTGACGAAAATCTATATTAACAATTTGATATCCTTGGGATCGGGCAAAATCTATTATTCTGAGCAATAGGGAAGTTTTGCCGGTATATTTAGGTGCTTTTATCCGAATCACACCCCCAGGTTTTATGATTTCTTGGAACGCGATCGCTTCTAATTGAGGTCGTTTTACATAGAATGGTGAATTAAGGGGCACGGGGCCCAAGGGAAATTCTAAGCTCATGGCAAATCACCGGGTATTAGTTAATACAAATTTTAAAAGTGAGAGTTAATTCTCAACCAGCCCACTGTTAAGACTTGTTAAGTCAATGGCGAGAATTTGTTTCTCGCAAGAATTATACAATGTTAACAATTTTGTCAATAAATTATAGCATGAAAAAGGGGGACTTTTGACAGAAATCTTGTAGGAGCATCTCCTAATTGTAAATTGGTAGTGGGAGCGTCTCGCTCCCTATTAGATCCTAGATCCCTAGGGAGCGAGACTACAGTTTTTTTTGGCAAATTTGAGATGCTCCCAATCTTGTTCTCCCTTTGTCGGGGCTGTGGATGGTGCCTTCCCGCCCTGGGCTAGGGGCGATTAGGGGGCAACCAGGAGGGGATTGTCCGTACCTTAATCGGGGCAACCACGGGGGGACTACCCCTACCTTAATCGGGGCAACCACGGGGGGATTGCCCCTACCTTAATCGGGGCAACCACGGGGGGATTGCCCCTACCTTAATCGGGGCAACCACGGGGGGATTGCCCCTACGGATTACGCGCTATAGTGTTAAAAAGATATTAAAATTGACTCATGGAAAACCTGCAAATTCAACTTTACGAAATCGCCCAATTTGCTAATACCCTCGTGAAAACCCAACTCACACAAATCAACGGTTTTAGTATTGGTATTATCTTCTTAGCCGGATTGTTAACCAGTCTCACTCCTTGTATGCTTTCCATGTTACCGATTACCATTGCTTATATCGGTGGCTATGAAGCCAAAACTCGTGGATACGCGATCGCGCAATCGACATGGTTTTCTCTGGGATTAGCCACAACCCTTGCCGGATTAGGAATTTTGGCAGGTTTAGCCGGACAAGTCTATGGTAAAATTGGTTTAGGTTTGCCAATAATTGTCAGTATTATCGCGATACTTATGGGATTAAATCTATTAGAAGCACTACCATTACAATTGCCCTATTTTGATACAAAGGAATGGATTTCTCAGGATTTCCCTCCTAGTTTACGTTCCTATTTTTTAGGCTTAACTTTTGGGTTAGTCGCGTCTCCCTGTAGTACCCCCGTTTTAGCAACTTTATTGGCTTGGATTTCTAGCACTGGCGATCTGATTTTAGGAGGTGTTTTATTATTAGCTTATACAGTTGGTTATGTGGTTCCTTTAATTATCGCAGGAACCTTTACTGCGACAATCAAAAAATTACTGGAGTTACGTCGTTGGTCCAGTTGGATTACCCCCGTTAGTGGTATTTTATTAATAGGATTTGGTGTTTTTTCTCTCCTAGTTAGACTCGTGCCCGTCACCTAAAATTATTGGTAGTGGCAGCCAGACGCTCCCACTTCTATCCCTAGGGAGCGAGACGCTCCCACTACGGTTTTTTGGGGAACCTTGAGATGCTCCAAAATGAATTTAGGTGTTAGGTGAAAATCCCTAATCCCCAGTCCCCAGTCCCCATTACCAATTACCATCACCTATGACATCATCAAAATTATCCGAGTGGGGAAATCTCCCCCAACAATTTTTCCGCCGTGAAGTTTTACCATTATTGGCCGATTTACGTTTAGCGATTGTTTTATTATTAGCGATCGCGCTCTTTAGTATCACAGGAACGGTGATCGAACAAGGTCAATCTGTAGCATATTATCAAGCCAATTACCCGGAAAGTCCGGCATTATTTGGGTTTATCACTTGGAAAGTCTTAATCATTTTAGGGATCGATCATGTCTATCGAACTTGGTGGTTTTTAGCCATTTTAATTTTATTCGGAAGCAGTTTAACTGCTTGCACCTTTACCCGACAATTACCCGCGTTAAAATCGGCAAAAATTTGGAAATATTACGAAAAAACCGAACAATTTACGAAACTAGCCCTTAGTGCCGAATTAAACAACACATCCTTAAACTCCTTAGAACAATTATTGCAACAAAAACGCTATAAAGTTTTTCAGGAAGGTAATAGTATTTATGCGCGTAAAGGAATAATAGGTAAAGTCGGACCAATCATCGTTCACGCGAGTATGTTAATGATCTTAGGGGGAGCAATTTTAGGCTCAATGACGGGATTTATGGCCCAAGAATTAATCCCCAGTGGCGAGACATTTCAAATTAAAAATATCATTGATTTCGGTCCTTGGTCCGAATCTCAAATCCCCAAAGATTGGTCAGTAAAAGTTAATCGTTTTTGGATTGATTATACAGCCGATGGTAACATCGATCAATTTTATTCAGATTTATCAGTGTTAGACAAAGAGGGAAAAGAAGTCGAGCGTAAACAAATTCATGTTAATGAACCCTTAAAATATAAAGGTGTCACCCTTTATCAATCAAGTTGGTCGATCGCGGCATTGCGGATAAAAATTAATAGAAGTCCGATTTTGCAATTACCAATGGCAGAATTAAATACCAATGGCAAAGGCAAAATTTGGGGAACCTGGATACCAACGAAAACCGATTTAAGTGAAGGGGTTTCCGTCTTAGCCAAAGATTTACAAGGGACTGTATTAGTTTATGATACCAAAGGACAATTACAAACGACACTTCGCGAAGGGATGAGCACCGAAATTAACGGTGTGACAGTAAAATTAGAAGAAGTAGTGGGAAGTACAGGATTACAAATTAAAGCCGATCCGGGTATTCCTCTAGTTTATACAGGATTTGCTTTAATGATGATTAGTGTCTTAATGAGTTATGTTTCCCATTCTCAAATTTGGGCCCTACAGAAAGGCGATAAATTATATATTGGTGGTAAAACCAATCGCGCTCAAGTATTATTTGAACGGGAAGTGATTACAATGGTAGAACAATTGGAAGGGAAGACACCACAAAAAGGCGCGATCGGCTCTCCATCTCTCACCAATTAAAGTTCAATGCCCGTAGGGACACGGCAGTGCCGTGTCCCTACCGTGTTTCATAACTTCTTACCTCTTCCTTATCCTTAGTGTCTTAGTGCCTTTGTGTTTCATTACTTCTTCCTTTTCTCTTATTTAAAAATATGAAAACAATGAGGTATAGTAAAGATGTCGATGCCATACTAATAGAATGCTCTGATGTTCCCATTGCTTTAACAGAAAAACACCGAAGCGCGATCGGCTCTACATCTCTCACCAATTAAAGGTATATTTTCGGTTTTAAATCTGAGGGATAAGGAAATAAACTTTCGATAAAAAAATCATTTCCTTATCCCTTCTTACCTCTTCTTTATTGTCTTAGTGCCTTTGTGTTTCATTACTTCTTCCTTTTGACTTTTTTAAATATATGAAAAAAATGAGATATAGTAAAGATGTCGATGCCATGCTAATAGAATTATCTGATGCCCCCATTGCTTTTGCAGAAGAACAAGGAAAAATGATTCTTCATTATTCTGCTAATGAAGAATTGGTATTAATAGAAATTTTGGATGTCAAAGAATTTTTGATAGAATCGTCTTTGTCAGAACTGATATCGAGTCATGTATAGGTAGAAAGCTTGACACTCAACTATAGTCATTTCAACTAAGATTGAGAAAGTAAAATCCTCTCACAGTAAGAAGTTTCTCGATTTAAAGTGTCTCATTTTTATTTGGAATGACTATAGATTCTATTCTGTGCCTTGGTGGTTATCATAAAAAACCGAGTTTCTTCAGTAAGAGACTCGGTTTTTACACCAAAAAGCTTGATAAATTAGAGAGAAAAACTCAAATTATTGAGCCCAAAGAATCAGCCCTAATTCATTGCGACTGCTGAGGTTTTCATGTTTCGGTAATACCCGCAATGATAACCCCTGCATCCCACTGGAAGTATAGATAATATCAGCCGTATAAAGACTGGCATTATTATTATCTTGACCATGATATTCCATGATCACAGATTCACCGTCAACAATATCACCATATTGATCAACTTTACCTTGATAAAGTTCAACTTGGACATCGGAAGGTGTTAATCCAGCTAAATTAATTCGCGCTTTCACCCCAATGGGTTGATTAACTTTGACATCAGTATCAGCAGAAATATCGATCGCTTCAATCTTGATGTCATACCACTTCTCAAAGACTTGTTTTTTCCAACGAGCTAATTGCTTCGCGGGTTCATAATGATTCTCCGTCATTATTGAGAAGCGATCGCTGGCAGGAAAATAAGCCAGACGAGCATAATCTTTCACCATCCGGGCGGTATTAAAACGAGGACAATTAAGACGAATCGCGTCTTTCATTTTACCAACCCAACCACGAGGAATACTATTCTCATCGCGGTTATAAAAAAGAGGTACAACTTCCTTCTCAATGAGGTCATATAAAGCATTAGCTTCGACCTCATCTTGATATTTTTGGTCGTGATATTCTTCCCCATGACCGATGGGCCAACCTGTGCGAACATAATCCGCTTCATCCCACCAACCATCTAAAATACTCAGGTTTAACACCCCATTCATCGCGGCTTTCATCCCTGAAGTACCAGAAGCTTCACGGGGACGACGGGGAGTATTCAACCAAACATCACATCCGGCAACCATTAAACGTGATATCTGAATATCATAATTAGGCAGAAAGACAATAGAATCCCCCATACCCTGATCGCGAACAAAATGAATAATCTCGCGAATCAACTCTTTTCCGGGGATATCTTCGGGGTGTGATTTCCCCGCGATTACAAATTGCACCGGACGATCTTTGGAGTGTAAAACCCGTTTAATCCGTTCTACATCACGCAAGAACAAACTCGCCCGTTTATAAGTAGCAAAACGACGAGCAAAACCAATGGTGAGCACAGTGGGGTCTAATACTTCTTGTGCCTGATCAATCTCCGCTTGGGCCGCACCGCGATCGCGCAAACATTTGACCAACCATTCGCGGGCAAACATGACTAAATCAAGACGAGCACGCTCATGGTTACGCCAAACTTCTTCATCAGGAATCGAATAAACACGCTCCCAGAAACGATCGTCACGGCGAGTCATTTCCCAATCCGGGCCTAAATAACGGTCATATAACTCTTGAGTGGACTTAGCCACACAACTACGGGCATGGACTCCATTAGTAATAGAGGTAACAGGCACTTCCGAGAGGGGGAGTCCAGGCCATAAATCCTTAAATAAATGCCGGGAGACGACACCATGTAACGCGGCAACACCATTAACAAAACTGGACATTTTAATGGCCAGAATTGCCATATTAAAGGGAGATGAGAAATCACCCGTATTTTGACGACCTAATGCCAAAAACTGTTCGCGTCCCAGACCAAAAATAGGGGCATAATCACCGACATAGTGCATCACCATATCCGGTTCAAATAAGTCAAAGCCCGCGGGTACTGGAGTATGGGTAGTAAAGACACTACTGGCGACTACCACCTGTTTAGCTTGATCAAAAGTAAGGTTTTCTTCCTGCATCAACACGCGCATCCGTTCCAAGGACATAAATGCCGCGTGTCCTTCATTAGCATGATAGGTGGTGACATGGAGGCCTAATGCTCTGAGCATTTTCACCCCACCAATACCTAACATGATTTCTTGGTGCATACGCAGCACCTTATCTCCACCATAGAGGCGATCGCTAATATCTTGGTCGTAGCGACTATTGATATCAATATTAGTATCAAGGAGATAAAGGGGAACGGTTCCCACTTGTACGCGCCACACGCGAGCCACAACCTTGCGCCCCGGATAGTCCACCTCAATCCGTAATTCCGAACCATCGGGATTACGCTCTAAGTGCAGGGGCATATTATAGAAGTCATTGATGGGATAGTGTTCTTGTTGCCACCCATCCGCGTTGAGGTACTGGGAAAAATATCCTTCTTGGTAGAGTAAACCCACACCCACCAAGGGCAAGCCTAAATCACTAGCTGATTTAAGGTGATCCCCCGCGAGGACCCCTAAACCACCTGAATAAATGGGCAAACACTTGGCCAGGCCAAACTCCATTGAGAAATAGGCATAGCATTCTTCTTTCGTGCCTCGCTGTTTACGAAACCAGGCACGACTTTTGAGATAGTCGTCTAATTCCTGAGCTGCCCGACTCATTTGGGCGATAAACCCTTCATCTTCCGCAACCTCTTGGAGTCGTTGTTGGGAGATAGTACCCAACATGAGTACGGGGTTATGTTTGCTCTCTTCCCATAGGTCCCGATCTAAACGCCGAAATAGGTCTTTAGATTCCATATTCCAGTCCCAGTGCAAGTTAGAGGCTAACTTACGCAGCGGTTCTAAGATGGGGGGTAAGGAGGGAGATACGTTAAATGTGCGAATTGGCTGCATAAAGACGGAACTTCCAACATCAAGTAGGCTTATTGTCTTCTGTTTTGTAGCAAAGTTCCGTTGTTCTTAACACTATTTTGGGATTTTGTTCCGAATTTGGGACTTTTGGCGGGTAATTGGGGATTGGTGATTGGGGATTGGTGATTGGGGATTGGGGATTGGTGATTGGTGATTG
>JBBITB010000073.1:0-31825 GCA_037440985.1 Microcoleaceae cyanobacterium bin_387
GGCTGAGTATCCCCAGGATAAGTGTATTCATCAGTTGTTTGAGGAGCAAGTGGAGCGATCGCCTGACGCGGTGGCAGTGGTGTTTGAAGGGGAACAACTGACATACCTTCAATTGAATGCGAAAGCGAATCAGTTAGCACACTACCTGCAAAGCTTGGGCATAAAACCAGAAGTAATGGTGGGGATTTGTGTCGAGCGCTCTTTGGAAATGATAATCGGTCTGTTGGGCATCCTCAAAGCTGGTGGTGCTTATGTCCCTCTCGACCCAAACTATCCCTCTGATCGCTTGGCTTTCATGCTAGAAGACTCTTCAGTGCCAGTGTTACTCACCCAACAGAAGCTGCTGGAGAAACTTCCTCCAAATTCGGCTCGTGTTGTCTGTTTGGACTTTGGCTGGGAGGAAATTGCGGCCTACAGCGAGGAAAACCCTTTGAGCGGAGTGAAGCCAGGAAACCTTGCCTATGTGATCTACACATCAGGGTCTACAGGCAAACCCAAAGGCGTTTTAATCCAACACGGGTCCCTCGTCAACTACACAACAGTTGCGAGCGCTGAATATGGAATACAAGAGCGCGATCGCGTCCTGCAATTTGCCTCGATTAGTTTCGATGCTAGTGCTGAAGAAATCTATACCAGCTTAACTTCAGGTGCAACACTCGCATTACGTACTTCTTCGATGCTGGATTCAGCGGGTATATTTTTGGAAAAGTGCAGGCGTTGGAACTTAACCGTCCTGAGTCTACCGACAGCCTACTGGCACGAACTGACCGCCTTCTTGAGTCAAGAAAAAGTTACTATTCCTCCATCATTGCGCTTAATAATCATTGGCGGAGAAAAAGCACTGCCCGAACGACTGAAGACTTGGCTATTGTGTGTGGGACAGCAAGTTCCTCTGTTGAACAATTACGGCCCGACAGAAGCCACGGTGGGGGCAACGATATACGAGTTATCGGCAGCCGACACCACGTTGAGGGAGTTGCCGATTGGTCGTCCCATTGGTAATGTTCAGACCTACATCCTGGATCGAAATGGGCAGCCTGTACCCATCGGCGTTCCGGGTGAGTTGCATATCGGAGGCGCTGGTTTAGCACGGGGCTACCTCAACCGTCCTGAGTTGACCGATGAGCGGTTTATACGCAATCCCTTTAGTGACTCTCCCACTGATCGCCTTTACAAAACTGGCGATTTGGTTCGTTACCTGAGGGACGGGAACATCGAATATCTCGGTCGCATTGACAATCAGGTAAAGATTCGCGGATTCCGCATCGAACTCGGCGAGGTTGAAGCAGCGCTCGTGCAGCACCCTGACGTGGGTACTGCGGCAGTCACTGTCCGAGAAGACATTCCAGGCAATAAGCTCCTCGTGGCTTATGTCGTCTCTAACCTCATCCCAGATCGCGTCCCTTATCACACTGAATGTCAACTAGAACTAGACGGTAACGTCATTACACTTCACACAGAGGATATCTCCACCGGAGGCGTTGCTGTGGTGGGCGTGCCAGCTCTTGATGAGGGCAGGCTCGTCCGCCTGCACCTGCAACTGCCTAGAGAGGAAGAACCGCGCTGGTTTTCAGGGACAGTGGCCTGGTCGCGTCCACCACAGGCGGGAATTCAGTTTCTGCTTGCAGCTTCCGAACAGGCATTAGTTGACCAAAGCGCAGCCTATCAATTGGACACTCTTAACTTGTGGAAAACTTGGCAGCGCACCCTGAATGGTTCCCTGCGGGATTACCTGAAACAAAAACTACCCGACTATATGATACCGAGCGCGTTTGTGCTGATGAAAGCGCTGCCGCTGACACCCAACGGAAAGGTCGATCGCCGCGCCCTACCGACACCAGATAGCTTCCACAAGGAACAGGAAGACAAATTTGTCGCCCCTCGCACCCCCACTGAAGTCAAACTAGCTGCTATCTGGGCTGAAGTTTTAGGAGTGCAAGAGGTAGGCATTAACGACAACTTCTTTGAATTGGGCGGACACTCGCTGATCGCGACCCAAATCATCTCTCGCATCCGGCAAGCTTTTGCGATCGAACTTCCCCTACGCCATTTATTTGAAGCACCCACTATCGCTTCCCTAGGCAAGGTGATAGAAACTGCGTGTACTGCGGTGTCACAGGAGCCATTTTCCTACAGCAGCGCGTCTGATAGCCTACCTCCTCTTGCCCCCGCGACGCGAAAGGGGTACATACCGCTGTCTAAAGCACAAGAGCATATCTGGTATGTTCAGCAATTAAATCCTGACAGTTGCGTTTGCAACAGCGGTGTGGCTTTACGGTTCACTGGAAAGCTTTCTTCAGAAGCGTTGGAAAGGAGCCTCAACGAAATTATCCGCCGTCACGAAATTATGCGGACTACCTTTCCTGTCGTGGATGGTCAACCCGTACAGGCGATCGCGCCTGAACTGACTCTACCGTTAAAGATAGTGGACTTACAAAACATACCTTCTGCAAAGCGAGAAGCTAAAGCTGTTCATTTTTCCCAACGAGAGATGAACTACCACTTTGACTTAGCTAATGGTCCATTAATTAAGGCAACCTTGGTGCGTTTGTCTTCAGAAGAGCATTGGCTACTCATACCGATACACCACATCATCACGGATGGCTGGTCCATCGGCCTCTTTGTGCAAGAGTTAGAAACGCTTTATACCGCTTTCTCCAATGGCTTACCTTCACCCCTCCCCGAAGTGGCATTGCATTACGCCGACTTTACTATCTGGCAGCGTCAATGTCTTAATGAAAAAGTCTTAGCTCGGCAAGTTGATTATTGGGTGCAAAAACTGACCGCTCCTTTACAACTACCAGAATACCGGCCAGAGCGAGAATCAAAGCCCAATCCTAAAAGTGGTTGCGCCTCTTCCTACTCTCTAGTCTTGAAAGAAAATCTTGTCGCATCCCTCAAATACCTAAGCCGTTCTCACCGGGTTACTACCTCCACCATCATCATTGCAGGGCTAATTCTCCTTTTGTTCAAATATCACGAGCAAAGCGAAATTATGATAGTGGCGACCATTGGCAATCGCAGCACTCCAGAAATTGACAAAATGCTTGGTTGCTTTATCAATCAGGTAATTTTGCGAACGCAGCTTGACGACGAACAAACAGGAGCAGCTCTTTTAGAGCAGGTTCAAGAAACGCTCAATGAAGCGATCTCCAACAAGGATATTCCTTTAGAACAAGTAATTGAAGCTGTCAAACGCCAAAGAAAAGTGACCCTTTATGCGGACGTTACAATAGTTCCTCCTGTAGAGGTTTCTGACCCGATGTTTGTCTCGGAAATTGCACCCGATTCGGGCACTGGCGAACTGTGGGACCCTGAAATCCCTCTGGAGTTTTATATTTCTTCACCTTCTGGAGATTCTCAAACTATCGAATTTTGGTTTCTGTACAGCACGGATTTGTTTGCAAGTGAAACTATTGATCGCTTGTTTATTTACTATCAGGAAATCTTGCAAAAACTTGCTGATTCACCAGAAATGAAGATTGCTTCCTTTGAGGGGTTTCCAGAAAAAAATCGAGAAGGTGTCCAATGACAAAATCCCTGGCATTCCGTCAAATGCGTGTTTTTCTTCTCGTCTGGTTCGGACAACTGATCTCCCTCATCGGGTCAGGTTTGACTAACTTTGCATTGGGAGTGTGGGTGTACCAGCGTACAGGTTCAGTCACCCAATTCTCTCTGATTTTGCTATTTTCTCTGCTACCCAGTATCCTGATTTCTCCGATCGCTGGGGCAATGGTTGACCGATGGAATCGGCGATGGTGCATGATTTTGTCTGACTCCGGGGCGGGCTTAACTACGGTGGCGATCGCTCTATTACTAGCCACCGAAAATCTTCAAATTTGGCACATCTACCTCGCCGTTAGCCTCAGCTCCATCTGCAGAGCGTTTCAGTTGCCTGCTTATACGGCTTCGACTTCTTTGTTAGTACCGAAAGAGTTTTTCCCTCGTGCAAGTGGGATGGTGCAATCAGCCGAAGCCTGCGCCCAGTTTATTTCGCCCCTGTTGGCAGGAGTCTTGCTAGGAATAATTCAGCTTCAAGGGATTATTTTAATTGACTTTGCCACGTTCCTCTTTGCTGTCACCACTCTGTTACTCGTTCGCTTTCCTAATGTTAAAACGGCTACTGTTTCCCAAGAGGAGAAACGTTCACTCTGGTATGAAGCTATTAAAGGCTGGACTTACATTGCCGTTCGCCCCGGACTGTTAATACTGCTGATGTTATTCGCGCTGGACAACTTTGTTACAGGATTGGTTGAAGTTTTACTCACTCCCTTGGTACTTTCTTTTACTTCAGTTACAGTTCTCGGAAGCATTCAATCTATTGGCGGTGCCGGGATGATGCTGGGCAGTCTGGCTATTAGTATTTGGGGGGGGCCCCGACCTTTAATTCGTGGCATATTTACTTTCGATCTTCTTTCGCATCTGTGCATCTTAGCATTTGGTTTACGCACTTCTTTTGCACTTTTAGCAGTTGCTAACTTTATCTTCTTCTTCAGCTTACCGCTCATTAATGGTTGGTTTGATGTTATATTTATGAGAAAAGTTAGTCCCGATATTCAAGGTCGAGTCTTTGCCACAATCAATATGATTGCTTTTTCATGTATTCCCATCGCTTATATTGTAGCTGGACCCCTGGCCGAACGAATCTTTGAACCTCTAATGGCCGCTGATGGTTTATTGGCAGGAAGCCTCGGACAAATAATTGGTGTGGGACCGGGTCGCGGGATTGGCCTGCTATTTATTACGATGGAAATTCCAGTCCTATTGGCAACTATTGCGGCATATCGCTATCCTCGCGTGCGGTTTGTGGAAGATGAACTGCCTGATGAAATTTAACATTTAGGCTGGGATTTACGGAAAAAATCAGCCTTGTTTTTTTCTACCGAAATTGCTATGCTTGGTGTCAAGCAGAAACAACCAAAAACCTGATTTGGCAAAGGTTTTTATTATCATCGCGGGGTGACAAAGAGGCTAGGTGATAGACAGAATAAGAGTTGGAACCCGCTACCTTGTTGATAAAAGTGGCGTTTATTTGGACTTAGATTCATTGGTAGTGGTGCATCGTAATGATATAATGAGTCAATTGTAGTAACGATAGGGTTTGATATGAGTCTCATTTCCAATGTCAAGGCACAAAAATAGTATTAAATGGCAAAAATTCTTATGGGAAACAACGATATAAATGTCAAAACTATCAGCGACAGTTTGTGGAAAATCAAGGAAATCAACCGATTTCAGATGCTCAAAAACAATTAATTCATAAACTCTTATTAGAAAAAATACCCCTGAGCGGTATCTGTAGAGCATCTAGGGTCTCAAAGTGGTAGCTTCAATATTATGTCAATCAAAAATATTATCAAGTGGAAAAAAAGGCAAATATAGTCATTTCAACTGGAGAAATAAAAAAAGGTCACAGTAATAATTTTCTCGATTTAAACTGTCTCATTTTTATTGGGAATGACTATATCTCCGAAAAAAAAAGAGGTCGATTGACTTGTACCTAGATGAAATATAGTCTTACGTCCAAATCAAGCGTCAAAAAGTATGGATTTGGATAGCTTTAAATGTAGAAACCAGAGAAATTGTCGGTTTGGTTTTGGGGGATCGCAGCGAAAAAACCGCGGAAAAATTATGGGAAAGTTTGCCAAAAGTTTATCGGGAGTGTGCGGTGTGTTATACCGATTTTGGATCAGCGTATCAGGAAGTTTTGCCATCCAAAAGACATAAAGCTGTGAACAAGTCATCAGGGAAGACAAGTTATATTGAAAGATTTAACAACACTTTGAGACAAAGGGTTTCTCGATGGGTCAGAAAAACTTTATCTTTGTCTAAAAAAATTGAAAACCATCTCGGCTCTCTTTGGTATTTTATACATCACTATAATGCTTCATTGCTTTCTAATTTCCAATGATCATTATAATGCATTGCTGCCGACAATTTCTCTATAGCTTACGCTGGGATCTATTTTACACAAAAAGCGCGATCGCGCTTTTTTCTGCCCTCAGACTTCCCCGGTAAAATATTGAGATCACAAGATCTTACTTTTCTATTACTTATTCAGCCAGCCCTACTTATACTTGTGGGGTTGAAAAAATTTACGCACCCGATTTCTCTCCCATTGAGAGGAGGAAAATTTATGCTATAATATCAATTAACACTCCTCAAAAATAAACCTATGATCGCGCAACTTACCCCAACATTACCCATATTAGACGAAATCCGGTCAGGAATGCCTAATATTTGTGGATGGGAATCTGAAATTAATGCTATTGTTCAAGATTCTAAACCAGTATTTTTACCCATCACTAATCTGCGTTTAGAAAATATTACCGCGGGATTTGCCTGTGCTCTTCATAATCATCAACCCACCATTCCCGCGGGTTTTCATGGAGAATTAATTTGTAATCTCCAATATATGTTTGAACATCCCCATGAAGGCGATAATCATAACGCGAGTGTTTTTGCTTGGTGTTATAGTCGTATGGGTGATATTATTCCTGATTTAGTCTCCCAAGGTTGTAATCCTCGTATTATGCTTGATTATTCCGGTAATTTATTATGGGGATTACGACAATTAGGACGCGATGATGTTATTAATAATCTCAAACGTATTACCTGTGCTCCTAAATATTATCCATATATTGAATGGTTAGGCACTATGTGGAGTCACGCGGTGGTTCCTTCCACTCCTATTCCTGATATTAAATTACAGATTCAAGCTTGGCAACAATATTTTGCCGCGATTTTTGGTTATGATGCTTTAAAACGGGTGAAAGGTTTTTCTCCTCCCGAAATGCACTTGCCTAATCATCCTGATACTTTTTATCAATATATTAAGGCCTTGAAAGAGTGCGGTTATCGTTGGTTATTGGTGCAGGAACATTCGGTTGAACGTTTAGATGGTTCTAGTTTATCCCATGATGATAAATATATCCCTAATCGTTTAATTGCTCGTAATTCTCAGGGGGAAACTATTAGTATTACGGCTTTGATTAAAACTCAAGGTTCCGATACCAAATTAGTCGCCCAGATGCAACCTTATCACGAAGCGAAAAGTCGCGGACGACAACTAATTGGTAATGTTTCTGTGCCCTGTCTGGTTTCCCAAATTGCTGATGGTGAAAATGGCGGTGTCATGATGAATGAGTTTCCCCGTGATTTTCCTACTCCTTGGTATCAAATGCGCGATCGCGGTTTGAGTCATTCTGGTGTTGTCGGTTTCAATGGCACTGAATATATCGAATTAATTGAAGCCGCGGGGGTTAATCCTAATGATTATCCTACCTGTCAACCCGTCCATCAACATAAAATTTGGTCCGAGATAGAAAGCGATCGCGTCACACCTGAAGCCGTGGAGAACGCAATACAGCACTTAAAACAAAAAGACTCCCGTTTTCATGTAGAGGGAGCATCTTGGACAAATAACTTAAGTTGGGTACAGGGTTATGAGAACGTATTAGAACCCATGAATCAACTGAGTGCATTATTTCATCAAAAATATGATGTATTGGTGCAACAAAACCCCGCGGTAACTCAACAAAAAGACTATCAAGAGGCATTACTTTATAACTTATTATTGCAAACCAGTTGTTTTCGTTATTGGGGACAGGGAACTTGGACAGACTATGCCCGACAAATTTATGAACGAGGAAAAGCCATCTTAGCCTCGTAGGGAAGCAAAGAAACCGGGTTTGTCGCGGCCATTTCTTTGTCGGTTGGGTTGCGCGAAGCCAAACCCAACCCCTTTCTTGGGTTTCCTGGCGATACCTCAGCTACAGAGAAATTTTGGGTTTCGTACCTCAACCCAACCTACAGTCGCAGCCCTTTCTTTCTAGGTTGGGTTGCGCGAAGCCAAACCCAACAGATTTCTTGGGTTTCGTGGCGATACCTCAGCTACAGAGAAATTTTGGGTTTCGTACCTCAACCTAACCTACAGAGAAATTTGGGGTTTCGTGGCGATACCCAACCTACCTATTGGCTAATTTTGCCAAAAAAGATTATTTTTTGTTAAGATGCCGATTTTGATTGTGAGGGGTACAAATGTTTATTGTCCAAATTGCCTCTGAATGCGCCCCAGTCTCCAAAGTGGGTGGTTTAGGCGATGTTGTCTATGGGCTGAGTCGAGAATTAGAAATACGCGGCCATACCGTTGAACTCATTTTACCTAAGTATGACTGTATGCGTTATGACCATATTTGGGGACTCCATGAGGTTTATCACAACTTATCTGTACCCTGGTATGGAGCCGCGATCTTCTGTGATGTCTTTTGCGGTTGGGTACATGGACGTCAATGCTTCTTTATTGATCCTCATTCTGATGATAATTTCTTTAATCGTGGTTGTTATTACGGTTGTGATGATGATCCCATGCGCTTTGCTTTCTTCAGTAAGGCCGCGTTAGAGTTTCTTTTGGTGACAAATAAGCGTCCCGATGTCATCCATTGCCATGATTGGCAAACGGGTTTAATTCCTGTGATGTTATTTGAAATTTACAAATATCATGGCATGGAAAATCAACGGGTATGTTATACCATCCATAATTTTAAACATCAAGGTATTGCCGGGACTGATATTTTATGGGCTACTGGGTTAAATCGAGAAACTTATTATTTTGATCGCGATCGTTTGCGGGATGAGTTTAATCCCTTTGTTTTAAACTTTATGAAAGGGGGGATAGTTTATTCCAATTATGTCACGACAGTTTCACCCCATCATGCTTGGGAAGCTCATCATGGCCCCTTTGGTTATGGTTTAGGGCACACCTTACATTTACATCAACATAAATTTTCCGGTGTCCTTAATGGCATTGATTATGATGTGTGGAACCCCGAAATTGATCGTTATCTTCCCTATCATTATACCCCAGAGACTTTAGAAGAAAAAGCTAAGAATAAAAAAGCTTTACGAGAGCGACTCTGGTTAGCCCATAACGATAAACCCATTATTTGTTATATTGGTCGATTAGATGACCAGAAAGGCGTTCATTTAGTGCATCACGCGATTTATTATGCACTGCATCGAGGGGCGCAATTTGTCTTATTAGGATCAGCGACAGAAGCCGGAATTAATGCCCATTTTTGGAATGAGAAACAATTTTTAAATGATAATTCTGATTGTCATTTAGAATTGGGTTTTAATGAAGAATTATCTCATTTAATTTATGCGGGGGCGGACATGATTGTTGTCCCCAGTAATTATGAACCCTGTGGTTTAACACAAATGATTGGTTTGAGATATGGGACTGTGCCTATTGTCCGGGGTGTTGGGGGTTTAGTAAATACGGTTTTTGACCGAGATTATGATAATACAAAACCGCCGGAAGAAGCTAATGGTTATGTTTTCTATCAAACGGATTATATCGCGTTAGAATCGGCTATGGAACGCGCTATCGGTTTATGGTATTGTTATCCTGATGAGTTCCAACAATTAGTTCTCCAAGGTATGAATTATAATTACTCTTGGAAGAATCCGGGGGCTGATTATTTGGGAATTTATGAGCATATTCGTCATAAATAATTATCATAACTTTTACCTGGGGTAACACGATCGCGCCCTCGCCAATTGCCTAAAATATGTAGGGACACGGCACTGCCGTGTCCCTACTCCTGTCCCTAGGGTGTATCTTTTTAACCGCTCCTAAACGCAGATGAACACAGATAGGCTATTTGTTTAAAATGACGATCGCGCTTCTTTTATCAACAAGAGAAACGCGATTGTGGCTTAAGGAATGGAAATTAAATAACTTGACTATTTGATTGGTAGTTTTGCCCTTATGCCGGAAAGCAGGCAAGATGCCTGCACTACTTTATTAATTTTTCATTCCTTAAGACTTTTAACAAAAAAGAAAGAAATTAATAGCCGGCTTCCTCTTCATATTCTTTAACCTTCTTCTTCTCTGGAATATTGACACGAGGGGGATTATAAGGGGGATTTGGAGCTTCCTCATCAGCCCAAGCATCGGAATCTACATCATCATATTCAAGTTCCGGTTCCTTTGCCTTTTTCGGAATAGATGGAGTGCGAGAATATCGTTCCTCATAGTCATCTTCATAATCATCATTACCCCAATTATCATCCTCTTCTTCATAGTCATCATAAACAGGTTGCACCTGCTTATGACGTAGAGGTTGTTTGACGGGTGGTTCCCATTGTTCCTCCTCATCCCAAGTTTGCTCAACCACAGGCGCGGTAGTTCGTTGAATGGGTTCCTGTGCCGCGATTTTCATTCCAGGGCCTAATTGATTTGCCGGCCCGATGGTGGGAGGATAATAAATACCATCTTCTTCGCGTTCCCAAGGGGCTTGACCTAATCCAATGCGCTCTAATACCCCTACACTTAACTGTTTAAGTCTTTCCTCGGAACCTTCAAAAACAATTAAGCGGTTAGGTCCACTACTGACAATTTCCTCAATGGGTAAATCATAAGTGCTCAGGAGTTGTTCTGGGATCTGGGGAATGCCTAAAGAAGCAATAATCAAAGATACTAATTGGGCACTTTCTGTATCAAATCTAAATCCCCTTACCCGTCCTAATAGATCTCCCGTTTCCGTAATCACTTCACTATTAATTAGACTACTATAGGCTTCAATGTCAATGTCTTCTTCCACTACACTTTCGTCATCTACTAAGATAACGTCGCCAATTTCGCGGACATTACTGAGATACATAAATTTAGGTATCCCCGCGATCGCCAAAAAGTTTTCTCTCAGGCCGATCGCGACAACTTCGCGTCGATCAATGTCAACCCAAATTTGACTCACTACCCCTAAGCGTTTTCCTTTATCGCGGGTAATGACTTGAGTTCCCAGAAGTTCAGAGCGTTGGCGAATTTGTTCAGATGTCATTTTATCTTTTAACTTGGTTGTAATACATAAGTAATTAACACAGTCATGCCTCAGACGTTAGGGTTATAACCGTAATCCTAAGACTTGGGTATAAGCACCCCGCGCCTGCGTTACGCCAATAGTGCGCTCCGAAGATTCGATCATCGGACGTCTTAAGCTGACCACAATAAATTGGGCTTGCTGTGCTTGTCGTTTAATCATTCTAGCTAATCGCTCTACATTTGCCCCATCCAAAAACATATCGACTTCATCAAACGCGTAGAATGTGGAAGGCCGATACCGTTGGAGGGCAAAAATAAAGCTTAACGCGGTGAGGGACTTTTCGCCTCCTGACATGGACGCGAGTCTTTGGACTGGTTTTCCTTTGGGGTGCGCGACTAAATTCAAACCACTACTAAAGGGATCTTCGGGATCTTCTAAATGGAGATGTCCATCGCCTTCGGATAATTCCGCGAAAATGGTTTGAAAGTTCTCATTCACCGCGTCAAAGGCCTCTCGGAAGGCGCGACGGCGTAAGGTGGTAAAGTTTTCGATCCTTAAGAGTAGTTCGGTACGTTCTTCTTCTAAGGTTGTCAGTTTTTCTGTCAGCTCTTGGAGTCGCTCTTGGGTGCGATTGTATTCCTCTAAGGCTAACATATTAACGGGTTCGAGCGCTTGGAGTCGTTTCTGCAAGGCGCGGACTTCCTGTTGTAAGTCGCCTAGGTTGGTTTTTTCCATTTCCGGGGGAATCGCGGGGAGGGGATCGGGTAATTCACCGCGTTGGGTTTCTAGTTGAGCCCGTAGATTTTCTAGTTGTTCTCTTCGTTGCTGTTGGGTTTCTTGGAGTTTCTGATATTGCCATTCTAACTCCTGTTGCGCGAGTCGTCTTTCTCTTAAATGGGTTTCGGCGCGATCGCGTTCTTGTTTTTCTGCCCCTAAGCGGGTTTCTACCTCCGCGATGGAGTCCCGTGTTTGGGAAATTTGTGCGCCAATGGCGCACAAATTTTGATCAAGGGTGTCTTGTTGTTGTTGGAGGGTTTCTATTTGTTGTTGATATTGAGTCAAACGGATTTGACTTTCTTGAATTTTCTCTTGGACGCGTTGACGTTGGTTTTCATCATCGCGTAATTGTTGTTCCATTACCCGTAACGCGTTTTCCCTTTCTTGCAATTGTGTTTCTAGGGTACGGAGACGGATTTGCATTTGTTGCCATTCACTATGATTATTCGCGGTTTCTAATTGGGTTAAACTTTGGCGATATTCTTCTAATTGGGTTTCTTTCATGGGTAATTCTTGCTCTAACTCTTGTAAGCGAGTTTGGGCATTCTCTAATTCTTGGTTATTTTGGATAAGGCGCGATCGGAGTTGTTCCTCTTGTAGCTGTAATTCCCTAATTTGTGTCTCTAATTGTTCCACTTTTAATTGACTTTCGCGTTGACTTTGTTTCGCGTCGATTAATTCTTGCGATCGCGTCTTCAGGGTACTAGATGCTTGTTGAATAGCCAGTTGACACCGTTCTAAAATACGCTCAATTTCCTTTAAGCGATGTTGTAAAGACTCAATGACTCTCCCCTCAACACCATCATCACCCTGATCAAGAGTATTAAAATGTAAAGAAGAGCGAGACGCGACAGTGCCCCCCGTCATCGCGCCACTGGTTTCTAAAATTTCCCCTTCTAATGTCACAATCCGATATTGTCCTAAATAGGATCTCGCGTTGGCAAGGACATCAAAAACAACGGTATTACCAAAAACATAACTAAAAATTTCTCGATAACGAGGATCGCAGTCAATTAAATTAACCGCGATATTCACATACCCCGCGGCATGACGTAATAGTTCTGGAGTATTAACGCGATTTCCTCTGATCTTATTTAAGGGTAAAAATGTCATTCTCCCGGCTTTCTTTTGTTTGAGCAATTCGATCGCGGCTGCCGCGACTAAATCATCTTCTACGACTAAATTTCCTAGGCGAGTCCCCGCGGCAATTTCTAAGGCTAATTGATAACGAGGTTCGACTCTTCCTAATTGGGCAACTAAACCACAAATACCTGTTAATCCACTTTGCATAATCACTTTTGTGGCAAAAGTTCCCGATGCTTCTTGTACGGCTTGGGCTTGGGCTTCTAATTTATCTAATTTGCGTTGACGTTCCCGTTGTTCTTCTAATAGGCGGGTTTGGGTTTCTTGTTGTATTTCTAATTCCTGTTCGGCATTCTTGACAATTTGTGTTAAAGATTGTACTTGTAAAGTGGTCATGGAACGAGTTTCTTGTTCCCGTGTTAGTTGAGTTTGTTTGGAGTCAATTTCTTGACTTATATTTTGCAATACGGAATTTTGATCGACGATTTTTTGTTGTAATTGTTGAGTGCGTTCTCCTAATTGGGCGTGTTGTTTCCGTTGGGGATCTAAGGTTTTTTGTAGGGTTTCGATTTGACGATGGAGTTCCGTTTGTTGTTGTACATAGGCTTCCGCGGTGGACGCGATCGCGTTGGCCATTGTGCGAGTTTGCTCGACAATTGCTTGGGCTTCATCCCGTTGACTTTGTAAACTCAATAATTGAGTTGATTTAGTCGCGATATCGCCCTCAACTTGGGCTAAATTTTGATAATATTGTCCGATTTCTGTATCAGTTTGAGAGACACGATCGCGGGTTTCCTGAATATTATTTTGTAATTCAACTTGGCGAATTTGTAGTTGACGTTGTTCCGCGTCTTGGGTGGCTAAAGTTGATTGTAATGCAATTAATTCCGATTCTCCCAAGGCTTTGACTCGTGCATTGAGTTCATCTAACTGCACGGTTTTGGAGTTGATTTCTGTATGTATCGCTTGTACTTGTTGAGATAAATCACCCCCAGCGCGATCGTCGGATTCGATTTTTTCGCGTAAACGCCATTCCTGTTGTTGAGAATTACGATATTTTAATACCGCTTCCCATTGGGATTTTTCTAGTAATTCCGCCCGAAGTTTTTGATATTTTTCCGCTTTTGCTCTATCCGCGGCGAGACGATCGCGTTGTGAAATTAACTCTTTTTCCACAATTTGACTACGCTCTTGATGTTCACGAACGGCCTCTAATTTCTCCTTAGCCAGAACAATTTTACGGTCAAATTGAGCCACTCCTGCTAACTCATCAATAATTTCTCGACGCTCCTTAGCATTCATGGAAATAATACTGGTAACATCCCCTTGGAGTACGACATTATAACCTTCGGGATAAATTCTTAAACGACTTAATTGTTCATGTAATTCGGTTAAAGTACATGGGGTATCATTAATATAATAAGTCGAGGTATAAGTCCCCTGACGAGTCACCCGTAACTTCCGCGTGACACTCCATTCACCGGATTTGGGCTTTTCGATTTTCGATTTATGATTGGATACAGCATTGTGGTGAGAGGAGGTAACAGACTCCGGGGTTGTGACATCATCGGTGCTTAAGGGGGGTTGATCATCCGTTATTTGATCATCTTCTGTCGCGAAGTCATCCTCATCATCTTCATCGGTAGGCAAACCAGTCAAGTCAAAGGTAACAGTGACACTAGCTTCGATCGTACCACGACTGTTTTGTTGGTTATTAACGAGATCCGGTAAACGATCAGCACGCATCCCCTTAGAGGTAGAAAGGCCCAACGCGAATAATAGAGCATCGAGAATATTAGACTTTCCCGAACCGTTGGGCCCAGAAACCACGGTAAAACCGGGTAAAAACGGAACTGCCGTTGTACCACCAAAAGATTTAAAGTTAGTCAGTTCGATCCGTCTAATATGAACCATGCCACAGGGGAAAGTTAACGCGCAGAAGAAATAAATATTACCAATTGTTAACAGCCTAGCATAGACCTATGGGGGATGAATGATAAATCAACCCCCTGATTAAAGGATAAGCATAAATTGGGATAAATAGCGAGAGGTGTAGGGGGGAATGGGATGACGCGGGAGCATACGGGAGCTAGAGAGAGGCGCGAGCAATGATCAGTGCTACACGATCGCGTTTTTTTTGAAGATGAGGATGAGAAAGAGTCGCGATCGTGGCCAAGCCGTCCAAGCTGATCGCGTTTTTTTTGAAGATGAGGAGGAGAAAGAGTCGCGATCGCAGCCAAGCTCCCAAACTAGGCGATCAGTCGATATCAAAGGGGAGCATCTCCTAAAGGTAAATAGGTAGTGGGTTGACGTAGCCTGTGCGTAACTCCCTATACAGCGGAAACCACGCTTATGAGGTACACCAACTTATCGTTCAATCCCCGTAGGGAAACGGCATTGCCGTGTCCCTACCGTGTTTCATAACCGCGGGAAATGCTGTAAAATTCCAGAGTAAAACTGCCATCGATCATTCATCCTGATCAAATTCAGCTAAGATGCTACGAATTTCATTAGCACTAATATCTTCTCTCTCCGATTTAGAGTAAATGGTTAGTAGAAGTACGCTAGTCGGTGATTCGACTTGATAGATGAGTCGATAACCTGCGCTTTTCCCTTTCTGGATGTTGCTATTTTTGACTCTCACCTTTAAGATTAAATAATTTTCACCCATGCCTGGGACGCGATCGCCAATAAAGTTTCCCTCTTGGAGTTGCACAATAACTGACTGAGTATCTAACCTGATATTGCGATATTTTTTTGATATATCGCGCAAATTTCGTTTATACTCAGGTGTTAAATCAATTTGGACAAAATGCGTTTCAGTCGACATCTATTCCCTCCCACATTTCAGAAAGGGGGATGCGTTTTCCTGCTTTTGCTTCCTGTAATGCTCTCCTGAGACTGGCTTTTATTTCCTCAATGGGAGTGTCATCGGGATCGATATCTTCTTCCTCGGTTATTTCGGGAAAAAGCACAATAATTCGTACCCGACTAGGGTGGAAATCTTCAATGGGGTGATCCAGGCATAATTGCCCTTTTTCATCCACCGTTCCTGTAACTTCAACGGCTTTCATCTCTTTCTCCTGAAGACAGTTTCGCTCCATTATATCACATTTTTTTATCCTTTAATAAGACAATTGAGAAAGAAGCGCGATCGCTCTTATATTTCTCTTATCATTCCTCCGTGTCCTCTGTGCCTTTGTGGTTCATTTCATCTATTCCTCCTGAAGACAGTTTTTGTTATATCACATTCTTTGCTCCTTATTTCCTAAAAATCTGATCAATGGCAGGCAAAATGCCTATCCTAGTTGATGGAGATGTCTCTTTATTAATAAATTTGATCGCGTTAGTCAAAAATTTATGCGCTAAAATAGAATCATCCCCAACCCCATCCAATCTTATGACTATCACAGCCCAACGCTTTACCCTTGAAGAGTATCTGCACTATGATGACGGTACAGATATTCTCTACGAATTAGTTAACGGAGAATTAGTTTCTATGGCACTCGGAACTGGACAACATGGCGCGATCCCTAAATTACTGGTAGGCGTATTCGATACAGAAAGCAGTCGGTTAGGTAGAGAATGGACGGCATTGCAAGGTGTTGTTGGCGTTCAATCTCCTCGCGGAGATCCTTGGGACACAGTTCGCATTCCCGATGTAATTGTTATTCCTAAAGAAGAGTGGCGAAACTTGCAAAACCGCGAGGCTGTTATTCCCATGAATGAACTACCACCCCTTTTAGTAGTAGAAGTTGTGAGCGAATCAACGAAAAATATCGACTACCGTGCCAAACGTGCCGAATATTGTGTTTTAAATATTCCTGAATATTGGATTGTCGATCCCTTACAGGGCAAAATTACTGTTTTTACCCTTTGTGAGGGATGGTATGATGAAGCGATTTTTACCGATCGCGTCATTTCTCCTACTTTTTCCGAACTGAATCTCACCGTTAATCAAATTTTACAAGGCGAGATTTAAGCGCGATAAACCCTCATTATCACTCTCTTATCATTCCTCAGTGTCCTCTGTGCCTTTGTGGTTCATTTCCTCAAAAATTTCACCATTAGCAAAAACCCTAGAAATCACCCACGATGTTTAGGAATAACATTTCTGATTCCCCCTTTATTGCCTTTCACATCACCTTCATAACGGGGAATCACATGAATATGAGTGTGCATCATCGTTTGTCCCGCGGATTTATTAATATTAATTCCGACATTAAATCCATCGGGTTTAAATTCTTCAGATAACATTTCCTGCACCTTATTTACCATCAACCAACAGGCAGATTGTTCTTTAAAAGGCAATTCAAAATAATTAGCCACATGACGTTTAGGTATAATCAAGGTATGACCTTTGATCACAGGATAACCGTCTAACATGGCATAGGCTGTCGCGGACTCCGTAATTAAGGTCAGATTTCTCCGGGGATTACAAAATAGACATTTATTGTCGGAATTTTTCTGATAATTATAATGGGTATATTCATAGATTTCGCAAAAATCATCTCGGTGAATTGACTGAAAAGGCAATTTAACAATACATTGATAAGTCGGTTTTTTATGGATATAATGTTCGCGAAATCCTTCTTTTTTTAAGTCTCTTCTTACGGCATAATAAGCCTTTCCACCAGGTTTTAATAAATGGGAAATTTCCATTAATACTTGTGTTTGTTCTTCGATAAATAAGACATTTAAGACATAAAAACAGATAATAGTATCAAATTTTTCTTGAGGATATTGGGGAAAATAATGGGGATCGTAACCAATGATATCTAATTGTTTTTGTTGTAATAATTTGACATCATTGCCAAAGCCACAACCAAAATCAAGGATTTTCCCTTGTAATAAATTTTTATCTAACATTAACTTTGCCGGAAATGATAAATAAATTCTTTCCTTCGCGGTTAAATGGCTAAATTTATTTTTTTGTTTTGGCATAATTTGTCTCAATCTAAAAATGTACTTCGACGATCGCGTTTCTTTTTTGCTCTATTATATTCCTTAAGACATTTTACCAGAACGCGATCGGGCCTATCCACCTAAACGCCGAAGTTTATCTCGAAAATAGCAGAAACTCGGAGACTGATTCTTGTCGATATCCATAAGGGGAGAGATGCTTTGTGCCCAAATAGCCTTCTCTTTACCAATAGCCTGCCCTCCCAGTTGAGACAAGCTTTTTGCACCACCAGAAAACACGGCATTGGCGAGAGTCTCCCAGGTGTCACAAATACTATCATTTTTATAGGAATTAATAACAGCATCTTTGGCGCTGGGATAAGCTGCCTTTACTGCTGCCAAGTCGCCCAAATACCATGCTTCCCCTTCCTCGATCGCGATACAGAAGTGCGTCTGTGGTTTAGGATTACACTGATGCACACAGTCAAGTAATTCTTTACGAAAAGCACTCAAACATCGATCATCATGATCACAAATGACAATGACGACAGCAGAATAATCAGGGGGATAGTTAGCAAATGTCTTACCATAGCCTTGAAGAAGTCGCGGAAGTTGATCAAGCAAAATCCGTTTTTTCGGATCAGAAGTCGATTTGATATCTTTAGGAATACGTCCGATCCCTTTGTAGGAATGAACAGAAAATGAGTGTTTTTCTGTGTCAATAATCTTTGGTATCAGAATCTCAAGAGCTATTTTACCAGAAAGATCCTCCACAAGTATCTCAAAGTGCATAAACTCATCTTCCATCTAAATAGTCACTATACCAAAGTCCACCCAGGGGTAAACCTTCAGAAACAAGATTTTTAATGAGAGGATTTTCACTGGCTCGTTTAATCGTAGAAAACCCATCCTCTCCCTTCTCAAGAAGCCAAACTTCTTCCGGCTCAAGGGCATCGACAAAATAGGGTTGATGGGTTGTCACAAAGACTTGAGATCCCCCCTTGATCGCGTGTTCTCTAAATTCTTGCACAAGGGTTTCTAAAAGCTTATGATAAATTCCATTTTCTGGCTTTTCAATGCACAAAAAAGGTCGCAGTGAAGGATCTTCCAAAAGGATGAGATAGGCCAAAACTTTCAGGGTTCCATCTGATATTTATTGGACATAAAATGGCTCTTGAAAACCTTTATCATTAAAACGAATAAGCAGTCTGCCATCAGCACTTTTTTCCGTACTTATTTTGTTAATACCCGGAATTTTACTAGAGATTTTTTCCAGAATAGCTTGAAATTTGTGGGGATGTTCTCTCTCCATAAACTGAATCACATTGGCGAGATTATCCCCATGAATATTGAGATGTTTTTGCGGTCCCGTGAGAGGTAAATTTCGCGCATCCTCTGGCGTGAAATAGCTGAGATACCATCCTTCAATAAATCTCCGAAATCTTGAAATTCTGGGATGTTGTTTGAGAGCACCTAAAGTTGCGATGCCCAGTTTTCGTGTGTCCTCAAGTTCCACTAATTCGATTTCTTTACTTTCTTCTACTTCTTCACCGTGCTGTATTCTTTCTATTAACCGAAATAAATCAATTTGTTCTATATGTTCTTCAATTTTCTTCCCTTCTTCTTCGCCTTTCCATGCTATATCTCTACCTTCATTAAGCATGAGAAACGAAAAAGAGAATCCTCTATCTTGTCCTTTTCTCCCTTGTCGGAGTCTCTCTTTCTTAACATAAGGTCTTCCTGACTCGTCAATATCTATTTCTAATTCATAAGTGATTGCCTGGGTATTATTATCCTCTTTATAAGAGATATGAAACTCGATAGTTCCCTCTTTTCCTTGGGAACGAATTTTCTCAAAACCACCTCGACTACGAGATTCGCAAGCCTCTTCTACCCCTCCCTTTAAGCAGTCGGAAATAAAGCCAAATGCGTCAAAAATGGTGCTTTTTCCCACACCATTTTTACCGATTACTGCTGTGATTGGTGTTAGTGGATCAGTTGGGGTGTTCCAAAGCTTTCCCAAGGTAATATCTCGAATAACTCTATAATTTTTTACCCTAAAGCCTTCTATTCTTGCCATTAAAATACCTCTGTCTCATCATAATTAATACTATTTTCCCAATTATTATAACCGCAAAGGCCGATTAGGACACAGAGGAAAGAAAAGAAAGTAGGGGCTCTTTCACCGATATCTTTGACAATCACCAGCCAATGATAAAAACCCGCCCCCAGTGATCGGTGGAGTGGGGGCGGGTTTATTAAGGTTATTTGTGGGTGGGAAAATTGGTTGGTGAACCCGCCCCTACAGTTTTTCGGGACAGTTTTAGCAAGAATTTCACCTAACATTTCACCATCAATGTCGGGGCTCTTTCACCGATATCTTTGAGACGCACCAACCAATGATAAAAAACCGCACCCTACCATGTAATTTGGTTTTTTTGAAACCGCAGATTAACGCAGATTAACGCAGATGGGCATTGACACAAATAGATATTTTTCTGATGATAAAAACCCGCCCCAAGCCCACCGAATCGAGGTTATTGGTGGGGTGGGGGCGGGTTTATTAAGGTTATTTGTGGGTGGGAAAATTGGTTGGTGAACCCGCCCCTACAGTATTTTTGCTGATAATGAAATAACCTTGTCTTTTAACTATTACGGATTAATCTTTCTTTAAGGGCTTGAGCCGCGTGTTCTCGATCGTCAAAATGTATCTTTTCTGTCCCTAAAATTTGATAATCTTCATGCCCTTTTCCCGCGATTAATATTCCATCTCCGGGTTTCGCTTCTAAAATTGCTGTCCGAATCGCGATCGCCCGATCGCGCTCAACCATTGGTTTTACGGTATCGGGTATTCCCGCCAAAACATCCTCTAAAATCTTTTGAGGATCTTCAGTGCGTGGATTATCCGATGTTACCACCACCACATCGGCTAAATCTGCCGCGATTTTTCCCATTTTCGGACGTTTTGTCCGATCGCGATCGCCGCCACAACCAAAGACACAAATCATACGCCCCGGAATAAAAGGGCGTGAAGCTTTCAATAAATTTTCTAAACTATCAGGAGTGTGTGCATAATCAACGATAACACTGATATCCTGATCGGGACTGACGATCACCCGTTCCACCCGTCCGGGTACCCCCCCAAATTCAGGTAATTTGTGCGCAATTGCGCACAAATCTAATCCCAAATGTAAACCCGTACCCACCGCGGCTAATAAATTCGCGAGATTATACTGCCCTACCAAAGGTAAATCAAAGGGCGCGTCTCCCTTGGGTGTATGTAATACTCCCTTGACTCCATTAGGTTGATACTCTAATTGATCTGCCCACAGATCCGCGCTATGATCGGAAGTGCTATAACTCCAAACGCGATCGTGCCCTAACATCTCAATCAGACGTTTACCATAGGGATCATCAGCATTAACGATCGCGTGTCCCTTTAGATACTCAGGGCTAAATAACAACGCCTTCGCCTGGAAATAATCCTCCATATCACGATGATAATCCAAGTGATCCTGCGTCAAATTGGTAAACACCGCGACTTCAAAGGGACACCCCAAGACTCGCCCTTGGGCTAACGCGTGGGAACTAACTTCCATTACCCCATATTCTGCACCCGCGGCGACAGCCTGCCCTAACTGTTTTTGTAATTCCACCGCGAAAGGAGTCGTATGTACCGCGGTTTCCTGATACCCTGGCCAACGTGCATAGAGAGTCCCTAATAACGCGGTAGGTAATTGCGCGTTTCCGAGGAGAAATTCGATTAAGTGGCTAGTGGTAGTTTTGCCATTAGTACCTGTGATCCCCACTAACTTTAATTTTTGTGCCGGATACCCATAGAATGCCCCCGCGATTTGAGCACAGGCTGTCGTCATGTCAGACACGGGAATCACACAAGGCATAGCCCCCCCTTCAGGGGGGGTTGGGGGGGACGCGGCTTGGGGAGACACAACAGCAGCCAGAGCTCCAGACGCGATCGCGCTAGGCCAAAAATCCCCCCCATCAACCCGAGTCCCCGGCATTCCGATAAACAAATCTCCAGTTTGACAAGCCTGGGAATTAGTAGTAAGCCCTTTAACTTCCTTATCCAACGCGGGATGAGAGCCAGAAAAGGAAACATTCGTAATATTTGCCAATAACTCTCTTAACTTCATCTTTAACAACTCCTCGTCAACCGATTTTGCGCTTATTGTGATTCACAACTTTAATATTTCTGTAACATTTTTTCTAATTGTGCAACCGTGCAACGGGGAGAAAGACGAGGTAAACGTACCTCCGAGGCTTCTTCAGAAGTCCCAGAGGTTTCAACCAGAGAAAGTACCGGGATTTCATATTGATATTGTTGAAACCAGTCCTCCGATGTGGTAATATCTCGCACTTCTAAGTCAATCTTTAGGGATTGAATTTGTTGGAGTTTTTCTTGTAAGCCTTCGCAGAGGTGACACCCAGGCTTACTATACAAAATTAATCGCATAAGTAAATTAACCAAATTTTCCTAATTTTCCGTATTCCGATCCCAATTTACCACACTATAATTTAACTGACTATTCTCTACAACATAGCACGATCGAACTACCATGTAATTTGGTTTTTTTGAAGCCGCAGATAAACGCAGATAAAAACGATGGGATAAACCCGGGATAGCCTGAGCGCTACGCACACACGACGGGGATCAAGTGCCGCGATCGCGTGAAATTTTGTAGGGGCGCGATCGCCCGGATCTTTCATCTCAAAAAGATGATCTCGATCAACCAGCCCCGCACCCAACCAAGAAACCGGGTTTTTTCAGAGATTGAGAGTTTGGTGTCACCATTTGGGAAAAAACCCCGGTTTCTGATATCATGGTGTAGGGGTGGGTTATAGTAATATTAGATTTTTCGAGGTCTAGTTAATTATGAGCGTTAGTTTAACTATTGCCGAAATCAAAGAAATTATTGGGCAGCTACCAGTACCAGTATTAGAAGAGTTAATGCAGCAAATTCAAGAAAAAATAGAAAGTAAGGAATTTATGCAGCTTGCAGAAAGCGGTTTTTCTGAGTGGTACGATCCAGAGGAAGATATTTATGAGTCAAAAACCTAATGCCGGAGAAATATGGTTAGTTTCTTTTCCTTTCAGTAATTTGACTACCCGTAAACTTAGGCCTGCTTTAGTTTTAGCTAGACATCGCCAAGAATTAATTATTCTAGGTATTTTTTCCAAAATTCCCCCTGGAAATTTACTCCCTACTTGGGTATTGATTTCGGAGAGAGACTTAAATTTTCCCCAAACTGGTTTGTTAAAAACATCTCTAATTAGAGCGGATAAAATTGCTACTGTCGATGAGTCAGTTTTTGACAGAAAGTTAGGCAATTTACCCTCGGAGTTGAGCGGATTAGTCTGTTTAGCATTGAAACATTCTCTTAATCTTGTTGATTAAACATTAACCCTACACAATAGGATCGTTTTTTATGACTCTATCATTACCCGATAAAAAAGGATTTTTTGCTCACGCGGGGGAATGGTTAAAATCTACATTTATGCCGGAAAAATATCGGCAAGATCGCCAAGCAGAAACCGCAATCGCGACTACAACCATTAATTCCGAAAACGCGGCGAAACAAAGAGAATTACAGGGTAATATTGCTATGTTACAAGCCTTGCAACATGAAGCTAGTCTTGATGTACAGCGGGAGCAAGGTGATTTAAACCGAGGTTTACAAAAATACCTCGCGGAAATGAATATCGCGTTTCAAGCTAATGAAGGCAGACTTAACCGTGAATTACAAGACAATTTAGCGCGATTAAATCGGGAATTTCAAGCCAATGAAGGTAAACTTAATCGCGAACACGCGGCCCAAATGGAGGTATTTCGTGCCGATTTGCAAAAATGGTGTATTGCACAACAACGTCAATTACAATTAGAATTAAAACAGTTAGATGCTCTCTTAGCACGCGAAATCGCTCTTGCCAATCGTGAAACCGCGATCGCGGCCATTGTCAAGCAAAAAAACTTAGAAAATTTCCCCATTTTAGTCACAGCCGAAAATATCATTACCAACATCAACCTTATCATTTACATAAAAATGATTACAATAATTTTGCCGAATTGATCGGGCTCTGCCATGCTTTAATCGCGGGTTTAATGGCTGATGAATATTGTCTGATGTTTCTCCCCCCTGCCCAGCGAAAAACCCCTTTACTGCCCCAGTTACTCCCCGATATCTTGGCAAAACTCCCCGCGGATGAACAGAATTTAGTCACAGAAATTGTCGTCGGTTATTGTCAGGCATTATATGATAATTTAGCTGAAGATGAATCGGCATTAATTCCTGATTTACGTTTAGATTTGGCCAAATCTCTCTTAAGTTTACCTGAGAAGAAATGGGCTGCGGCACAATTGTATTTATCGATTCAAGATTGGTTAAAATTGCATGGTTTACCCATTCCAGAAAAAAATCAACTATTAAAGGCTTTGAGTGCTGCCTTAACCCTTGATGATTTGTCCTATATCACTAAATTAAATCAATGTTTGCAACGTCTGGGCTCTACTCGCCAATTAAGTGTGATTGAGTCTTGTTGGCAACGGGGTTTACAACGGGCAAACAATGGGGAATATTCTTCCGCAATTACAGATTTTCACCAAGTTTTACAGTTAGATAATTCTCGTTTTGAGGCGAATATTCAGCGCGGTTTGGCTTATTATCATATTGCTGAATATCAGGGTGCAATCACTGATTTTGACTTGGTATTACGATTTAATCCTAATGACGAGTCTGTTTACCATCATCGTCGAGAAGCCGAAGAAAAAGAACATCAACGTCAGGAGGAAGAAGCTCGTAACGGTAAACCATTTATTTTTGAAATCATCACGGTGGATGGGAATGGGAAACAAAATAAGAAGTCGGGGAAAGGTTATCAAAAAGAGCAAGATTTAGGTAATGGGGTGAAACTGGAAATGGTGTATATTCCCGCGGGGAATTTTATGATGGGCTCACCCTTTGGAGAAGGTGATATTTATGAATATCCACAACATCAAGTAACTATTGCCAAACCCTTCTATTTAGGGAAATATCCTGTTACTCAAGAGCAATATCAAGCCATTATGGGTAATAACCCTTCTCATTTTAAAGCCATGAAACGGCCTGTAGAAAGTGTATCGTGGCGTGATGCGGTGACTTTTTGTCAAAAGTTATCTGAGAAAACCGGGAATAACTATCGTTTACCCAGTGAAGCCGAGTGGGAATATGCTTGTCGTGCGGGTACGACTACAGCTTATTGTTTTGGGGAAACACTGACTAATGAGTTAGCTAATTTTGATGATGCTATAGGGGAAACAACCGATGTTGGTAAATATCCCCCCAATGCCTTTGGGCTTTACGATATGCACGGCAACGTTTGGGAGTGGTGTGCTGATCCTGGGCACGATAGTTACGAAGGATCACCCAATGATGGCAGTGTCTGGGATGAAAAAAATAATGATAATCGTTATCAAAAAAGCGTCGATTTATTAATCATGTCAGGAAATGATAACAGAAGCCGACTGGTGCGCGGTTGTTCGTGGTACGATCTCCCGCGGAATTGCCGTTCGGCCTTTCGCGGCTTTAATCCGTGGGGTCCTCGCAGCTATAAGCTCGGTTTTCGTATTGTGTGTGTTTAATTGCTCTTGATACTTTTGCTGTTTTGTGCTAGAGACTTTTTTTGCTCTCGCCCTCCCCGCGATGTGGGAAGTGGTGAAAATAAATTTTTATTTATTGAGGTGAGACGGGTTTATCGCGATCATGAAAATTCAGAAACCGGTTTTCTCAGGAGATGGCTCACTCCGTCGAGGTTTACGGAGGAAACCCGATTTCTCAGGAGATGCTTCACTTAGTCGAGGTTTACGGAAAAAACCGGGTTTCTCCCACAGCCCAAGAAGGGTGTCTCAAAGATAAAAAACTGCGTTTCATTTATAACTATTTGGGAGGGGATAAATTTCCGGTAATATTCGGTACAGAGGGACTTACCTACGGTGATGACGGTGGCGATCGCGTAGCACCCGATAATAGTAAATGTAAATAGAGCAAGAAGATTATGAAAAAACCAAGATTTCTGATGGGAACGGGCTGGCGCGGGCTGGCACTAGGGATGACTCTAAGTATGAGTTTGATATCAAATTCAGTAATGAGTGCGGAGAGTATCGATCCCGATGCAGACAAAATCCTGAAATCCATGTCTTCCTATCTGGCACAGACAAAGGGGTTTCGCGTTAATGCCGATATCGCCTTAGATGTTGTCACTGACAATGGACAGAAATTACAATTCAGTAGCTCTGCTACACTTGTCTTACAAAGGCAAAATAAGTTTTATATCGAGCGCAAAGGAGCGATAGCAAATGCCCAGTTCTTTTTTGATGGCAAAACTCTAACTTTATATGGTAAGAAGCGCAATGCTTATACTCAGATTGCTGTTTCAGGAAGTATTGATGATGCCATTCGCGCTTATGAATCAGAAACAGGGATTCCCGCGCCCGGTTCTGATTTGATGTTTTCTAATCCCTATGGTGTTCTCTCGACGGGAATTAAGAGCAGTAGTTATCTGGGTACCGCTTATATTAACGGTATTGAGTGTCATCATCTGGCATTTCGCAAAGAGATGGTGGACTGGCAAATCTGGATTCAGACAGGGGATAAACCATTGCCGATGAAATACGTTATTACCAGTAAATGGCAAGCGGCTGCTCCCCAATATGAAATCCGGTTTCATAATTGGGAGATTAATCCCCAGATTGATAATAATCAATTCAGATTTGTCGCACCATCAGGAGCAAGTAAGCTAGATGCTTTACCCGCGAACGATATGGACGAATTTACATCGACAGAGGAGAAAAAGTAATGAAATTAATGAATCGAGTCGTCTTAACAGGAATTAGTCTTCTATTTGCTGGTACGGTATTTGATGGTTTATTCCATAGCGCGATCGTAGTACGGGAAGCGGACGCGGTAATTGGTAGACCCTTGACACCAATGAGTGGAGCCGGTGTTGCCCGCCGCACAACTCGCCGTGTCATTCGTCGATCAACAATCTACGCGTCTACTTTGCCAATGGGGTGTTCTACCGTCATAATCGAAGGGAGTTCTCTTTACCAATGTGGAGCAACCTATTACCAGCCCTACGGAGCTCAGTATGTGGTTGTGTACGTTGATTGAATTGAGTATCTCATAGACATCTCCCAAAAATAATGTCAGTCGCAGGCAAAATGCCTGCGCCATAATAATTGTTGGAAATGTCTAAGTTATAAGCCAAAAAAATCATTAATAACTAAGAGAAATTCTTTCTCAAACTAAGGATTATGAGATTATCTCCAGGTAGCATATCTAGCAACACTTCTATCCTTTATCATTAAGAACTGACTCGACTCAAATTCTTGGAAAAACTCCCTGTTAATATGGAATTTTAGTTGGATTTTATCCTTGAGGGGATAAATCTTTCGATAAGGGATTCCTAGCCACTAAGATATTTATTAAATGAGTGATTTGACTACACAGGAAGCCGCGACAAATCTGCCAGTGGATTTCTCGACTTTACCTGATCTTCGTGAAACTTGACTATAGCAAGTCTAAATCATTCATAAAAGACTTGTAGAGGTAGTACCAGAGTGCCTACCCCTCATCAATCGGGGCAACCACGGGGGATTAACCCTACAAGATTTCACAATTTATGATTATGCCCTATATAAATTTAAACCGGAACATTTGTAGTATTTTGATTAAATTTGATCGTTTTATGGTAATCTCTCAGTCCACTTTCGCCAAAAATATCCCTAGATACTTCCACCTCAGTGCGCGACGTTTCTTTGTGATCTGCTTCCTCTGCTTTACTCTCACCCTATTTTCAGGTACGATCGCGCTTTCACAAGTTCCCTCTCAAAAGGACGTTGAAAACTATTATCAAAACCAGGGTATGATTTCTCGCTTGAATACCCAAGGCGCGATCGGCAACCTGGTTTATGCTCCTGTCAAACTTGATGGGAAAATCCTCTTTTTAGTCGCGGCTCCCGCCTCTGTGAATCAGAAAAAAGATAGTGATACTCTGTCCCCTGTAGAAGTTCGGGTGCAGTCAATTGAAGCCAAACTTCAGGGTATATTGCAAAGAGGTTTCAATCCCGAAAGTCTCAAGGTTAGTGCTAGTATTCTTAATGGTCAAACGATAATCCTTGTCTCTGATGACAAGCAATTGACTCCCCAACCGATTTTAACCATCACTGAACTTGATGCTCAACTTCACGGACAAGAGCTTTCTGATATCGCGGCAGAGGCCGCAAAATATATCCACAATGTTCTCTTAGAAGCATGGAAGGAAAGACAACCAGAACATCTACGTCATCAAAGCATGATAGCTGTGGGGATCGTGATCCTTATGCTGATCACCTCTATAGTATGGAGGCGTTTGCAAAAAATATTCAAAACCCGATGGCAGAAATATAAAGAAAAATTAGCTAATTTCACCCAATCGGAAAAAGCAGAACAGTCTCTCACTCCATCAGATTTTAACTCAGACTCTTTTGTGAGCCAAAATGATCCGAATGAAGTGATCGCCAAAGAAAAAGCACGAGAACATTTAACCGCGAAAATTCAGCAAATTAATTTTCGCCTTGGGTTGTTAAACTTTGTTTTTTTATTCCTCTGGTTGATTGGCATTTCTCAAATTTTTGAATTGTTTCCCTATAGTCGGGGATTAGGATATTCCATCGTTCAAGCACCCAAGGAATTGCTATTGATTGGGCTGATTGTATTTGTGGTTAATAGGAGCGTTAACCCTTTGATTAATTGTCTTTTTGCCGAATGGAAAGAAAACGTAGAAACGAAAATTCTTTTTAACCAAGCTTCAGCCAGAGACTTAATCCGTATTGATACCTTAACCACTGCTATTATGGGAGTGAAAACTTTTGTGGTTCTGGCCATTGGACTGATTATCGCTCTGAAAAGGCTAGGGATTCCCATTACTCCAATTGTCGCGGGGGCAGGAATTGTTGGTTTTGCTGTTTCTTTTGGTTCTCAGAACTTCATTAAATCTTTGATTTTAGGAGCTAGTAATTTCTGGCTTGATGCTTATGCCGTTGGCGACTCTATTAGGGTAGAAAATGTATCGGGAACAGTAGAAAAGATGAACCTTTTTTTCACCCAAATCCGTAGCATAGAAGGTTCTTTAATTACTATTCCTAACAGCCGTATTGAAGTGGTGGAGAATAAAACGAGAGATTGGTCCCAAGTTAATCTAACGATTCAAGTTGACTACAATACTGATGTCGATAAGGCGTTAATTGTTATCCGTGAAACTGCGGAGGAACTCTATCATGATCTGCACTGGAAACAGTACATTTTAGAAGCACCGAATTTATTGGGAATTGATAATTTAGACCATTCAGGGATGAGCATTGGCTTATTAATTAAAACTCAGCCCGGACGGCAAGGGAAAGTTGGCAGAGAATTGCGTCGCCGCCTCCGACAACAGCTTGAGGAGCAAGGGGTTAATATTGGTATTCCTCAACAAATTATTAATGGGACTGGGGATAGACAATAGGAGTACCTCTGCGCGATCGGCTTCGGAATTCTGGGATAAACACAGATAGTTGGGTGATGGAAGAAGCCGAGTCTTCCTAGATTTTGTCGAGGCTCTTTGATCCGATTCTTTCCTCGGTGCCAATCACCTAAATAAACCCACCCCAAACCGCGATCGTGTGGGGATGGGGCGGGTTTTTCAGATCAGAAACCCGGTTTCTGACAAGACGTGATACCTTATATTTATGGGGAACTAGGACTCGAAGAAGGAGTAGAAGAACTAGGAGAAGGAGTCGTCATTTCTTCCCAATTGATAATATCTAGGGTTCCCTTGGGAGAAAAGATCACCTTAAACTCTGCCAGGGCTTCATTGGTTCTATTTCCCACTTGTTTATAGACTAACTGAGATAATAAAGTTTCGATCTCATTCTTGGGAGTGACTTTAATTCCTTGATAACTGACGATCGCGCCATCTGCTCCCACACTAATATGATAGATTAAATCCTCAGAAAAAGTAGGAGTAGTCGTCCATTTTTGCTTCAGTTGATTTTCCAACTGACGACGCAGAGCACTTACTTTTGTGGGATCAGAAATTTGGGAAGTAGTCGTGTCTGAGTTTTTTAAGTCTTGGGGAGAAAGGGGTGTTGCTGTAGGGTTAGGAGAACCCGATCCACTAGGAGTAGGAGTGATCACATTACGACTATTCGCGTTAGGTTGGGGAATAGGTTCCTTGGGACGTTGTACTTCCGGTATGGGAACAAAGAAAAACGCGATCGCGGCTATTACCAAACTGGAAACACCAACAGCCGCGGGTAAAGCACGTTTCGTAATAGGTTCACCCACTTGAACCGCGTGGCGAGAAATCGGTTTAAGCTGTAAAGATAAATCGGGCAAAGTCTGACTATCAGCCAAAAATTGATCTACCGCTTCCACCAAATCAAAAAGCTGTACCGTAGTCAAATCCAAAGAGACAACAACCTTAGCCTTGTCAGTCCCCTGGGTTTCATCGTTAGTGTGTGATTCCAGAAGAGTGACACGATGTAAAGTCTTATCAATGGGTTGTAAATGAACCAAAGAAGGTTTAGGGTGATGGGCTTCGGGAACAGGTATACCACTGAGAAACTCCTGCGCGTAGCGACTGACAGCTTGCACAAGACTTTCAAAAAATTCCCGCCCTCCAGTGAGAGGTTGCGCGTGGCCGACCAAATGACATTCCGCACTCATTAAAATAGACATTACAGGTCGAATGTCTAAGAGATTACTGGGAGTGGTCATATCAGCCAAACCTTCCAGAATCAATGTACAATTGGGCAGACTATACTGCCGTAGAATCGTCATGACTCAACCTCTCCATCAAACAGACTAATCCAAAATCGCGACATTCCCGCGGTGCCTGTACAGAATAGCAGTTTTGCTAATAAATCCAGGGCAAGGGCATTAAGTTTATCATCGGAACTATAGGCCACAACCGTAGAGCGCCGGGGGTTCATACGAGAGCGAAAATGGACTCGAAAACGTTCGAGATACTCTCCCAAGGGTGACTCCGGTTCCACCGTTTTACCCCTTTGACGCATGAGATCCACTTCTAATAATAACTGACGAATTTTCACCGTTAAACGTCGGGCTAAATGACACGCGATCGCGACTAAAGCTTTTGCCTCGACTTCCGTGAGCTCCCGACGTTGAGTCGCACGGCGTAAAGGGTTAGTATTCCGCAAAACCCAAAAACCCACCCGATGTTGAATAATACTATCTAATTCTAGTTCTCTGGCGACGGAGAGCATTTCTTCCGCCCCCCCTAAAGATAAGGCTTCAAGGGCTAGTAAAATTAGGTCTATATCTAAGCGGGTACGACGGGGACACCCGGCCGTATGGATAGGAACATTGGGCAATTTATCTAAAATAACTGGCTTTGACTCAGCCGGAGCAGTCTCAGTGGGCATTAGAATCACAGCTACATTTTTCCAATCTACTATACTAACAAAATACTCTCAGACAAAAGACATCTACCAGGGAGGATCGACCCAGGGAGGCCTTAATCTTAAAGGATTGACATTTTCTCCTAATTTCTTTCTTTATAGCAGATCACTGACCCAAAAAAGAAATGGTATTATCCCTTCATCACCAAACCACGAACCATTACAGATAAAATTATGGATCTTCAATCTCTCATTCGTGATATCCCTGATTTTCCTAAACCGGGGATTATGTTTCGAGATATTACAACCCTCCTGCAAAATGGGGAGGGCTTGCGCTATACCATTGACACTTTAGCAGAGAAGTGTTCTAGTTTGTCCCCTGATTATATCGTCGGGATGGAGTCACGGGGATTTCTCTTTGGTGTCCCCTTAGCCTATAAATTAGGTGTGGGCTTCGTGCCTGTGCGTAAACCCGGAAAGTTACCCTCCGATGTCCACGCGGCGGAATATGAGTTAGAATATGGCTCCGATCGTCTGGAAATGCACCAAGACGCGATGCCTCCTCAGAGTCGGGTATTAGTCATTGATGATTTGATCGCGACGGGAGGTACCGCCGTCGCCACCACACAAATTTTAGAAAAAGCGAGTTGTAACTTAGTAGGTTGTGCCTTTATTATCGAATTAGAAGCTTTGGGCGGCCGGCAAAAGTTGCCCAATGTCCCTATTATTTCACTAATTCAATATTAGAAGAAGGAAGAAGGAAGAAGGAAGAAGGAAGAAGGAAGAGGGAAGAAGGAAGAA
>JBBITB010000074.1:0-31567 GCA_037440985.1 Microcoleaceae cyanobacterium bin_387
TCTTCCCTCTTCCTTCTTCCTTCTTCCTTCTTCCTTCTTCCCTCTTCCTTCTTCCCTCCCAAAGACGGTTATTCGCGGCCCAGATACTTATCTTCGCGGGTATCAACCTTGATACGTTCACCTTGGGAGATAAACAGAGGCACCATAATCGTTGCTCCAGTGGACAAGGTTGCCGGTTTGCTACCCCCCGTCGCGGTATCCCCTTTCAGCCCAGGATCAGTTTGAATAACTTCCAAACAGACAGAGTTCGGAAGTTCCACTTCCATCACTTGCTCCCCCCAACGGACGATATTCACTTCCATCCCTTCGGTGAGGTATTTGACACGAGAACCAATTTGATCTGATCTGAGGCGAGTTTCCTCAAAAGTCTCCATATCCATGAAAACGAAATCTTCGCCCTCTTTATAGGTATGTTGCATGGTGCTTTTGTCCAAAGTAGCTTGGGGCACCGTCTCACCCGCGCGGAATGTGCGTTCGACAACACTTCCGTTTTGGACATTTTTTAACTTGGTGCGGACAAAGGCCGAACCTTTTCCTGGCTTAACATGGAGGAATTCGATTACCTTCCACACACCACCATCTAATACAATGGAAACACCCGGTCGAAAATCGTTACTAGATATCATCTTTTGTTCTGAACAATCGGCATTTTTTTTACCGTTCTATGAAACTTGCCTAAGTCTACTAGAGACTTAGAAGGTTCACTTCCTGTTTCAGCCTAGAGAGTTTCCTCGTGCTAGTCCACAGGCGTTAATTCGGACGGAACTCGTCCTACGGGGTTTGGCAATCTGATTTTTCCCTTTTCGAGGGGGATTGCTGTATTTTCGCAGAAAGGGGACATCTTCAGAGAGCAATCGCCATGATACAAGATCAGAAAGACAACCAATATTAAACTTATGCAGCATTTCCGTCACCTTTTGTCGAAAAAAGCCTCCCGCGGCTTCAAAACCGTTCTAGTTGCCCTTCTCATTATCGCCTGTTCCTTTGGATTCAGTGCGCGGGCGTGGGCTGGGGAAAAACGGGCTAGTATTATGCCCCAGGGAAATGCCATTACCGATGGTAGTGCCCTTCTCCGTTATGCCCTCCCCATTGATAACTACGCGATTCGTGAAGTACAAAGCAGTTTAGAAGACATTGGCAACCATATTCGCTCTAAACGCTGGGGACCCATCAATAGTGATTTGGGCAAGGCTTCGAGAGTCCTCTCTTCACGTCGTGATGAGATTTTAGCAAGTATTCCTGAAGATCGTAAGTCTGATGGAGAAGCTCTCTTGACTGAAATCACCGAAGGGGTTAATCAATTACGACAAGCGGTTGATGCTAAAGATCGTGAGCAAGTTATTCCCGTTAAAGCGGAAGTCCTGACAAAAGTAGGCCAGATCGAAAAGTTAATGGTTAAGGGTTTTCCCTTTGAAGTTCCAGAGGAATACGCCAATCTCCCCCAATTAAAGGGGCGTGCCACTATTGAGATGGAAACTGATAAAGGAAATATTACCCTCGTTGTCGATGGTTATAGTGCCCCTGTAAGCGCGGGTAATTTTGTGGATCTAGTTGAACGCCGATTTTATAACGGTTTAGAGTTTACTCGTTCTGAGGAGTCCTATGTTTTACAAGCGGGCGATCCACCAGGACCGGAAGTGGGTTTTGTTAACCCTGATACTGGCCGATATCGTAATATTCCCTTGGAAGTTTTGGTTAAAGGCGATAAGCTTCCTACCTATGGCATTACTTTAGAGGATGCTGGCCGTTATCGTGATGAACCTGTGTTGCCTTTTTCTGCCTATGGCGCGATCGCGATGGCACGCTCGGAAAACGATCCTAATAATGCTTCTTCTCAGTTCTTCTTTTTCCTCTTTGAACCGGAATTAACACCCGCGGGTCTTAATTTATTAGATGGTCGTTATTCTGTCTTTGGTTATGTCACCCAAGGAAAGGATGTTTTGCGTGAATTACGCCAAGGTGATAAAATTATCTCGGCAAAAGTAGTGGAAGGTGCAGGAAATTTAGTACAACCTACAGCCTCTTAAATTCGCCTTTTTTCTGACTTTTTTGTTACCAGGGTTTTCCTGGTAACATACCTTTTCGGTATGTTTAATTAGATTTTTGGGATTGACTGATATCAGATAAAAATATATAATACTGTAGGGGAAAACGTGATGATAATTGAGGATCTAAAATCTTCACGATTTTATCTCTAATTAAACACGAAGGGTAAAAATTATGGCTATTATGGAATTTTTATTGATAACATTTGGGAGTGGATGGTTAGTTTTTTTTACTTGGAAAATGATTAATAGCCAAAAACAAAAAGAACGATTAGATGATGCTTTTTATCAATTGTTGGAAACTCAAAATAGTGAAATTTCTTTGATTCAACTGGCGGCCGCGGCACGGGTTGATGCCAAAGTCGCGCAAAGTTATTTAGATCGACAGGTACAGATTTTCTCCGCGATGTTAGAAGTTGATGAGGATGGAGAAACTTTTTATCGGTTTCCTAAGTTAAGATTACCTCCTAAGTTATTAAATCAAGGTTGGTAAGAGATTAACTCTGATAATGAGCCTTTTTTTGTAAGTTGGGTTGAGGGATATTTAACCCCTTGAGGATATGGAGAAACAGCTTCAACCCAACCTAGAAATCGGAAAAACCGGGTTTCTTAACCTTAAATTATTTAGCTGAAAGAGCCAGGGGAAAAAAAAGCGCGATTTTTTTCCATTGAATCACAAAGACACAGAGGAATCTGAGAGAGCGAAGGCTCGATCGCGCCCTTGTTGAAAAAAAGTGCTTTAGTTAATCAATGTCTCATTAATTTCCCCAATTCTGTAGGAGCGGATTCTGACAAAATCTTTAAGGCAAAACGATCACTGCACAAAACCCACCCCCTCCTTAATCTCTGAGCAATTTGCCCTTGATTTAATGTTAAGGGTAAAAACACGATGGTGGGGGTTTATTCACGCGATCATCTAAATTACTGTAGCAAGTTTCACGGTAGGGAGGGGGCGGGATTATCAAGATTATTTGTAGGTAGCAGAATCCATAGGTTAACTCGCCCCTACAAATTTATCCCCAGATTTTACAGGCTTGTAGGGGCGAGTTTGCTCAGATATTTGACACACTCCAGCCAATTATAAAAAACCGCCCCACCTAACTTTAATGATTCGGTCTACTTAATGGAATAAACTAAACTACACCAACTTCAACAATCTGGTTTGCTGTGAGATTCAAATCAGAAAAAGTGTCCGACACCATGCGATCATTCTCTCGAAACTTAACGATTTGATATTCACCCTCAACTAAGATACAGAGAGAAATTGTCAGTTTTTTGGGATTTCCCATAAAATTTCCTCCACCCGCAGCATAATCTACAATCCAATAGTCCTCACATTTGGGAGTAAAATATATCTATGCAATGACAACATCCTCTACCTGGGATAATTCCACAGATAATGCCTTGACATCCCAAGATTTAACCTCTATGTCAGGAGAATGGATTACCCAGCTATACCAAGCCGCTCTTGAGGTAAATTCCGGGCAGGTGATGGAATTGATTGCACAAATTCCGCGAACAAAACTTGCTCGACAATTTCAATGGGAGCCGATTCTTGACTTCGCGTGAAAAGTGACAAACTCCTAATAACTAATGATTCCCTATCGCGCCCTGAAAAAAAACAGAAAAATTCCTCTGAGATTAGTGTTAATTGTCCCCTTTGTCTTGCAAATTGCCGGGGCGGTGGGGCTGGTAGGTTATCTTTCCCTACGCAATGGACAAAAAGCAGTGAACGATGTCGCGGCTCAACTGCGTCAACAAATTTCAGCGCAGATACATGGAGAAATCCAACAATATACTAATATACCACATATTCTAAATAAAATTAATGCCGCCTCCTTAGCCGAAGGTAAATTTGACATGGCAAAAGCCAGTAATGCCCAACAATTATTAATCCAAGTCAAAAATTTTCCTTTTATTTATTCATTTTATTGTGGTAATTCTCAAGGACAGTATTTGGGTGTATCGAACCGTGACAGAGGGTTATATCTGGCGGCCAGTAATCAGGAAACCAATTATCTTTTTTACCGATATAGAATAGATGATTGGGGTAATCGGAAAGAAATCAATAAAAAATTGCAAAAGTTTGATCCTCGTCAACGCCCTTGGTATCTTTCCGCCCTGAAGGCAGCTAAACCTATCTGGAGTGAATTATACCTAGATTTTGCCACGGGAGAGCCTACAATTACTGCTAGTGAACCCGTCTATGATCAAAAAGGAAACCTTATCGGTGTTTGTGGTAATGATGTGATATTTACTTATAATTTAAGGGATTTTCTAAAAAGTCTTGCCATTGGTAAAACAGGACAAGCCTTTGTGATGGATCGCTCCGGTTTTATCATTTCTAGTTCGACTCAAGAGGCATTAACCACTGGAAAAGGGAAGAAGAAAACGTTAATTAAAACCTTCGCAAGCAGTAACCCTTTAATCCGTCAGATGGCTCAATATTTGCAGCAGCAATTTGGCGACTTTACACAGATTAAAGAATCACAACAGTTAGAGTTTAGTTGGAAAGGGCAACGACAGTTTATACAGGTAGTACCATTCAATGATCATAGAGGTATTAATTGGATTATTGTCGTGGCTATTCCAGAAGCGGATTTTATGGAGCAAATCAACGAAAACACCCTTTTAACTGTTCTCCTGTGTCTATTAGCTCTGATTATAGCTACAGGATTGGGAATTATCACCTCTAATTTGATTGCTGAACCGATTCGGCAATTGAGTGAAGGGAGTACCGCGATCGCGAGTGGTGAACTTAGTCAGGTGGTGCAGATAAAAGGGATTTCTGAACTCGAAATTTTGGCAGAGTCTTTTAATAGTATGGCAAGTCAGTTACAGACATCATTTACTACTTTAGAAGAGCGAGTAGAGGAGAGGACGATAGAATTAGCTGTGGCTAAAGAAAAAGCGGAAGTAGCCAATCAAGCTAAAAGTACATTTATTGCAAATATGAGCCATGAATTGCGATCACCCCTCAACGCGATTCTGGGTTTTTCTCAATTGATGTTACGAAATGACAATATCACCCCCGAACAGTACCAGAATCTTAACATCATCTATCGCAGTGGTGATTACCTATTGACGCTGATTAATAATATCCTCAATTTATCTAAAATCGAAGCGGGTAAAACTAGCCTCAATACTAAAGATTTTAATTTACATCGTGTGCTTGATGATTTAAAAGATATGTTTGATATCGTGGCTAGGAATGCCGGATTACAATTGATATTTGAGCGATCTGAATCCATCCCTTGTTATATTTGCAGCGATGAAATAAAACTGCGTCAGGTTTTGATTAATTTACTGAGTAATGCCATTAAATTTACTCAAAGTGGCTTTATTCTTTTGAGAGTTTTTCAGGAAAATGAATCCCCAGAGGATGTTTTAACTCTTCATTTCAGTATTCGTGATACAGGTGTGGGCATTTGTCCGGCAGAATTACCCCAACTTTTTGATGCTTTTAGTCAAACTCAAGCTGGAAAAGAGGCTCAAGAAGGCACGGGATTGGGTTTAACAATTAGTCGGAAATTTGTGCAACTAATGGGGGGTGATATTAGGGTGGAAAGTGAATTGGGTAAAGGGACAACTTTCTCCTTTGATATTCAGGCAAAATTCTGTCAAAAACCAATGATTAATCAGGGAGAATCTTGGCAAGGGATTTTAGCTTTGGCTCCCGAGCAGCCGACTTACAAAATTCTTACGGTAGATGATAAACCGCTCAACCGACAATTATTAATAAATCTGCTCAGTCCCTTGGGATTTGAGATGAAAGAAGCTAGTAATGGAAAAGACGCGATCGCGCTCTGGGAAGAATGGGAACCCGATCTGATCTGGATGGATATGAGAATGCCCGTTATGGATGGTTACGAAGCGACAAAATATATCAAATCCACCACAAAAGGAGCAAAAACCGCGATCGTTGCTCTCACAGCCAGTGTCCTCGAAGAAGAGAGAGTCATGATCCTAAGTGCAGGTTGTGATGACTTTGTGCGTAAACCCTTCACCGAAGAGATGATTTTCCAGATACTAGCGAAACATTTGGGAGTAAGCTATATTTATAAACAAAGCCTATCCGATGAGACTAACACTCCGACTGACAATATTCTCACATCAGACAATTTAAAAGTTATGTCTGATGAATGGATTCTGCTCTTATACCAAGGATCTCTTGAGGGAGATATGAATCGCGTGATGCAATTGATACAAGAAATACCAGAAACGGAAGCCAATTTAACTCAATCTCTCACAAAAATTGTCCATCAATTTCAATTCGAGCAGCTTATTGAATTGACCGAACCATTTATCACTCATGATTCCACATTACATCAATAAACTGCACAAATCTCGACAAATTCCTCTGAGATTAGTGCTAATTGTCCCCTTTGTTTTGCAAATTGTCGGGGCAGTGGGATTGGTTGGTTATCTTTCCTACCATAGTGGGCAAAAAGCGGTAGAAGATATGGCTAATCATTTAATGGCTCAGGCAACGAAACGGATACAGGATCACCTCAATAACTCCCTACAAATTCAACAGCAAACAGTGGCTCTTAATTATGAGGCATTCCAACAGGGTAGCCTTAACATCAAGGATGTGGAGCAACTACGTCAGCATTTTTGGCAGCAGATCAAACTATCTCCCTCCCTTTCATCGAGTGGGTTTGCCAATGACAAGGGAGAGGATATCGCCTACTTCCGCCTTCTGGGTAAGGAATTAGTGCAAAAAGCCAGTCAGCTTTCTGGAGAAAATCTCCTTGAGGGGACATTAGTCTTAAGTGAAGTCAATCTTTCAGAGATAACAAAACGGAAATATTCTCTCGTTGATCATCAAGGTAGAGCTAGGAAATTGGCTTATACGATCCCAATCAATCTTCGGACTACGGATTGGTATCGGGCTGCGAAGGCCGCGAAAAAACAAACTTGGACACCGATTTTTGTTTACAAAGTACCAACCACATTGGGTATTATGGCAATATTGCCCGTTTATGATCAGACTGGAAAACTTCAAGGTGTTTTTAGCAGTGGCCTCATATTGGATGTGATCGGAAAATTTTTAAATAATCTGAAATTCTCCCCTTCAGGACAAACATTTATCATCGATCAGGATGGTAATCTTGTCGCGACATCGACGTTAGAAACTCCCTATCTCAAGCATGAGAAAGGAAAGCCAATCCCTTTACCTGCTACCAAGAGTCGGGACTCTCGGACTAGCGCGATCGTGACTCAACTCAAGCAGCAATATCCCGATCTTAGCCAAATTAACACTGAGCGTCACTTCCAAGTCTCCTTTCAGGGCAAAACCCTCTTCGTGCGGGTTGAGCCTTACCGAGATCAATATGGTTTAGAGTGGTTGTTGGTGGTAGTGATCCCAGATAGTGATTTTATGACAGAAATTCATGCAAATGCTAGACTCACAGTTTTTCTCTCTGGTATCACTCTCATCGTCGCCACAGCCATTGGTATTATTACCGCTCGCGGGATTGCTAATCCGATTCTGCGTTTAAATCAAGCTAGTCAGGCAATGGCAAAGGGTGAGTGGCAAAATTTGGCAGTAGAAGAGAATCTGGTTAGTCAGAGTATGGAAATCCAAGACATTACGGAAATAAAAACTCTCGCGGATTCATTTAATAATATGGCACTTCAGTTACAAACATCCTTTGAAACTTTGGAAGAGCGAGTACAGCAGAGGACAACAGAGTTAGTTATTGCTAAGGAAAAAGCAGAGGTAGCTAATCAAGCGAAAAGTGCTTTTGTCGCGAATATGAGCCATGAATTACGATCGCCCCTTAATGCTATTCTCGGCTTTTCTCAATTGATGTTACGAAATAATAATCTTACCCCCGAACAGTACGAGAATGCTGGCATCATCTATCGTAGTGGTGATTACCTCTTGACACTGATTAATAATATCCTCGATTTATCTAAAATTGAAGCGGGAAAAACCTTCCTAAATCCTAGTAATTTTGACTTATATCAGTTGCTTGAAGACCTAGAAAATATGCTGAATATGCGGGCTATTGAAGCGGGAAATCAATTGATATTTAAACGAGGCAAAAATGTTCCTCATTATATCTATAGCGATGAATTGAAATTGCGTCAAGTTTTGATTAATTTACTCAGTAATGGGATTAAATTTACCCCCAATGGAGTGATTACCTTGACTGTGGAGAATAACTATGAGGATGAAGAAGCAGCCGATATCATCACCCTCAATTTCTCGGTTAGTGATACAGGTGTAGGTATTGCACCGGCAGAATTACCCCAACTTTTTGATGCTTTTTCCCAAGCACAAGCTGGAAAAGATATGCAAGAGGGCACCGGATTAGGTTTAGCAATTAGTCGTAAATTTGTGCAATTAATGGGGGGTGATATTCAGGTAGAAAGTCAACTGGGTAAAGGCACGACTTTCCGATTTCAGATTGAGGCAAAAATGGGTGATACGATTATTAATTATCATGCTAAAGTCAGACAAAAAGTGTTAGATGTGGCCCCCGATCAACCTACCTATAAAATTCTCACGGTGGATGATAAGGCGATTAATCGACAATTATTAATCAAACTTCTCACTCCTCTGGGTTTTGAGGTGAAAGAAGCTAGTAATGGAAAAGACGCGATCGCGCTGTGGGAAGAATGGGAACCGGATCTGATCTGGATGGATATGAGAATGCCTATCATGGATGGTTACGAAGCAACAAAACAGATCAAATCTACCACAAAGGGCAATGCTACAGCGATAATTGCCCTCACTGCCAGTGTGATCGAAGAAGAAAGAGTCGTAATTCTCAGTGCAGGTTGTGACGATTTTGTGCGTAAACCTTTTACCGAAGAGATGATTTTTGACACATTAGCGAAACATTTGGGAGTAAAATATATCTATGCAGAAGCCGAATCGCCCAATGAGTTGTCGAAGACATCCTTAGATAATCTGAGTGAAAGTATCTTGACATCACAAGATTTTTCCGGCACATCTCAAGGCTGGAGAAAAAAACTATACAAGGCTTCTGTTGAGGGAGACTTATACATCATTGAGCAACTGATAGAAGAAATTTCTGCGACAGACAGGATGTTAGCTCAATCTTTAGGGAAACTTACTGAGCAATTTCAATTGGATGTTATTATAGAATTAATCGAACCTTTGATCGAGGATGATGGAGCGATTAATTCGTGATTCTTATGATACGATCCTGTCTAATGCCATCTATTTTGGGAGAAGAAAACTATGAAAAAATGACAAGAGCATAAGTGCTTATTAAAATATCAAATAACTTGATGTTTTTCGTCAAGTTAATCACAATTATCACCCAAACTGAACATTTTTCATGCACAAAATCAGCAGATTATTCAACCAGTTATTAAAGCAAGTAGCACAAAAAATAGGCAGTTACAGTAATTTGTCTCTGACGCAAAGTATTATGATACTTTGTGTTGTGCCAATGGTGGGTAGTGTTGTCTTAGTTGGTTATGTTTCTTTTAGAAATGGGACTAAAGCTGTAGAAAATTTAGCCAAACAGTTGCAACAAGAAATACATTCTAAAGTAGAGCGAGAATTAAATAATTATTTAACCAGTCCCAACCAAGTTAATCAAATTAATTTAGATAATCACCGTCTAGGGATTTTAAATTTTAGTGATTTTCCCTTGATGGAAAAGTATTTGTGGAGACAAATTCAGCATTTCCCAGAAATAGGTTTTATTGGCTATGCCGCCGATAGTGGAGAAATGATTGGGGTAGAAAGATTAGATAATGGCAAAATTGAAATTAATTTAATGAATGATTCACGCCATAATTTACGGATTTATCCCACCGATAGTCAGGGAAATAAATTAACCCAAAGAAAAGTAATTCCTCATTTTATTAATCAAGAGCGTCCCTGGTATAAAAAAGCAGTTAACGCGGGGAAACCGACTTGGAGTGATATTTTTATCTATCAGGGAACACCTCGTTTAGCTGTTTCCGCAGTGGTTCCTATTTATCATAAAAATAATCAGTTAAAAGGGGTTTTATTTAGTGATTTACTATTATCTTTAGTCAGTAAATTTTTGTCAAATTTAAAAGTCGGAAAATCAGGGCAAATAGTGATTATGGAAACATCAGGGTTATTAGTGGCAAGTTCCGCGGAACCGCCCTTTATTATTCCTAATCGTAAAGCTAATGAGTTAGAACAAATACCTCAAAGAATTAGTTTACGGGAAAGTCATCAACCCAAAATGAGAGAATTATCGGCAAATCTTAACTTAAGGTTTCCCAAATTAGATCAGATTAAAACATCACAATTTTGGACGGTAAACTTACAAAATCAATTATATTTTGTGCAGGTTTTTCCCTTTCATAATAATTTAAGCTCTGACTGGCTCGTAGTGATTTTGCTTCCCCATGAAGATGTGATGGAGGAGATTACATTTAATACAAAAATCAGTATTGCAATTTCATTATTAACTCTACTGTTAGCAGTTTTTATTGGTATTTTTACCGCGCAATGGATTACCAAACCGATTTTAAAATTAAATCAGGGGGTAGAAAATCTCCAACAGGGAAATTTGCATGAACCGATTTTGATGCAGAGAAAAGATGAATTAGGTAATTTAGTCAGTGCCTTTAATTTAATGGCTACGGAGTTACAAACCTTATTAGCCACTTTAGAACAAAAAGTGGCAGAAAGAACCGCGGAATTGATCATTGCTAAGGAAAAAGCGGAGGTGGCGAATCAAGCAAAAAGTACCTTTATTGCTAATATGAGCCATGAATTGCGATCGCCCTTGAATGCGATTATGGGATTTTCGCAGTTAATCCTACGCACCAAAAACTTACCGAGGGAACAGTACGAAAACGCCAGTATTATTCATCATAGTGGGGAATATTTATTAAGTTTAATTAACGATATTCTCGACTTTTCCAAAATTGAAGCAGGGAAATCTACCCTCAATCCACAGGATTTTGACTTATATCGTTTACTCGATGATTTAGAAGATATTTTCTATCATAAAGTGGTAGATTCTGGATTAGAGTTAATCTTTGAACGTGGTGATAATTTGCCCCGCTATATCCGCACCGATGCCTTAAAATTACGTCAGGTTTTAATCAATCTTTTAAGTAATGCGATTAAATTTACCCCCCACGGTGAAGTAATTTTAACTGTCAATGCTTCCGAGAATTTCGTGACAGCAGAAGTGGGGCTAGATGTCACAGGATTCTCCCTCGAAAAGAGTGATATTAACTCTCACTATCATTATAGGGTAAATTTCCGTATTAGTGATACGGGGCTAGGTATTGCCCCGGAAGAATTATCCCAATTATTTCAGCCTTTTTCTCAAACAGAATCAGGAAGAGAATCTCAAGAGGGAACGGGTTTAGGTTTAACTATTAGTCGTCAGTTTGTCAATTTAATGGGAGGAGATATTACCGTTGAAAGTGAATTAGGCAAAGGAAGCATCTTTAAATTCTCGATTCAGGCCCAATTGGGTACAGAAACTATCAACCCTGAACCCGAAAAGAATGAGATGAGACGAGTATTAGCCTTGGCACCTGATCAACCTATTTATAAACTTCTGGTTGTAGATGATAAAGCTATTAACCGACAATTATTAATGAAACTTTTGCTTCCTTTGGGGTTTGAGGTAAAAGAAGCCAGTAACGGCCAAGACGCGATCGCGATTTGGGAACGATGGGAACCTCATTTAATTTTGATGGATATGAGAATGCCCGTAATGGATGGTTATGAGGCGACTAAATATATTAAATCCACGATTAAAGGCAATGCTACCGCGATTATTGCCTTCACCGCGAGTGTACTGGAAGAAGAAAAATCGATCATTCTTTCTACCGGGTGTGATGATTTTCTGCGGAAACCCTTTAAGGAATATACTATTTTTGACACATTAACCAAGCATTTAGGAGTCCAATATATTTACGAGGAAATACTAGATCATAATCAGGGAATTTTTACGGAAATACCCCCCAAAACAGAAAATTTCCAAATCATGCCCAAGGAATGGTTAATTCGATTGTCCGAAGCCGTTTTAGAGGCCGATGGTGAGCAAGTGATGAAACTCGTCGCAGAAATTCCCAAAACCGGGGAAACTTTAGCTAAAAACTTGACTAAACTTGTGCATCAATTTCAATTTGAGCAGATTCTCGATTTAATTGAACCTCTGATCAATGATGATGATTTATTGGGGTAATTACACCATGCCCCCTACTATTTAATTAAATCTCTGATCTAGGAAGCCACAAAATATATTAAAGTGAACGACAAAAGGTAATGCTACTGCTGTGAGGGGTTAACGGTGAGTGTGTGAGAAGAATAAAACGCGATCGTCCTTTCGGCTGGATGTGATGACTTTGTTCGCCAACCCCTTGCGGAATAAATAATTTTCGACACCCTCCCTAAACATCTTGGTGTAAAATACATATTAGACGAAATAAGTTCACCAAAATTTGAGAATCCAGCCAAAAGTCTCTTGACATCGCGACACTTAACAATTATCCCTGAAAAATGGATTACTAAACTATACGAAGGTACTCTTGAGCCAAATACGAATCTCGTCTTGCAACTGGTAAAAGAAATTCCAAAAACAGAAACTCGTTTGCTCCAATCACTGACCAAACTGGTGGGACAATTTGAATTTGAACAACTTTTTGATTTAGTTGATTTAGTTAATTTAGTTGAACCCTTGATAACTCATGATTAACCATCGTCCCAATCAATCTCAAAAATCCCGGCAAATATCCCTGAGATTATTGCTAATTGTCCCCTTTGTCTTGCAAATTGTGAGTGCGGTGGGGTTAGTGGGCTATCTCTCCTACCGTAGTGGACAACAAGCCGTCAACGAGATGGCAGATCAGTTAATGAATCAGGCAACAAATCGAGTACAGGAACGCCTCAACACATCTCTACAAATTCCACAACAAATAATAGCTGTTAATTATCGTGCAGTTCAAGAGAGTCGTCTTAATATCAACGACTTTGAGGTAATGCGTCAATACTTGTGGCAGCAGATTAACTTAACTCCAACATTAGCTATCACCTCATATATTAATGAACAGGGAAAACAAATCGGTTATGGACGGATTATCAACCAAGAGTTTGTTAAATTAGCCCAAAAACTAACGGCGGAGAAAAATATCCAAGTTGGCACACTTTTCTTATATCAAGTGAGTTCTACACAACAAAAAATCCAGAATCAATATTTGGTCGATCAAGAGGGTAAGCCTCGCAAACATACTTATTCAGTACCGGTTGATCATACAGTGGCCCCCTGGTATCTACAAGCCAAAGCCATAAAAAAACAAAGTTGGTCAGAAATTAATGTTTCCCAAATTGCCCCATCATTGACGACAAATGCAGTATTTCCTATTTTTGATGCCGGTGGAAAATTTAAAGGTGTCTTTAATTCTAGTTTAATGTTGTCAGATATTAGCACTTTTTTAAATAAACTGCAATTATCACGATCCGGACAAAGCTTTATCATAGAACGTTCTGGCAATCTCGTCGCAACATCCACATTAGAGCGTCCTTTTGTCAATCATATAAATAAAAGGCTAACTCGTTTACCAGCTATTCAAAGTGAGGATGGATGGACAAGGGAGATCGCGACTCAACTCAAACAGCAATACAAAGATTTAAGCAAAATTCAAACTGATTTACACTTCCAAGTAATCGTAAAAGGAAACACATTATTTGCTCAAGCTGTACCTTACCGAGATCAATATGGCTTAGATTGGTTGCTAGTGATCGCGATCCCTCAGTCTGACTTTATGGGAGAAATTAATGCCAACATCAAAATCACAATTTTACTCTGTCTCTTAACGTTAGGAATTGCCACCGGCTTAGGAATTATCACCTCAAATTTGATCACTGGACAAATACGAAGATTAAGTCAAGCCAGTCGAGCCATCTCTCAAGGTGAACTAAGTCAGGCTGTGGAAGGAAAAGGAATATTTGAACTAGAAACTTTAGCCGATTCCTTTAATAATATGACCACTCAGTTAAAGACGGCTTTTGAAAACTTAGAACATCGGGTAGAAGAACGCACAGCAGAGTTAGTTATTGCCAAAGAAAAAGCGGAAGTTGCCAATCAAGCCAAAAGTACATTTATTGCCAATATGAGTCACGAATTGCGCTCGCCTCTCAATGCTATTCTCGGTTTTTCTCAATTGATGTTACGCGCCACAAACATCCCATCTGACCAACATGAAAATGCCGGAATCATCTATCGCAGTGGTGATTATTTACTAACATTAATTAATAATCTTCTCGATTTATCGAAAATAGAAGCAGGTAAAACTACCCTTAATCCTAGAGACTTTGATCTCCATCGTTTGCTCAATGATTTAGAAGATATGTTGTATTTGCCAGCTAATAATGCAGGCTTAAAGTTGAGCTTTCAACGGGAGAAAAATGTCCCTCGGTATATCTGTACTGATGAAGTCAAGCTACGTCAAATTTTAATTAATTTGCTTAGTAATGCCATTAAATTTACTTCAGTTGGTCAAATTACTTTCAATGTATTTCAGGGAGAGCAAGAAACCACAGATGTTTTTGATCTCCATTTCCGTATTCGCGATACTGGGGTTGGTATTGCCGCCGCCGAACTACCAAAACTGTTTGATTCTTTTACCCAAGCCCAAGCCGGAAAAGATTCCCAAGAAGGAACGGGTTTAGGTTTAGCCATTAGCCGTAAATTTGTGCAACTGATGGGAGGGGATATTTCCGTAGAGAGCGAATTAGGAAAAGGCACCACTTTCTCATTCTATATTCAGGTAAAACTGGGTCAAGAAACCCTGAGCCATAGTACCGAAAAATATCCAAAAGTGTTGGGACTGGTTCCTGGGCAAACTACCTATAAAATTCTCACAGTTGATGATAAGCCGATTAATTGTCAATTATTGATAAAATTGCTTAGTCCTTTGGGATTTGAGGTAAAAGAAGCCAGTAATGGAAAAGACGCGATCGCGCTGTGGGATGAATGGGAACCCCATTTAATATGGATGGATATGAGAATGCCTGTAATGGACGGTTATGAAGCGACAAAATATATTAAGTCAACGACAAAAGGAAATGGGACAGTAGTGATCGCGTTAACAGCCAGTGTATTAGAAGAAGAAAAAGCGATCGTGCTTTCAGCCGGCTGTGATGATTTTCTGCGTAAACCCTTTGCCGAACACAGTATTTTCCAGATACTGGCTAAACATCTTGGTGTAAAATACATATTAGAGGAAATAAGTTCACCAAAATTTGAGAATCCAGCAGAAAATGTGCTGACATCGGAAAACCTCACCAGTATGCCTCAAGAATGGATTACTCAATTATACGAAGCGGCACTTGAGGCTAATACGAACTTAGTCTTGCAACTGATAGAAGAAATTCCTCAAACAGAGACTTATCTGGTAAAATCACTCACCAGTCTGGCACAACAATTTCAATTTGAACAGATTATTGATTCAGTTGAACGCCTGATAACTAATAATTCCCAATTCTCCTTTGGAGATGATACCCTCACGCTCTAACAAATTCCTAAAAAATGAAACTAATAATGTCCAAGTCTCTGTTCAATATTTCACACCATCAGAACTTATCGTTCCCGATTCTCTTCCTGGGGGTTCTCTCTAGCATATCCTCAGTGAGTGCCAGTGAAATCAGAAAAACAGTAGAGGAACAAAACTTCATATCCACAGTAGTTTCTGTGTCAGAATTATCGGACTCACAAACTAGCTTTTCATTAGAAAAATCACCCCTTGCGAACATTACTTCTGTCTCGCAACTTAGTGATGTCAAATCAACTGATTGGGCTTTTTCCGCGTTGCAATCCTTGATAGAGCGTTATGGCGCGATCGTTGGTGATATGAATGGCAAGTTTCGCGGTAATCAAGTTTTAACTCGATACGAATTTGCCGCGAGTTTGAACACAGTCCTAAATAAAATCAATCAGATTATTTCGGCAGGGCTTATTGATAAAATCGGCAAAGAAGATTTCGCGATTCTCCAGAAGTTACAAACAGAATTTGCTACTGAATTAGCCACAATCAGAGGACGAGTTGATGCACTTGATACCAAAACCGCGAAACTCGAAGCGCAACAATTTTCAACAACTACTAAGCTGGTAGGTTCGACAAGCTTTCTGATGGGTGGCGTAACTAGCCGTGGCACTAAAACTGGCGGTACTAGCAGGAATGCTAACCTCATCTTTTCTTACGCATCGAATCTCCGATTGAACACAAGTTTTACTGGCAAAGATATGTTAACTATTAATGTCAGTGCCAATAATGCTCCTTCATTAGCTGCTGTAACGGGAACTTACTTATCTAGTTTTACTATTGATAGTTCCACAGCAACCATCCCTGCGAACAATCTTGGAATTGCTCAACTATTCTATCAGTTTCCTCTGGGTGATAAAGTAACAATTTGGATTTCGGCTTTGGGATTACAACCCTTTGATTATTTCCCCGTAATTAGCCCTCTGCGTAATGGAGTTTCAGTGCCTAACTCTCGTTATGGTTTATTTAATCCTCCCATTTTTCGCCCTGGATTTAACGATACAGGCATCGGCGCGGCTTATCTCTTTAGTAATCAATGGCAGCTACATATTGGTTATTTTGCTAATAGCGATCAAGCCAATAGACCTAACTCCGGTGGCTTTGGATTGTTTAATAGTAGTAGTACGATCGCGACACAGCTTACGTTTAAACCTTCAAAACAGTTTTCTGGCTCTTTAAACTTTATCCACAAATATTTTACAGGTCTTAATGTTTCTGGTAGCAACTTAATAGGAGCCGTAAACCTACAAGGGACTACGGGTACAATGTTTTCACTTCAGCCCTTTGGTAATCAACCTACTAGCACTGATACTTTTGGTGGGCAATTTGATTGGAGAATATTTCCCAACGTGGGATTAGGAGGATGGTTCTCGACAACGGCTGCCAACAATTTGAAGAACAATCAAAAGGCAACAGTAATTAACGCCGCGCTGAGTCTAGGATTGTTCGATTTATTTCAAGAAGGAAATCATGGTGGGATTCTTGTGGGTATTCCTCCCTATGTATCTAGTAATGATAATGGGGCACGAAAAGATGCGAATACACCTTGGCATCTCGAACTTTTTTACACACACAGGTTTACTGATAATATTAGTATCACCCCTGATTTTTATGTCATTCTCAACCCTGATAATGGTACACCTCAACCGATTTGGGTTGGGACTTTTCGTACTACCTTCATTTTCTGAAGTCAAGTTGACTATCCCCAATAGTCTTCTCAAAAATTTTAATCATCATTTAATTATCATTTAAGCAGCCATGACTCGCGATCGTCAATCCCCCAAAATCAGACAAATTCCCCTCAGATTAGTATTAATTGTCCCCTTTGTCTTGCAAATTGTTGGGGCAGTGGGGTTGGTTGGTTATCTTTCCTATCGGAGCGGGCAAAAAGCGGTAGAAGATATAGCAAAACCCCTGATGGCAGAAATCGGCGATCGCATTGATCAAAATCTAACAAATTATTTGAAAAAGCCAGTGCAAGTTACCCGCAATAATGCTGAAGCGGCTAAACTAGGCATCTTAAATTATCATGATTTACCAGCAGTAAAAAGCTATTTTTGGAAGCAATCACAAATCTTTGATGAGATCAGTATATGGCTAATTGCGACCGAGCAGAAAACGATTTTAATTGTGGATACCCAGGATAAAAAATCTCGTTTCATCCGAATTAGAGATCAGTCAACTCGTTACAACTGGGATAACTATCTCACGGATACTCAAGGAAACTACATTAAGTTAATTCGACGTTCAACAACCTATGATCCCCATAATGATCCGCCAGAAAATCCTTGGTATGGAGCTACAAAAAATGCCGGACGGGAGATTTGGCGGCTGGTTGTTGCTCGAGTACAGAATGATCACCCCAAGTTATTAGCTGCCTATTTGTTACCCTTCTTTGATCAAAATAATAACTTTCAAGGCGTTATCAATTGCTCTATTCCTCTATCTCAATTAGGTGATTTTCTCAAAAAATTAAAAATTGGCAAAACCGGCGAAGCTTTTATTTTAGAAAAAAATGGATTTTTGATCGGTACTTCCACAGGCGAAACTCCCTTTGTTCCAAGTTTAGTAAGCTCTCTCTACTCCGATAAAGAGAAAGATGATCCTAACAAATACAGATTGAATGCGGTAAATAGTAGTGAACTTATCACTCGACAAACCACTAAAAAATTAATGGAACATTTCGGTGGACTTGATCAGATCAAAGAAACACAAGAACATAACTTTACAGAGAATGGTAAACGCTACTTTGTTAGAGTTGTTCCATTCAAGGGGCAAAAAGATTTAGATTGGTTAACAGTTATTGTCATTCCTGAAAGTGACTTCCTCGCAGAAATTCAGGCTAATGCCCGTTGGACAATTGTCTTCTGTATTCTCACTCTTTTTGTCGCAACGGTAATTGGTATTCTCACCGCCCGTTGGATTACTATTCCTATTTTTCGATTAAGTGAGGCTAGTCAGGCTTTAGCATTAGGAGAATGGCAAAATTATGGGATAAAAAATGGCTCTATAGAAGTTAAAAATATTACAGAAATATCTACTCTTGCCAATTCATTTAATAGTATGGCTCATCAGTTAAAAACAAGTTTTGAAACCTTAGAAAATCGGGTAGAAGAACGCACGGCAGAGTTAGTCATTGCTAAGGAAAAAGCCGAGGTTGCTAATCAAGTAAAAAGTACATTTATTGCCAATATGAGCCATGAATTAAGGTCTCCTTTAAATGCCATTCTTGGTTTTTCACAATTAATGTTACGCACCAAATACCTACCTAGAGAACAATATGAAAATGCCGGCATTATTCATCGCAGTGGTGAGTATTTATTAACTTTAATTAATAATGTCTTGGATTTTGCTAAAATTGAGGCGGGAAAAACTACTCTGAATCAAAAGGATTTTGACCTATATCAGTTACTTGATGATTTGGAAGATATGTTGCATTTAAGGGCGGTAAATGCGGGATTAGAGTTGATCTTCGATCGCGGTGAGAATTTACCCCGTTATATTCATACAGATGGGGTAAAATTACGTCAAGTCTTACTGAATCTATTAGGAAATGCCATAAAATTTACTACGGAAGGGGAAGTAATTTTAAGCATTAATTCCACGAAAAATGAAATCACAGAAGATTATACATTAGATTTCCGAGTAAGTGATACGGGAGTAGGAATTTTGCCCGGAGAATTAACCAAATTATTTGAGGCATTTGCCCAAACAGAATCAGGACGAGACGCTCAAGAAGGAACGGGATTAGGATTAGCGATTAGTCGTCAATTTGTGCAGTTAATGGGGGGAGATATTACCGTAGAAAGCACATTAGGAAAAGGGACAACATTTCAATTTTCCATTCCGGTAAAATCCGGTGAAGAAATCAGTAATAATCACAGAGAAATCAGAGAAGTATTAGCTCTCGCTCCTGAGCAACCGACTTATAAACTTTTGACGGTAGATGATAAAGCAATTAACCGTCAATTATTAATAAAACTGCTTACCCCTTTAGGATTTGAGATGAAAGAAGCGAGTAATGGAAAAGACGCGATCGCGCTATGGGAAGACTGGGAACCCCATTTAATTTTTATGGACATGAGAATGCCGATCATGGATGGTTACGAAGCGACAAAATATATTAAGTCAACGACAAAAGGAAATGGAACGGCAGTGATCGCGTTAACAGCCAGTGTATTAGAAGAAGAAAAAGCGATCATGCTTTCAGCAGGATGCGATGATTTTGTCCGTAAACCCTTTAAAGAAAGTATGATATTTGAAACCCTAAGTAAACATTTAGGAGTAAAATATATTTATGAAGAAATAGGCGAATCGGAAGGGGAGAATGTCACAGAAACACCATTAACCTCAGAAAACTTAAACGTAATGTCCCCCGAATGGGTGATAAGATTATCGGAGGCAGCCCTAGAAGCTGATACAGATCAAGTGATGACACTGCTCCGAGAAATTCCCGAAACCGAAATATCCCTAATAAAAGGTTTGACGAAACTGGTGCGTAAATTTCAATTTGAACATATTATTGATTTAGCCGAACCCCTGATTAACCATGAATCTTGATTCTAAATCTGAAAATAAAGGCAATATCCTACTGGTAGATGACATTCCAGAGAATCTGCAATTGTTGAGCGATTTGCTAGTCAAACTCGGTTATAGTGTTCGCAGCGTAACCAATGGACGGATGGCACTCAAAACCGTGAGGATTAAGCAACCTGATATAATTCTTTTAGATGTTAAGATGCCGGAGATGGATGGCTATGAAGTTTGTCAACTCCTCAAAGCCGATGAACGTTTACGCAATATTCCCGTTATTTTTATTAGTGCTTTAAATGATGTCTTTGATAAAGTAAGGGCTTTTGAGTCCGGCGGTATCGACTACATCACTAAACCCTTTCAGATCGAAGAAGTGGTGGCACGAGTAGAAAATCAGTTAACTATTCAACGCCAGCAACGCCTTCTGGAAGAAGAAATTATTAAGCGCAGGGAAACCGAAGAGATCCTTTATCAATCTAGGGCATTATTGGCGAGTATTTTGAACAGTTCACTTGATGGGATTGCCGCGATGCAAGCAGTCCGTGAACCTACTACAGGAGATATTGAGGATTTTCGCTGCTTAGTCGTCAACCCGGTAATTTCTAGAGCTTTTGCAAGGACTCGCGAAGATTTGAGTGGCAAATTGGTGCTGAAAAAAATCCTCAGCAATATTGATGGAAAACTCTTTAATCGCTTCGTTGATCTCGTTGAGACAGGTGAACCTTTACAACAGGATTTTTACTATCCATTAGGTGATTCTTACTGGTTTCACTTTGTCGCAGTCAAGTTGGGGGATGGTTTTGCTATTACGATCCGTGATATCACGGCACGGAAACAAGCAGAATTTCAATTACAAGAACAAGCGGAAAATTTAGAAATTACCCTCCGCGAATTAAAACGAACTCAAGCCCAACTCATTCACAGTGAGAAAATGTCTTCACTGGGGAATTTGGTTGCCGGTGTAGCCCATGAAATTAATAATCCCGTTAGTTTTATTCATGGCAATTTGCTCCCGGCTACTGAATATTTCCAAGAGTTACTGCATTTGGTGAAACTCTATCAACAACACTTTCCCGATCCTCCACCAGAAATTAAAGCCGAAATCAATGCTATTAACCTAGAGTTCCTCCAAGAAGACTTGCTGAAACTGTTAAATTCTATGGAAATCGGAACCGAGCGAATTAATGAAATAGTGCTGTCTCTGCGAAATTTCTCACGTCACGATCAGGCTGAATTTAAACGAGTGGATATCCATGAAGGTATCGAAAGTACATTGATGATTCTCCAGAATTCTCTGAAAGCAACACCAGAACATCCAGAAATTATCGTGATTAAAGATTATAGTCAACTCCCCCTGATTGAGTGTTATTCTGGTCAACTTAATCAGGTATTTATGAATCTTATTACTAATGCTATTGATTCTGTTTTAACAAAGTTTATCGGAGAACAACCACAAATTAAAATTACAACTAAATTAGTGAAAAATAATCGAATATCTATTCAATTTTTTGATAACGGTTTAGGAATTTCAGAAGAAATACAATCACAATTATTTGATCCTTTTTTTACCACGAAACCAGTAGGAAAAGGCACGGGACTTGGACTTTTCCTCTCTCATCAGATTGTGGTAGATAAACACGGTGGAAATTTATATTGTTGCTCGACCTTCGGAAAAGGTGCGGAATTTGTTGTGCAAATTCCCATTAGCAAAGAAGTGCTGAGTCAGGAATATTGAATCAGTCAGAAATAAAAAAAGTAACCATTATCATTCACATTTTTTAACCTCTATGAATCTTGATCCTAAGTCTGAAAATAAAGGTAATATCCTACTGGTAGATGACATACCAGAGAATCTGCAATTATTAGGCGATTTGTTAGTAAAAATCGGCTACACTGTTCGCAGCGTAACCAGTGGACGGATGGCACTCAAAACCGTGAGGGTGAAGCCTCCTCATCTGATCCTTTTAGATGTTAAGATGCCAGAGATGGATGGCTATGAAGTTTGTCAACTCCTCAAAGCCGATGAAAATTTATGCAACATTCCCGTTATTTTTATTAGTGCTTTAAATGATGTCTTTGATAAAGTAAGGGCTTTTGAGTCCGGCGGTATCGACTACATCACTAAACCCTTTCAGATCGAAGAAGTGGTGGCACGAGTAGAAAATCAGTTAACTATTCAACGCCAGCAACGCCTTCTGGAAGAAGAAATTATTAAGCGCAGGGAAACCGAAGAGATTCTTTATCAATCTAGGGCATTATTGGCGAGTGTTTTGAACAGTTCACTTGATGGAATTGCTGCAATGCAAGCAGTCCGTGAACCGATGACGGGGGATATTGAGGATTTTCGGTGCTTAGTCGTTAACCCCGTGATTTCTAGAACTTTTGCAAGGACTCGCGAAGATATGAGTGGCAAATTGGTGCTGAAAAGATTCCTCAGCCGTATTGATGGAGAACTCTTTAATCGCTTCGTTGAGATTGTTGAGACGGGTGAACCTTTACAACAGGATTTTTACTATCCATTAGGTGATTCTTACTGGTTTCACTTTGTTGCAGTCAAGTTAGGGGATGGTTTTGCTATTACGATCCGCGATATCACGACACGTAAGCAAATTGAACTCGCTCTACAAGAGGCTAATCAGAAACTAGAACAATTGGCGAATCTCGATGGTTTGACTCAGGTTGCTAACCGTCGTTGTTTCAATGATCGTCTGCGAGAAGAGTGGTTACAACTGGCACAGCAGCAAGAGTTACTGACACTGATTCTGTTTGATATTGATGAGTTTAAACGCTACAACGATTATTATGGTCATCTGGGAGGTGATGATTGCCTATTAAAGATCGCGCAAGCGGTGTATGGAGCGATTCGTCACGAAAATGTTACTCGTCCCATTGATCTTCTCGCCCGCTACGGTGGCGAAGAATTTGTGGTACTTCTCCCCCGTACTAATTTAGAGGGTGGGATTAAGGTTGCAAAACGCATTCAGCAAGTCATTTACGATTTGGCGATTCCCCATGCCCAGTCTCAGGTGAAGGAGATTGTCACTGTCAGTCTGGGCATTGCTTCTGTCATGCCGACTTTAGATGTTAATCCTGATACATTAATCGCCTATGCTGATGAAGCTCTCTACTATGCGAAACAACAAGGACGCGATCGCGTGGAGATTTTTCACAACTCCCCATCATAAATAATCACTACTGTTAAAAAATATATCCTAAATCACCAAAATAATACCTAAATTTCTGAGAATCAACCACAAAGGACACAAAGGGCACAGAGAGAGAAAAAATAGCAAAGAGAGCGGTAATATTTGACTGGGAAAGGAGTATGTAACTGAAGACAGATAACACACCCTACCCAGGTTATTTATTTAATTGTTTTTTCTACAACATCACACAACTAAATTTCCGCGACAGCGCGTTCAATCAACCGTCGTGCTAAAGTCTGTGTTCCCGTGTGTTCATAGTAATTGGTTGCTACATCTAGGAACGCGGCTAGATAGTCGAATTTATCCTGACTAAACTCCATAAAGTTTTGCAAGTTACCAACTACTTTCTCGGGGGTTAAATTATTGGCTGTTACAATACCACTCATCCAACCTTTAACTGAGTCAAAACTTTCGCCAATAAAGTTGAGTTTACCAGCATCATTGTTGCCAGGAATAGAGTCTTTGATGCTTTGAAAAGTCGAGTTTTGTGCTAACTCCTGTGGGCTGGTTTGACTAATTCCAGATAGGGCTTTGTTAATAAAATTTGGTCCGAGGGGGAGCAAACCATCAACGCAAATTAAAGCTACCATGCGGATGAGTGACTCACCACCATACTCACCTAAAGATGCGACAAAATCGCCAATACTATCGCCAGGAATACCGTTAATTTGACAAAAGGCGACTAATTCCACGACTACTTTTAATGTGAGATCAATCGTTTGAGCTTTCTCAGGGCTGGGGGTGACGGAGTTTAAAAAACCTAATAGGGGTATTTTTTCCCCAACTTTATTAGCCAAAGCTGCTGCACCGAGAGCTTTATCAGTACCGTCTACGGTTTGATAGAGCCATAAAGCGGTTTGATATCCTTGGGATTTGTCGTTGAAAAGGTAAATCGCCCGTTCACCAATTTGCTGAATCAAGTCCTCATCCGTTTCACCAGTCACAGTTTTAATCGTATTAACAAAGCCTACAGTATTTTGCCACTCACCAGGAGCAACAAAATCGAGCGCTTTTAACATGGAAACGGTTAAGTTATTGGTAGGTAGCTCATCAACTAACTCGAAAATAGATTTGCTCACAAAAATATCCTCATCTAGCTTTGGTGTAATTTCTGTCTATTAATGACTATACTTCAATTTTTACAGATCGTCAAGAATCTTATTTTTTTATCTCTCGATTTTTCCTATATTCATTGGTCTTTTTTCCCAAACAATTACCTGATTATTCTCCTTTTTTATGAAAAAGTACACATCTTATTGGCTGGGCTAATTTATGATCGGTTTTGAAGTGTTTACGCTTCCAGTAATCTACTACAAAAAGAATTGTGGAATGGGGGGTTGTACAATGCTAAGGAATGAAAATTATTAAATAACTTGATGATTGGGTTTGTCGGGGAACCCTTTAGAGCCAACCTAGGCAAGATGGGGGCGCGATCGCGATGGCACCAGTTTTCACGAATTAAAAAAACCATATTCTTCAGGTAGAAGCACCGAAACCGGGTTTCTGATTTCCGACGATGGCACGAAAACCCCCCTTTCTTCCTTGCTCCACGAAACCTGCCTATTGATTCTACAAACCGGGTTTCTTTGTCTCCGTTCGATAAATGTTAATTTTTGCAAAGTTTAGACCAAGTTACAATATATCGCTATATAGTTATGAATGAAAGTTATAAAAGTATTAATTGACTCATTTTCCCGTTGGAATATCTCAAGGAGAAAAATATTATGCGGATTATGATGATTCAACCTAATTATCATTCTGGTGGTGCGGAAATCGCGGGTAATTGGCCGCCAAGTTGGGTTCCTTATGTGGGTGGTGCTTTAAAACAGGCGGGTTTTAATGATATCCGTTTTGTTGACGCGATGACGGATTATATTCCTAATGATATTTTAGCTCAAATCATCGCGCAATATCAGCCGGATGTGGTTTTAGCTACCGCGATTACTCCGATGATTTATCAATCGCAAACTACTCTCAAAATTGTTAAGGATGTTTGTCCTAATGCGGTTACAATTATGGGGGGTGTTCATCCTACTTATATGTATAATGAGGTGCTCCATGCCGCCCCTTGGGTTGATTATATTATTCGGGGGGAAGGTGAAGAAATTACTGTTAATTTATTGAACGCGATCGCGTCAGGAACGGATCAAGAAAATCGCGATAATATTCTAGGGATTGCCTTTCTCAAAGAGGGAAAAGTTGTCGTAACTCCAGCCCATCCACCGATTAAAAACTTAGATGTTTTAAGCCCGGATTGGACTTTATTAGACTGGACAAAATACATTTATACACCTCTTAATGTCCGAGTCGCGGTTCCCAATTATGCGAGAGGTTGTCCCTTCCGTTGTCGTTTTTGTTCCCAGTGGCGATTCTGGCGTAAATATCGTTCTTGCAGTCCGAAGAAGTTTGTCGATGAAATTGAGCTTTTAGTAAAACAACATCAAGTCGGATTTTTCATTTTAGCGGATGAGGAACCCACGATTAATAAACCCAAATTTCTCTCATTATGTCGGGAATTAATCGATCGAAAATTAGATGTTCATTGGGGCATTAATACCCGTGTTACCGATATTTTACGAGATGAAAAAGAATTACCTCTTTATCGCCAAGCGGGTTTAGTTCATGTTTCTTTGGGAACGGAAGCCGCAGCCCAATTGAATTTGAATTTGTTTCGGAAAGAAACCACGATCGAAGATAATAAAAAAGCGGTGCGACTGCTACGGGAAAATGGCATTTTAGCCGAAGTGCAATTTATTATGGGTTTGCCCAATGAAACCTTAGAAACCATCGAAGAAACCTATAAAATGGCACGGGATTGGAAAGCAGACATGACTAACTGGAATATGTTTACTCCTTGGCCATTTTCGGATTTATTTGAAGATGTGGGTGCTCAGGTAGAGGTGCGAGATTATTCTCAATATAATTTTGTTACTCCTATTATGAAACCGGACGCGATCACCCGTGAGGCATTACTGAAGGGGGTTCTCCGTAATTATGCCCGTTTTTATATGAATAAAACTTGGGAATATTGGTGGGAGAAAGATCCCTTTAAGCGTCGTTATTTGTTGGGTTGTCTCTGGGCTTTTGCTAAGACGACTTGGAATAAGCGTTTTTATAATTTGAAACGGGTGAAACAACGGGGTTTACGCACTGAAATTGATTTCGGTTTTGATCCGTCTAAAATTCTCTCGCCGGAACAACTTGCGGCTATTAAACAACAACATCCTGAGTCACAACCTGATATGAGTTTTGGGGGTTCGATCGCGGCTTGTGGGGCTCCGAATGATTTGCCTGAATATAAACAGCCTGAGCCTGAAGAAAAGGTGTCTAATTGTGATATTCAGGTATTTCTGATTGAGGATAATGAGTCTGTGCGTATTGGGTTAAGAAATGGGTTACGATCGCGGGATGGTATAGACATTTATAGTGAAGCTACCAACGCGGATACGGGATTAGTGTTACTGAAATCTGTTGGGGGTGGGGATGTCGCGTTAGTGGATATGAGTTTGCCCGATCAAGATGGAGGGGAATTAACCAAGGAATTTCGAGAAGTGCAGAAAGATTCCGATAATCCTGATTTGAAAATCTGTCTGTTAATTGATGATAGTCAACCGACAGAGATCGATCGTGCTTTGATGGTAGAGGCGGATTCTTACTGTTTAAAAAATGCTCCTATTGCCAAAATTGCGGATATGGTGCAGCAAACTCATTTGGGATATTCTTATCTGGATTCGGGCATTGCTCTTTATTTGTTATCCACGGTGAAAAAGGGTTCAGAGCAAGTCTCTTTAAACCCCCAAGAATGGGATGTTTTAGAGTTAATTAGTGCTGAGGCTCATTATGGCGCGATCGCGTCTCAATTAGGTATTACAATGGAACAAGTAAATGGGGATATCAAAAACATTCTCCATCAATTCCGGGGTTATTATCTCAATCGCCAAAATAGTTTAGGGCTTTCCTCGGTTGTGTGAAAAAAATGCTCTGGTGATAAGTTGGATCAATCGTTAAATATCACGATTATCCCTTGAATCGAGTCCTTCGGGGCGGGTTTTTCTCATTTATTGGTGTTTATTGCTGAAAGATCCCCTACTGTGTTTTTTTTGAAACCGCTGATAAACGCAGATAAACGCAGATGGGGATAAACGCAGATATTTTGTCGGGTGGGTGAGGTAGCGATAATCTGACACCCACCACCCAATTTATCAAAAAACAAAAAACAAAAACAAAATATTAGAGAAAATTTAAAAAACCCTTGACTGACGTCACGGAGTACGAGAAACTTTACATAACTGATTAGTAGCTTGCGGGAAATAATAACTTTTGTAAAGTTATGTCCCATCTTGTATCAATTCATCACAATTGATGTAGGGATATTCCCGATGCCCAACAAAAGAAGCAACTTGATGAGGCATTCCCTGGGCTATCCAGATGCCTAATCCAGTTTTATCGTCCCCATTCTGTCAGTGAAATTATGGAAACACTAGAATTTGTGATTTATCCTGATGGCAGAGTGCAGGAAAAAGTCACTGGTATTGTCGGTGCATCCTGCGCTGAGGTGACAGCCCTTCTCGAAGCTCAACTTGGTTTGGTACTTCATCAAGAGCCCACCTCTGAATATTTTGCGTCAACCCTGAATCAATCAGTGTCGGCGACAACTCAAGTTGCTTTCAGTGATTATTAACATTCCCAATGTCATTTGACATTGGGTTTGTTGTAAAAGACATCTCTCCAAAATTATGTCAATCGCAGGCTCTCTGCCTGCGCCACATATAGTTGTTGGAGATGTTTAAAGGGGGCGTTGCTGAATGAAAGTATGATTTACCTGTAGGGGTAATGCCCCCGTGCTTACCCCGTCGGTGGTAGGGGCAACCACGGGGGGATTGCCCCTACAGATTTCATCTCCCAATTCAGCAACGCCGTTTAAAGGGTTTCCCGTGCTTTTGAGAGATTTTTTCTTAGGCAGAAACGGGTTTTTTCTCTATTAATTTGTCAAACCGACCAAAATTCTAGGGCTAAAACACCCGGTTTCCTGGTTGTCTTCGCTCGCATTTTCGGGCGATTTTTTCTAAATTGTCTTGTTTAGTCCTCTTTAATTTTCTACAAAATTGCCATGTCACACTTTAGCCAAATCAAAACCCAAATTCGCAATTTGTCTTCTTTGCAAAGTGCTTTAACGGATCTCGGTATTGACTGGAAACAAGGCCCTAAAGAAGTGCGGGGTTATCGTAGTCAAACAGCTTCTGCCGAAATCGTAATTGAGCAGGATAATGGTTATGACATCGGCTTTGCCTGGAATGGCAATGAGTATGAATTAATCTCGGATTTTCAATTCTGGAATCAATCTTTGTCTGTGGAGCGTTTCCTCAATAAAGTCACTCAGCGTTATGCTTATCATACTGTGGTTAATGAAACCTCTAAACAAGGTTTTCAAGTTGCCGAGCAACAGCAAAATTCTGATGGTTCGATCCGTCTGGTTGTACAACGCTGGTGTGCTTAATATCGCCTAAACACCGATGTTTTTTTATCTATTAGATATCTCCCCAAATCGGCTCAATGGCAGGCTTCTTGCCTGCCCTACTATCGTTTCTGGAGATGTCTATTGGTAGATAGGGGAAATACTTTATTATAAGTCCGCGATCGCGGACTTATTTGTTATTTTAGGACTGCTGCGAGAGGTGGCTATGTCTGATATTTCGGCTTTTGCCTTTGACTCTAATATCGAAGCGCGATCGGGATTTGAACCCGAATTAGGGGGTTTTTTGCGCGATACACCCCAACGCACGGGATTTGAACCGGAGTTAGGGGGAATTTTACGCGAAAAAGGCGTTTATGTTGATGAAGTAACCTGTATTGGTTGTAAACATTGCGCTCATGTTGCCCGTAATACTTTTTATATTGAACCAGATTACGGTCGATCGCGGGTTGTGCGTCAGGATGGAGATTCCGAGGAGTTAATTCAAGAGGCGATCGAAACCTGTCCCGTCGATTGCATTCACTGGGTTGATTATACAGAATTAAAACGATTAGAAGAAGAGCGTCAAGATCAGATAATTCCCATCGCGGGAGCGCCGATTGATCATGCCGCAGTGCGAGCGAAAATCCGTCAAAAATTACGGGGAAAAAAAAGAACTTCTGGCCTCTAAATTCTGGCTTTTAGAAACCGGGTTTCTTTGCGACTCTTTCGTTTCCCGCGATCGTCGCTCTCAGAAACCCGGTTTCCCTGTAGGGGCGGGTTCACCTACCAATTTTCCTAACAACAAATAACCTCAATAAACCCGCCCCCACCCCGCCAATAATCTATGTAATCTGGTTTTTTTTACCGCAGATAAACGCAGATAAACGCAGATGGGATAAACACAGATATTATGGAATAAGCCGAATCGTGGTAAATGAGGATAACACCAAGACACAAAGAGATAATATTAGCACAGGTTTTATGGGTTTAATTTTTCAGAAGACACCGGGTTGGGTGAATGTGAAATTTGGTAACAATTTTTATCGTTTTTTCGGTTATTTGCATAATGATAACAGGTTCCCCCGATATAGTTGTGTACCAATGGAGCAGAAACCCGGTTTCTCGCCATCCCTTACCTGAAAACCTAAATTTTTGGCGTTGCGTAGGGGTAGTGCCCCCGTGCCATTGGTGTCAACTTAAGCCTGCAACCGTTGATCAATCTTGCTTTCATCCGAGGCCTGATCCCCCTCAATCCCCCTTAAGAAGGGGGACTTTGAGAAGATTCTTGTCCCCCCCTTTTTAAGGGGGGTTAGGGGGGATCAAATGACCTTAATTTGAGAAGATTCTTGTCCCCCCCTTTTTAAGGGGGGTTAGGGGGGATCAAATGAAACCTAATTTTTGGGTTAGGAAACCCGGTTTCTCACCTACTCAGCACTTTGAATCAGTTTAATGTTATTCCTCAGCCATTCATTCACCAAAACTTGAACTTCTATCTTTTTATGTTCAGCAATTTTAGTCACAAATTGCTCGACATCTGGTTCGAGATAAATCGGATAATGAAAGGTAGCATCAGGATGGTAAAACTTGCCTTTTTCTGCTTGGGAAAAATCATAATCTGATTTCATAATTGCCTCTTTTGATAACATTGTGTTTCCATCAAAGTAGCTTGACGGGCTGAAATAATCCGAATCATGCAGGAGGCGCGATCGGTTTGTTCAAAGGTATGGACAACAACCCTTAAAATCCCTGTCTCATCTAAGCCTATGGTAATCCATCTATCTTCATCTTGACTGTGTTCTTCATCATAGATTGTTAGTTGATAAGGATCGCGGAAAACCGTTGATGACAAAGGAAAATTTAAGTGATGCTTCCGAATATTTTGCTTTTCTTTGGCTGGATTCCAATCAAAGTTATAATCCAAAACGATTGATTGTGGTAAATTGAGGGACAATCCCATCTTAACATAAGTTATGACTTGAGGCGCTCCTGTCATTATTGTAATAGTTTGTCGTTAAATAAACAGGGTTTCTCTCCCATCAGCTAATATCCCAAATCGTCCCAAAAATCATGTAAAACGAAGGAACAAAACCATGAATGAACAACGCCTACAAGATTATCTTAATTTAATTCAAGCCTTACTTGATTGTCCTAATGGGGAAGAGAATAACACCCTCAGCGCGCATCCCCAACTGATCGATGCAGGTTTAGTCGATGTAATGCAACAAGTAGCAGCAAAGATCGCGAAAGATGGTAATGAAAATAATGCCAGATTTTTACTTGATTTAGCCCAGCAAATAGCAGATTATCTCAACAGCAACCCATCACCAGAATATTCCGAAAAAGAATATATCAATTTTTTGCTGGAAGTATTACAAGCTACATCTGACAGCGATGCCAACCCACAAGTTGTCTATCCCATCCTGGCGGCTAATCGAGATAAACTCAATCAGAATTTAGTAGCACTGTATCCAGATATTGTTAATAATATTCTCTCCCAATTACCACCGGAAGAAGCCCCAAATATTGCAGCAGTTTTTTTCTATTTCAGTAATTTAATTCAGCAGTTCCCTTTAGGTAATAGGGCAAGTAACTTAGACATTGCCATTATCGGTTATGAATTAGTTTTAAACATCTTCACTTTTGAGGATTTTCCCGAAAATTGGGCAACGACTCAAAATAATCTCGGAAGTGCCTACTCTGACAAAATCACGGGCAACCGGGCAGAGAATATAGATGACGCGATCGCGTGTTATCAACGGGCTTTACAAGTTTACACCCCTGAGGATTTTCCCCAA
>JBBITB010000075.1:0-31211 GCA_037440985.1 Microcoleaceae cyanobacterium bin_387
TCAACTGTCAACTGTCAACTGTCAACTGTCAACTGTTAACCTTCTTCCTTCTTCCTTCATTCATAAATTATGAAAGCATTATTTTTGCATCCCAACTTTCCGGCTCAATATCGTCATATTATCACCGCGTTAGGAGCAGAGCCGAATAATCAAGTAGTATTTGGAACCAAAAATGAACGGCCTGAATGGAATATTCCGGGGGTAAAAAAAGCGATATTTAACCCGACTAGAGATCCCAGTCCGCACACCCATCATTATACTAGAGTATTAGAAAGTGCGGTGTTGTATGGACAAGCAGTATTTAGAATGGCAGAAGAACTAAAAAATCAAGGTTTTGTCCCTGATGTCATCTGCGGCCATTCAGGATGGGGACCAACATTATTCGTAAAAGAAGCCTTTCCTAATGTGCCTCTTTTATGTTATTTTGAATGGTTTTATCAGACAAAAGGAGCGGATTCCGATTTTGATCCTGCCGAACCCTTAACCGTTGATGACATGGCAAGGATTCGAGTCAAAAACACCCCGATTTTAATGGATTTATATACCTGCGATTGGGGATTATCCCCTACTTATTGGCAAAGAGCGCAATTTCCGCCGGAATTACAAACTAAAATTTCAGTTTTGCACGATGGGGTTGACACCGATTATTTTAAACCCAATCCAGGGGCAAAATTAGTATTACCCAATCTGGACTTATCAGGGGTGGATGAATTAGTAACCTATGTATCAAGAGGAATGGAACCCTATCGAGGTTTTCCTGAATTTATAGAATCCTTAGCTTATTTGCAAGAAAAACGGCCAAATTGTCATGTAGTCGTAGTAGCATCCGATCGCGTGTGTTATGGAAAAGCCTTACCGGATGGACAGAATTATAAAGATTATATGCTCCAAAAAATCCCCCTAGATTTATCGCGAGTTCACTTTGTCGGTTCCCTGCCCTATGGTTTATATTTAAAAGTGATTCAAGCTTCCGATGTTCATGTATATTTAACCCGTCCCTTTGTCTTATCCTGGTCAATGATAGAATCCCTATCAACAGGTTGTTTAGTCGTAGGTTCAGATACCGCGCCAGTGCGAGAAGTAATCAAACATGGAGAAAATGGATTATTAGCAGATTTTTTCTCACCCAAAGACATTGCCGATAGAGTTTGTGAAGTCTTAGATCATCCAACCCGGATGGCAGAATTGCGAGTAAAAGCCCGTGAAACTGTCTTAGAAAAATATAGTTTAGCTAAACTATTACCCCAACATTTAGAACTGATCAAACAACTCGCCAGTGGTAAAAATCCCCCTACCATAGGACGAGAACCCCAACGGTAGGGACACGGTAGGGACACGGCAGTGCCGTGTCCTAGCCAAATTGGTATAAGATACAATTCAAAACACCCAAATTCTGTTTCCAAATAAATTAGACTAAAAATAGATGTCATCCAACGAGGCGGGAATTGTGAAACCAATTCGCTCATTAGAAGATGCTTTAAATCGCTGTCAATCAGTGGGAATGCGTGTGAGTCGTCAGCGTCGCTTGATCCTCGAACTCCTTTGGGAGGTGCAGGAACACCTTTGCGCGCGAGACATTTATGATCGCCTCAACCAACAGGGGAAAGAGATCGGACATACCTCTGTGTATCAAAACCTAGAAGCCTTATCGAGAGAAGGGATCATCGAATGTATCGAACACTCCGAGGGTCGTTTATATGGCAATATAAGTGATTCTCACTCTCATGTTAACTGTTTGGATACAGCTCAGATTGTGGATGTTCATGTGGAATTACCGCCAGAGTTAATCAAGCAAATAGAAAAACAAACAGGGGTTCGCATTGTTGATTATCGCATTGACTTTTATGGGTATCGTGAGGGAGATTGCGATACCAACAAAACGCCTTAACGATGAGACATCTCCTGATGGGGTCAATGGCAGGCTAATGTCTAGCCTACAGTAGTTTTTGCACAGCTCTATTTTGGCACAGAGGAATTTCGGCGTGAAGTGGGGGTATTTCTGGGCGCGAGCCGAAAAACCATGCTTAAATAAGTAAAAATCATTAACCTAGAAACATTCCCTGAATGTTTCTGGATGAGTCCGACAACATAGCCCGAAACTTTTAGGTTGGAAAATCCCAAACCCCAGTCCCTAAACGCTCTGGGAGAGTCCCCAGACAGGAAGAAAGATGACGATGCAATTTGATCAGTCTCAAACAACCGCCCTATCAGATCCGGCCTCCACGGAGGCTACAGTACCATTAAGTACAGAAAACTTGGTAGAGGAGTCTCCCCCATCACCACAAACACCAGTAAAACCACGCCCCAGTTTTTGGGGTTTGCCCTTTCTGTGGTTTATCCTGATCATTGGATTTGGTATAACAGGTAGTTATGCCATGATGTGGTTATTGAAGACTCCCCCGCCCCCGAATTGTCAGCAGGAGACTCCCTTAGTCTCCGATGGCGAAAGGCTTTATTGTCTCCAACAAGCAGCCAACTCTGGGAAGTTAGACAAAATCTTACAAGCGCTCGCGGAAGTCCAAAGTTGGTCTGGGGAAAATCCTCTTTATAATCAAGCTCAACAATTGAAGGAGGAATGGTCCAAGAGCCTTCTGCACTTGGCGAGTAATAAAATTGAACAAGGGGATTTACAAGGTGCTCTGCAAATTGTCGCGAAAATTCCCAAAGATATTCCCTTTTATAAGGGGGAAGTGGAATCTACCGTCGCGGGGTGGCGTAATAATTGGGATGAGGGTCAAAAGCTTTATGATAAGGCGATCGCGGCTTTAAAAGACCAAAATTTAAGAAAGGCTTCTGACTATGTGCAGGCCCTTTTCCAACTGAATAATATTTTTTGGGGAAGGAAGCGTTTTAATGAATTGGTGGAACAAATTGCCTTAGAAAAACAAGGTTGGCAACGTCTCAATGAGGCGAGGGTATTGGCGAAGTCTGGCCGCCCAGATAAATTAGGAGAAGCAGTCGCGTTAGCCAATCAAATTCCGAAAAATCTTTATGCCCGCAAAGACGCGGATGCCGAAATGTTGAATTGGAGTCGCGCTTTAATCAAGATCGCGACACAACGTTTAAATGCTAAGGATATCGGAGGCGCGATCGATGCGGCGAATTATATCCCTAGTTATTCTCTGCTATACGCGGAAGCTCAAGATTTAATGCAATTGGGTCGCGCCCAGGCGGTAACATGGAATCAGTCCATTACTACCCCAATTTACGAACATATTTTTAATTTATTAGAAGGACAAGCTGCCGCGGGTCAAATAGTACCCGGCCGTCCTCTTTATCAACAGGCCCAAACTCAAATTCAAAATTTGCAAAGTCAGTATCCAGACTTATTGCGTTTACAAATAGCTAACGCGATCGCGAGTATGGGTCAACCTTTTGCTTTCCAATTGGCGATCGACCAAGCCCAAATGGTTCCTCCCAAGGCGCCCCGCCGCATTCACGCGCAAACAATGGTCGCGATCTGGCGTAAGGAAATTCTGCGTTTAGAAGATCAACCTTATTTATTATCGGCTCGTCAATTAGCCCAAAAGCAAACGGTTGTAGATTTCCAAAAGGCGATACAGCAAGCTAGTTTAATTTTGCCAGGGCGTCCCCTTCGTATTGAAGCTCAAACTTATATCGCGCAATGGCGAAAACAAATCGAAATTGTCGAAGATCAACCCCTGTTAAATGACGCGATCGCGTTCGCACAACAAGGTAATCTCAGTGGGGCGATTGATAAAGCTTCTAAGATTAAAAACGGTCGAGCTCTCTATAAAGAAGCCCAAGCTAAAAGCACTGAATGGCTGAAACAATTACAAATTACTCAAGATAAACCCATTCTCGCCCAAGCTAATGAACTCGCCTCTAAAGGAAATCTCTCCGACGCGATTAATATCGCGGCTCAAATTTCTTATGGCCGTGCATTGTATGATGAAGCTCAAGGCGCGATCGGTCGTTGGAAAGCCGAACGAGAAGCCCTATCCGCACCACCCCCTCAACGGAGACAGGCTTCCGCACCGGAACCTCAAGAGGCCCCACCCAGAGAAGAATATACTCCTCCTCGTCAAGAGCAATACACCCCACCCAGAGAGCAATACACCCCACCCAGAGAGGAATATACTCCACCCAGAGAGGAATATACTCCTCCTCGTCAAGAGCAATACACCCCACCCAGAGAGGAATATACTCCTCCTCGTCAAGAGGAACCCGCGCCACCACCGAGAGAGGAATATACTCCTCCTCGTCAAGAAGCCCCAGCCCCGGAAGCGCCCGCTCCTGCGCCTGCACCGGAAGCCCCGCCCGCGGCTTCTACTCCTAGTCAACCCGCGAAAACTCCTGATTCTAATGTTCTCCCTGAATAATGACGACATCAGTTTTGCAACTGATCCTGATTGACTCGGACCCCATTTTTCGGTTGGGGTTTAATTTGGCTTGTGAACCTTTTCCTGATTTAGAGGTTGTGGCTGATGTGGCAACGGGTTCGGAAGCTTTATCCCTTTTCGCAAATTTAGATAGAGAAACCGATAGAGTGAAAGTGGATGTGGTAGTTTGGGATTTAGACTTTTCTGACTTAAAACTTTGTCAAAAGTTAAAAAGTCTCTATCCTAATTTACCCATTTTACTTTTTTCTTATTCCTGTGAATTATCTCTTTTGGCTGAGGCAAAAAACGCGGGTGTGAATGGCTACTGTCCCAAAGGTAGAGATATTTTTGAACTTTTATATTGCCTGCGTCAGGTGGTATTAAATCAGAGTTATTGGGAGGGAAATTATGCTGATTTTTCTCGACTTGATTCTGGGACAAAGGTGACAAAAAAACAGAAGTATCCGTTGCTTATTTCAGCAAAGTCCGGTTTTTCTCAGCTTTTTTTATCAGGAATTGAGCAAATCAATCACTCTTTAGCTGAAGTTAGTGATACTTTACAAAATGCTTCTGATCTGACAGCAAAAATAATTCTCCAGGGACGAAAACGGGAACTCTTAGCCGCCCGTTGGCTGGTTCAGAAATTCGCAATTTTTACTGATCCTGAAGAAGGAAGAGACGGGAAGAAAGAAGGAAATTTATCTCGGATTTCCCCTAGTGAAACGGGGATTAATTTTTCTCGCAATAATTCTAAGGATTTACAAAATATACTTTTTGATGCCACGATCGCGCAATTTCAATCAGGATTAGAAAATTGTACCGGTTTTCCTCTGGAAATTGATATTTTACGTCTGGGTAAAAAACAAGAATTGCTTTATATTATTTTGCGTAAATTTGAGTTAATTCTTGATGAATTACGTTTTTCCCAAGTTCCATTAGAACAATTATCCACGAAACGGATCACGATTTTGCAAGATTTGTGGTCCGACTCTCTTTCCGAGTTTTTCGGAAAATATTATACTTTATCAGTACCGAGTAAAAATAACAGCCCCAATCAGGAAAAAACGATAGAAATTGTCCCCATTTTATTGCGCGATCATGCCATCGTTGAACAATCAATTTTAGCCAAAATTCCGGGTGTGGTAGATTTGAGTTCTCATTTACTCTTTGAAACTCCCTTAATGGTGGATAATATATTATGGACGGTTAACACTCCTGAAGCCCTAGCACGTTGCGAAATATTATTGCAAAATTTAGTGATTTCTCTGGCGAATGCCGTGATGCAACCTTTACTTAATAACTTTGCTGATACTGAAGAAATTAAACTAAATTTTTATGATCGACGTTTACTTTCTACCCGTGAAATCGAACGATTTCGTAATGATTTATCTTGGAAATATCGTTTAGATAATTATATTGGGGAACCGAAGGCTATTTTTGAAAGTCGTTTCTGGTTATTAATTTTAGGAGATCGCGGTATTGAAAGAGCCTCGATTTATGGGCCAAGAAATGAAGAGTTAAGGGAACTGGGGGGCTTAAAATTAGCAGTGACATTAGTCTTAGAAACCAGAGACGCGATCGCGCCTAGAGTTCGTTCTTTTATTTCTTTTCTAGGCACAGGAGTCGTAATTATCTTGACACAAGTAATCGGTCGTGGTATCGGTTTAATAGGTCGTGGTATTCTCGAAGGGATCGGTAATGCTTGGCAAGAAACTAAAGATAAAAATAGTAGAGGTAATTAGACTAATGAGATAAATTCATTTCAACCCGGATTCATAGTGTACTCAATTCTAAGCTTTTGAGCTTATTTCGCTCATTTTTTGATTAAGATAAAACGATCGCGCATTCTCCCAGAAATACCGAAACCACAATAAAATTATGCCACGAAAAGGTTTATTTATCGGATTAATCACATTAGATTTTATCTACTTAGTGGATAAATATCCTCAGCAAAATGAAAAAATAGTGGCTGATGATTGTACAATAGCCGCGGGAGGCCCAGCTACTAATGCCGCGGTTACTTTCCAATATTTAGGAAATCAAACATTATTAATGGGGGTGTTAGGGGAGCATCCCATCACAGAATTAATCAAAGGGGATTTATCTGAAATCGGTTTAACGTTTCAAGATTTAGATCCCTCTTATAGAGACTCGCCTCCCGTTTCTTCCATTATTGTTACGAAAGAAACAGGTGATCGCGCTGTTATTTCCCTGAATGCCACCAAAAGTCCAGGGAAAACTGAAAACATTTCGAGGGAATTATTATCGAATATAGATGTAATTTTAATAGACGGCCATCAAATAGAGGTAAGCGAAAAGATCGCGAAATTAGCTCAAGGGGAAAACACTGCAATTATTCTTGATGGAGGAAGCTGGAAACCCGGTTTAGAAAAAATTTTACCCTATATCAATTATGCCTTATGTTCGGAAAATTTTTCTCCCCCTCACTGTCAGAATGAAAAAGAAGTCTTTGCCTATCTTTCCGAGTTAGACATTCCGTATATTGCCATAACCCACGGCGAAAAAGAAATTAATTATCAAGAAAAAGGAGAATTTGGAAGTATTCCCGTCCCCCAAATCAACGCGATCGATACATTAGGCGCGGGGGATATTTTTCATGGAGCCTTTTGTCATTATATAACGAAAGAAACCTTTGCTCAAGCCCTATCATCATCGGCACAAATAGCCTCTTTCTCTTGTCAACATTTTGGCACTCGTCTTTGGATGAGAATCTAAAACGCGATCGGAATCCCTTTTTCTTTCCTCTGTGCCTCTGTGCCTTTGTGGTTAAAAAAAAAGATTGGGATAGGATAAAACGAGAGCGTAATCCCTTTTTCTTTCCTCTGTGCCTCTGTGCCTTTGTGGTTAAAAATACAGCCATTTCATTGTAGGTTGGGTTGAGGTACGAAACCCAACGCACAAAACTCCTTGACAAAAAGATGCACAAAAAATACAATAGATGCCATACATCATAATGTAAATTGAGGAGAAATTAATGATAAAAACATTAGAAGAAATGCTGACGATCGCCCGTCGCATCGGTTGGGGAGCCTCGGATATATTACGCTCCTATTATCGAGGGGAAGCTTTTTTTTCTGATTTGGATGTCCAAGAAAAAAACGATGGACCAGTAACCGCGGCAGATGTCGCAGTTAACTCCTATATTCTCAAGGAATTACAACAAGAATTAGACGGGGAAAATTTTGGTTATTTAAGTGAAGAAAGCTATAAAGAGTATCGAGATATACATGGTGAAACCCCCTTACCTCAAGACTGGGTTTGGATTATTGATCCCTTAGATGGTACGAGAGATTTTATTGATAAAACAGGGGAATACGCGGTGCATATTGCTTTGGTTTATCAAAATCGCCCTGTCTTGGCTGTGGTAGCTTGGCCGGAAGCTGATAAACTTTATTACTCCAGACAAAATGGGGGCACTTTTGTCGAAGATAGACAGGGAAATACACGAAAATTACAAGTATCTGATAAAAGCTCGATCGCGGATTTGGCGATGGTAGTAAGTCGTAGCCATCGTGGGCCACGCTTTGAAACGCTCTTAAAAAAATTACCCTGTCAAAATCAATTAGCCGTGGGAAGTATTGGTTGTAAAATTGCCACGATAGTCGAACAAAAAGCCGAAGTTTATATCGCGCTTTCTGGGAAATCCGCCCCCAAAGATTGGGATTTAGCCGCGCCGGAATTAATACTGACAGAAGCCGGGGGAAAATATACCCGTTTTGATGGTAGTTTGCCCCTATATAATCAAGGTGATATCAACCAATGGGGTGGTTTTTTAGCTAGTAATGGTACTTGTCATTTTTCCCTATGTGAAGAAGCTACTAAGATTTTAGCAAACCTTACTCCCATCAATTAATATCTCCAGAGCCGTCATAAGTCTATCTGTGTTTATCTGCGTTTATCGCGCTTAAAATTAATTTATCTAAACGGAGATAAAGCATTACGGGTGAAACCAATCCGGGGTACAATCAATAAAAGAGGGGTAAAGGTAACGGTTACAAAAGAGGGGTAAAGGTAACGGTTAATTACCAACAAATTAGGGTAAGATTAAGAAAAGAGGGGTAGAGGTAACGGTTACAAAAGAGGGGTAAAGGTAACGGTTAATCTAAAAGGAATAAGGGGTAAGGTTTTGCGGGAAAAATTTGATCTAGATCACAAATTAAAGAGATAATGATCACATTAAAAGACTGAGGATTATCACTGAGACAAGAGAGAAAAGGTCTCATGATAAGAAGGGTAAGATAGTTGTTTTGACCACGCTCACTGGGAAACCCGATATGAAAAACGTCTCTAATGCTCCTATTCACAATTCTAAAAACCATCGCGACGATGACAGTTTCCCTTTCCTTGATCCCGTGGAATGGGTATACGAACATCATTTGTTAGCTAATTTTGCCCATAGCCTTACTTCTCTTACCTCATTATTTCCAGATATCACCGCGTCTCCTAACAGTTTTGTCGAGGCGGAAGAAGAGGATGTCGCCATTAATTCTTACGCGATGAATCTACTGCGCGATCGTTATAGTGAAGATCATTGGCGATATGTTGATTATCTATTTTCTTAATTCCCTTTCCCGTGGGTGGGAAGCCAAAATTACCAATGATCGTGATATTTATTGTCTAATGCTCTGCCAAGAATTTAGGGATGTCTTGTGGATGAAGAGGAGGGGAAAAGAGATAACCTTGCCCATATTCACATTGAAGTGATCGCAAAATATCTAATTGTTCTTCCGTTTCTACTCCTTCAGAAATCACATCCAAATCCAGGGAATGAGCTAAAGTAATAATAGTTTGAGTAATATCTAAATTTTTATCTTTTTCCGTGAGTCTACTGATAAAAGAGCGATCTATTTTTAATGTATCAATAGGGAAAGTCTGGAGATAAGCCAGAGAAGAATATCCCGTACCAAAATCATCAATAGATAACTCAATATTCCGTTTTTTTAATTGTGTCATTAAATCTTTATTTTCCTGGGCTTTTTCTACGAGAATACTCTCAGTAATTTCTAACTTTAAACTAGAACCTTTTAAAGAATGTGATTCCAGAATATGATCGACATCATCTAAGAAATTAGGATCGGCAAGCTGCATTCCCGATAAATTAACACTAATCGTCATCGGGGGATAATTTTTGAATTGTTCGAGCCAATATTTTAACTGTTGACAAGCTTCCGATAATACCCATTTTCCTAGGGGAATAATAATACCTGTTTCTTCCGCTAAAGGAATAAAATCTATGGGTGAAACGATCCCTCGCTTGGGATGATGCCATCGCACTAAGGCTTCAAAACTAACCACTTTCCCTGTTTCTAAAGAGAGAATGGGTTGATATTTGACAAAAAATTGTTCTTTTTCTAAAGCTTCCTGTAAATCCGCCTCTAATTGGAGGCGATCAAGGGTTTTGGCTTGCATACTGACATCAAATAAAACCGGAGTGATTTGATTGGATTTTTTGGCATAGTGCATAGCCATATCCGCGGCGCGTAAAAAATCTTCTGGTTTTTCATAATTTATGTTACTATAAACCATGCCCATATAGTTATTAGAACAGATCAATGAGCCATTGACTTTGAAGGGTTGTTTTAAAACTTCGTCAATGACAGCAGCCTTTTCCAGCACTTCTTCAAAGTTTTTTATATCACTGAGTAATACTACAAATTCATCTCCGCCTACGCGGGCAACGGTATCAATCGGTTTCACACAATTTTCGATGCGATGGGCTACTTCAATTAATACGCGATCGCTAAAAGTATGACCTAAACCATATTTAACCGCTTTAAAACATTCGAGACTAATAAATAAAATGGCAAAACGACTCAATCTTTGTTTGGACCATTCCAAACACTGACGAATTCTACCGAGAAGTAAATTTTGATTGGGCAAACAAGTTAATTGATCATAAAAAGCTTGATAGCGCAGTTGATCGAGTGCTTTTTGTAATTGTTCCCTTTGCTCTTTATTTCTGTGAACAAATTCTAAGGTTTTATCAATAGTAATGGCTAAATCCTGAAAATCAATCGGTTTCGTAATAAAATCGAACGCGCCTCGGTTCATCGCGGTGCGAATATTGGGCAGATCCCCATAGGCAGAAACAATCACCGCTTTCAAATTTTGATCGATGTCTGTAATTTTATTGAGTAAGGTTAAACCATCCATTCCGGGCATATTGATATCAGTTAAAACCATATCAATTTCTTGCTCATTTTTTAATTGTTCCAGGGCTTCAATTCCATTGGGAACAAAAATAAAATCGAGTTCATTGGCTAATATTTTTTTGCGAAAACGCTGTTTGATCAGACGTTCTAATTCAATTTCATCATCGACAACTAAGATTTTTGCTGGTATCATGTTACAAAAAATACAAGTGATACAACCTAACAACTTACCGGATTTCCAGGGCTTTGATCCTGCTCACAATAGATTCCCCTATGGGGAGCTCAATTTTGGCAAGGTAATAATAAATTCAGTATAAACTCCTTGTTTCGTTTCCAGTTGAATATTTCCTCCATGTTGACTGACGATAATATCGTGGGCTAGAGATAAGCCTAAACCAGTGCCCTCTCCCGCGGGTTTTGTGGTAAAGAAGGGATGAAAAATATTGTCTTGGATATCAGGTGCTATCCCTATACCATTATCACGGATACGGACTTCTACGCTTTCTCCTAAATTTTGGGTTTGCACCCATAGACTGGGAGTAAAGACTTCGGTTTCATTTTCCTGTTGTTGTTGATACTGTTTTTGTCTAAGATGGACGGCATAGCAAGCATTATCAATAATATTCAAAAAAGCACGATTAAGATCCGCAGATACGACATCTAATTCGCCAATGGACTGATCGTAGTCTTTATGAATAGATAAATTGAATTGAGGATCACTCCCCCGTTTACTATGATAGGCTAATTTCACCGCTTGATCTAGTATAGCATTAATGTCAGTCGGTTGACGTTGACTACTATCACTGCGTCCATGTTGCATCATACTATGAATGATACGATCTGCCCGTTTTCCATGTTGATGAATCGTGATCGCGTTATCTCGAATATCTATTAAAATTTGTTGAAAATAATTCCACTTATCTGGAGCAACTTTTTTTATTTCCGGCTCTATTTCTTGAAGCAATTCTTCACTTAATTCGACAGTGCTTTCGGCATAATTATTAACAAAATTTAGAGGATTTCGTAATTCATGGGCGACTCCCGCGGTTAATGCTCCTAAGGACGCGAGTTTTTCTTGGGCAATAATTTGTTCTTGGGCTTTTTTCAAGTCTGCGGTTCTTTTTTCAACTTTTTCCTCGAGGGTATGAGAATAATCTTCTAAGAGTTGGTTCGTTTTTTCTACGGTATCATAGAGAATAGCATTTTCTAAGGAAATTGTAGCTTGGGAACAGAGCATTTTCACTATTTCTAGTCGATCTTTGGTAAAAGCATTGCTGGTTAAGTTATTTTCTAAATAGAGAATTCCAATCACTTTATTTTGTTTTAAAATTGGGGTACATAATATCGATTGTGGCTGATATTTTTCCCAATATTCATCATTACTAAATTGGTGATTTTTCCAGTTATCTAGTAATAATGTTTCTTCCATTCGTAATACATAATTAATTAAACTGACGGGAATTTGCTCTGATATTTTTTGGGGAATTGCTGAACTTATTGTTACTTGAGAATCGGCTATTTCCGCGATAGATTCTATGACCAATTGACCCATATTTACCATAATTAAAATACCTTTATCAGCCCCAGCATTTTCAATTACAGTTTTCATTAAGGTGGCAATTAATTTATCAAAAATAATTTCTTTAGAGATAGCTTGGGAGGCTTTGAGTACCGAGGAAAAATCTAAAACACCCGCGGAGCCGGAACTGCTACTGGTAACGGTGCTAGTCGTCATTCTGCTAATAGTGGAACTTAAATCAATGCGGGTGGTTTCTCTGTTTAAAATGGGTATTAGTAATTGGGGATATCGTTTTTCTAAGTCTTCTACTTTGGCTTTTGCCCCCCAATTTGCATAACCATAATAGGCATAAATTAAATAGGTTTTAGCGATTTTTTCTTTTCCCCAATTGAGATAAAATTTCGCGGCTAATTCATGGGCGATCGCGTCTTCTTGGGGATATTCATTTTCTTGGGCTAAAGCTATGGCGTGATCGAAGGTGTCGATCGCGTCTAATTTGCGATCCACAACTCGAAAATACTCAGCTTCAACCAGATAAAACTTATGTAAAAAATTCTGAGGCGCGTGGGTAGCCCATTCCCAGAGTTTGATTTGATTATGTTCGACTTTTTTCCGATGAATTTCTGAGTTTAACTCTGTGGAAGGCTCCCAGAGTGCGAGTCTAATCAAAGAATCATAAAAATAGAAGATGGGAACATTAACTAAACCCGTCACCGAGTCTAAATATTTTTCGGCGGCTAAGGCATTTTCTAAAGCTAGTTGAAAATCCCCTAAAAGATAAGAAATGATCATTTTGTGAAAAAATAAATAATGTAACCCCGTGCGATCATTAACTTGACGATGAAAAGGAAGCATTTTATCTTCATTGTACGCGGAGCCGATTAATAAAAAAGGATTTTCGGCACGACCTAAAAGGTTTAAAACGGCTTGATGTACAATTTGATTATAATGAAAAGCTGTATCTTGTTTCAGATATTGAAGCACTCTACTATAATGAGATATTTCTAATTGTAATTCAGTTAATTCTCTCCCTTGTAAATAGGAAAACATAGAGATTTCTTTCGCGGAGTATCCCAACTCTAAATCTCCGGTTTCTAGTCCCTTCACATAACCTTCTCGCAAAAGCGCGATCGTCTCTTTAAAATCTTGTTTTCCATGTAATAAGTGTGCTCCCACTGTATAAAATATCTTAGTTTTTAAGGAATTAGCATTAACTCTTTCAACTAAATTGAGGGCTAACTGCCCCAATTCATAAGCACGGGTAATATCTTGAACATAATTACTGAGAATTAAACCATATAAACCATAGGCAAAGGCGGATAAAGGTGCATTGCCAAAAGTAATTGATAAATGCACCATCTTTAAAATAATTAAGGGAAAAAGATTTGGTGCTGTCATGGATGCCGGGGAGATAAGCGCGGCTAAAATTCTTAAAGCCGTGTGGGGATCATCTTCTGTCATTATCGGCAAATTAATTAAATCTTGTATTTTCGGAGTCAAGAGGGACGCGGTGGTTTCTAAAGCTTCCTTAATATCTGTTAAACTAGGCTCTTCAGGAAAGCAAATATCTAATAATGCCAGGACTTCTAAACCCATTTTTATCGCCTTTTGGGGCTGCATTTGGGTGGTAAATGCGGCTAATTGTACTTCATACACTTTGACTTTATCAAGGATATTTTTACCCTGGGATAAAATCTGCTTAACTAAATTTTCTGTGAGGGAAAACTCGGTACTTAAATAGGCGGATTCTGCGGCAGAAACATAGAGATTTAAGGTTAATTCATATTGGGTTTGCCAACTATCATTATCGAGGAGATTCATTCCTTGGGAATAATAGTTTAAGGCTTCTTGATACGCGGTGGAATTTTTTGCCTTATTGCCCGCGATTAAATTTAATCGTGATAGTTCCTCTCTTTGGGCGCGATCTCCCACAAATTCTCCCCCATAATTCAAATGATTGACTATGGCAAAAATATCTTCTTCCCAGGCTTCTTCAGGTGTATCTTTCAGGAGGAGGGAACCGATTTTAAAATGAGTTAATTGTTTTTCGTGATCGGGGATGAGCAAATATGCGGCTTGTTGCACTCTATCATGGAGAAATTGATAAGAAATTGTCATTTTTTTTGATTCTAAAATATTCTCCTCAGTATCTCCGAAAAACTTATACAGATTGTTTAAGGGCAATATCAATCCTTCTTCGAGGGATTTCCATAAAGATGACGCGGTTTCTGATGCCGTTTTTTGGGCGACAAGGGCTAGAGTATTTAAGTTAAATTCATTGCCTAGACACGCGGCTATTTTTAATAAGTTTTGTGTATCTTGTGGTAGTTTTTGTAATTGTACTCCCATAAATTCTACAACATTATCAGCAAGAGCCCGCGATCGGACTTTGGCTAAATCACATTGCCAACCTCCTTTAATTTCACCCGTCGGCTCTGAGGATGTCCAATGAAATGTTATCAGGCTATCTTCGTATAAAGATTTTAAAAATTGAGTAGCAAAAAAAGGATTTCCTTGAGTTTTTTGATAAACTAATTCTGTCAATGGAAATGCACGCTCTTGGGTGCAATTTAAGGTATCCGCAATGAGTAAATTTAAAGAATCTATAGAGAGGGGTTTTACCATGATTTTATTAATTCTTGCCGGAGAATTATCGTTTTTTTCCAGATTTTTTTGGATCGCTTGTAAGGTAGTCGTTAAAAGATGAGCGGAGTTAACTTCATTATCTCGATAGGCTCCAATAATTAATAAATTGCGGAGTCCAGAATCACTCATTAATAATTCAATTAAGTGTAAAGATGTGGGATCTGCCCATTGTAAATCATCCAAGAAAATGACGAGGGGATGTTCAGGAGTCGTAAAAACTTTCAGAAATTTTTGTAATAAAATATTAAAGCGATTTTGTGAGGCACTTCCTGAGAGTTCTACCACTGGGGGTTGGCGGCCAATAATCCGTTCTAATTCAGGAATAACATCAATAATAACCTGGGCATTTTCCCCTAAAGCTAGTAATATTTTTCTCTGCCATGCTTCCACTTGTTCCTGGCTTTCTGTTAAAATATGTCTCAGGAGATTTTGGAAAGCTTGTACCAAGGCAGAAAGGGGTATATTCCGTTTAAATTGGTCAAATTTTCCTTTAATAAAATAACCTCTTTTATTGATAATTGGTTTATTAATTTCGTTAACTATTGCCGTTTTTCCTATTCCTGAATAACCGGAAATTAACATCATTTCGACCAGTCCTTTTTTCCTTTTATTGGGACTTTCATCGCCCAGATTAAGGGAGAAATTAGTCACTCGGTTAAAAGCTTCCAGAATGGTTGTTACTTCTGTTTCTCGTCCGTATAATTTTTCGGGAATGACAAAGCGTTCGCAGTGATCTATCGCACCTAATTGAAAAGCGATAATGCTTTTATTTTGTTGCCATTGCTGCCAACAATTTTCTAAATCATGGCGCAGCCCCTTGGCACTTTGATAACGCTCTTCAGGGGTTTTTGCCATTAGTTTTAAAATGATATTATTGACCATTAATGGCAATGTTGGTATCAGTTTAATGGGTGGTTTTGGTCTTTTGGCAATATGACAATGGATTAATTCCATTGCATCGGTACTCAGAAAGGGTAATTGCCCTGTTAATACTTCATAAAATGTAATTCCTAATGAATAAAAATCTGTGCGGTAGTCAATTCCTCTATTCATGCGTCCGCTTTGTTCGGGGGAAATATAGGCGAGGGTTCCTTCTAATACATTAGGATTGAGGATTTCTTGATTTTCTCTGGGTAATAATGTGGAAATACTAAAATCGGTTAGTTTTACTTGTTTAGTTTGGGGATTAATTATAATATTATGGGGTTTTATATCTTTGTGAATAATTTTTTTTTCATATAACCCTTGTAGGGTTTGGGTAATTACAATCGTGATCGGAAAAAAATCATCTAGCCGGAGGGGAAAACCCGCGGTATATTCCGCCAAAGATATTCCGCCAAAATCTTCGAGAATCAGGGCTAAACCCTGGCCAAAGTTTTCTAAAGCTAAGGGTTTAATAATTCCGGGTAATTCCAGATTTTTCGCGATCGCGTATTGATTTCTAAATAAAACCAGCTCTTTAAATTGGGGATAGGCATTATTAAGAATTTTGATAGCCACCGGTTGACTGTCACATAGACGTATCCCTCGATAAACTATGGATTTTCTACCTACATAAATTTTTTCCGTAATTTGATAACCAGAGAGATTAATCATTTTTCTTTCTAGGAGCCGCGGTTTTTGTTGATTTTGGCTTCATTCTCTAATTATACAGGAAACAGAGATTTAAAGAAATACACGCGGATCAAACTTATCCTGAGAAGATAAGTCATTTTGCCGAAATGTGAAAGAAAAGGCAAAACCCAGGGCTATTCCGATGAGTCTCTATTTCCCGTCATTTACTTGTTTCATTACCTTTATGTCAGGGTTTAATCATCGAAATTTAAAGTCTCACTTTGCCGATTAAACTACCCGGGGATTCCCCTTTTTGATTTTGGCCTCCCTCGTGGGATAGGAGCCAGCATTTTCACGCGGAATATTCCCTGATCATAGCTGTTTAACCCTAAGTTTTCACTTATGTTTCTGTATAAGGCCTGTAATATTAAGCTTTTCGAGGGTGAGAGAAAAATTTTAGATCACGGGATAAAGGGCGGGATTCCCGAAGGGATCGCGTGGCTGTTAAGGATGAGAAAGAGGAAGTGAAAAAGTGCGTAAAAATTCTGCACTTTCTTCAGGCAACGCGGTATTAATATACATCCCACTACCCAATTCAAACCCCGCTTGTCTTGTCACCCTAGGAACGATCGCGATATACCAATGAAAGTATTTCGTTTCCCCTTCAGCAATAGGAGAAGAGCGAATAGTATAATTATAATCAGGATTATTTAATCCATAGTAAAGTTTAGAAAGAATCATTTTCATCATATACGCGAGATCAAAAATTTCAAAATCCGTAATTTTATGAAAAGAAGATGTATGACGACGGGGAAAAATCCAAGTATGAAAAGGAGAAAGTGCCGCGTAAGGAATGAAGGCAACAAAATATTCAGTTTCCAAAATAATTCTGATTTTTTCCGTTAATTCATCCTGAATAGTACGACAAAAAAGACAATCTCCCGTATCATCAAAAAAGCGAATAGCATCATCAATACGACTGCGAAATTGAAAAGGAACCACTGGAGTGGCGGCTAATTGGGAGTGAGGATGTTCCAAAGAAGTACCCGCCGATTCTCCATGATTTTTAAAGATAATAACTGTTTCAATTCTGGGATCTTGTCTAATTTGAGAATAGCGATGTCGGTAGGCAAACAAAATATCAGCAATATCTTCCACACTTAACAAAGCTGTTGTCAGATCATGGCGGGGATGTTCCACAATAACATCGTGAAAACCCACCCCCGATAAACTACGATGAATATTATCGGTAAATCTCACTCTTTCACCAAGGGGAGATAACGCGGGATATTTATTAGGAATCACCCGCACTTTCCAGCCATAATCATCACTCATCCGAAAAGACTCTAATTTAATATCTTCTTCATTGCCCAGACAAAAGGGACAATCAGGATGATAGTGAGGTAAAATAATTTTCTCTTCTCTTTTTATGGCAAATTGATCAGGTCTTTTCGCACGTTCTGTGGCAATAATTACCCAATCTCTTGTAATAATATTTTGTCGGAGTTCAGACATAAAATTTTCCCGTAAATTGTATCTAAATTAACCTGAAATCATTTTACACGATTTTCAATACAAAGAGCCTCATAGAGAAAGGGACACTCTCTGGGGGAGGAGAGAGGGAAACAAAAATTAACAAATTCTTCATTATTTCTACTTTATTTTTTCTCCCTTCTGTTTTAAAATGCGACTTGTTGTCATTATACAATTATTTATTATGTGTCGTTTACTGGGCTATATTGGGTCCTCGATATCACTAGATAATATTCTCTGTCAACCAGAACATTCCCTCATCGTTCAAAGTTATCAACCTCGTGAAATGACATCTGGATTAGTCAATGCTGATGGTTTTGGTATTGGTTGGTATCATCCCACTAAAGACACAAATCCTTTTACTTATAAAAATATTTTGCCAATTTGGGGTGATATTAATCTTCCTCAGTTAAGTCGTTATATCGAGTCACGATGTTTATTGGGATATGTTCGTAGTGCCACCGCGGGGCAAGCTGTTGACTTAAGTAATTGTCAACCTTTTCAGCGCGATCGCGTTCTTTTTATCCATAATGGCTTTATTAAAAATTTTCGACAAACCCTTTACCGTCCACTGCGTCATATCCTTAATGATAGCTGTTATCAAGGGATTAATGGAACAACAGACTCCGAACATATTTTTGCTTTACTTCTGACTCAACTAATGGAAAATGGAGATTTTTCTCTCGCGGTCGCGTTACAAGAAACGTTAAAAATTCTCGCAAAATTATCCCTCTCTATACCCTCTGAGAATAGGAAAAAATATCAAGGAGAAGAATTAATTACCATTCCACAAACTGGGATTGAAATTTCTGCCAATGTCATAATAACGGATAGTCATCAGTTAGTGGCTTCTCGGTTTGCCACCCGTAATCCTGTACCTTCATTATATTGGATAAGAGACGATCCCAGCTTTCCTAATGCTGTTATTATTGCTTCTGAACCTTTATTTAAAGGAGATTGGCATTCCGTTCCCGAAAATAGTATCATTCAAGTAGGAGAAGACAGTGAAATCAACATCATATCTATCTATTAAAGAAGACTTACGCGACGCGTTTACTAACTGTCGAAACGGGACATTAAAATTATTTCATGAGATGGATTCCGAGACTTTTTGTTGTCAAAGTCATCCTGATTTTAGTCCCGTTGGTTGGCATCTAGGTCATATTGGTTATACCGAGGATTTATGGTTATTACAACGAGGTGCAGGTTTTGCCCCCGTCTGTCAAGAATATCATAAATTATTAGCCGCGGATGGTTTACCCAAAAATGAACGAGTCTTTTTACCATCTTTTGCCGAAATTCTTGATTATATCACCACTATTAGAAGGAAAGTTTTTGATTATTTAGAAAAAGTTTCCCTTGATGAGCAAGAACGTATTTTTCGCTTTTTGTTGCAACATGAAAGTCAGCATTGTGAAACGATCGCTCTTGTCTTAGCTATGCAGAATAAAATCAAGAAAGAAGATGTAATAGACTTTTCTAATAGCTCTGCACCCGATTTTATCAATGAATCAATGATTGAGATTCCCGCGGGAGACTTTGAGATAGGAAATAATGGGATAGAGGCATTAGATAATGAGCGATCGCGACATCTTTATTATTTAGACACATATTATATAGATCCCTATCCAGTGACTTGCGGAGAGTATCGTCAATTTATGGAGAAGGGGGGTTATCAAAATAGTAAATATTGGTCAAAAGATGGATGGGAATGGTTAAAAAATAACCCCATAAGTCAACCCCTGTATTGGACAAATAATAGAGAGTTTGATCTCGCCCCTGTGTGTGGTGTCAGTTGGTATGAAGCCGAAGCCTATTGCAATTTTATTGGTAAACGACTACCCACAGAAGCCGAATGGGAAAAAGCCGCGAGTTGGAATCCCAAAAACAGTGTAAAATATCTTTATCCTTGGGGAAATGAATTTCCCGATATTTCTCGATGTAATCATTTTCATACAGTAGGAAACACCACCCCAGTTAATACTTATCCAGAGGGAGTTAGTCCCTACGGATGTTATGATATGTTAGGCAATGTGTGGGAGTGGACAGCATCTTGGTTTCAGGGATATGAAGGCTTTAAATATTATCCCTATCCGGGTTATTCTCAAGTTTATTTTGATGGAAAACATCGGGTTTTAAAGGGAGGAAGTTGGGCCACTCGTCCCTGGGCGATGCGGACGAGTTTTCGTAATTGGTATGATCCAGGGGCGCGTCAAATCTTCGCGGGTTTTCGTTGTGCTCGCGATCGTTACTAAAATTATGATTACAAACACCTTTTTATGGGAAAATACCCCATAGAGATAAACCTGAAAGGAAAACAAGGACAAGATTTACGCAAAAAGAAACCGGGTTTCTACCTTGACGGAATTGGCTAAAATAACTATTTTCCCCAGATAAACCGTGTTTTCGCGTAAATCAGAAAGCAGAGTTGAACTCTCGTGTTTGTAGGCAATTTATCCAAAAAATCACTATGACTCTTTCACTTGACTACCGACTAAAAAATCGTCTGTATCTCGAATATTTGCTAAATACTTCCCTCTCAACTTCAGCACAAGTTGATACAGGAATTGATGTGATTAAGGGGTTAAATCAAACACCCAAATCCTTGCCCGCTCGATATTTTTATGATGAACGGGGTTCTCATTTATTTGAATTAATTTGTGAGTTACCAGAGTATTATGTTACACGCACAGAAGCCACAATTTTACTAAATTGTGCCAAGGACATTGCTAGTTTAACCGGGCCCTGTGAATTAGTAGAATTAGGGAGCGGAAGTTCTACGAAAACCCGTATTCTTTTAGATGCTTATGAGCAATTAAATTATCCCCTCCGTTATCTCCCCATTGACGTTAGTCCTTCGATCTTAGAAAGTAGTGCTTATCAACTACTAGAGGATTATGATTCCCTACAAATTCATGGCATGATTGCTACTTATGAAATGGCTTTAGCCAAGCTAAGTCCTTCCCCTTTACAGAGTCGGATGATTTGTTTTTTAGGGAGTAGTTTAGGTAATCTCAACCCTCACGAATGTGAGGTATTTTTCTCTCAAATTGTCGGAGCATTAGAACCGGGGCAGTATTTTCTGTTAGGGATTGATTTACATAAAGAGAAAGAGATTTTAGAACCCGCGTATGATGATTCTAAAGGAGTGACCGCGGCCTTTAATTTGAATATGTTGAATCATCTTAATCATCTTTTTGATGGTAATTTTGATACGGGTAATTTTGAACATTTAGCATTTTATAATGATACAGATTATCAAATAGAAATGCACTTAAAAAGTAAGCAATTACAACGGGTAGAATTAGCCAAAATCCATCTCACGATTGAGTTAGAGAAAGGGGAAACTATACGCAGTGAAATTTCTCGGAAGTTTCACCTTGATAAAATGCAAGCCGAACTAGAAAAACGGGGGTTAATTACGGTACAAGTGTGGACCGACTCTCAGCAATGGTTTGGCGTTTTATTGTGTCAATTGCGTTAGTAATTAGCTCAAAACCCGGTTTTTTTTCATTCAACCGGGTTTTTGATTATTTATCAGGTAAAATAACTCTCTCATATTATTAATTAAAATTAAATAACTTGACTATTAAGTTCGTCGGTTAAACATTGAAATCAAAAGCAGGCAAGATGCCAAGACTACTTTATTAAAGTTTTATTCCTTAGCTTCATTTTATCAACTATCAAGAATTGCCAAAATATCTGAAAAATCTTCGGTCATCTGTTATAGTAAACTTTAGAGTATAATAGACAAAAAGAGGTATTAGGTTATGTTATCTCATATAAAACTGAGACAATTAATTGGACTTGGCTATGCTTTACCCATTACGTTATTTTTTGTAATTGCTGGGTTAATAGGAGTAACTTCTCTCAAAGTCTCTGAATCTTTTCAAAAAATAAATCGAGCCGAAAATGCGATTATTCAATCCGATAAAATGACCATTTCACTGTTGCTCATGGTCAGAGATTTTCGGGGTTATTTATTATTTGATCGTGATAATTTAGTAGAAAGTGTTGAAAAGGAATGGCAAGAGTTTAAAATAGTTTCCGAAAAAGCCGAATTACTGGTGGAAACACCGGAGCAAAAGCAACGATTAAAAAAAATGATAGAACGAGGAAATTTGTGGAAAAATGACTTTGCCACGGATGTAATAAAATTGGTAAAACAAGGAAAAAAAAAGGAAGGACTCGCAATAGTTCTTTCTGGGAAAGGTATCAACTGGGTGACAGAATTTGATCAACTCAATAAAGAATTCACCAAACAAGCACTCCAAGAGTTAACCTTTTTACAAAATGAAGCGAATAATGTTTTAAATACTCTAGTTTTTGTCGGGATTAGTACGGCTTTATTAGCCGTATTTTTAGCAATATTTTCTGCGTACTGGATCGGTGCTAATGCTGCCCGTAAAATCATAGAACAAACAGAAAAGATCGCGGGTTCTGCGACGGAAATTGCTGTAACAGTAATGGAACAGGAACGCTCCACAAATAACCAAGCAAGTGCCGTCAATGAAACGACAACAACAGTTGATGAAATTGGTGTTTCATCTCAACAAACAGCCCAACAAACGGAAGCATCAGTGGCGGAGGCTCGTCAGGCTTTAGCATTAGCGAACGGTGGCAATAAGGCAGTAGAGAAAACCTTAGAAGGGATGGATATATTGAATGAAAAAGTTAGCTTGATTTCTGAACAAATTATTAATTTACGCGAACAAACTAATCAAATTGGCACTATTTCTAGTTTAGTCAGCGAACTAGCCAATCAAACAAATATGTTAGCTATTAATGCTTCTGTAGAAGCTGTAAGAGCAGGGGAGAATGGTAAAGGTTTTGCAGTAGTCGCGTCAGAAATTCGCAAATTAGCTGATATGAGTAAAAAATCCGCGAGTCAGATTAATTTATTAGTAAATAATACTCAAAAAGCGATTCATTCCACAGTGATAGTAACAGAAGAAGGAACGAAAACAGTTGCCGAAGGTGTGAAAATTGCCAAATCGACATCTGACGCGTTTCAAGGAGTAACGGACGCGATTAATAATGTGGTTATTAATAATCAACAAGTGGCTTTAAATATTAAACAACAAGCGATGGCAATTCAGCAAGTGGTGGAGGCGATGAACGCGATTAACACAGCCGCGAAAGAAAATTCTCAAGGGATTATGCAGGTAAAGCAGGGCGTACAAAGATTAAATGATGCTGCCCATAACCTCAATGAAATTGTTTAGAAAAATACCCCGACTGTGATCATCAGTAACATTCCTAAAAGTGTAGGCCAATAGAGCAATTTTGGCACTAAATTATCTTCGTATTGAATCAATCGTAATTTGGACCCGAAAACAAAGAGGAGAGAATTGATGATGACAAGCAACACCATGATATAGATGACAAAGTAGAAATATTCGAGATAGATGATCCCGTAAGCCGCGATCGCGTTTCTTAGGTTGATTTGGTTCAAAAGGACAATAAATAACAATGCCGATGAACCTTGAATACTATCTTTTGCAGTAAAACCTAAAGGGCCATCTGCTTTTTTACGAGTGATGCTCAACAGGGAAAAAAGTAGGAAAGAAACCACGGCTAAGGGAATGATATTCCCGATAAAAATGGGGAGAAGACTTCTTCTAATAACCACCGTGAAATACAACTCAGGAAAATGAGATTGACCGACATAATTAGTAATACCAAAATTGGTATTGTAGCTATTGAGATAGTATTGAAAAAAACTACTATCTAAATACCAACCGGATAAGACTAAATCTTTTGCCACTCCTGGTTTCGAGAGCGGGTTCATCAGAGGGTAAGAATCAAAATCGGGAGTCAAAATGACGTTTTTATCAAAGTCTTTTGCCCATAGGCGAATCCATACATCTTTATAGTCGAGGGGATACTGAGAATAATCAAAAGATTGACGTAATTTTGCCCGAAAGTACCAACCGACAATTTCTTGATCGCCTTCTTTGCGCTTATAAGATTCCGTGACATCTATTTTATCAACGGATTCAGGCATAACAAAACCACGAGTTACTTTGTCATTAACTCCTTTAGTAAATCTCTGCCAAATGTAACCGGTTATTGTCACATTATTGGCAGTATTAAATTCGAGGGATTGCACAAAAACACCTGTGGGAATATAAATGGGTTTTTCTGCCTTAACTTGAGTGCTAAGTTGTTGCTCGCGTAAGTCCAAAAATTTATTTAATCCCGCTCTCCCAATGAGGACAATTTTTGATTCTGTGCTATTTTCATAACTCTGCTCATTCCAAGCTAAATACCAGATATAACCAATCCCACTAATAAATAAAAGATTGGATGTATAAACAACAGCCCAAATACGGCTTCTTTTTCCGGTATAAGCACGAAACATTAAGATGGAGGAAAAGAATAAAAAGGCGATCAATGCCAGACAAATTAGGGTTTGCTTTTTTTGTAAACTATCTGCATTTGTGATCACTTCATGTTTAAAAAAGACGACTCCCATTGTCCATCCGGTAGAGCTAATGGGTTTATAGAAAATCCAAGAGGATAATCCGTTTTTTTTATCCGTGACTTCTATTAACCCACTTTCCCCTTTTATGGCTTTTTCTCCGAGCTGTTGATAGCCTTCAGTATTGCGCTCTTTTGCGAAGTCAAAAATACTGTTCCCATTTTTTATATATTCATCAATGGGATGGGAAATAAAAACCCCTGTCTTAGAGAGAAGAAAGCCGTAGCCAGTTTTGCCTAAGTTTAAGGCATTCATCATGACTTTTAAATCTTGTAAGGAATAGTCTCCATAAACAACCCCCGCGACTTTTTTCTGCTTTGTTTGGGCATCGACTTGATAAAAGGGGCTAGAATATTCGGCTAATACGGCTCCTGCTCCTTCTCCATAAAAGGGATCTAGCCACATTGCACCTTCTTTTAAGGGACGATTAAACCATTCAGATTTTTGGTCTGGTTTGGTGTAATTATATGAGGATTCGGTGGCGAATATTAGTTTTCCTGTCTTGCGCCTATAAGTGGGGATATATAGTTGATTATTAGGTGCTGCTGATGGGAGATAGGCTACACCAATATCAAAAAAATTCACATTTTTTTCCATTGTCTTTCTTAGTGTATCCGGTAAGTCTATGTCTGATATTTTTTCTTCGGTTAAATTATTTGCTATTGATGTCACAGAGGATTGTAGGTTTTGCAAATTTTGGTCTATTGTTTTGACGGCTTTTTCTGCTTCTTCCTTGGCGTTTGCTTTGGCGACTTGCTCGGTTTTATTTTTCTCATACCAGTAAGAAAAAATTAACCCTGCTACAAGAAATCCACTCAGGATACTAAGAACTATGGAACTTTTATAAACCAGTTTTGACCAGTTGATTTTCTTGGGTTCTAGGGGTTGGGTTTCTAGGGGTTGGGTTTCTAGGGGTTGGGGTTCCACTGGGGGTGTGCTATTTTCCATTATTTTTCCTCCTGTCTGTCTGGGAAATAAATATAGGGTTGTGACGAGAATGTTCTTAGGATACATTGCACTTGTCTTTTTTTCAAGATTTTTTTATCTGAGGATAATACCCGGACGATCGCGTCTTTTTTTCCCTTTTTTCCCAACCTTGTCATCATGTTGTGAGAAACGGTTGTGGATGGAGTATGACTTGGTTAAAAGAAATAAAATGTTTTATACTAATTTGTATTCCTTTAGATAATTTGTTCAATGACTCTTGTTATTGCTGGAGAGCGCAGTGGTGTGGGAAAAACCACTATCACTCTCGCGATTTTATCTTTCTTAATCCGTGAGGGCTTTCAGGTACAATCTTTTAAGGTTGGCCCTGATTATATTGACCCCATGTTTCATCATTATGTCACGGGCCGTCCTTGTCGTAATTTAGACGCGGTTTTGACTTCTGAATCTTATATAAAATCCAGTTTTTCTCGTCATATTAAAGATGTCGAATTTGCGATTATTGAAGGTGTTATGGGACTCTTTGATGGGGTTCGATTCTCAACGGATGATCCCCCCCAACCCCCCTTCAAAAGGGGGGAGAATATTACAGATAATTCACCCTTAACAAGGGGGAATTATGTCATGGATGATCCCCCTCAACCCTCCTTCAAAAGGGGGGAGAATATTACAGATCATGCCCAATTAAAAAGGGGGGAGACTGTCACGGATTCGCTTTATTATAATTCTTATGCTTCGACGGCTTATATTGCTCGGTTACTCGATTTGTCGGTATTATTGGTGATAGATTGTAGTCGTTTATCGGGTTCTGTTGCCGCGATCGCGCATGGTTTTCGCTCTTTTGATCCTGGGTTAAAAATCGCGGGGTTAATATTAAATCGAGTGGGTAGCGATCGCCATTTAGAATTATTAACTCATGCTTTACAACCCTTAAATTTACCGATTTTGGGAGTGTTATGTCGTCAAGATAATATTACTATTCCCGATCGTCATTTAGGGTTAGTTCCTACGGAGGAATTACCTCATCTTAATCTTTTAATTGACCAATTAGCTGATTTAGCTCAGACTTGTTTTAATTGGGATTTGCTTTTACCTCTTTTAAGGACTCAATTTTTCGGGAATGAACGAACCACAGAGGACACAGAGAACACAAAGGAAGAACGGAAAGAAGATGAGTTTTTTATACCACATAAAGCTGTTTTTGTCCAGAGAAAAAAACAGAAAAACAGGTTAAGGATTGGGGTGGCACGCGATCGCGCTTTTAGTTTTTATTATCAGGATAATTTGGATTTACTTCAGGAGTTAGGTGCGGAGTTGATTTTCTGGAGTCCGTTGCAAGATCAAGGTTTGCCTGATGATATTAATGGGTTATATTTTGGGGGGGGGTTTCCTGAAGTGTTCGCGCAGGAATTAAGCGAAAATGATGGAGTTTTACGGGATGTTAAAAATGCCATATTATCGGATATTCCTACTTATGCTGAATGTGGGGGTTTGATGTATTTATGTGAATCTATTATTGATTTTAATGGTAATTCTTGGCCGATGGTGGGAGTTTTACCGACAACAACGGTAATGGGGAAACAATTAACTTTAGGATATAAGCGGGGAATCGTTTTACAAGAAAGTCCTTTATTTGCCGCGGGATCTAAGGTTTATGGCCATGAATTTCATCGATCACGTCTCACGAATGAACCTGGATCACCTCTTTATCATCTCTGGAGATATGACGATAAAATAGGGGAAGGAATCGGGGAAGGATGGGGTTTATCTCAACTTCACGCGTCTTATTTGCATCTGCACTGGGGGGCTTATCCTGAAATTCCGCGGAGATTTCTTCAAAATTGCGATCGCGTTCAGAAATAGGTAACTTTTATGTTAAAGTGAAATGTTTATGATTGTAAAGGAGTCTCCCAATGGCATTAACTGAAGCAGAAGCTGGCTCGGTAAGTGAAATAAAAGCTCGTGCTCAAAAAGTCGATGATTTGCGCTCGTTAGGAATTGAACCTTATCCGAGTCAAGCTTATGCGCGATCGCATACGACAAAGCAAATTATCGAATTATTTAGTCAACCGGAAAATGCCCTGGAAAATTCGCAAAGTGACCCCCAAGAAAGGGTATTTAAAATATGTGGACGTATTACTTCAAAGCGAGATAGTGGTAGTATTTGTTTTATTGATTTAAAAGATGCTACTGAAAAAATACAACTAAAAATCGAGAAGAAAGTCGTTACTGGTGAAACGGGTTTAAGTTTTAAACAAATTCAAAAGTTACTCGATCAAGGGGATTTTATTGGCGCGATCGGAATTGTCTGTCGTACCCAACGGGGTGAGCTTTCCCTCCAAGTCAAAGAATTAACGCTTTTATCAAAGGCGACTATTCCCTTTCCTGATTTATATTATGGAGTCAATGATCCAGAAATTTGTCGCCGTCATCGTGAGATGGATCTCGCGGGAAATCCCGTGTCGCTTCAGCGATTTATGTTACGCAGTCGCATTATCCAAAGTATTCGTAATTATTTGTTTAATTGCGACTTCTTTGAGATTGAAACTCCTGTTTTACAAGCCATTTATGGTGGTGCGGCTGCCCGTCCTTTTATTACCCATCATAATGCCTTAGATGTGGATTTATATTTGCGAATTGCCCCGGAATTATTTCTAAAACGTGCTGTTTGTGGCGGTTTTGAACGGGTGTTTGAATTAGGACGAGTTTTCCGTAATGAAGGGGTTGATAGTACCCATAACCCGGAATTTACTTCTTTAGAGGTATATCAGTCCTATGCTGATTATTTTGATATTTTAGGGGTGGTGGAAGATGTCTTTTGTCAGGCGGCTAAGGTGGTGTTTGGGGATGTTTTAGAAATGGAATATCAGGGGGTTCAGATTAGTTTGGAACGATCCTATGATTATACAGAAAAATATCCGGGTTTCACGGGTAAACATTGGCAAGTTAAGACAATGGTGGAAGCGGTTAAAGATGACACGGGATTGGATTTTGATACTCTGAGTTTAGAAGACGCGATCGTATCTTCTGAGAAATTAGGTTTACATCTTTCTAAGTTAGAAAAACAGAGTTTAGGATATGTGCTTTATGCCGTATTTGACAAATTAGTGGCTCCGAAATTAATTCAACCGACATTTATTATTGATTTCCCTGTCGAAGTCAGTCCCTTAGCAAAAGGGCATCGTCATAAACCAGGATTTGTCGAACGGTTTGAGTTATTTATTAATGGTACAGAATACTCTAATGGATTTTCCGAGTTAAATGATCCCAAGGAACAAAGAAGACGTTTTGAGGAACAATTAGCCCAGAAAAATGCCGGAGATGATGAAGCACATCCGATGGATGAAGAGTTTATTCAAGCCTTATCATTAGGAATGCCAACTTGTGCCGGAATGGGGATAGGAATTGATCGTTTAGTGATGCTTTTAACTAATACTCAAAGTATTCGCGATGTTGTCATGTTCCCCACCATGCGGCCGATTAAAGATAGTTAACAGGCTCAGAAACCCGGTTTCTTTTATTAGGAAAATCTTGAGAAACCCGGTTTCTTTCTTTTTTCCACAGAAACCGGGTTTCTGTGGAAAAGACATAGATCTTTCCATTATACCTGATAGGGGACGAGCCCGACACAGAAAAAAAAACAGAAAAAAAAAGCCGCGATCGCGCTTTACATATTTTCCTTTCACGGTAGAATAAACACCATTGTCTATCGTCAGCCCAGGATACTTGTGACCTCAAACACGCTACCGATTAACTCGACTGTCGAAACTGAAGTCTCGCAAGGGAGAGGCGAACTCCCCTTTACATTACAACAAGTAAGAGCCGCGATCCCTCCCGAATGCTTTGTCCCTTCTACTTCGCGATCGCTATTTTATTTCTTTTTGGATACATCCATTATTGCCGGTCTCTATGCAGTAGCCTATACACTAGACTCTTGGTTTTTCTGGCCTATTTTTTGGGTGATGCAAGGAACCATGTTTTGGGCTCTATTTGTAGTCGGCCATGACTGCGGACATGGTTCATTTTCTAAGTATAAATGGCTGAATAATCTTATCGGTCATTTATCTCATACCCCTATTTTAGTACCTTTTCACGGTTGGCGCATTAGTCACCGAACCCATCACCAAAATACAGGGAATATTGACACCGATGAAAGTTGGTATCCCGTCACCGAAAGCACATATCGGAATATGACAGGGTTGGAGAAATTTCTCCGTTTCGGGTTATTTTTACTCGTGGTTTATCCCCTTTATTTATTTAACGGTTCCCCGGAGCGGGAAAAGTCTTCCCATTTTGATCCTAGTAGTCCCATCTTTAAACCTTCAGAAAAATGGGATGTTATTACCAGTAGCATCTGCTATTTTACCATGATTGGTTTCTTGGGATTTCTGACTTATCAATTCGGGGTAATGTGGTTGATTAAATACTATTTCATGCCTTATGTAGTTTTTCTGGTTTGGCTGGATTTAGTCACTTATTTACACCATACTGAGGCTGATATTCCCTGGTATCGTGGTAAAGATTGGTATTTCTTAAAAGGCGCGTTATCTACCATTGATCGCGATTATGGATTCATTAACGAAATCCATCATAATATCGGAACTCACGTTTTGCATCATATCTTTTTGAGCATTCCCCACTATCACTTAAAAACAGCGACGGAAGCGATTAAACCGATTTTAGGTGATTATTATCGTAAATCAGATGTCCCCATTCTCCAAGCATTTTGGAAGTCCTTTAAGACTTGTCATTTTGTCCCTGATACGGGCGGAAAAGTCTATTATCAACCGGAAAGTTCTTTGGATAAAAGCAATAATTAATTGCTAATACCAGAGTTACAGCATTTCCCGCTGTTATGAAACACGGTAGGGACACGGCAATGCCGTGTCCCTACGGGGATTGAACGATAAGTTGGTATACCTCATAACCGTGGTTTCCGCTGTATTATTGGGAGCATACAAATGTCGCCCAATAATCCCTAAAAAACTGTAGTGGGAGCCTCTGGCTCCCTAGGGATCTCACAAAAAATCAGATAAAAAAACTGATAATCCTTACCGTATTATGGTTTAGGGGCTATAAAAAAGAGTCTGTGTCAACGGGATTTACTATAAGAGGCTGCCAGAGGCTCCCACTACCAATTGGCAAAAATTGGATGCTCCCGATGGACTTTTTGCCCACCACCTATTACCCATTACCCATTACCTATTACCTATTACCCATTACCTATTACCCATTACCTATTACCCATTACCTATTACCCATTACCTATGACTTTTATATTGACTAATGATGATGGTATTGATGCACCGGGAATAAAAGCACTTTTTCATGCGGTGAAAAATCTCAATATTAATGAAAATATAGTTATTGTAGCTCCCCAAGAAGAATTATCAGGATGTGGCCATAAAGTTACGACTAATGAGCCTATTCATGTGGAAAAACGGAGTGAATTTGAGTACGCGATTAGGGGGACTCCCGCGGATTGTGTTCGTCTTGCCTTAACCCATTTTTCCCCGGCTCCTAAATTTGTCCTTTCTGGGATTAATGCCGGGGGAAATTTAGGGGTAGATGTTTATCTTTCTGGTACGATCGCGGCTGTTAGAGAAGCTACTATGCACGGAATAAGCGCGATCGGGTTTTCCCATTGGATTAAAAATCCTCTAAAAATTGATTGGGATTTAGCCACGGAATGGACTACTCGCGTTTTAGCTGAATTAATCAAAACCCCCCCTACACCTGGGACATTTTGGAATGTTAATTTAACTCATTTACAAGCTGATTTACCGGAGCCAAAGATTATTTTTTGTCAACCTTCAACCCAACCATTACCCGTGAAATATCGGATTGAAGGTGACAGTTTTTATTATATCGGAGAATATGGGAAGCGCGATCGGACTCCGGGTACTGATGTCGATGTCTGTTTTTCAGGAAATATCGCGATCAGTCAAATTTCTCTGTAAAGGAAGTTGACAGTTGACAGTTGACAGTTGACAGTTGACAGTTGACAGTTGACA
>JBBITB010000076.1:0-30726 GCA_037440985.1 Microcoleaceae cyanobacterium bin_387
TCTTCCTTCTTCCTTCTTCCTTCTTCCTTCTTCCTTCTTCCTTCTTCCTTCTTCATTGTCCACAACATCTTTCCATGCCCAGACTTTCCAGTAATAAGTCACTGACGGCATTGGCGATCGCGAACTCTCCAAAAAAACTCTTGGAAAAGTCAAAGGATTGCATTTCTGTAATAATCGCGATGACAAGAGCTCCCAAGTCATTTTCCCCTTCTAGGCGCTGGCGGACATAGATTTGGGTGGCTCTCTGAGCAATTGTTTGATTAATGGCTTCGGGTATAAATTGGGCATCAAGCCATTCCTGTAGGGTTTTCTCTAACCATTGACGCTCCTGATCAGGGTTTTCAATGGGAGGTAAACAAATAGATGGTATCGGTTCAGACATAAGATGAGACTATCGTGATTAAGGGTTAAATGGGAGAATGGCTTATGAAATATGATATACCGTCTATCATCAAAGGCTACTCCCAAGGCTATTTTTTAATGGCTAATGACGGTGAGGATAGTTTGGCCTGGTATAGTAGTTCTCAACGGGCTTTAATTCCTTTGGATGAGCGTTTTACTTATCCGCGATCGCTACGTCGAGTAATTAATCAAGAGCGTTTCACCGTGGCAATTAATCGAGATTTTCCCGCGGTTGTTGAAGGATGTGCCAATCGAGAAACGACTTGGATTTGTGAGAGTTTAAAAGAAATATATTGGGAATTGAATCAAGCCGGGTTTGCCTATAGTTTTGAAACTTGGCAAGGGGATGAATTAGCGGGTGGAATTTTAGGGTTAGTGATCGGAGGTGCATTTATTGGGGAATCAATGTTTTTTCGTATTCCTGATGGTTCAAAAGTGGCAATAGTGAAGTTAGTTGAGCGTTTACGGGAACGTAAATTTATCTTTTTTGATGCCCAAATGACTAATCCTCATTTAGAAAGATTTGGCTCCTATATTATTAATGATAAAGAGTATCAGAAGTTATTAAAACAAGCTTTAAAGTGTCGTTGTTCTCTTTTTTAGTGATTGGTGATTGGTGATTGGTGATTGGTAATTGGTGATTGGGATTGGGGAGAGCAATAAATAACTTATCCGTGAGATTCGTTCCTAAATTCATTCGCGTCTCTATTGTGTCATCTCACTGTGCTATTGTAGTTGTTTTTTTTCAAAATAATATAACCACAAAGGCTGATTAAGACACAAAGGAAAGAAGGGGCTGGTTTACTGTAGGGGTTCTTTCACCTGTATTCCGGTTATGTTTTGAAGATACAGGTGAAAGAGGCCTTACCATGTAGTAAAGAAGATACAGGTGGAAGAGTTCCTACTTAAAATTTGCCACAATTTCATTATATAATTGGGCAAAATATTCTCCTTTTAAATCCCAATCATAGACTTCTTTGACTCTCTTTTTGGCTCCTTCTCCCAGACGGGATCGTAAGTCAGGATCACCCGCTAATTTTTGCATAGCTTCCGCTAATCCTTCAACCGCTTGATCGGGATTAATACCGGGTACTTTAATCCCTGTTTCCTCAGTGATTTGGGTTCCGGGGCCTCCTAAATCTAAACAAATAACAGGTCTACCAACTCCCATCATTTCTGTACAAACTAATCCCCCTGAATCATGTAAACTCGGATGTACTAATACATGAGATTCTGCCATTTTACTTAGAGTTTCCTGACGGGATAAATTTCCCCAAAATTTAACTCTATCTGTAATTCCTAATTCTTCGACTTCCCCTTTTAAACGTTCCATTTCTGGCCCATTGCCAACGATCCAATATTCAGCATTTGTTAATTTAGCTTTGGCAAATGCACGAATCCCTAAATGTACTCCTTTCCAGTGTAATAACCTGCCAACACAAATAAATTTAATCGGATTTTCTGGTAGAGTAGAATATTGGGATAATAGATTAATTTCTTCCTGGGATAATCCCAATTGTGAGACAATTTTGATATTTTTAGCTTTGAGCGATCGCAGTCTTTGTGCGGTTTCTTCTGTAGTAGCTAAAGCCACCATGCTACGTTGTGCTGTCATTCTTGTAAAAGGATCTAATTCCCCTAAACTTTGGGCAATATCTCGCGCTGTTTCATACAGTTTAGCTTTCTTACTAAAATCACGCCAAAAAAGTTTTGGTGCTGCTTCTCCCCCCCCCACTGGTCCCCAAATAAAGGGTACAGGTAATAATGAGATAAAACTAGGAGACCAATATTTGACATAAGTGACATGATGAGCTATATCAAAATTAATTTTAGCATGGAGAGTTCGCGCCTGGAAATAAGCCAAAATTTGCCAGAGATAATAATGTAATTGTAATCCGCCCTGACGGCCCCGAAAATCCTCTTTCCAATCAAGAGGTTCCACATAAATAAAATGAAGATTGGGAAGAGGATTTTCTTGTAATTCCGCGTCAATAGCCTCTTGATAAAACTTCCGAGTTAATACCCAAGTTTCGTGATATTTTACCACTTGGAGTACCATATTCCAACCGACTCCTTCCTCCGAGCCACTACCCGGTTCACACGCGTAAGCAGAAAGTAAAATTTTCATGTTTTTTTTCATTCTTAATAAGTGTCAGTGATTAGTGATTGGGGATTGGGGACTGGGGATTGGGGACTGGGGATTGGGGATTGGGGACTGGGGATTGGGGATTGGGGATTGGGAATTGGGGATGGGAAACGTTTTTTTGTTCATTCTTCCCTCTTCATTCTTCCCTCTTCCCTCTTCCTTCTTCCCTTTTTAGAGATTATTTCCCATTAAAAAATCAACGACTTCTTGATACGCGATCGCGGCGGTTTCCGGTGTTTTTTGCGAAATTAATTCCCGCGATCGCGCTCCCATAGACTCAATCAGCTCAGGATGATCCAAGAATTTCTGCATACCAGTGGCTAACTCTTGAGGTTGATGGGGGTCAAAAATATAACCATTACCCCCTTCTTCAATTAATTCACAAGACGCGGCCCCCGTGGAACCTAAAACTGGTTTTCCACAGAGCATCGCCTCCGGTAAAACCATTCCCCAAACATCCTCATAAGTAGGAAAAACAAAAATATCTGTTTCCTGAAAATAAGAACCAATTTTAACATAATCAACCCAACCAGCCCAAGTGACTTGATCCGCAAAACCTTTCTCTTCAATAAAAGCTTCTAATTCTTCTCGTTGATCTCCTTTGCCTACAATGACTAGAGAATAATTAGAATAACCTTTACTTTTGAGAATAGCACAAGCTTCTATAAGGGTTTTAATTCCTTTACGAGCCGTAAGGCGACCAACATAAAGAAATCGTGGCTTTTTTTCTGGTAATTGAGGCTTTTCTACATTCTCTAAAGGCTTCAGGACAGTATCAGGTACTAAATAAGTGCGATAAAAAATTTTATTTTCCGCAACATTTAACGCTTCGATGAGATATTTTTTTGCCGTTTTACTATTGGCCACAAATCCATCGGCAAAACTGGCTAAAACACGACGAGCTGTTGTCCGAAATTGAGAATCTCTAAAGTCGGTATTGGGAGAACTTCCATCATAAATAATTGCCACTTTCCAACGGAAAATAGGTTTTAATAAAATCACTAAAACAGTCCAGAGAGAAAAGGCTTGTGGGAAGACTACCTGGGGTCGGAATTTTAATAAATAACCAATGATACTCGGAGATACAACAATAAAACCGCGATCGTATCCACTTTCAATTTTTTCTGTTTCAACAAACTTAGTTTCTCCCACTAATTGAAACGCGTAGGCCCCCGGAAGACTGTTATCAAAACTGGGCCAAAGACGGCCAGTATAAAATTTTGTATTCGGAAAAAATTTGGTAAATTCCCTTAAAACTGGTTGCCAATAAGCACCCAATTCTACTTCAGGAACTAACCACGCGACCCGAATTTCTTTGTGATTTTTCATGTGAATTTACCTTTCTGTTTACTCATGATAAAATGATTGATGCAAAATTTCTAGTTCCAGTTATGGAGATATCCCAGTTTTTTCTCAGTTTCTCGTTGCCGGAATTTTATCAACCGAAAGCCCTCTCTTTCTTTTATTCGTGGGATAATCCTAATTTATTTAACACAGATAAAAGGATTAAACGTCGATAAGGTAATATCCAAAAAATCGGCCAGACAATACCTCCATGACGCTGAGAAAAAACCTTCCATTCATCAAAAGATTGTAAAGTGGTATCTTGAAAAGCTAATCCTTTGGGACTATTGATTTTTCTCAAGCCGTCATCTAAATTAGACGCGGCAACTTTTGTTACTTGCGGATTTAAAGAACAAGTCCCTAAATGACCGGGCGCGATCCAAACGGTACAATCTTGTTGACGAGCACGTAACCCATAATCCCAATCACCTAAATAATGTATAAAATTAGGATCAAGATTACCTACTTTCTGCACTACTGTTCGTGGCATCAAGAGACAATTTCCATGCACTGTATCACACTCTTGTGCCTCTTGATTTGGTTCTAAAAGTTTATAGCGAAAGGGATGAAACGCATTTTCTCGGACTACTCCACCATAGGTTGTTTGTCCCGTTTTAGGATCACGCGTTGAACCAGAAACGATCGCGTCTTTTTCTCCCTTTTGAGCTAATTCTTGACTCACTTCTAAAAGAATTTTTACTGCATCAGGGATGATAATAGTATCATCATTTAACCAGAGATAATAATCAGGATCATCTTTCATTGCTTCACTAAAAGCAAAACGCATTCCTCCATTCCAAAAGAGATTACCATTTCCGGTAAAAAGCTTCACTTGAGGATAGGTTTGCGCGATCGCGTTTCCGGTACCATCGCTACTCCCATCATCTACTAAATAGACAGTAAGAGTAACATCAGAAGGAAGACTTTGATGAAATAAAGCATCCAGACAAGCTAAAGTTTTTTGCTTACGGTTAAAACAAGTTAACAAGACACCGATATTAATAGGTTGCATTTTTTCCTCACCCAAAATATTTACATCGCCTGAGATTAAAATTCTTTTATCTCAGTGTTTTTAGCCTCACAGTATCTTAGACAATTTAGGAGCAAGAAGAGCCAGAAAAATGAGTAATTATACTAAAGTAAAGACAAGTATAACTCTTTTGTTTGCTGGGCGCAAGTCTCCCACGAGAACTGTTTGACTCTCTTGGCACCCTCAAGGATCAATGTTTCTCTTTTCTGCGTAGAAAATAAAACATTTTCCATCGCATTCGCAATACTTTCCGGTTCATAGGGATTAAACAATTCCGCGGCTTCTCCTGCAACTTCAGGAAGAGAACTCGTATTACTACAAACAACCGGACACTGAACCGCCATTGCTTCTAATAGAGGAATCCCAAACCCTTCATAAAGAGAAGGATAGACAAAAATTGCCGCATTATGATAATAATTAGCTAAGGCAATATCATCCCCAGAAATTTGCACAACTGCCCCTTCATTAATTCCTAATTTTTCCATATTATCACGTTCTTGAAGAGAAAAATCACCCCCGCCAAAACAAATAAGTTGAAAATTTTTTCTCAGTTTATCGGAACTCACATAGGCTTGTAAAAGACGAGTAAAATTTTTATAACCGCCCCTCTCTCCCACATAAAGAATATAAGGTTTTAAAGGACTGGTTTCTCCCTCACTTTTGAGGTGATTTATTCCACTAGAGTAACCATGATAAATCACAGCTATTTTAGAGGCATCAATATCAAAAAGTTCCATCAAGTCCTTTTTGGTATTTTCCGAAATACAAATAATATGATCCGCGCGTTGAATGGCTCTTTTTTTAATTAAAGAAGTATTATCTTTAACCTGAAAAAGATCCTGATGATGAAAAAACTCACTCAGGCGTTCATGAGTCATATCGTGAACAGTCAAGACTACCTTCGCATCCGTTTTTATTAACGGTTTATCAGAATAATAAGTTTCGTGAATAATATCAGGATTGTTAAGATTTAGCCATTGTTGAGATATTTGATAATTGAAAAAACTGAGCATTTGGTGATATTTCTTTCTGGGTAAATAAGGAACCGGAAAACCCCAAACTAACCCAGATTGACTGTTTTTCAAATATTCATTAACATAAGCTCCAGCTAAAATATTTACACCGATGTTAGTTTGTTTATCTAAATGGTGAGCTAATTCATAAATATAGCGAGAAATTCCACCATATCTTTGCCAAGCAAAAATTTGATAATCATAAATAACTTGGGGCATTTATCATTTTCCCTTATTAATGAAGAGTAGAAGAAAACTATGTGGAAATTAGTAGTTGTTTCCCCTGATAAGCTGCTCAACTTTTCAAGTGTGCGATATTGAGGAGGCAACCCTTCAATTGCTTCGATCCCTTTATCACTTTAGATGTTCAACCAGCCTACTTTAATAGAGGAGAGAAATCCATGAGAGTCTTTACTTTCTTGAATCCATTTTCAACCGTGAATTGATACGTCTCATCGGGGATGAACCCGTCAGTTTCCGATAGATCCGCTGGGACAAAGATGGTGCGTAATCATACAAAGTATCTTGGGCAAATTGATCCGCGAGACTATCTCGAATCATCAAGGGCGGATGTTTCAAAGGAAACTTTATTGGCTCTATTTTCATATTGTTATAGGGACTATCGAGATCCTCCGTATGAGTTCCCCCCGCTCCATAACCAATATTTGTCACTAAATTAACCTGAGAAACTGCGCTCAGACCATTTTGAATAAAACTCGCGAATGTCCATTGAAAATCCCAAGTATTCAGCCTTCCATCATAACACATTTCAAAAGTTTGTTTCCACGCATTTACCGTTGGAATATCACCCAAAATATCCACCAGCCAATTACTATCACGAATTTCAGGCCAAAGTTTCATCTCTACATCATAATACTTCCATGCACGTCGCCAACAGGCCCAAGTCCAACAATGAGTATAACGAGAAAAATAATAACTATAATCATTACGTTTACGACCAAACTGCACATTTTGACCCGTAATCGAAAAAACCCGGTTATCATCACGATAACGTGCTAATAAGTCTTCAGCAAAAGGATAAAAAGTGAGATCAGGTAAACAATCATCTTCAATAATAATAGCTTCTTCCACCGTATCAAATACCCAATCTAAGCCACTGGAAACCCGCGTTTTACAACCTAAATTTTTCGGTGCATAATTTGTTAAAACTTCGCAATTCCAATCAACTTTTTCAATAATAGAACGAGTCTGATCACAAAGTTCTGCTTCACCCTCTCGATCAGGACGTGGGCCATCCGCGACCACTAAAAGTCGAGGGGGTTTCACCTGACGAATCGTTTCAAAAACCCTCGCGGTTTCCTCAGGTCGTTTGAAGATAAAAAAAGCGACAGGAGTATTGAGTTTGTAGTCAAACATAGATATCTTAAGGAATAAGGTGTATTTTACTGTAGTAGTGTACCCTCATTTGCCGTGAATCCGATCACTAACAATAGTATATATTACCGACTCTAAGTTTAACAATCCATCTATGATTATTTCAGGAAGGAGACAATTTTTTTAACCCAATTTCAATCCAATCCCAGAAGAAGAGTGCCTTTGTCTGCATGATAAACATCGGCCTGGTTTTGGGAAAAATAGCATTAGAGGCATAGGAAGCGACAAATTGGGCAATGAGGGTTGCAATCCCCGCGCCCAGCCCCCCATATTTAGGAATTAAGACCAAGTTTAAGAGCATATTAACAACCGCACCTACTCCCGTTGTCATGGCAGAAAACTTCATCAAATTTTCCGTAATTAACCAAGGATTTCTCGCTAATCCCATTGCTACAAAAAGCCCTGCCCAAATCAAAACAGCTAAAGATGGGGCTGCTCCTAGATAATTTTTTCCATAAAGAATTCTGACAATTTGTTGCGAAAAAAGTGTCACAGGAATAGCAATAGCATAGGATATTGCACACATTAAATATAAAATATTTTGGATACGTTTATAATAGATTTTTTCATTGGTATCCTTCGCTTGAACAATTGAAGGAAAAACTGATTGAACCACCGCGTTAGGAACAAAATACCAAAGCTCCGAAACTTTTACCGCGGCCGCATAATTTCCCAATTCTGCTGGATTCGCATTGATCTGCCCGATCATTATCTGATCGATTCGCATATAGATAAAGATAACAAATCCTGATAAAATGAGATACCAACTTTGCTTGAGCAACGCCTTCGCTCTTTCCATATTGAAGCGCCAAGTCAGTACCGAATTACCCTTTATTTGATAGGTAATTACCAACGCGATCGCCGCCAGCACCTTTTCCGCGGTAATAACCCAGGAAAACGAAATCAAAGAAGCGCGCATTCGGATCAAAAATAATTTGACCACGTTGATCAATAAATAAGCAGAATTAGTTGACCAAATAGAATATTTCGACTGGACTTGTGCTCCAAACCAGTAATCAATAGGTCCACTAATTTCTTGAAAAAGAGTAGCTAAGACAAGAATACCCACCATTAAATGAAGAGTATGTTTATCCGGTTCGAGTATCCACACAGTTATCATCGTCAACATAATGGTGAGGATGCTCGCGAACAATTTCAGGATAAAAGTAGTACCCAGGATTTCATCTTTATGAGCTGGTTCACGCGCCAGATCTCGCAAAATAATCGAATTTAACCCCAAACTTGCCAAAGGGGCAAATAAACCAGCCATCGCGATCGCGTAATTCAGTAAACCAAACTGATCAGGTTTTAAGTAACGAGCCACCCAAAGTCCTACAAATAAGCCCAGAAAAAGTTGTAAGATTTTATCAGCAAACAACCAAGCCGTATTGGCAAGTACCTTCAGCAGATTAGGACTGAGATTTTCGCGCAGGGCTTTTAGCTTGTCTAACTTCATAAGAATTCCATTGAAGACAGAGAGGATGGTATCGAGGACTTGACAAGCCAACACTAACAGGACTTACGCACACATTACAACCACGTCGCGGGAATCCCCCTGTGGTTGCACTCACAAAACCTTATATATAGAGTCAATGTGTAAGTCGTGACCAATTAGGGACAAAACCCAGTGTAGCATTCTTTACTGGTTTAGCAAATCTTTTAGATCCCTTCAACGCTTCCCCATCGTATCGTAGCCTAATCGCGCTGTCAGTGCCACAAACCAAAACCAATTACTATTACATCCAAAAAGACCGGTTTCTGTCAGATTTGTCATTAATTGATAAGTCAAAATAAAAAGAGGAAGACCTGCTTCAGGGAGACTATCTTGAGTCAAATATACGACACCTTTAGCCAAATTCACAAAGTATGTGATGATATAAATCGTTAAACCTAACCACCCTAATTCAGTGGCGAGGTCTAAATAACCATTATGGGAATGGGGCGGGACAAAGAGCGATTTAGCAATCATAATTCCACGAGCGGGATTTTCTAGTCCCAGATCGGTGCGCCAAAAGCCATTAACACCATAACCAAAAACAGGTTGCAGATTAATCTTATCAACAATTTGCGGCCAAAAATCCGTTCTCCCTGTTAAAGTTAAATCCTTGTGTAAACCGTCCACAACAATAGCTTCTATATTATTAATCACCACAATAGAGAGAGAAATACTGAGAATCAAGAAAACAACGACTGAAACAAAAGCCCATCGTACCGGCAATTTCTTGGCAATACTGAGATAACAAAAAAGACCAATCAAAACAATCACCAGAATCTTACTAGCACCACTACCTCCTTTTTGCATGGCCACCACACTTAATAAACCAATGAAAATGGACATTTTCCTTTCCTTGGGGTAGTAAAAACTATTCAAAAACCAGAGAACAGCCGATTGTGCCATAAAAAAGGAAAACTGGTTTTTGTGTCCTAAGATTCCCGTCCAGTTCCCATCATCCATCGCGTTAGGTTTCACGATACTTATAATAACCACGAGACAATTAACCCAGCGCCACAAAGGATAAATTTCCTGCCAAGTGTATTCCTGTGCAACATACATTGCCACCAGTGATGTTACTAAAAGTATTAAACTGGCGTTGAAGGAGTCATTGGGAACAATTGACCAAGAAAACGAGAGAAGAATCATGCTGAAAAGAGCACCTAAAAATGGATTACTAATAAATGTGACTACCAGAGTTTTAAGTATTTTGTTGAGAGTGTAGCGAAAGCGGGGAGCTAATAGCAAAAAAAAGCTAAAATAAATAACAGTCATGCCAATTATTGTGGGTGGTGTTGTACCTTTATTCAAGAGAACTGGCAGATATAACTTAGAAAATGGCACGAAATTTGCTCCGGTCGCGCCTGAGATGGAGATGATAAAAGTCGCGAGAATAAATTTTTCGCTATTGCGGGCAATTTTTTTATTTTTTGCGTTTGCATTATATAAAATCATTATAATGATAATCGCGAGGCCAACAATCACAAAGATCAAGAACGGGTTCCGAAGAATATCATTCATAGTCGTTTTTTAGAAAAAGGATAAATTGATCATTGAGGGTGGAAATATTGGGAGAAAACTTACCCCAAGGAACTAATATCCCGAAGGCATTTACCTCATTATTATTTTCAGGACAACAGAAGAAATAGATTTATCACCACTCCTTCGGAGAATATGTGTGAAAACCGCTCTAGCAGCCAAGTGACTCAAGCTTGAGGAGATAGGGGGACTGCTAATCAAGTATTATAGAAAAAAAAAGAGAAATCAGGAAGCTGATGCTAAAAATAATTGTTGAGAGAATCCCCGTTTAACATAATTTAACAAAAAGGCAAATCTCTCGCCCATAAGCTCTCACGGCGATAGATAGGCTATTTCTAACCAATGCTCAGAGTTTGGCAGTTTAGAGATCAGCAGGTAAAATTGAAATGAACAAGGAAAAAAAATCTATGGAATATATTAGTTTTTCGCGTTCCCTAGGCCCATATTGGAACCATTGGATTTTATTGTTATTACCAATGTGTATCGTCTGTCCATCCCCAGTCTTTGGGCAAGTGCCAACTTTGCCCAAGAATACATTAATCATGCCACCGCCGCCCAATCCCACCCCAAGCCAAGGGCAGCCGCCAACTTTGTTACCCGGGGCATTAAAAATACCACCCCCTTCCCCCAATACCATCAATAATTCGGATTCTGGACTTGGGGGTTACACATTAGGCGGCGGTGATAATATCCGTATAGACATTTTTGATTTACCACAACTGAGTGGTCAATACCAGATTCCAGCTGGGGGAACCATTCAATTACCTCTGATTGGCAGTATTTCTCTTCAAGGGTTGAGCCTAGAGCAAGCGGCCACAGCCATTTCCAATTCCTATGCCCCGATTCTGAAAAATCCTCAAGTCACAGTAGGTTTGTTAGCAACACGCCCTTTGAATATATGGATAGCAGGAGAAGTCAATCGTCCGGGTTCTTACGCGGTTGGCCTTAACTCAGGAGCGGGAAACGCTCCTTCGGTGCAGTTTCCCACCATAGTACAAGTATTGGAAAAAGCCCAAGGGGTGACACAAATGGCGGATCTGCGGCAGATCGAACTGCGCCGACGTCTTGGTACTCAAGAAAAGACCTTTAAGTTTAATTTGATGCAATATTTACAGACAGGGATTGTGCCTGTAGAAATGACCTTGCGTGATGGAGATTCGATCTTTGTACCTACGATCACTCAAGTGGATCTCGCAGAAGCGCGTCGCCTCGGCACTACTACGTTTTCGGCTCCTATTGATCAAGCCCGCAACGTCGCCGTTGTCGGTGAAGTCTTTCGTCCGGGTAACTACGTTATTCTAGGGGGCAACACCGGTCCTGACTCAGGTGCGCGGATTGGTTTACCCACCGTGACAAGAGCGATTCAATTAGCTGGGGGGATTAAGCCGATCGCGGATATTCGTCAAGTGCAGATTCGCCGCTTATCAAAAACAGGTGAACAAAAATTCACAGTTAACCTTTGGCAATTGTTACAAAACGGGGATATCACTCAAGATACAATTTTGCAAGAGGGAGACACCATCATCGTCCCCACCGCGACAGAGTTAACCCCCGCGGAAGTCAGTCAATTAGCGCAGGCGAGTTTTGCTCCTACAACTGTTCAAGTGACCGTGGTGGGAGAAGTGCGAGGACCTGGGGTATTAAGAATGGCACCCAATACAACTTTGAATCAAGCACTAAGAATGGCTGGCTGGTTTAGCCCATCGCGTGCTCAAAGCAGTTTTGTCGAACTCATGCGCTTAAATTTCGATGGTACGGTGTCCCGACGGATTATTACCTTAGATGCCAAAGAAGGAATAAATGACCAAACTAACCCACTGATGAGGGATCAAGATATCATAGTAGTGAGACGCAATGGTCTGACCAAATTTGCCGATGATATGAACCTGGTTTTCTCTCCTGTTGTAGGCTTTCAGGCAGGCGCGGGTTTTTTGAATGCCATCTTTACTGTCATGACTCGATTAGGAATTACAAAACTTTAGATTGGGTTAAAAAAATTTACTTAGGTAAGAGGCAACTAATCTTATGGATAAGGAATATCAGTTTCAGTCAAGCTCGTCTAAACGGAATGGTTCCCAGTTTTCACCCACTCCTAGTGTCTCTACAGGCAAGGAGGATACAACGGAGGAACAACCCTTAGACTTGGGATGGGTGTTTGCCGTTTTCAAACGACGCATCTGGATCATGGCTACTGTGGCAATTGGTTTAGGAGTTCTTTCTGGTTCAATGGTTTTATTGAACGCCAAAAAAATTACGAAGATGTATGAAGGTGATTTCCGGCTTTTAGTCGAACCCATTACTGCGGAAGGTCGATTGGCACAGTTATTAATTCAATCTCAAAGTTCCCAGTTTAGTGCTGATGAAGTTAACAAAGTGGGTTCTTCGATTGAAGGGGGAAGTTTGGTAGATTACCAGACCTTAATTCGCTTTTTAAAGAGTCCAAAAATGCTTGATCCTCTGGAAGCAAAGATCAAAGAAAAATATCCTGAGCCTAAGAATTCTGAGAATACGAAAAAGCAGAAATGTCCTAATAAAACTGATTTGAAACTTCAACTAGATATTAATCGGATTGTTTTTGCTAGAGATGGAAAAGAAGTGGGTACTAAACTGATGGAGTTTACTTACCGCGATTGCAATCCTGATAAAATCAAGGATGTGTTAAATATAGCCAGAGACTACTATTTAGACTATAGTCGTCAAGACCGCCTCAAAAGTACAAAACAGGGGATGTCATATATTGAAAGTCAACTACCATCAATCCGAAAACGGGTTGATTATTTACAAGAACAAATGAGATATTTGCGGAGTTCTTACCAATTAAATGATCCGGCTATCACACTTAAGGTCATCACAGAACAATCGTCATATATTGATAGCCAGCTTTTGACGATTCAAGCCCAACTCGCGGAGATTCGTCAAAACCATCAAACGATGAAAAGTGCTTTGGATAAGGGGGATTTCGTAGCAGTTATTATGGGTGTTAATCCAGCGCTTTATTCTGCTTTGGGTGGACAGCTTGATAATATTGATTCTCAGCTTGCGGTGAGCGAGTCCCAATTTCGGAACAATAGTTTACCCATTAAATTGTTAAAAGATAAACAAACTAACATTAATGATTTATTACGACGTCGAGCACAATCCTTCGTAGATAATCTTGCTAATCAGGCTAAACTACTGGAAGCCAGAGAAAAGATTTTGCTCGATAATCAAGCCATGTTAAAGAAAAGAATTCAAGATTTACCGACCGCCTTAAAAAGGTATGGGGATTTAGAGCGGGAGTTACAAGTGGCTACCGATAGCTTGAAGAGCTTTTTAACAAAACGCGAAACATTAAAGTTGGGTGAAGGTCAACAAGATGTGCCTTGGTCTGTCGTTAGTGAACCGGATTTGCTTAAAGATAATCTGTCGGGAAAGCCTGTCTCGGTGACGAATACACAACTGGGGAAAAATATGGCGATCGCGATTATTTTAAGTCTTCTTTTTGGGATCGCGGTGGGCTTTATGGTGGAAATTCTCAATACCGTATTCCATACGCCTGATGAAATCCGATGGGGAACAAAATTGCCCGTTTTAGGCATTGTTCCTTTTACCAAGAAACTGAAGAAAATTACGAAAAAATCAAAGCCCAAGTCGAAAAGCAAGGAATTGCCGGATGCCTCGGCGCAAAAAGCGATGCTCAGTAGTGCCAAAATTCAAGGAGATACGGATTATTTCTTCTTAGAAGCCTTCCGTTCTCTGTATACTAATATCAATTTATTGAACTCTGGTCGATCACTGCACTCTGTCTTGATTGGTTCTCCTTTGGGGGGGGATGGCAAATCGACGGTGGCCCTTCATCTTGCACAAACCGCGGCCGCGGTGGGTCAACGAGTTTTATTAGTGGACGCGGATCTACGGATGCCTCAATTGCATACTCGCTTAGATATTCCTAATGTGCGAGGTCTCAGTGATACCATTACTAAAGACTTGAGTCTTAATGACGCGATTCAGCGATCGCCCATCGAAGAAAATCTCTTTGTCTTAACCGCGGGTCAACCTGTACCAGACCCCATTAAACTGCTTTCTTCCAAGAAAATGCAGTATCTCATGGAACAATTTCAAGCCTTTTTTGATTTAGTGATCTATGACTCTCCCCCTTTGGTGGGTTTGGCTGATGGTCATATTTTAGGGGCCAAAACCGATGGTACGATCCTGGTAATCGCGATCGACCGCACCGATAAAGGGTTAGTGACAAAGGCCTTAGATGGATTAAAGATTTCCGGCGCGACGGTATTGGGTACAGTGGCCAATGGAGTGAAAGAAACTTCCCATTTATCAAATCAACGTTCTCTGAGTATGGCAAATATGTACAATCCTAAACTAGAAGTATTAGGTAATTCAAATCCTTCGTGAAAGGGTGCTTTGATTCGATCATCTTCTGAACCCATGCCTGTAATGGTTGATTAATCATTGAGAGAGTAGAAGCGAGCTTTGCTTTATTTGTCTACACTCCTCAATGTATAAGCTTTTATGGGACGGTAATTGTTAAGATGATGATCGGATGTGAAAGAGCTCGGGTAAGCTCATTCAATACAGCACCACTAAAATAGGGTTTGACGAACCTTTCTTGTGCAAGTTTTAACTCAGGAACTAGGTAGGGAGCTATGAGTACAGTTATGGTTGTAGATGACAGTGTGACGTTACGGGAGATGATCGCGTCTTTGCTTAAGGGCAAAGGGTTAGAAGTCACCGTCGCCAGTGATGGGGTGGAAGCCCTGGAAAAAATTATGGTGAAGAGCCCTGATTTAATAGTCCTTGATATCGTCATGCCACGCATGAACGGTTATGAGGTTTGTCGCCGGATTAAAACTGACCCCAACACCCAGAATATCCCTGTGGTGATGTGTTCTAGTAAAAGTGAGGAATTTGACCGCTATTGGGGGATGAAACAGGGGGCAGATGCTTATATTGCCAAACCTTTTCATCCCCAAGAGTTAGTGGGTACGATTAAACAATTGCTGCGTGGGTAGTAGTTTGACTCATCGAGGTATTGAATGAAGACCTTTGTGGATCTGGAAGGCTTTCTTTCTCTCTGGAAAGTCTGTCAGCATTCCCAAAAAGGTCACTCTTTTTGATTTTGATTCTCTGGATCAGTTTGAGCAAGTTTTGATCAACTTACATACATAATAGAGAGACTGTTCAATCCCATTGACTCCAGTTATGTCATCCCTCAAACACCAGGTCGATTCCTTCCTATCCAAAGTTCCTTTGCCAACGGTTCTTATTGTTCCCTTTGTCTTGGAAATTATGGTCGCGGTCGGTGTCACAGGATATCTGTCTTTTCGTAGTGGTCAACAGGCTGTGAATAGTCTCGCACAACAATTACAAAAAGAAATTGCCGATCGCATTGACCTCCAAATCACTTATTATCTTAATAGGCCTCGCCTCGTTGCTGAAATTAATCTTGAGCAAGCACAAATTGGTTATTTCAAATCTCAGGATAAAATAACAATAGAACGTCATTTTTTAAATTTAATTCACCGAGTTGCTCCTGTACAAAATATTTATTTTGGCAAATCTGATGGCTCATTTTTATTAGTAGGAAAAAGAGGTGATAATCAAATTTTTACTGTGCGGAAAAATTCCACAGAAAAACCTAAAACTTATCGCCTCGATCCCCAGGGAAATAATCTTAATTTAGAGGCTAATCCCTTGTTCGATATTACCACAAAACCAGGCTATGAAAGCGCGATTAAATCAGGGAAGTTAACTTGGAGTAATATCTATACTTTTTCGACAGGACATATCGGCTTTTCTCTCATGGCTCCTTGGTATGATGATAGGGGCAAGTTTCAAGGTGTGATGGGGGTTGATCTTCTTCTGAGTGAACTGAATCAGTTTTTGCAAAGTATTAATGTCAGTCCTTCAGGTCAAGCTTTTATTATAGAGCCTTCCGGTGAGCTTGTGGGTAGTTCAACATCTGAATTACCATTTGTTATTGATAATACCAAAAAGTTACGATTGCCCGGGACTAATTCGCGCAATATATTAACCCGTCAAACCGTTTTGGCATTAGAAAAAAAATTTGGTTCTCTCAGGAATATTAAGAAGACTGAAAATTTTGAATTTTGGCTTGATGGTGCAAGGAAATTTGTACAAGTTAAACCCTATCGGGATGAGTTAGGTTTAGATTGGTTGATTGTGATTGTTATTCCTGAAGCTGATTTCATGAAACAGATTATTGCTAATCGTCATCTTACGATTTTGTTATGTTTATTAGCTTTGGTATGCGCGATCATACTAGGAATTGGAATTAATCGTTGGATTTATTACCCTATTCTCCAATTAAGTGCCGCGGCAAAAGCCCTTTCTCAAAATGATTGGGAGTTCCCTATTACTCATTCAAGAATAAACGAATTATCTACTTTGTCTCGTGTTTTTGAGGTGATGAGAACGGAATTAAAACGATCTTATCAAAAATTAGAAGACTATTCACGCAGTTTAGAAATCAAAGTGGAAAAACGTACCCGTCAATTGCAAGAAACTAAAGAATCCGCGGAGGCTGCGAATCGTGCTAAAAGTATATTTTTAGCTAATATGAGTCACGAATTAAGAACACCATTAAATGCTATTTTGGGATTTAGTCAAATTTTGAGTAAAAAACCTGAATTGCATTCTGTGGCTAAAGAAATTGATATTATTAATCGGGCAGGTGAACATTTACTTGATTTGATTAATGATGTTTTAGATATGTCTAAAATTGAAGCGGGTCGGATGATAATTAATGAAAATAATTTTGATATCTATGAATTTCTTGATCTTTTGGAAATGATGTTTAAAATTCGGGCAAATTCCAAAGGGATAAAACTAAATTTTATCACAGTTTCGGGAGTACCCCAAAGGATAATTACTGATGAAAAAAAATTACGTCAAATTTTAATTAATATTATTGGTAACGCGATCAAATTTACAGATTCAGGATCGGTTACTGTCAAAACTGCGGTTATTCCTGATACTGAAATGTCAATAAATGACTCAAATTTTATTAAAATTTGCTGGGAAGTTGAAGATACAGGTGGGGGAATTGCCCCCCAGGAATTGGACTCAATTTTTGATGCTTTTGTCCAGTCAGCAACCGGTATAAAATCTCAACAAGGTACAGGATTAGGATTGGCAATTAGTCGGAAGTTTGTGCAACTAATAGGGGGTGATATTCGAGTGAATAGTACCTTGGGAGAAGGGAGTATTTTTCAAGTGGAAATTCCAGTCAAAGTGGACGATCATGCTCCAGAAATCCCCTCTCTCCAATCCCAAACTATTATTGGTTTAGCCCCAAATCAACCAGAGTATAAAATTTTAGTCGTAGATGAAGTGGTGGAAAATCGTCTCTTAATCAACAAATTATTATCTCCATTAGGGTTTAATATTCTGGAGGCGATAAATGGTTTAGACGCGCTCAAAGTTTGGCAGGAATTTTCCCCAGATTTGATCTGGATGGATATGCGTATGCCTGTGATGGATGGCTATGAGGCAACGCGACGTATTAAGGCACATCCCTTGGGTAAAAATACAATTATTATTGCTTTAACGGCGGGTGCTTTAGATGAAGAAAAAAATGAGATTTTCGCCTCGGGCTGTGATGATATAGTCCGTAAACCTTTTCGGGAAGAAATTATCTTTGAAATGCTGACGACTTATTTGGGAGTTCAGTATGTTTATGCTGATACGCGATCACTGAAAGAAAAACTATTATCAAGTAATTATCAGCCCCAAGTCTCAACTTTTAAGCCTTCTGCTTTATCCTTTGAAGTCATGCCTTTGGAATGGGTAAAACAAGTACATAACGCGGCAAGAAGTGGTGATGATCTACTGGTGATGGAATTGGCACAACAAATACCAGAAAAATACCAGGATTTTGTCAGGATACTCACCGATTTAGTCGAGAACTTTCGTTTGGATTTAATTAGTGATCTCACTTTAAAAGTTATCAATAACTCTCCCGATATTAATTGATATTATCCTAATAATGAGTTCATATTTTTACCCTTGATTATATCCCTAATCAGAAGAGGATTAGCTTTTATTTATTCTAAGTAAGGGGCCAGAGTGAAAAATAAACTTTCAAATTTGAAACATTTTTGTGAATCCATTAAAAAATTCACTGTCTGGCAATTCTCGATCAGTTGACAGCAATGACTAATTGATGTCAATTTGATGATAGGCTAAATTTATAGTGGTGACACACCCCAAAATCACTCCCCTAACCTTAATTATTATGAGATTGATTTTTTTACCCCTATAATGATAATTATGGGCATTTCCGGGGTGATCATTGTTTACGCCCCATTTCCATTACTCTCAAGGGACAAATTAAAAGTCCCACAGATTTAGTGGCGATCGCGTGGTGAACAATTTGCCATCCTGATTGCCTCAAATACATATTCAGGGGTAAATGTTTATCCCCCCGTCAATTCCATGAGCAATTTTAAAATTGCCAAGGCTCCATTAATAATATAATATTAATGAATATGTTACCTTTCGTTGTAGAGTCCCCTGTTAAGTTCCTTCTGGGAATTTTTCGCCGTAAACTCTGATTTCAAGTACCGATAATTCCTTCTCCCTTGCCAATAAAAATGGAAGAAATCGTATTTTTTATCAAATACTTTCTTCTTCTAATCTTCAGGGATGATCATAACATTTTTGGGTTTTATTCTTTTGATGCTCTACTTCTAAGCTTATGAATATGTCCCCTTCTTATTCTCCAACCTTTGATATTTTAGTAGTAGATGATACCCCGGAACAATTGTGACTATTATCAAAGATTTTGGAAGCTCAGGGGTATAAGGTGAGAAAAGCTATTAATGGCGAACGTGCTTTACAAGCAGTAGAAGCCCTTCATCCTGATTTGATTCTTTTGGATGTAATGATGCCTGATATGCAGGGTTATGAAGTTTGTTGTATCTTGAAAGAGTCGCCGGAAACTCGCAATATTCCTGTGATTTTTGTCAGTGCTCTTGATGATATCTATGATAAGGTTTTAGGGTTTAATGTGGGTGCGGTTGATTATATTACTAAACCTTATCAAATTCAAGAAGTTGTTTTGCGGGTGAGAACTCACTTGAATTTGCGAAAATTACAAAACAAACTACAATTAGAAATTGGTGAAAGAAAAGCCGCTCAAGAAGCCTTAGAAGAACTTAATCAAGATTTAGAAAATAAAGTTAATCAACGGACAATGGAATTGCAAATTTCTAATATGCACCTCCTGAAGTTACAAGCAGAATTACGAAAGTCTTTGACGGTTGAACAAGAACTTAATCAACTTAAAGATGAATTTCTCCAAAATATTTCCCATGAACTTCTTACGCCTCTTAATGGGATGATTGGTTTTCTTGATATTGTTTTAGATGAATTATGTGATAATCGTGAAGAAGAACTGGATTTGTTACAAAAGGCAAAAAAATCATCCCTACAATTACAACGTATTATTCGAGATATTCTTGATTTTTCTAGTCTGAGAAAGGGGGAAACCGATGTGGAAATAGAATCCGTTGATTTACACTCCTGTTTAGAAGACGCGATCGCGCTTTGGTTGCCCCAGCTTGAACAAAAAAATCTGAAGTTAATTCGGAAATATTCGGAAATCTCTATACAAGTCAAAGCGGATTATGATAAACTGAAACAAGTCTTTGAACATTTATTGGAAAATGGGATTAAATTTACGGATTCAGGGAGTATTACGATCAAAACTTTTACACAGGGAGAGATTGAGTCTCAGGAATCTTTAGAATCACAAAAAGCCATGATTATGTTCCAAGATACAGGTATCGGTATCGCTCAAGATGATCAACATAAACTGTTTCAAGAGTTTGTCATGATTGATGGCTCCAGTACCCGTCGTCAGGGGGGAAATGGTTTAGGTTTAGTGGTTTCTCAAAAATTTATTGAATTGATGGGAGGTAGTCTTTCTCTCATTAGTGCAGGGAAAAGTCTCGGTACGACAGTTTCAGTTTCTTTACCATTATATGGTCAAGTCTAGTGCTTTTAAAGTCTTTATCGCGGTTTATCAATCAATGGGTTGCGACGGCTCTTTTCATCTTCTCCACCCTCAATAAGAAAAGGTTGAATTTTTTTAAGTAAATATTAGACATCTCTTCAAAATCCGCTCAAAGGCAGGCAGGATACTTATCCTAGAATATAGAGAAATTCACAAAAACCCGATCGCGCTCTATAATATATAGCGAAACTCAATTCCTAATGGAGAGAAGGAGAGAATATGCGATCGCAATGGGAAAGTTTTTTGCAAAACCTAGGAGAATGGGAAGGCTCTTTCACCCACTTTTCCCCGAAAGGTGAATGGGTGGAAGATATCCCCAGTGTTATCAATATAGAAGGATTAAATAATAATGAAACTGCCCGTCTTACTCTGCGTCGTGTTATACAAAACCCCAAGGGAGGTGAGCCTGTTGTTAATGAATTAGTCCGAGTTTATCAATCTTTGGGACGTGATATCCTCTTTTTTGAAAATGGTGCTTTTTCTCAAGGAAGTATTCAATTAGCACCTTTTACCGAAATCGGTGCAGAATTTGGATTAATTTATCAACAACGTCGTTTACGTTTAGTACAACTATTTAATAAAGAGCGTAATTTAGCAAATATCACTCTGATCCGAGAAAAACTAAAAAATACTAATTCTCCTGAGCGTCCCCCTCTTACCTTAGAATCATTATTAGGAGAATGGCAAGGAAAAGCTATTACTATTTATCCAGACTGGCGCTCTCCTGATACTTATGCTACCAATCGGCAATTAAAATTAGAAACAGGTGGAAGAGTTAGCCAAAAACTTACTTGGGGAAGCGGAAGAAATACTCAGACAATTACTTCCGGGGCTCGCATCGAAGGTGCAATTTTATCCTTTGATGAAAGTAGTCAACCTATCCAAGTGTTATTACTTCCCGATGGAGCTTCCTGCACTTCTCCGTTACAAATTGAACTGAGAAAACCCTTATTTTTAGAAGTAGGTTGGTTAGTGGAATCTAACCAGCGACAACGGATGATTCGTCGTTATAATGAAAAAGGAGAATGGGCAAGTCTTACCTTAGTGACAGAATATAAAGTTGATTAAAATCAGAAAAAGTCATGGTTAACTCGTGGGTGAAGTGAGCGGGTTTGCCTAGACTCTCCTTGAGAGAGGAGCCTTTCATAGTAAAAGAAAAAGGAGAGGAAAGTGAACATTCAGAAATGGCTATTTAGGCTGACAATTTATTTTATTAGTGCGCTCCTAACGGTAAGTTGTACCCTATCGCAAAATTCAATTTATACCCAGGAATCTCAGTCATTTATCAATAAAACACCCTTCCGATTCGGGTTTAGTAATTGGCCAGCTTATATGCGTTGGCAAGTCACGGATGAAGAAGAAATTTTTGAGGAAAACAAAGTGAATGTCGATTTAAAATTTTATGATTATATAGATTCGATTAAACAACTGGCGGAAGGCAAGTCCGATGCTAATTGTCAAAGTTTAAATGATACGATTAGTACGATCGCGCTGGGAAAGACACCCGATCAAGTGATTGTCTTAATCACAGATATTTCCCTGGGAGGGGATCAGGTAATAGTGCGAGAAGGGATTAATAAAATCACGGATCTCAAAGGCAAAAAAATAGCAACTGAAGTGGGTTCCGTTGATCATTTTTTATTACTTCTGGGTTTAAAAAAAGCAGGTTTAGCACCTGATGATGTCAAAATTTTAAACCTAAATATGCGGGAAGCTGTTGCCTCATTTTTAGAAGGACAAATTGACGGAGTATCCGTGTTTATCCCTTTTACACAAGAAGCTCTTACTTTGCCCGGTAGTAAAGTTTTATTTAGTTCCAAAGATTTTCCGGGGTATATTATTGATCAGGTGTCTGTCACTCGTAAAATGATTAAAGAAAACCCGGAAGCCGTACAAGCAATAGTGAATAGTTGGTTTGATACCTTAACATTGATCGACAAAAATCCCGAAAAATCCTATAAGCAAATGGCCGAACAATCCGGGGTGACGGTTAAGCAATTTCAAGAAAATGAGAGTCAATTAAACGTTTTTGATTATCAGGAAAATTTGCGTTTTTTTGCATCGGGTTTCGAGGGAAAAAAAAAATCAGAAATAAGTGAGGAAATTAATCAATTTTTGTTGACTAATAAAATTATTGAAAAAAAGGGAAACATACAAAACTTATTTGATGACCAATTTGTCAAAGCTTATGTTAAATCTCACCAGTAGTATGGAATACTTTTTTAGGAGAACCTGCCTTATGCTAAAAATCAATAAATTGTTCACTAATATGGGACTACAAATTAAGTTAATTACATCTTTTTTTCTGATGGCTTTGCTCGTGTTTTTTGTAGCATTATTTGGCTCAATTGGCACTTTTCAACTGAGTGAGCAATTAAATGAAATTAGTATTGTTCGTTTACCTTCTATTTCAGGATTACAAATGATTGATAATGGAATAAGGGATATACAAGCCGGAGAATTAGCATTACTTAATACCAGGTTAAATGAAGCAGTGAGACAAGAGGAAATTGAGAGAGAAAAATTAGCTTTACAACAGATTAAGGAAGGTTTTGCTAAATATGAAACCCTGCCACGAACGCCCAAAGAAGATAAACTTTGGAAACGATTTCTGTCTAAATTTGAGCGTTGGAAACAGGAACATGAAATTTTTGTTAGTCTGTATCAAAATTTTGAAAAAATGGGGATAGTCTCTCCCTTTAAAAAGCAATTAGATTTATGGAAATCCGGTCGGCAAAAATCACCGGAATTTCAGCAATCAACCGCCACGGGTGTTTTATTACAGCAAATGAATATTCAGGTTTTTACGATTATCAAACCTACGTTTAATGCCACAACAAAAGCACTACAAAAAGTTTTAGATGAGAATGAAAAAATTGCTGAAGATGCCAGAAAAAAAGCAGAAATTAGTATGGCATCAACTCAGAAATTTGTCATGTTAGGGATGATTTTCGGACCCACGATCGCGGTAACATTAGGAGTCATTTTGAGTATCGCGATCGCGAAGCCTCTGGATAAAAACTTGCGAGAGTTAATTCAGAGTATTGTGGGATCTTCAACTCAAATTTCTGCCGTGGTGGAAGAGCAGGAACGTATTACGACTCAACAAGCCTATTCCGTGAATGAAACGACAACGACAATGGATGAATTAAGTGCCGCGTCTCATCAAGCATCCGAGCAAGCTGACTTAGTATTTGCGGGAAGTCAACAGACTTTAAATTTAGCACATAGTGGTACAAAAGCCGTAGAAAAAACCTTACAAGGCATGACTATTTTACAAAAAAAAGTAGGGGCAATTTCTCAACAAATTATGCGTTTAAGTGAGCAAACGGAACACATTAATAGTATCACGAATTTAGTGACAGAATTAGCCAATCAAACGAATTTATTAGCCCTTAATGCCGCGGTAGAAGCGGTACGATCAGGGGAACATGGCAAAGGTTTTGGTGTTGTCGCGACGGAAATTCGGAAACTCTCAGATCGCAGTAAATCTTCCTCGGAGAAAATTAAGAGATTAATTGCTGATATCCAAAATTCCATTGATGCAACGGTGATGGCAACGGAAGAAGCCACAAAAACCCTCAAAACAAGTGTGACTCTTTCTCAAGAAACTGCGACGGCTTTTTCAGGAGTTACCAACGCGATCGATCAAGTTGTGGGGAGTGCTCAACAAATTTCTTTAATGTCAAAACAACAAGCGATCGCGATTCAACAAATCTTAGAAGCCATGAATAATATTAATAATGGCGCGAAACAAAGTGCTCAAGGAATGAGTGAAACAAAAAGCGGGCTTATCATGATGCAAAATGTTACGCAAAAACTCAAATCTTTGGGTATTGGTTGAGACTTATCAATGCTTTAGTACAGCATTAGCATGGGCTAGATTTGTGGTATATTCTAGCTTGAAGACATCAAATTCAGCTTTTAATACCATTGAGAAAAACCTGATCCTCCAAAAGAAAATCATCAATGGTAGGGGATCGGTCACCAGTATCTTCAAAACATAACCCCAATACAGGTGAACCCCCCCCTACTACAAACTACAATAGCACCGTCAGATAATAAAATCTTTTTTTTGATTTTTATTGCTTTTCCCAAGTGGCAGGGAGGGGAACCTTGCCCCCCTTCGGGTATCCTCACTATAATGAACTGCTATTTCTTCCCAAATCGCGATACATTTATTACAACTTAGTACACAAATGTTTACAATGGGATAATCCCCCGTACCCTTGGGTGCGGTGTCCAAGTCCTCGCTGAAATTTAGTCAGAAAGGGAAGACGCTATGTTTGAACGCTTTACAGAACAGGCCATTAAGGCAATTATGCACGCGCAGGAAGAAGCTCGTCGCCTCGGTCATAACTTCGTCGGTACCGAGCAAATCCTTCTGGGACTTCTCGGCGAAGGTACTGGCATCGCGGCCAAGGTGTTAGCCGAAATGGGTATGACATTGAAAGAGACGCGCCTAGAAGTGGAACGCATCATCGGTCGTGGCTCCGGGTTTGTCCCCCCAGAAATCCCCTTTACACCCCGTGTGAAGCGCATTTTAGAGGCATCTCTGAATGAGTCTCGCCAATTGGGTCATAACTATATTGGTACGGAACACCTCTTATTGGGACTGATGCAGGATGAAGAAGGGGTCGCGGCACGGGTTTTGGAAAATTTAGGCATCGATCGCGTCAAAGTCCGAACCCAAGTGATCCGCTCCGTAGGTGAACAACAAGCGGTGATGGCTGGAGGGGGACGCGATAAGGGTTCTAACGTCAAAATTCCCACCTTAGAAGAATTTGGTCGCAATCTGACGCGGATGGCTAGAGAAGGCAAAATCGATCCCGTTGTCGGTAGAGAAACGGAAATTGAACGGGTAATCCAAATTTTAGGTCGTCGTACTAAAAATAACCCCGTTTTAGTAGGAGAGCCTGGGGTGGGTAAAACCGCGATCGCGGAAGGTTTAGCCCAACGAATATCCCAAAAAGATATTCCCGAAGTGCTCGAAAATAAACAAGTGATTTCCCTCGATATGGGCGCGTTAATCGCGGGGACACGCTATCGAGGAGACTTTGAAGAACGCCTGAAAAAAATCATGGAAGAAGTGCGTTCTAATGGCAATATTATCCTCGTTATTGATGAAATCCATACCCTCGTAGGTGCGGGTGCTGTGGAAGGGGGAACCGATGCCGCGAATATTCTCAAACCCGCGTTAGCACGAGGGGAATTGCAATGTTTGGGCGCAACAACTCTGGATGAATATCGCAAATATATTGAGCGAGACGCGGCCTTAGAACGTCGTTTTCAACCCGTGAAAGTGGGTGAACCTTCTGTACCTGAAACTATTGAAATTTTACGCGGTGTCCGCTCGGCATACGAACAACATCATAAACTGACAATTTCTGATGAAGCCCTGGAAGCGGCTGCTACCCTTTCCGATCGCTATATTAATGATCGTTTCTTACCCGATAAAGCGATCGATTTAATTGACGAAGCTGGTTCCCGTGTGCGAGTCATGAATTCCCAAAAATCACCCGCGCTTAAATCCTTGCAACGGGAACAAATGCAAATCGTTAAAGAAAAAGATCAAGCTGTCCGAGAACAAGATTTTGATAAAGCCTCACAATTGCGCGATCGTGAGTTAGATATTCAAGAGCAAATTAAAGCCGCGTCTGATAACCCCGACGCGATTCATCCCCTAGTAGTTACGGAAGAAGATATCGCGTATATTGTTGCCAGTTGGACTGGTGTTACGGTGACAAAATTAACCGAAACGGAAGCCGAAAAACTGATGAATATGGAAGACATCTTACATCAGCGTTTAATTGGTCAACATGAAGCTGTTACCGCAGTTTCTCGCGCCTTACGTCGCGCTCGTGTGGGGTTAAAAAATCCTGATCGTCCGATCGCGAGTTTTATTTTCTCTGGTCCAACGGGGGTAGGAAAAACAGAATTAACCAAAGCCCTCGCGGATTATTTCTTTGGCTCAGAAGAAGCAATGATTCGCTTAGATATGTCGGAATATATGGAACGTCATACCGTTTCTAAATTAATCGGTTCTCCTCCAGGTTACGTTGGTTATGACGAAGGGGGACAATTAACAGAAGCCGTGCGTCGTCGTCCCTATACCGTGTTGTTATTTGATGAAATCGAAAAAGCACACCCCGATGTCTTTAACCTGTTATTACAACTGTTAGAAGACGGACGTTTAACGGACGCGAAAGGCCGTGTGGTTGACTTCAAAAATACCCTAATTATTTTGACCTCAAATATCGGCTCAAAAGTGATTGAAAAAGGCGGTGGAAGTTTAGGATTTGAGTTTTCCAGCGATTTAGCCGAAGCCTCTTATAATCGCATTCGGACTTTAGTCAATGAAGAACTGAAAAACTATTTCCGTCCTGAATTTCTCAACCGTTTAGATGATATTATTGTCTTCCGTCAATTAACCAAGGATGAAGTGAAGTTAATTGCCGATATTCTCTTACGTCAATTATTTGCTCGTTTAACGGAACAAGGTATTACTTTAACAGTGACAGAACGCTTTAAGGAGCGTTTAGTCGAAGAGGGGTATAATCCCAGTTATGGTGCTCGTCCTTTACGTCGTGCCATTATGCGTTTATTAGAGGATGTCTTGGCTGAAGAAATGTTATCAGGACGTTTGAAAGATGGACAAAGCGCGATCGTTGATGTGGATGACAACAATCAAGTGAAGATTGTACCAGATAACTCATCTCAGGATCAATTATCGGGATTAGCTTTCGCCCATTAAACTGATTCTCGTGGTAAAAAACCCAGTTTCTTAAAGACACTGGGTTTTTTCGTCAATATCTCATCTCAAGGGGCTGTTGTCGCCCGTTTTTTTGATAAAAAAATAACCACCAAGACACAAAGACACAAAGGAAAGAAAAGAGAGTGATGGTAGGGTAGGCATCCTGCCTGCCTTTAACCTTATTTTGGTGCATATGTCAAGAGGGTAAAATTGATCAGGTGTCGCGATCGCGCTTCCTCTCTTCTCTTCATTGCTTAACCATAAAGTAATGGAAAATGCTCCGTTTGTGTCCTCTGGGCTTTTGTGGTTCATTTAATAAAAACAGGACTTAGGCAGAAACCGGATTTTTCCACCAAAATAGTAGGGACACGGCAGTGCCGTTTCCCTACCGTGTTTCATAACAGCGGGAACTGCTGTAAAAACAGGACTTAGGTAGAAACCGGGTTTTTCCACCAAAATAGTAGGGACACGGCAGTGCCGTGTCCCTAGGTTCAAACCCTGAATCTCGGTTAAAAAAACAGGTTTCTTTCGTCAAACCTACGGGGTTATCAAATGTATTGCTTTATCTGAAAAAAATTGCCGATGATTGTATTTTTAATGAAGTTAAAAAAAACTTCTAAAATTATTAGCCTAATGGGATTATCGGCGGGAATATTATTGATTAATCCAGACTCCTTTACTCAAGAAATTATCGAAGTTCAAGAGGTGAGACCTTTACCTGAAAACCTTGATAATGTCCCCGTTTTTAACAGTAATAGTCCCGAAATGGTATCTCAAGAGGGAATTTTACTTTCGACTTTTCCACGGGAAGGAAAAAAGTTTCCTCAAGCACACTTAAATTTTGTGTTTAATGGTAGGGTTGATGTGTTTACCCATCATATTTCTCAACCGCCTTCTCCTGATAATTGGCGCACTTTATATTTAGGGTTAATTTTATTTAATCCGGGTGTGAAACCTGTCAAAATTAATATTTTACAAGGTGCGAGTTATTTAGGTCAACCGGACGCGCCTTTTATTGATTTACCCTCTTTTTTAGATAACACTCAGGGCAGAATTTATGCCGGTCCGGGAAATCGGGTAATGAATGATATTTTACGGGGTAAACGTGATTCGGGGTTTCCATCTTTTTTAATTATTCCCCCAGGAAAATCGCAATTATTAATGAATCATCCTATCCCTGTAAGAGATTTAGAAGCACCTATAAATGGTCGTTCTAGTTTAATTCGTCTTCGCAGTAATGGTTTAATTTATATCGCGAGTTTAGCCATGTTTGCTCGTCGGGATAATAAAGGTGAAGAAAGAGCTCCTAATTTGAGAGAATGGGAGTTTTTACTGAAAAATTCAGATCGTGTCAAACCTCGTGATTTGATTCCCACTGCCCCGAATCAAACTAATGGTAGTATGATTTATGGAAGAGTTGCGGGTGTCGCGTTAGGTTCCCGATGGCGATCGCGATTAGTTGATCATTCAGGTAGTTCTAATCTGACTATTCCTCAAAGAGGAAAAGCCTTTTCCTATGGATTAAATACCCTTCCCGCGGGACAATTAGGGACGAATCAAACTCAAAGTGCCAAAATGTTAGTAAGATATCCCGATACGGCTTATATGGCACATGGGAATTATGGTATAGAATATAATTTAATTTTACCTCTTTATAATAATACGAAAAACCAGCAGACTGTTATTTTAACAATACAAACTCCCATCAAAATGAATAAATTAATGGGAGGGGGATTAATCTTTTTAGAGCCTCCCTTATTGCGAGTTCTATTTAGAGGGACTGTGAGAGTTAGTTATGAGCGCGATCGAAACCAGAGAGAAACTCGTTATGTGCATTTAGTACAAAGACGTGGACAAAGGGGAGAAGCCTTGGTAAAATTAGAATTAAAACCCGGAGAAAGACGAGTGGTAGAAGTAGATTTTGTCTATCCACCTGACGCGTCTCCGCCTCAAGTGTTAACTGTTAAAACTTTAGCAACTGAAAAACCTTAATAAAGGAGTCCAGCAGGGGTTAAAACCCCTGCCTCAAAGCGGAAGTCCTCTGAAGAGGACTCAATAATTCATTAGTCCTCTTCAGAGGACTTCAGCTATTAGCCAGGGACTTAAGTCCCTGGTGATCTTTAATAATTTTTGATCATAAAATGTAGTGGCAATCCCCCTGTGGTTGCCCTCAAACTATTGAGGCTGTGTTTCTACAGTAAAAAAAGAAAAAGAGGAATTATGAAAAGATATCAATTTTATGGTATAATCGGGTTCATATATTTTTTAATGTCAAATTTAACGGTAACTTTAGCCCAAAATATACCCCAAAAAGCTCCTGACGAGTCCGGGGATTATTATAGCAATGAAGCCCCCTTAAAAGGAACAGCACCAAGTCCTTTAATGGCGGGTTCCCTTTGGCTAGTTGTTAAGAATCAATTAAATTGTCGTCAAAACGCGGGGAGAAATGAACCCATTATCAGACAGTTTAAAAAAGGAGATATTATTCAAGCTGAAGTCGGTAGAGGGGGGGCAGATGAAGTATTAATAAATGCTTTAGATGATCAGGGTAAGCCCTGGATGTATGTCAGAGGCGGAAAGGATGTGAAAGATTTACCCATTCGCTCATGTTATGTGAGAGCTAATCAACGGTATATTCAGCCTTATTAAGAAGGAAGAAGGAAGAAGGAAGAAGGAAGAAGGGAGAAGGAAGAAGGGAGAAAATTAAGGGTTTATGGCATTAATAACCTTCTAACTGTCGAGGTAGCAATATCATCATTAATCGCAGAAAAACATCTGTGTTTATCTGCGTTTATCTGCGGTTAAAAAAAGGTCTATAAATCCGGCAAAAAATTTTACTCACCTAAACAATGCGATTGAGAATTGTCCAAACATCGCCATCGGAACGGACATAGGGGACGGAAATGCTCTTAAATCCCGTAATAAATGGCTTATAATAAACTTGCCAATAATTAGGGCTAATTTCATCCGCGATCGCCTTTAAAGCTTTGACTTCTTCGGCTAATTCCTGGGCTAATTGATTAATGCGTGCCGCATGAATATGGGCTTGTTCTCTTCCAGCTTCGACTTGTAATTCAATGGGACTTCGTTGTTGCCATTTATCAAATTCTCGTTGTTTTTGTATGAGTTTACTTTCTAATAAAACGATCGCGTCTTCGATGCCTTTCAATTCTGCCCAATTTTCTGCATTTTCACGGGCTTGACGACGCACCGCGATCGCGATCGCTTCGGGGGACTCATCAGAAGGTAAGGCTTTTTGAATAGAAATCTGTTTGCGTTCGGCTTTTAAGGCCTCAATTTGATTTTGTAGAGCCAAAATTTCCGCGTGAAGTTTATTCATATCCCCTCAAAAGACAAAAAAGCCTGCCAAAGCAGACTTTTTCATTTTAATTCAACCAGTAGCTTTTGCGAAGAGAATTTGGGAATGGGCAATGGGGACTGGGGATTAGGGATTAGGGATTAGGGACTGGGGACTGGGGATTGGAGATTGGGTAATGGATAATGGGTAATTGATAATGGATAACTGTCAACTGTCAACTGTCAACTGTCAACTGTCAACTGTCAACTGTCAACTG
>JBBITB010000077.1:0-30529 GCA_037440985.1 Microcoleaceae cyanobacterium bin_387
GGGGGTGCTCCGGGGGGTGCGGGTGGTGCTCCGGGGGGTGCTGCGGCTCTGGGAGCACCTGGGGCAGGGGGGCGAGGGGGAGGCGGGGGCGCACCTGGGGCAGGGGGGCGAGGTGGAGGGGGAGCCGGGGGACGCGGTGTTTGTGTCATATTGGCGCTACCTAAGCTTTAGAGACATTGACGAAATCGGGATTTTTGGGATTTAGCAATATGGAGAAGGCACAATAGAAAGAGTGCTTTTCCATTTTTCAAGAAAATGAATACAGAGGATTTAGCTTTTTACCCAGCCCTTGAACTGGCCCGTCTAATCCGTGCGCGGGATCTTTCTCCTTTGGAACTGGTGGAACTTTATTTACAACGGATCGATCGTTTCAATCCTCAACTAGGTAGTTATTTTACTGTAATGTATGACGACGCGATCGCGCTGGCGAAAACTCAAACGGAACAATTAGCCCATGAGAGTGATCCTCAAAGCCTACCGCCTTTTTTTGGAGTTCCGATATCTATTAAAGATTTAAACCCGGTGCAGGGGGTTCGTTGTACCTTCGGCTCACGCGCCTTATTAAACAATATCGCGACTTATGATGATGGTTTAGTGACACGTCTCAAACACGCGGGTTTTATTATTTTAGGGAAAACCGCGACATCGGAAGTGGGTTCCCTTCCCTATACGGAACCCGATGGATTTGCCCCTGCTCGTAATCCTTGGAATTTAGATTATACTCCGGGGGGTTCTAGTGGTGGTGCTGCCGCGTCTGTTGCTGCCGGACTTTGCGCGATCGCGCAGGGTTCAGACGGGGGCGGTTCCATTCGTGGGCCGGCTTTTTGTTGTGGATTAGTAGGCATTAAACCCTCACGAGGACGAGTTTCTTTTGCCCCGATGGGAGATTATCAAAGTGGGATTTCTGCCAATGGTCCCCTCGCTCGGACTGTCAGGGATGCCGCGGCCTTATTAGATGTCATGTCAGGATATGTTACGGGAGATCCCTATTGGTTGCCCGATCCCAATCCTTCCTTTTTAGCCAGTACAGATATCCCCTTAAAACCCTTAAAAATTGCTTTTTCTACATCAATTGAGCCCGTGGGAGAAGCCTCACCCGAATGTCAACAACCTGTATTAGACACCGTAAAACTATTAGCAGAAATGGGACATCATGTGGAAATGGCTTGTCCTGATTTTAGTAATTTATTAGAACCTTTTACCGTAGTTTGGCAAGCGGGAGCGGGAGCTAGTGGTATTCCCGCTGAAGGCTTAGGAAAAATGAATCGTTGGTTACTTTCACAAACTGTATCCGCGGGAGTTTATTTGCAAGCTGTCTCTAAAATGCAATTTATCGCGAGACGGATTGTGGCTTTTTTTGAACAGTTTGATGTTTTAGTGCTTCCTACTTATATGCACTCCCCTATTCGCATCGGAGAATGGGCTGATTTGACTCCAGAAGAAACTTTACAAAAGATTGTGCAATGGATCGCGCCTTGTCCTCCCTTTAATGCTTCTGGACAACCCGCGATCGTGATTCCGACAGGAATTTCTGCCCAGGGTTTACCCCTAGGAGTGCAATTAATTGGCAAACCCGCGGATGAAGCCACAATCATCACGTTAGCCGCACAACTAGAAGCCGCGAATATATCAAAAATAGGGTTTCTCAAGCCCCCTCTTTTTGATAACAGATAAGAGCAAGAAACCTGGTTTCTTTTCGGCTCTCTCAGAAACCGGGTTTCTTTGGTGTAAGCATCTTTTCCTCATCTGCGTTTATCTGTGTTTATCTGCGGTTTCAAAAAAAGATACAAAACTTTATATTTCACGGGCTTGCACAAAAAAGGAAAGTCTGGTACTATAAGATTATGATATTAACAAGTTTAATTAATAATCGGATAGTCGCAATTTTCAAATTTTCGCAAGCATCCCATTATAATAGAAATTATCCGTCAATTCCCTCACGTTGTCAAGGGGTTATCCTTCTTTTGATCGCGATTTTTGGTAAATTTTTGTAACGAGATGGGGTTTCAATAAAAGAGACAAAAACTTACATTGAATGGGCTGGCACAAAAGGAGACAAAGATTATGCAAATTACACTCAATTCCGAAGAAGAAAAATTATTACAAGCACAAATTGATAGTGGAAAATATACAACCCCGAATGATGTGATCGTGGCGGCATTAAAATTACTCTCGGAAAAACAACCACCTAGTCAACCGAAGCAAACTGTAACAATTTCAGCCAAAGAAGCTACTCAAAAATTACTAGAAGAGAAACGGCAAATGATGGCGGATATCAACAAAAATATTACTCTCGATCCTCAACGAGAACTAAAAAGTCAACAACTGAAAGAATTATTTGATCGCACTCAATCCCTACCGGAAATTCAGGATATTACCGAAGAAGATATCTCGGCAGAAATCGCAGCTTATCGGAGGGGTGAATGAAAGTCGTTATTGATACGAATGTCTTGGTTTGTGCTGTTTTAAAAGGACGGAAACCCAGACAAGTGATTCAAGCCATTGCCCCTTAACTAAACTTGCTTCTCATTCTCGCCTTATCCATAAAAGATACAAAACTTTACATTTCACGGGCTTGCACAAAAAAGGAAAGTCTGGTAATATAAGATTGTGATATTAAAAAGTTTACTTAATAATGGGATGGTCGCAATTTTGAAATTTTTGCAACCATCCCATTATGATAAAAATTATCCGTCAATTCCTCCACGTTGTCAAGGGGTTATCCTTCTTTTTTTCGCGATTTTTAGTAAATTTTTGTAACAATATTTGGTTTTGAAACCGCAGATGAACGCAGATAAACGCAGATGGGATGGATAGGGATATCAGAATAGGGTGCAATCGAAAAAAATCGAAAAATTTAATCATCAGAGCCATAAGCAATATTAAGGCTAATCCAGAAAATGCCGGCAGATGCCATCATAATTAATACTGCCCAGAACCAATGGGGAAGAAGTAAATATTCTGCGATTTTTCCGGTATCAGAGATTAATTGTTGACCATTAATATTGACAGAATTTCCCCCAAACAAATATTCTTTTTGGTGATAGGTACTGACAAGGGCTTGTACACCCATAAATTGTACAATCCACGCTTGAAGTCCTTTGGGAGTTTTAAACGCGATTAATAAAACGAATAATCCCCACAGAGAGATAGCAACTACTCCAAATCCAGTCCTGATCCACAGTAAGACTGAAAGCAGCATCACAGAACCCAAAGCCATTAAACACCAATGGGCCGTTTGATAACGACGACTCGATAAAATCAATATTCCACCCGCGAAGGCTGGGCCAAGGGGGCCTCCCATTGCTACTAATGCACTTCCCAATTTACCCCCAAAAGAAATCGAATGGTAAGCTATACCTGAACCATTGGAAAATATTAAAAGTTTGGAGAAATTTCCCCCTAGTAAAATTGCCGTTAATCCATGTCCCATTTCGTGAAACCATGTGGCTAAAATCGAAAAAGGATATAAAATATAGTTTCCCCAAGAAAACTGCCATAAAATAATTGTGACAATCGCTGCCACAATTAACCAAATTAACCCGATTTTCGATGAGGATAATTCTTTTAATTCAGACATAATTTTAATTAAGCCGAAAGTTGAATAGAATCGACAAAATCGCAGGTAACTCAGACAGAGAAGAGACAAAAATATCTCCGTTTATCCTCAATGGATAGGGATATCAGAATAATGAACCACAAAGGCACAGAGGACACAGAGGAAAGATTATCTCAGAAACCGGGTTTCTCAAGGCTACTCATTTCTAATAAGAGATAAGAGCAAGAAACCCGGTTTCTTTGGTTTAGATTTTACAAGCCGGCCATGACTTCCCGTGCTGCGGTTAATGTCTGATCGATATCCTCATCGGTATGGGCTAAGGAGGTAAATCCGGCTTCAAATTGAGAAGGTGCTAAGTAAATTCCTCGCTCTAGCATTCCGCGATGGAAGCGACTAAATTTGGTCAGATCGGATTTCTTCGCGTCTTCGTAATTATGTACGGGCCCCCCGGTGAAGAATAAACCAAACATCGCGCTAATTTGTCCTCCACAAACCGCGTGCCCTGTTTCTTTGGCAATTTGTAGCAAGCCTTCGGACAATTTTTTGGTGATTTTGTCGAGTTGTTCGTAAGTACCCGGTTTTTGTAATAATTCTAGAGTCTTAATTCCCGCGGTCATCGCGAGGGGATTTCCTGATAGTGTTCCCGCTTGATACATGGGACCGGCTGGGGCTACCATACTCATAATGTCGCGACGGCCACCGTAGGCTCCTACTGGTAATCCGCCTCCGATTACTTTTCCTAGTGTGGTTAAGTCGGGTGTGACTCCGAATTTTTGTTGGGCTCCGCCATAGGCGATTCGGAATCCTGTCATTACTTCGTCAAAGACTAATAAGGCTTGATTGTCTTTGGTGATTTCCCGCAGCCCTTCTAAAAATCCGGCATCGGGGGGGATAAACCCAGCATTGCCAACGACGGGTTCTAATATTACTCCGGCAATTTCTCCGGGGTTTTCGGCAAATAAGGCTTTAACTGCTTCTAAGTCGTTATAGGGAGCGGTGAGGGTACTCGCGGTGACGGATTTGGGGACTCCGGGTGAGTCGGGTAAGCCTAATGTCGCGACTCCTGAACCTGCTTTGACGAGGAACATATCCGCGTGGCCGTGATAACAGCCTTCAAATTTAATGACTTTATCCCGTTTGGTAAAGGCTCTCATTAAACGTAATACGGCCATACAGGCTTCTGTGCCTGAGTTGACAAAGCGTACCATTTCGATGCAGGGGACGGCATCAATTACCATTTCCGCGAGGACGTTTTCTAAGACGCAGGGGGCTCCAAAGCTTGTGCCTTTTTCTAGGGCTTCATGGAGGGCACTAATGACATGGGGATGGGTATGGCCGCAAATGGCTGGTCCCCATGTGCCTACATAGTCGATGTATTTGTTGCCGTCGATATCCCAGACATAGGCGCCTTTGACATGATCAAATACTATGGGTTGGCCTCCTACTGATTTGAAGGCCCGTACTGGGGAGCTTACTCCTCCTGGCATGAGTTTCTGCGCGGCGGCGAATATTTCTTCTGATTTGGTGGTTGTGAAGGTTGTGGAAACCAATGTTTTCTCCTTTATGGTGTTTTTTTGGGGATAGAATGTTAGAATAGCTGGTTTTGGATTAGTCTTTACATTAAGATTTGAGGATTTATTTTACCGCGATCGCGTCAATGTCAGGACGGGTTTTCCCGTGGGGGCGGGTTTTCGAGCGGGTTTTCCCGTGGGGGCGGGTTTTTCAGCATCTCTGTTTGGTGGCATAGATATCGGTGAACCCCCCTACAGATTAATGGCATATATCTGGGCTCGCCCCTAGAGGACACAACCAAAAGACATCTCCCAAAAATCATCTCAATCGCAGGCAAGATGCCTGCGCCACAATAGTTGTTGGAAATCGCTAAAAGAAACTGCATTTCTGCTGGGGTTTTCTGGAATTATTTTGGCGACAATCATTGACATTTTTACCTTTTTTTGATATGGCTAATCAAGGAAAGATTTAATTCCTGTACATTTAATGTTTTCTATTTTTGCTTATGTCTTCTGAGTTAATTGATTTTAGTGATGCTATTCCTATTGAGAATATTCGCTATAATGAACAGGGTTTAGTTCCCGCGATCGTGCAAGATTATTTAGATGGTACTGTTTTAATGATGGCCTGGATGAATCGGGAATCCTTACAAAAAACTCTGGAAACGGGAGAAACTTGGTTTTGGAGTCGTTCTCGTAATACTTTATGGCATAAAGGGGAAAGTTCTGGTCATTTACAAGTGATAAAATCCCTTCGTTATGATTGTGATAGTGATACTTTATTGGTGACGGTTGAACAAGTGGGTGATATTGCTTGTCATACGGGGGAACGTAGTTGTTTTCATCGGGTTGATGGGGTGGTTTTACCTCCTCCTGGGGATATGTTATCTCAGTTGTTTGCTGTGATTTGCGATCGCCGCGATCGTCCGGTTGAGACTTCTTATACTTGTAAGTTATTAGCCGGGGGAGATAATAAAATTTTGAAGAAAATTGGTGAGGAATCTGCGGAAGTGGTGATGGCTTGTAAGGATGATGATAAAGACGCGATCGCGGGGGAGGTTGCTGATTTATTTTATCATACTTTGGTCGCGTTAGCTTCTCATCAAGTTGATTTAAGAGATGTTTACCGTAAACTCGCACAACGACGTAAGTAAGTAGGGACACGGCAGTGCCGTGTCCCTACTGGGTTGGGTTGAGGAAGGAAACCTAACCTAATTTTAATTAAGGCGCGATCGAGATGTCGTAAAATGAGAATGACGTCAGGGAGACGGCAGTGCCGTGTCCCTACTGGGTTGGGTTTCGTTCCTCAACCCAACCTAATTTTAATTAAGGCGCGATCGAGATGTCGTAAAATGAGAATGACGTCAGGGAGACGGCAGTGCCGTGTCCCTACTGGGTTGGGTTTCGTTCCTCAACCCAACCTAATTTTAATTAAGGCGCGATCGAGATGTCGTAAAATGAGAATGACGTCAGGGAGACGGCAGTGCCGTGTCCCTACTGGGTTGGGTTTCGTTCCTCAACCCAACCTGATTTTAATTAAGGCGCGATCAAGATGTCGTAAAATGAGAATGACTCCAGCTACACTCAGTGCCATTCCTACCCAAAAGTTATCCGCGGCAATTTTGCCTTGATCAAAGATTAAACCCCCTAAGGGTGGTCCGATTAAATAACCCATCCCCCAACATTGAGAATTTATAGATAAGTAAATTCCCCTGGCATTATCGGGGGCTAAATCTGCGACTAATGCTGATGCCGATGGCAGATAACAAACTAACGCGATCGCGCTTATTCCTAAACCCAAAATTGCCCAGATGATATTACCATAATTAAGCATTCCTGTCAAGCCGATAAAAATAAATGAGATGCCCCATAAAGACGCGGAAATCATTAGGGCTTTAACGTGAGAAAAATGTCTTATATAACGAAGGATTGGCAGTTGTAAAATAACACTTAAGAAGGTATTTAACGCGAATAAACCGGTAATTATTTCCGTAGAAAATCCCTTGGGATAGGTGGGCACTTTGACAAAGTTGGTAAAGTAAAGGGGAATAATGTTTTGCAAGATGGCAACATAAAGGGTGAAAATAATATTGACAATGACGTAAATTAGAAGAGCGTGATCGTGTAACGCGTGTATCCAAGGATTTTCTCTCGCCCTCACCTCCCCGGCATGATCTTGATTTTCTGCTTTCTCCTCAGAAGTGGGGGTTTGATAACTTTCCTGAATCGCGATATAAATCACACAGAGAAAGATGAGATAAGAAATGCCATCAATAATAAATAAAGTGCGATAATTTCCGGTGACAACAATTAATAAACCACCTAAAATAATGCCTATTTGTAAACCGAGATTATCCGCTAAACGCACGACGGCAAAAGCTTCTTTACGGTTTTCGGAAACGGTTAAATCAGCGACGACGGTTTCCGTAGCTGGCCAATATAAACCGATGGCAAATCCCATTAATAAATTTCCTGTTACCATTGTAGAAAAATTATGGGATGAGGCGAGGATAAAAGACGCGATCGTGGATAAAATACAAGATAATAATAAAGTGCGTTTGCGTCCCCATTTAGGAGAGTCACAAATAACTCCCGAAAGGAGACGGCCAATAATTCCAGAAATCTGAGCACTTCCCAAGCCTAAACCGACTTGAGTTGCGGATAAACCCACTTGATTAACAAAGAAAATTGTGGTATAAAAAATGGTGAATCCTGTACCCGTTTGGGAGAGAAAACGACCAAAGGCTAAAATCCATATTTGGGGACTTAGGCTCGGCAACCATTCGGGTAATTTATGTTGGGAAAAGATACTCATTCTCTTGTGGTATTTTGCCTTATGCTTTTGCCATCATTATATAGCAATCCTATTTTAATTGTAATGTTTTTGTAGGGGCAATCCCACCGTGGTTGCGCCGATAGACTCGATTTCTGCAACGCGATTATCATAGAAAGGGGGTTTCTTCGTGTAATGATTTTGTAATAACTCATTATCCATAGCCGCAAAAGCGCGATTTATACCAATGGTTGTAGGGGGTTTTAGGGGCTGAGGGGGATGAGGATTGTTAATTTGAGATGACTGTAAAGTGGAAGAAGTCGCTTCCACGGGAAGTTTATGATAGTTTCATTGATTTTTGAGGATTCGGCAATGACGACTTACAGAATTGAGATCGAGGGTGAGGTGTTGAAAATCGGTTTTGGCAAACCGGGGCAAAATGATGTGATCGTGCGGGATGCCGCGGCGCGTTTGGATGAGATGATCGGGGTGGGAGAGTTGAAGGGGGGACCGGTTTTGAAGGTAAATGGGCCGGCGACGAATCCGGTGTGTTATGTGTTGGCACACAAGGTAGCACATCTTTATGGCGCGATCGGGGTTTTTGATCCCAAGTTGGGTAAATATGTGATTGCAATTACCCATAATCCTGAGTATCAGTTGGGTGATTTAATTGATTAGGGGGTTAATGGGGTGATTGATCGTGATTATGGTAGGTGTGGTGTCAATAGCCGATTTTAAAGGGAAGTCTGCATCGTTGTTTCCGGGCGGCGAATGGTGTGGACGTTAGCGAGATTTTTGGTGACATTCAGTAATGGGGGGTGAAGACAAACCAGGCGCGATCGGGCTTATCGCAACCAGAATCGCTGTTATAATGTACCTATGTTTTGGAGGAAAGTATGAGCAGTAATAATCCTAATAGTTGGGAATATCATCAAGTGGATCATCTATTTTTGTTGGTTGGTGAGAATCCGTTGCCGAATTATGTAGCAGCAAAAACACTACTAAACTCTAATGGCAAGGTTTATCTAGTCCGCAGTACAGGTACAACAACTTTAGCAGATAGATTGCAAAAAAAACTTAGTAAAGAACTAGGCAAAGATTCTGAAGGTAAGGAGAGAGTTTACCCTGTGAATTTAGGTGCATCTGAAGCTGATGCTGAACAAATTCGTAATGCCATTTTCAACAAAGCTAAAAATTTATCAGGCAAGATAGGACTCAACTACACAGGTGGGACAAAAGCCATGTCAGTACATGGTTATCAAGCCTTAATTAAATTGACTCAACCATCACATAACAAACCCAAACCATTTTTTAGCTATCTCGATTCCCGTAAGTTACAGATGTGCTGTGAAGACCCTGTAGGTGGTAAAATTTTTCCTTTTAATGTGGGACTTAAGGTACAACCTTCCTTAGAATTAGTTTTTAACTTACATAACTTAAAGTGGAAACTAGATAAGCCACCAAGTGACGCAACAATTCTTTCAGAAGTGGCTAAAGAGTTTGCTAGGTTTCATGCTGATCAAGAATTAGGTAGACAGTGGCGAGATTGGTGCAATAAACAATTACGTTGTGATGAGAATAGGCAGCAAAATGAAAGGAGAAAAGAAGATTGGAAAGAAAATGATAGTGATTTTCAAAAGATATCCCTTCCCTTAGTTGTTGTGAAGGAAAAAAACTCAAATATATCTTTGTCTCCAAAAATTACAGACGTATTGAAAAAAATGGATGAAAATCTTTCCGATAGAATCAATCTAAACCAGGTAAAAGCAAAAGATTTCGACAGCTTAAAGCAAGTTTGTCAGTGGTTAGATGGCATTTGGCTTGAACATTACGTTTTGAGCATACTTCAGGATAAAACTTTTAAAGAGACTTATCATATCCATGAAAGTAAGATGTCATTCCATATTGAAGATCCCAGAAAAAGCAGGGATTTAGATCAATTTGAATTTGATGTCGCTTTTCTCAGAGGTTATCAATTTTTTGCTATTTCATGTACAACAATTGACAGCTATTGCAAACAAAAACTTTTTGAAGCTCATCTTCGCGCACAACAGTTAGGAGGTAAAGAAGCGCGAGTAGCTTTAGTGTGCTGCTACGATAAGCCTAATTGGTTAGAAGATGAAATCAATTTTCTTAATGCTCAAAAAAAACAATCGGAAACACAAAAAGAGAAATATCAAAAAAAAGTTAAAGTTTTTGGTAGAGATGATCTAGTCAATCTATCTCAAGAAATCGGCAAGTGGATAGAACATAACAAAGGTGAAGAAAAAGGTGAGTAACTTATGACTCAATACATTGCAACAGTTGTAGATACTACAGGAATACAATCGTACATTTTTGGTAGCAATCGCCTACGAGAAAATGTCGGTGCATCATACTTAGTTAGTCAAGCAACAGATGGTAAAACAGGTTGGGTTAAGTATGCACTTGAACAACTCGGAACAGGTGTTTACGTTCCTAATAAAAACATTGAAGATGGTGAAACATCGGCTGAGTTAGTTTATAGTGGGGGCGGAAATGCAGTTTTATTATTCAGGAATACAGATGATTTAGCGATAAATTTCACCAAAATTCTGAGCAAAAAAGTTTTGTTAGAAGCACCTGGATTAAAAATTGTTGTTGCTCATAGCACTCCCTTTAATTGGGGGAATAGTTTATCATCGATTGTTAGCGATTTGATTAGCAAAGAATTAGATCGAAAAAAACGTGAATATAATTCTTCTAGTCCTTTACTGGGATTAGGAGTGACAGCAACTTGTAATTCAACAGGTTTAGTAGCAGTAGATACTAGCGATTGCTATGGTATTCCCAAACGTGACAGTTATCTGGTTTCTCAAGAAATAGTGGCTAAACTAAAAACGGTTGATAAAAAATTAGGTGAACTAGCTAACAGAAAGCTACTAGATACCATCTTTGATAATATCAATTTAGGGGAATATCATATTCCTTTAGATGTTGATGATATGGGTCGAACGGAAAGAGAAAGTAGCTACCTGGCTATCGTTCATGCTGATGGTAATGATATGGGCGAACGTTTCAAAAATTGTGGTAGAGACAAACCAGATAGACAATATATTAATGAGGTAAGAGAATTATCATACAAAGTTCAGCAAGCGGGTATAAAAGCATTAAAAGCTGTTGCTACACATCTTATTAAGGTAGCTAATCTAAATAAAACAGGAGATTTTCCAATCACCCTAAGAGATGGGAAAAAATACTTGCCTTTTCGTCCGTTAGTGTATGGTGGCGATGATGTAATCTTTGTTTGTGATGGACGCTTAGGATTAAGTTTAGCAGCTTTGTTTCTTGAAAATTTTCAAAATCCAGCATTGACGAAGATTGATGACCTAAGCGCCTGTGCTGGTATTGCTATTGTTAAAACTCACTATCCATTTGCTAGAGCTTATCAATTGAGTGAAGCCTTGTATAAAAATGCTAAAAAATTCATGCGTGATGAATCAACTCGTTTAGATGAACCACATTTTTCTGCCCTAGATTGGCACATTGCTGCTACTGGTTTAATGGGTTCTATTAGTGAAATTCGTAAACAAGAATATCAAGTGGTTGAAGGAAATTTAACACCACGACCTATCCGATTAAAAAATTCAGATTCTTCTGAGGGTGACTGGCGTAACTGGGCTACTTTCGCAAATTTAGTCAATTATTTCAATTCACATCCAGATTGGGCAGGTCGTCACAATAAAGTCATTAATTTACGAGAGCAATTGAGACAAGGTTCAGTTGCGACTCAAAAATTTATTGAGGCATACGGTTTAAAACATTTACCAATTATTTCTGATTTAGAAGACCAACTTCAACAATGTGGTTGGACAGACATACCCAAATTAGATAGTGGAGGTGAACGAGTTTGTGGCTACTTTGATGCGATCGAAGCAATGGAATTTTATATCCCATTAGGAGAATAAGTTATGTACACTATCAAAATTAAACTCTTGAGTGATACAACCTTTGGACGTGGGGATGGTGTTGCCGGTTTAATTGATTCAGAAGTTGAACACGATCGCGATGGCTTTCCCTATTTAAGAGGACGCACACTTAAAGGTTTACTTAGTGAGGAGTGCGATAATTTTGTTCTTTTACTTCCAGAAAATCAGCGTCAAGAATGGCTAACAGTTAGAAATATTTTATTTGGCGAACCAGGTAGCACCGATGAAACAATGGCAAAAATGCACGTTGGTGATGGTTGTTTACCTCAAGATTTACGGGATGCTGTGGCAGATCAAAGAGAAAAAGATGGGTTTCCCACTCGTGAGGATGTTCTTGCTTCCTTGACTGCTATACGTCAACAAACCGCGATCGATCCTAAAGATGGCGCACCGGCTGAACATAGCTTGCGGTCATTTCGAGTTATCATACGCGATCCTGTTGATTCAGCACCGAGTTTTGAGGCTCCTTTGTTCTTTGATGAAAATCCTACAGAAAAAATGCTGGCACTTTTAGGAGTCGGGACTTTAGCACTTCGGCGTATAGGAAGCGGACGTAACCGAGGTCGGGGTCATGTCAAATGTACTCTGAATGACACAGACAAAGAAAGGAATATTGACGAGGACATTACTAGAAAATATATCAACTATGTTGAAGGTGATTAAATGAAAGTTGTTACTTTTTTGCTCCATACAAAGCAACCCATTCTTGCTACATCATTACAAGGCGATCCCAATAGTGATGTTTCTCATTCTTACATTCCTGGTAGTATGATTCGAGGAATGTTAATTAGCCGTTATCTGCGGAAATATCCTCCCACACAAGCCGATATTTTGGATAATGACAACGTAAAACGGTTATTTTTTCACGGCAAAAACCGTTACTTAAACGCTTATCTATTTGACAGAGAAAAAAAACAGCGTACTTTACCTATTCCCTTTTCATTGTATAAAGAAAAAGGTCAGGAATTAGATAGAGGAGTCTGGGATTTTAGCCAAACTGCAATTAACAGAAGATCCGACTCACCTCAACGATTAGAGCAAGGTTTTTGTTTGGTTTATGATAGTTCTATCACTGTCTATCAAGAAAAACGTAGAATTAATATCCACAATCGGCGAAACCGCCAACGGGGTAGAGGAAATGAAGGCAGTGGGGCGGTTTTTCGTTATGATGCCATTGATGCAGGTCAAACTTTTCAATCTGTAGTTTTATGTGACTCTGCTCAAGATGTTGAGATAATTAAATCTTTACTGCAACCAGAAAAGGAAACAGAAAAGATTAATGCTTGGCTAGGTGGTTCTCAAAGTGCAGGTTATGGTCATGTAACGATTGAATTATTACCAGATGACAATAACTGGCATGAGGTGTATAAAAAGTGGGAAGAGAGGAAAAAACGCCATAAAAATTTAACTGTTACCTTGCTCAGTGATACAATTTTACGGGATGAGTGCGGCCAAAATACAACCGATCCGCAGGAATTTGTCAAGGTAATTTCACAAGCTTTAGATGTAGAAATAAAGCATATAGATACTTATGCTAGTAGTACGATTGTGGGTGGATTTAACCGCAAATGGGGTTTGCCTTTACCACAAGTTCCAGCTTTGGCAGCCGGAAGTGTGTTTGTTTTCAAGTCAGAACAATTAGATGCAGAAAAAGTTAATAATTTAGAAATCCAAGGAATAGGTGAAAGGCGAGTAGATGGTTTTGGTCGTATAGTCTTTAACTGGTTAACGGAAGAAAGCCGTTTTTCTGCTAAATATGATGTAGACTCGAGGGCCAGTAATCAAGAAGAAAAGTCTTTGAGTTCAGCATCAGAGAAACTGGCTAAAAGAATGGCAGAAAGACTACTGAGGCAAAAATTAGATGAATTACTACTAGAAAGGTTAGAAGCTAGTACACCAAACGATTCTAGTAAAATCTCCAACAGTCAACTGTCAAGGTTGATGATTGTGGCAAAAAAAGCCTTAACTGATGGTAAGCCTGATCCAATAGAACAATTACTCAGTTCTGAGAATTTAACAAAAACGGCTCGCGATCAATTTAAGAATACAAAAATTAATGACATAAGTTTTGACGAGCAAGTTATAAAATGGCTGCAAAATTTTAGGTTAGAAGGTGATAAGCCTGACAACTGGATTCGATCTCATTGGAAAGAGAGAACTAATACTGATAAAAATGGCTGGCCAAAAATTACTATTGGTAGTAAATCTAAAACTCTGGATAACCAGTTATCACTAGAATACACTCTCCGTTTAATTATTGCAGTTACTAAAAAAATGATGAAGGATAAAAACAATGACTGAATTTTATAGAAAAGACCATCGACTAATTACTAAACGCATTATTGTACGCGGTACATTAGTGCTTGATACTCCTACTTGTTTAGGAACAGGAGATGCGGATAGTCCCACTGATTTACCCTTATTACGCGATAGCCTTGATGATAAATATGCTTTACTCACTGGCTCATCTATCGCGGGTGCTTTACGGAACTATTTACGGGAAAGAAATAAGGGATACGGAGAAAGTGACCGACGTAATGAAATAGCCACCAAATTATTTGGGGATTTATTTGCTTATGAAAATGAAAAGAGTTTGTCTGAACAAGACAAAATTAAATTAAGAGAACAAGACACACAAAGTCCTCTAATTATTGACGATTCTATCACCAATAAACCCATCCAATCAGAACTCAGAGACGGAGTTAAAATTAATAGCATCACTCGCACTGCTGTGGATAAAGCTAAATATGATTTAGAATTACTGCAAGCGGGTACAGAATTTCCTCTGACTTTTGAATTACTGATAGAAAAAAACAACGATGAAGCCCAATTAATTAAAGCTCTTACTTTAGCTTTGCAAGGCTTAGAACCTAAAAATGGTTCCCAAAGTGGTGAAATTTGCCTTGGGATGAAAAAACGCCGGGGTTTTGGTCGCTGTCATGTCGAAGAATGGCAAGTTTTGAATTTTAATTTGGAAGATGCACACGATCGCGTGGCATGGTTAACTCTAGATCATTCTTGGTTAACCGATTCACCCTGTACTAAATCACCTGCTGTTGATGCTTCAATTGTCGCGGCGATGGAAAAAGCGGGTCTTCATGTACCGGAAGATTGGGAAGACAAGCGCGATCGCTTTATCATTAACGCCACATTTACCCTCGCCAGTCCTTTACTCATTCGCTCAGGACAAGATAAACCTGAACGCGCACCTGATGTTGTTCATTTGAAATCTAATCGCAATGGTGAATCAAAACCAATTATATCCGGTACAAGTTTAGCAGGAGTCTTGCGCCATCGTGCTGAAAGGATTGTTAACACTCGGGAAAAACCCACAACAATTATAGATGAAATATTTGGTCCTGATTTTAGTGAAGATAAGACAAAACAAGCTAAAGCAAGCCGTCTAATTGTCCATGAGAGTACCATCAATCATACAACTGATTTAGTACAAACTCGGATCGCGATCGATCGCTTTACCGGAGGTGCATATCACGGCGCATTATTTGACGAACAACCTATCTTTGGTGGTGATAAAACAATTCTTACTATCGAACTTGAGTTACGGAAGCCAGAAGAGTATGAAATTGGATTGCTGTTACTCTTGCTTAAAGATTTGTGGACAAGCGATTTACCTGTGGGAGGTGAAAGTAGTATTGGACACGGACGTTTACAAGGAATAAAAGCCGACTTAATCCGACATCATCCACAAAATCAGAAACAATGGCAAATTACAGAAAATAATGGCAACTTGCAAATTAAGGATATATTAGATTCAAGTCAGCCAGAACAAAAGGTTAAAGATGAATTAGAAAAATTTGTTAAGGCTTTGCAAAAAGAATTAGCTCAGGAGGTATCGGTATGAGTGAAGAAAAAGTATTTAAAGATGATGATGAATTATGCAGTTGGTTAGAATCCCAAGCGCCATCTGTATCTACACAAACACCTTACCTATTGGCTCATGCTGATGATGGTGTGATTTGGGGACGCTTTGACAATGGAGAATTAACTATTGCTAATCAAATATTTACCGAGTCAAATTTTCCAACCTTGCGCTTATGCACTTTACAACAGTGTCGAATTTTTGGAAAAAAAGGTGAAGTATTGCTCTGGAAGTATGGGGAAAAGTGGAAATGGCGATTTATTGGTAATCCACAAAAAGACTTTATTTCAGAGCCTCAAATACTTTGGGGAACACATGGAGAAAAGCGGGGTAACTTTACTTTACTTTGGGATGGTTCGCAAGGATTAAAACACGCTGTACCTTTGGGTATTGTTACTGTTGGTGAGCGCAAACTTGATCAACCCGTGCGTTTAGTTGTTCACCACTACATTAATTATAATGAAGAAGGTGTCGCTTATATCTACCGCAGCCGTCTTGTTGATTTAACAACTCAGGAAATTAAATCAGGAAAAATTTATGATTGCTGAACCTAAATACCCGGAAAAAATGACACCTGAAGAATACTTAGAATGGGAAGCTAAACAGGAATTTCGCCATGAATATATTGACGGGGAAATTTGGGCTATGACAGGGGGGAGTATTCCTCATAACGATATAGCTCTCAATTTATATACAGCATTAAGACCTCATTTACGTCAAAGAGGTTGTCGAGTTAATGTATCCGATGTAAAAGTTCAAGCTAATCAAAACAATCGTTATTTCTATCCTGATTTAGTCATTACTTGTCATCCAGACGATTTAAAATCTCGTGACTTTATTGAACATCCTAAAGTCATTGTAGAAGTCCTTTCCCCAAGTACCGCCAATTACGATCGCGCTCAAAAACTAAAATATTATCGTCAGATTCCGAGTTTACAAGAATATGTCTTAGTCGATTCAGAATCTATCTCCGTTGAAATTTATCATCGAGGGGAAGGTAAAATGTGGTATTATTATACCTGTACAGAAGGGGATGTAATCCGTTTAGAAAGTATTGAGTTTGAATGTCCCATTGAAGTTGTATATGAAGGGGTTAGTTTTGAGCAAGAGTAAGAGTTTAGATCAATATTAAGTCGATTTATTTAAGTACAAGGAGATTGCACCATGAATCCTAAACATATTTCTCCTAATTCCAAAAAGCGTCAAGCCTACGCCCCCTATAACTTTGTCGAATTACCAAATCCGGATCAAGTGGTTGTGGCTCAGGAACTTCCTAAGTCTAATGATTATGATCCTCAACGACATACAGGTTATATTCAATGTACATTAATAACAGAATCACCTCTTTATATCCGTTGTGGATTAATCCCAAAAGATTTTCAAATTTTTGGTGTTCGTTCTTGTAATATTGAAGAATTAACTCAGCTTGAACTAGAAGAACAAAAACGATGGACTGACTTTTTCTATAATCCTGCCAATTATCGTCCAGTCATTCCAGGTAGTAGCTTGCGGGGAATGATAAGAACTCTGATTGAAATCGTTACTTATAGCAAAATTCATAAAGTATCAGAAAATGACAAGCTCTTTTTCCGTGCGGTTGCTGCACCTAGAAAAAAAGATGCAGATCCCGATCCTTTAGCAGGAGAGTATGAACGCAAACTAGGAAAAGCTGCTAGTAAAGTCAAAGCAGGATATTTACAACAACAAAGAGATGGTAGTTGGCGAATCTACTTGGCCAAAGATATTGAAGGAAAGCCGTTTATCAAGATAGAAGAATCCGTAGTGCTTGAAAGTAATGTTAATTTAATACCGTTCAATCGTTCTGATTATCGTCCTCAAGGAATTGTTGAATTAATCCCAGTCCGATTTGCTCAAATCCAACAAGGTATTGCCCAAAATATTAGTGCAGACGATCCCAATTACCAATATGAAGGTTATTTGATAACAAGTGGTAATATGATTGAAGGCAATCCAGAGGGTAAATCTCCGCGCCGATACCATTGGTTAATTGGAAACAGAACAAATGATTATCGTGAAATTGACAGTGGTGCAGTTGATGATTATCGTGCATCCTTAAGCGAGTTCCAGAAAAAATCTTTTGATGAGCGAGACGGTATTCTGAAAAACAATTACCCTGTCTTCTTCTGTGAACCAAAACCGCCGGGTAAGAAAGTAACTCTATTTGGTCACAGTCCTAACTTTCGTGTTCCTTATACTCCCCCTACTAAAAATGGTCGTGCTGCTTCGGTGACTGATTTTATTCCTCCTAAACTGAAAAGCTCTGATAATTCAGATATTGATATGGCTGAGGCGATATTCGGTTGGGTCAAGGATCAAAAATCTGAGAATCAATCCCGTGCTGGAAGAGTATTTATTACTGATGCTGTAATTGATGATTCAATTCCAGATGAACAAATTTGGTGTCAACCAAATCCTGACGACAGAATTATCCCCCGCATTTTAGCAACCCCAAAACCTACTACTTTTCAGCATTATTTAGTACAAACAGATCCTGACGCAAAAAGGGAAAATCTTAAGCATTATGGCAGTAAGCCCATTGAAGATACCATCATTCGTGGACATAAATTGTATTGGCATCAACAAGATGTTAGCTGTGATACAGTGAATGAAACTAAGACACCAGAGGAAATTGAAAAGAAACAAAAGCAGTACACAAAAATTCGCCCTATTCAACCCCAAGTTAGTTTTAATTTCACAATTTATTTTGAAAATTTAACAGAGGAGGAACTAGGAGGATTATTATGGGTATTAGATTTGGCAAAAGAGAAGGAAAATCGCATCTATGTTAAGGGGGATCAGGAATATCGATTTTCTTTAGGTATGGGTAAACCTTTGGGTATGGGAGGCGTTAAACTCACGAATCAACAGTTATGGTTAAGTCAACGTCAACAGAAGCGATACCAAAAGCTATTTGATATTGATGGGAATAATTGGGAAACCGGAAATTACAATGATACTGAAGATGAGGCTCAAATATTTGTGGATTCGTTTAAGGAGTATATCTTCAAGCATATTCGTGAAAATACTAATGGAAAGTTAGAAGATGTACGACGTATTAAAATGTTATTGGAAATGCTTAGTTTTCCAGGAAAATCAAGAGGTAAGGTGCGGTATATGGAAATTGAACATCAACATAATGGGAATGAGTACGATCAACGTCCAGTATTACCAAATCCTTTGGATGTTTAAGGTTAACTTTTTAAAGACCACCCAAGGGAAAATCTTAAAACCCGATCGCGCTTATGAGGTCGCGATAACGCATCTAGGCGAAGGAGAGTAACAACGAATGAGTCCCTTTTGCTTGTAACAACGATAGAATTTGGAGTTGGTTTGGGGAGAGTCCATGCTATCCTGTATCCTGCCAAGATTGACTTTTTCAGGCAAGGCTGACCTTAGAAAGCCCGATAAGGATATCTTGTTCAGTCGAGTTATGACAATCAAAAGCATTTCCAGACTCATTTGTACTCATATTTCTACATTATGAATCAATCAATCTCATAGCTGTCATCAGTTATTTGTGAGCTGTTATTGTTAGTCAAATCCTATAGCCAATGTTTCGGATAAGTTCTGCCTGGAGCTAAGTTATTAAACACAAAAGTCCAAAGAACAATAATAACTGAACCCGCTAATACAGGAGTGAACAAAAAATGCCAAGATACACTGCTCATTACACCAATTAGTGCAACAGCACCAGATGGCGGATGAATGGTTCGCGTTAATTTCATCAGCTTAATTGTAGTTGCGACGGCTAAAGCCATCACCCAAGGAGCAGTACCAAACATTTGCACGCATATAATAGAAACTAATGCTCCCCAAAAGTTTCCGCCAATGACATTTCGTGGTTGAGCCAAAGGACTATCGGGAACTCCAAACACCAGAACAGCCGTTGCACCCATAGGAGCCGCGATCAGTGGATAATGACTATAGGCAGAAAGATAAGCTAAAATCGCAATTCCCACAAAACTACCAATCCAAGATAGGACAACTTGAGCATAGGAAAACCGCGGTTGATAAGCATAACCACGTTGACGAGACTTTCGTATATAGACTCTTAACCGTTTATGTCCCTTAACGTTTTTTAAGAACTTAAAAGGTCTCTTTTTCAGATAGCTTGATGGTTTTTTCTGTATCAGAGATGGAAATTTTGGGGACTGAGATAGTTTTGATAGCTGATACTTAAAGCGTTCTGATAACACAACTAGAAAATCTCTTAGCATGATTCTCAAGAATGCAGAAAACCTGCATTTTATTCCTCCGTTAGTTTAAATAGCTCGACTGGATAATCTGCGCCCTCTACCATGACGGTTTTGATCACTATATAGGGATCAACCCATGCTTACTTAACCTCTGGAGTCCACCCATCTCCAGCAATGCCCGCCAGTGTTTTGATCACAGAGTTGCCAACTAGGAAATAGTGTTGTGGTAGTACGCCATATTTAAGATGACGAACACCCAAGCCTTTGAGGTTTTTTTCCAAAACTTCACAGTTGCGGAGATTGGCGACAACAAACTTCAAAGACTCAAAGAGATGATTTCCTTGCTCATCCATCCGCGTATTAGCAAATAGGGACTTGAGCTCAGGATAATCACCTAAAAGGTTGGTGTAGAAAGATGTAGAACAATTTTGATTAGAATTTTGAACTACTTGGAAACTGGACTATAAAATCTCAACATTCAGCATAAAGACTGATTTTTTGCCTATTAATTAGGACTCCTAATTAATATCATGCCTCCCCAGGATTGTCAAGGTTTCATGATATTTTATCTTGTTCAAGGTGTGGTGGGGGGGAACAAGGCTTTGTAGGGGAACCGCGAAAGGTTATCTGTGAAGCTAAACGTTATCCGGGTGGGATCAATGGGAGCGTTAGTTTGCTGTCTGATTCGTTATCTGTGAGGAGAGACTCGATGGAGCGCGATCGCGCTTCCTTTCCAAACCGGGTTAGAGGAGATATCTGATTTTCCTCAACAGTCTGCAAGCTCTAACCCGGTTTCTTTTGTCTTGCGTAAGTCCTAACTATAACCCTAAACAATAACGAATTGATGCCTCAATTTCTGCCATTTTAGTTTCAGAAATTCGTCCTGCTGGAGAATCAGGAAAACGATTTTTATCCAAAGAACGGATTTGAAAACATAAAAAAACAGTCTCCATTGGCAGTCCACTTTCTGAAGAAGAAACACGAACATTTGTCGGAAAGTCACGGGTGATATTTTCACCTTTTGTTCCGACAATTACAGTAATAACTAAGGGTAGTTGGTTAATAGAATCAATGGATAAAATTAACACAGGTCTTTGTCCTGCTTGTTCTCTGCCCTGAACCGGATTAAGATTAACAAAATAAATCTCGCCTCTTTGAATTGTCATAAATCAGTTAAACCATCCATTTCAGTTATTTTAAATTCCTGTTCTATTTGCTGAATTTCAGCTTGAATAGATGGATCGTTTGCCATCGCGTCTAGTTGTGTTGTTAAGTTAGAAACACTAATTTCTATTTCTTGATCTCCATAAGTGGCTTTTAATCTTTCTAAAAAGCTCTGATCAAGTTCACTAGCTTTTAAACGATAGGTAGTTAACATTTTGAGTGATTATTTTTGTTAAAGTTGATTTTCGGGCTGACTTCGCCTCCGATTATACCTCATCATCCGCAACTGAATCGCCCCAAAAGTCAGAAACCGGGTTAGAGGAGATATCTGGTTTTAGCCAACAGTCTCTAAGCAGAAACACGGATCGCGCCTCGATGGAGAAACCGGGTTTCTTGAGATATCTGGTTTTCCTCAACAGTCTCTAAACAAAAACCCAGTTTCTTTGGGGGGAAAAAGCGTGATCGCGCAGAGATTGCCTATTTCCATGAAATCTAGTAAAATAATGTAGAGAGTTCAGTATTTGGCAATAATCAACTTCCTATAAATACTGTAGAGGAAAAAATCATGTCAACAGTTGTTGATATCGGTACGCTAATTGTGCGATCGCCTGAAATCTGTGGCAACAGTCCTCGCATTGCTGGAACGCGGGTAACAGTGGGTAGAATTGCTACTTTGTGGAAGCAAGGAATAACTCCAGAAGAGATGCTAGAAAATTGGGGATATTTGAGTCTAGCAGAGATTTATGCAGCGTTGGCTTACTATCATGCTAACAAGAATGAAATTGAGGCTATTTTAGCAGCAGAATTAGCAGATTATGAGCGTTTAGAAGCTGAATACGCTAGTGAGGATAAAGCATCTATATGAGTAATATTCGTCTTTATTTTGATGAAGATATTATGGAAAAAGCACTCGTTCAAGCTTTGCGAGTGCGTGATTATTGATGTGATGACGGTAGGGGAAACTGGCAGAGTAGGAGAAAGTGATGAAGCCCAACTGATATGGGCAACGGTGCAAGGCCGAGTTTTATATAGTTCTAATATCGGTGATTTCTGTCGTTTACATAATGATTTTATCATTTTATCACGGAAGGAAGATCACACGCGGGGATTATTCTTGTCTCTCAACAACGTTATTCACTTGGGGTAAAATTGCAGGGTATTTTAAGATTAGTTGGCAACAAGTCTGCGGAAGATATGGTAAATCAATTAGAGTTTTTTAGTAAATATTTAAGGGATTAAGGATATCGCGATCGCGCTCCCTTGAGAAACCGGGTTTCTGGAGATATCTGATTTTAGCCAACAGTCTCTAAGCAGAAACCCGGTTTCTTCTCTTGGGGAAAAAAAAACGATCACGCTCTTATAAGAAAACGCGATCGCTCATTAAAACTCAAGGAAAAAACAGTAACAAAAAAAAGTTATAACTGCTTCACCTCAGAAACCAACTTCGCCACCACATCCTTCGCACTACCAAACAACATCATCGTCTTATTTTGGTAGAATAACTCATTATCCACACCCGAAAAACCCGTATTCATACTACGCTTAATCACGATCGCGTGTTTAGCCTTATCCACATCCAAAATCGGCATCCCAAAAATCGGACTACTCTGATCGTGACGAGCCGCAGGATTAACCACATCATTCGCGCCAATAATCAACGCGACATCAGTCTCATCCAACTGAGGATTAATATCATCCATATCGTACAACTGCGTATAAGGCACATTCGCCTCCGCCAATAACACATTCATGTGTCCGGGCATCCGTCCCGCGACAGGGTGAATCGCATACTTTACCTCAACCCCCAAACGCTCCAACTGATCCACCAATTCTCTTACCGCGTGTTGGGCTTGAGCTACCGCCATCCCATAACCGGGCACGATCACAATCGATCGCGCATACCCCAACATCATCGCACTTTCTTCGACATCAATCGAACGAAAATTCTTATCGATCTGAGCACCCGTAGCACTAGCCGCGGCAGTACCACCGCCGGAACCAAAAGCACTAAACAACACATTACCCAAAGAGCGATTCATTGCCTTACACATGATCTGCGTCAAAATCAACCCAGACGCACCCACTAAAGCCCCCGCGATAATGAGCATATTATTCATCAAAATAAACCCAGCCACACTCGCGGCTAATCCCGAATAGGAATTTAACAGTGAAATTACCACAGGCATATCACCGCCACCAATGGGTAATACAAACATTATCCCCAAAACATTCGAGATAGCAACAACCGCGAGAAATACCGGGATATTTTCAGGATTAACCAATAAATACCCACTACCCGCCAACATAATTACAGCTAACAAAGCATTAAAAGGTTGCTGTAAAGGAAAAGTAATCGGAGCACCGGGTAATAACTCCTGTAATTTAGCAAAAGCTAAAACACTACCCGTAAAAGTCACTCCCCCAATTAACACCCCTAAAATAATAGGAATCATGGAGGCAACAGTCGGCGATTCAGGAATACTTTGATAACGCCAAAATTCACCCACCGCGACTAACGCAGAGGCCGCACCACCAAAACCATTTAATAAACCCACCATTTGGGGCATATCCGTCATCGCGACAGTTTTGGCCATAATCGTTCCTAAAATGGAACCGATAATAATGCCGATCAAAATCAGTTCATAACTAATAACTTGACGTTCCAAAAGTGTACCGCCAATAGCAATAAACATTCCGATCGCGGCCAGAACATTACCCTGACGAGCCGTCGCGGGAGAACTCAATTGTTTTAAGCCTAAAATGAACAAAGTCGCCGCGACTAAATAACTAATTTGAATGGCACTGGGTAAAAAGTTCATCATGCTTTCACCTCTTTTTTCTTGAACATTTGCAACATCCGATCAGTTACGAGAAAACCGCCAACGACATTAATAGTCGCGAGAACAATAGCAATCACACCCACAACTTCTGTAACGCTTAATTGTTTTTGCCCCGCGATTAAAATTGCCCCTAAAACAGCAATTCCCGAAATCGCGTTAGAGCCTGACATTAATGGAGTATGTAGCGTAGGAGGGACTTTATTAATGACTTCAAATCCCACAAATGACGCTAATACAAATACTACTAATCCAGCAATCAATCCTTCTGCCATAATTCTAAAATGGGGTAATTGGTAATGGGTAATAGGGAATTGGTGATTGGGGAATTGGTGATTGGGGATTGGGGAATTGGTGATTGGGGATTGGTGATTGGGGAACTGGTGATTAGGGATTGGGGATTGGGAAGTTTCCTTCTTCCTTCTTCCTTCTTCCTTCCTTCTTCCTTCTTCCTTCTTCCCTCTTCCTTCTTCCTTCTTCCTTCTTCCTTCTTCCTTCTTCCTTCTTCCTTCTTCCTTGTTTCTTAAGCAACGGGAGAGGGTTGACTAATTGTAGCTAAAGCATCGTTAACCCGTTGATTGCGAATTTCACCACCATGAGCCACGCAAGCACCCAAGATAATATCATCCTCAAAATTGAGATTTAATGCCTTATCTTTCACCATCAATTGCAACAAAGATGCGATATTTTTCGCATAGGTTTCACTAGCATGAAGAGGCATTGATGAAGGTAAATTAATCGGTCCAATAATCGTGATACCATCGCGATTGATATCTTTACCCGCTTCGGTGCATTCACAATTTCCACCTTGTTCTGCGGCTAAATCAACAATAACACTTCCGGGTTTCATTTGGGCAACCATTTCTTTAGTTACTAACAATGGTGCTTTTTTACCAGGTACTTGTGCCGTGGTAATCACCACATCAGAATTAGCCACATGATCCGTTAATATTTTACGGGTATATTCTTTTGATGCTTCTGATAATTCTTTCGCATAACCGCCTTGGGCGACGGTTTCTTCTTTCAGTTCGACATCAACGAATTTTGCCCCTAAACTTTGTACTTGTTCTTTTGTGTCAGGACGAATATCAAATCCTTCTACTACTGCTCCTAAACGACGAGCCGTCGCGATCGCTTGTAAACCCGCGACTCCCGCGCCCATTACTAATACTTTCGCCGGTCTAATTGTACCCGCGGCAGTCGTTAACATGGGGAAATATTTAGGTAATGCAGCCGCAGCAATTAAAACCGCTTTATAACCCGCGACATTCGCTTGAGAGGATAAAGCATCCATACTTTGAGCACGGCTAGTACGGGGGATTAATTCCATACTAAAAGCTGTTACTTTACGATCAGCTAATTTTTTAATAATTTCAGGATTTCCTAAAGGATTTAAAAATCCAATAAAGACACTCCCATCGCGTAATTGATTAACTTCTGACTCTTGAAGTGCGCCAATTTTCACAATAACATCGGCATCACGCCAGAGAGTCGTGGTATCAGAAATAATAGTCGCTCCTACTTTTTCATAAGCCGAATTAGAGAAGAAAGAACCTTCACCCGCTCCCGCTTCTACCCACACTTCTATTCCTTGTTTTACTAAACGAGCAACCACATCAGGAACTAAAGCTACACGGTGTTCGCCAACTTCTCTTTCTTTTGGGATTCCTAATTTCATAGACTCTCCTCTAATATAATAGGTACAAATTCTTGTCCAGCGAATTTGTTAGCTGTCTCTTTTCCATTTGCCGTTACATTGATGCTTTTTTTTGATTACAGACTCCACTCTCGATATAAACACGATCCCTTGAAAATGGCTAAATTCCTTAACTTCTCTTAAGATTTTAAGTAGTGTTTTCCAGGGTTTTGTATCATAAAATACCAAAACCGAGAGAAATTGGTCATGACAATATCACGCGTGACTTGGGGGATCTGATGGGGATCGCAGAGGTGGGCTCATACGATGACTCGCGATCATTCATCCTTAACCTTGACAAAAACGACATAATTTGCTATAATTAACATCCTCGAATTTTTTGTAATCGTTTTGTTACAAAAAACCGAAAAAAGACTAGAATAATTACCTAAGAGTCAAATTCGAGAAACCCATTGCAATTGAGATTAAAAAATTTATGAAACGGTTATTAGCAGCATTCGCGGTGACGGGTTGTTTAGTGACGGGGATACCCGTAGTCAGTTTAGCTCAATCATTACCCGGATTTACCATTTTTGGCGGCCCAGAGCGCGGAAATCAACTTAGTTATCGTTTAGACTACGGAACCCCCGGAATGTGGGATCGTTATCGTCTCCGTATTCCTTCTAAGAAACTTCCCTTTGCTGTCGCACAACTTTCTATTACTTATCCTAAGTATTATAAGGGGGATTTTGATCCTAAACAGGTACAGGTACGTGTTAAAGATAAATCTGTACCTCTTCAAGATGTTGTATGGGATAAGGAAAACAACTTTATTGAAATCTATCTTAAGGATGCGATTCCCGCGGGAAATAATATAGAAGTTGTGCTTTCTAATGTGAAAAATCCTACTCCGGGCGGTATGTATAATTTTAATGCTCGTGTTCGTAGTCCGGGGGATGTTCCTTTATACCGTTATGTGGGAACTTGGACCTTAAGTATTAGCCAATAATTGTTAATCCTAATTGCCCCTTATCGCGATCGGATTTGAGGCGTGAATCCCATTGCCCGCGTTTCGCGGGCTACTTTGGGGAATGAGCTTTGCACAGCTTGAGAGATTGTGTTTTTTTATGAACCACAAAGGCACGGAGGACACAAAGAAGGAGAAAGTGTATTTTGATTAATAAGATAGACTTAAATTGACAGAAATTCTCTCTTAAATTGGGATTAAACCTAACAGGAGGAAGTCGAGATGATGGTCATTATTTCCTTCCCGCCCAACTTCTTTGTCGGATCATACACAATTATCGGATAAGGATGGATAATTTGTGAAAAATTTTCAAGAATTTTCTCGAAGTATTTTACTTACGGAATTTATCAAGAATTGTCTTAAAGAAAGTTAGGGGAAATGAGGGCGCAATTAGCTTTTTATCAAGAACAATTGGGTGAGGGTGATTTTTGAATATCAAGGCTTGCTAGTGTCTTTTTTTTGGGGGGGGAATTAAAGCCAATTTACAAAGGGTTTCTGGATTTTTTGTAGGTTGGGTTTAGCGATAATTAACTCTTTGAAGATGTTGGTTTTTTTGCATAAACCCAACCTACGAATCAATGCTACGAATCAAGGCCTTTTTCCGAAAAGGCGAAGAGATTGTGAGTAGATAAATACAAAAAAACGCAGATACTCAGACCAATTATCTGCGTTTTTTGTCTAAATAATGAAATCCCTTGATCGCGTTCAATAAAACACGTCAATGTTTTATCTATTAAAGACTGAAATAAAATTATTTGAGAATTAACCAAATCGGTAGCCAAACCCCCGTACTGTGATAATATATTCGGGTTGACTGGGATCTAATTCTAATTTTTCGCGTAACCAACGAATATGAACATCGACGGTTTTACTATCGCCGAGAAAATCTGGTCCCCAGACTTGATCCAATAATTGATCGCGGGACCAAACACGACGGGGATAACTCATAAATAGTTCTAGTAACCGAAATTGTTTAGGAGATAATTTCACTTCTTCACCACGAATCATCACCCGACATTCTTCAGGATAAAGGGTAATTGCTTTATATTGTAACATAACTGGTTGAGGTAATTGACCTAGACGTTGACGACGCATTAAGGCACGACAACGGGCGATAAATTCCCTCATCCCAAAGGGTTTTGTCAGGTAATCATCGGCACCAGCTTCGAGATAAAATGCACAATTATTGGCACTTCCTCTCGCACCAATAATTAAAATCGGTACGGAATTTCCTTGATGTCGTAACATACGACACAGATCCAACCCATTAATGGAGTCCATAATTAACAGGTTGAATGACAATTCATTGGGATTAAAAGCAGAACCTTGAAGCATGGGCAGCACATTTCGCCCATCGAGGGCGACCACAACTTCATAACCTTGTTCTTCCAAGGCTAAGGCAAGCATTTCTCGTAATAAGTCTTCAGTTTCTAATAGAAAAATACGCCCAATTTGTCCCATAGATTGTCCAACAGTGGGTCGGCTAGGTGTCTCGCTTAATTCAACAGAATACATAAATCAAGTTCGTCGTAATGTTTAATGATGGTGGTTTAAAGATTTCCTTTTGTGTTGTTTTTCTTGATCGCGTTTTTATTTTTGTCATTAGCGCGATCGCAACCCATGAGGTAATGAGACATCTCCAAAAATTATGGTAGGCTAGGCTAAGCCTGCCTTTGCTCTTATTTTTGTAAAGATGTCTATTTAGAATCCTTTGCTCATCCATCCCACAGACACACGCACAATCTGATTAATTTCCTCATACAGATGATATAGGGATAAAGCCGTTGATGGCTGGTCGCTTATACGGGCAGATGTTACTTTATTAAACATTGTCCACTCACAATTCTCCCATTTTTTTTTGACAAATGGCGAGTTGGCTCCTATCCTATCGGTTCAAGGTTATGAAAAGGTAAAGATTTGGTTATGAAGAGGTTAAATTATGAAAATGTTAAGTAATATAACATTTTTCCTGAAGATATTTTATGGAATGTCGGTTCAGGTGACAATAAAAAGTTTATCACATTCTTGAAAACTGGGCTAGTTAAAATCAAAAACTGGGTTTCTGACTTTGTTGTTGCCCGATCGCGATCATTGATCAGGTGGTTAAGAGATAAAATCGGTTAGGGGCAATTGCCTAATAGTTCCTACTTGTCGCAAGCATGATCGCGATCGTGATAATATGGGATCAATTGTGTGGTTATATTGACCTTTTGATGTCAGTAGAATAATGGGCGTGATCGTGGTGAGATTTCCCAGTGATGTACTCGCGACTGGGAGCAAGATGATCCCAAGAGATCTAAGAGAGAACTTCTTGCTCCCATTACAGGTTTTTGGCTTATTGGGGATGCTCCCAGCTACTTAGGTGATTTTAATTTTTCTAATAGCTCTAGTGTCAAAGAATTTTTCCCTGATTTTAACATTTCAATACACTCTTTTCGTTGTGCTTCCGCTTCATCATTATTAGTCCATTCAACATTATTAGTCCATTCAACAAAGGCTTGAAAATCTTCAATCGCTCCTGAAAAATCTCCTGTTAAAGCTCTGGCTAATCCTCGACTATCATAAATAGTACCATGAGCTGGAGCAAGTCTAACCACATTTTCCTCTGCCAATAATACATCCTTAGCATAGCTCTCAACACTACCATACCAGTATAATTTTGTCACTAGACCAGCAGACAATATCAACATTAGGCTCTATTTCAATCGCCGTTTTGTACGGGTTCATTTCGGGTTCATTTTTCCATTTGTCCACAGCCTCCATTGCTTCTAAAGGTTGTATTTCTGCTAGGAGCTTCATGTCGATATTCGGATAGATTTTACGAGCCTTATTAAAAATAAGATTGGACAAGTTAGGATGTCCTCCATCCCGATAACTTTTACCTCGATTGACCCAATATAAAGCCGCGGGTTCAAGCACATCTTTTTCAAGATTAAATGGGAGACGAGCATCCCGTTTTTCGGCTTCTTTAAATAAAGCTAAGGACTGAAGAACATTCCCTACCTTGGCTAATTGCTGCCCTTGGGTAAATAGCAGTGATGGAGTCGCTTTTAAGACTTCTTGATCCTCGCCCACTGATAACTCTTGTTTCCGATCTGGATGAGTGATAAAATAATCCTTGAGCCAATAACAACCCAGAGCCACTAATTGATCAACATCTATAGTTAAATCCCATAAGATAATTGTTTGATCTCGACTAGCAGAAGCAAGGATTTTTCCATCAGAACTAAAACTTACTCCCAATACCCCATCAGTATGACCCAAGAAAGTTTTAATCAAAGTTCCATCTCTTTTCCACAAATTTACGGTGTTGTCACCACTAGCAGAAGCCAGGGTTTTTCCATCGGGACTAAAACTCACTCCAAATACCCAATTACTATGACCAAAGAGGGTTTTAATCAGAGTCCCATCTCTTCTCCACAATTTGATAGTGTTGTCCCAACTAGCAGAAACAATCATTTCTCCATCAGGACTAAAACTTACTCCTGATACCCCATCAGTATGACCCGGTAGAGTTCTAATGAGAGTCCCATCTCTTCTCCACAATTTGATAGTGTTGTCCCAACTGGCAGAAACAATCATTTTTCCATCAGGACTAAAAATTACTCCTGATACGCAATTACTATGACCAAAGAGGGTTTTAATCAGAGTTCCATCTCTTTTCCATAACTTTACCGTCTGGTCACTACTAGCAGAAGCAATGATTTCTCCATCGGAACTAAAACTCACTCCCAATACACTATCACTATGACCACAGAGAGTTTTCAGAAGACTCCCATCTCTTTTCCACAACTTTAGCGTCTGGTCACTACTAGCAGAAGCAATGATTTCTCCATTGGGACTAAAACTCACTCCCAATACACCATCACTATGACCCAAGAGAGTATTAATTAAAGTTCCATCTTTTCTCCACAACTTTACGGTGTTGTCAGCACTAGCAGAAGCAAGGATTTCTCCATCGGGACTAAAACTCACTCC
>JBBITB010000078.1:0-28000 GCA_037440985.1 Microcoleaceae cyanobacterium bin_387
AAGAAGGAAGAAGGAAGAAGGAAGAAGGAAGAAGGAAGAGGGAAGAAGGAAGAGGCAAGAGGCAACAGGCAAGAGGCAAGAGGGAAGAAGGAAGAGGCAAGAGGGAAGAAGGAAGAGGCAAGAGGGAAGCAGGCAGAAGCAATAATCAAATCAATGGTTTGGTTTATTAACAAGATCCTCATCGTCGAGGTTACTATAGTAAGAAAACCCGATGGTCGAACCGGAGTATAATAGACTTGGGTATAAGATGGAAAATTTGGGTATTATAAAATTTGAGTATGGTAGAACTTTCCTGTAAAAGTGAATACGCGATTTTGGCTCTCTTAGAGTTAGCGGCTCACTATAATGATGGTGAACCGTTGCAAATTCGTCAAATTGCGACTCAACAAAGTATTCCTGATCGCTATTTAGAACAATTATTAGCCACTTTAAGACGGGGTGGAATTATTCGCAGTCAACGAGGGGCGAAGGGGGGCTATTTTTTGGCGCGAGAACCTTGGAAAATTAATATTTTAGAAATTTTGACTTGTTTGGAGGGTTCTGATTTAGAACAATCGGAGAAGAATGTTCCTCCAAAAACCGTGGAAAGTGCTGTACTTTGGGAAGTGTGGCAAGAGTCGCGTCAAATGGCTAATTCGGTTTTGCAGAAATATACCCTTCAAGATCTTACAGACAGACGCAACGCCAGACGACAGTTAGATGTTATGTATTATATTTAGCGCCCTCCTCACCTCTGGACTTTTGGGGGGAATTAATGAGGTTTTCATCCCTCTCGAAATTTGATTCCCCCTTACCCCCTTTATCCAGGGGGGAATTAATGAGAGTTTCTGAAACTAATCCTTTTTGTACTGCGAAAATTGCAGCTTGAGTCCGATCGCGCACTTCTAATTTTTGTAAAATAGCATGAACATGAACACGAACTGTGCCAGAGGAAATATATAAATTTTCCGCGATTTCTTGATTATTTTTTCCGAGGGCAATTAGGGTTAAAATTTCTTGTTCTCGCTTCGTTAAAGGATTTTCTGTTACTTCTTCTTTCATCAATTTAACGGGTTCAACACTACTGAGCGCTGCTCTAATTTCCGTTGTGGCAATTTTATCCCACCAAGAGGCTCCCGTGGCGACAGAGCGAAGGGCTAAAATTAAGGTTTCTGCGGCTATTCCTTTTAAACAATATCCTTGAATTCCTAGAGTAATTAATCGTTCAATTAAGGTTTTTTGAGAATGAGAAGTTAATACTAAAATGGGAATATCGGGATGTTGTTGTTTAATTTGACGACAGGCTTCTAGGCCGCCAATGCCGGGTAAACCGATATCTAATAGTATGAGATCGGGTAAATATTCTTGGGTTAATTCTACCGCGGTTTCTCCATCTTCGGCTTCGGCAATAATTTCTAAATCGGGTTCTTTTTGTAATCTGGTTTGTAAACCAAGGCGAAATAATTCGTCATCTTCAACTAATAAAATTCTGATGGGAGCATTAGGTTTCATAGGGGGGAATTGCCGGAAGGCAAAAGGCAAATAAGGCTCCGTTAGGAAAACGGTTTTCTGCCCAAATTATACCATGATGGGCTTCAATTATTTGACGGGATAAATATAATCCTAAACCCGCTCCTTTGGCTTGGCGATCGCGATATCCTTGATAAAATCGTTCAAATAACAGGGGGAAGTCATTTTCGCTAATTCCTGCCCCTTGATCGATGACTTTTACTATATGATTAGTCGGATCTGATTCCATGATAATTTCGACTTTTCCCCCTCTCGGTGAATGATTAATACCATTAGTTAATAAATTGACGAAAACTCGTTGAAGTTGCAATAAATCTCCTTTTACCCATAAGGTACGACGAAAGTCTGAATCGCCATAACTAATATTAATATAGACTCGTCGTGAGGCAGATAATTCTCTTAAGGATGTAATGACATTTTCGGCTATCTCCACTAAGTTAATGGGGGATAATTGTAATTTTAATCCTTCGGCATCTATGCGATAAACATCTACTAATGTTTCTACTAATTGTAAACTCATTTGATGCGATCGCGTCATAGTTTCTAAGACTTTTACTTGGGGGGTTGTCACTTCTCCAAAATTGCCTTGTTTAAAGGCATTTATAGTTTCAATTGCTCCTAATAAAGGGGTTTTTAAATCATGGCTTAAGGTGGAAACGAAATCTTCGCGCATTTGAGCTAATTTTTCTTGGGATTTTAATCGGGCTTGGGCTTGCGCGATTCTGTCTTGATAATCTTGATTGCGCTGGCTTAACCACGCGGTGACAGCTAAGGCAATTACCACAATTAAACGATTAGCTACGGTAGATAATAGAATTTGATTATGATGAGGCATTACCAGATTTAATAAGGTTAAAAATGAAGCAATTAATGTTACTTTTAATTGAGAAAAACGAGGATATTGAGTATTAGCAATGAGAATTATTATTGTGTAAAAATATCCAAAAATGTACTCCGGTGGTGTGGAAAAATCTAAAATGATCAACAGTGCAAACAAACCGATAATTAACCCACGATTTTTCAGGAAATCATGAAGGTATTTTAATATTTTGTGGAGAGGAAAAATCGGAGACATAATTAAACCCAAAATCATGCTATTGTTCCCTATATCTAGTATTATAGTCATTTCAACATATATTCAGAAACTAAAAAAACAGTCACAGTAAGAATTTGCTAGATTTAACAGGTTTCATTTTTATTGGGAATGACTATACACTACAAAGGTACTAAGGAAGAAGGGAGGGAGAAGGAATTCATCAGAAGTAAGACACCACAAAGGCACTAAGGAAGAGGTAATTTATCCGCAGGAATTCTTCAGTCAGAAGTAATATCATTATTTCAAGGTATATAGCATTTTTAAATGAGATGTAAATGCAGGGCTCTGAGCTCGTCACAGGCAAGATGCCTGTGCCACAAGTTTTACTTGTGAAAGGTCAACACTATATGGAGAAAAAAAATAGTCACAGTAAGAATTGGCTAGATTTAAGGTGATGGCAAATCAATGGGGCACTTGTCGGTTTGGGGAATACCCGAAAACATCCGCGTTAGACCTGAATTGTCGCACATTAGATAATGCGTTGCGCGATCGGGAAGATTCACCCCCGTGAAATCTACAATTTACTGCGATCATCAAGCCGCCGCGATACCACTGCGGCTGAGATTATCATGGGACTGACCTAGACAAACCGAAAAGTCCGTTTAGGCTGTCTGTTTTTAGCGGAGATTAGGCAAGCAAAGATGGTTAACTTTGTTGGTGAGTCCATAGAGGTGATCCACGATCGCGAAAGTTAAGAATAAATAAGCGATCGCGGATCTTGTAGGGTGCGTTAATGCAATGTAACGCACCCATTAAATAAACAAAATTTGTGCGTTACGCTGATGCTAACACACGCTACGGTTGAAGGGGTTAATTGTTCCAATAGTAGTGATTTAAAGTGACAACTAGACTTGCATTGTCGCATGGGTTAGCAATAGCTTAACCCATGCTGTTGTTGGGTTTCGTACCTCAACCCAACCTACGGCTGGTTTTTTTGAAACCGCTGATAAACGCAGATAAACACAGATGGGTATCAACACCGCGATCGCGCTCTTGTCGAGGCGGTTTGACGCACCCATCTTCTCACCAACTCATAACCTTTATCAAGCGGCCCCAAATCGGTGTCGATGGGGATGGGGCGCGTTTTTATCATTGATCTGTGGTTGTCAAAGATATCGGTGAACCCGCCCCTACCGATCATTGGGATGACGCGATCGAGTCGGTTGGGTTGCGCGTTAGGAAAACCTGACAAAACCATGAATTAAATTTGTATTACCCCGAGCCGCAGAAAGCTTGTTAGTGTTGGGTTTCGTACCTCAACCCAACCTACGGCTACTGGGTTTAACAATTAGGAAATAATCGCATTTTGTGAAAATTACAACTGCCCTAATTCTGTTAGCGGGTATATTCCTATTTTTTTATTTCATCTACTTTAAAATCCTGAGCCTGTGATCATTCCCCTATTTTGATAGCATCAAAATAGGGGTTTACTATTTGATATTGATAGATGCTCTTATCCATCCTTAAAAAGGCGTTTAGATAGAATCTATATCTCCAGATATAGATTCTGGTATAGACTGTTACTTTACTCTATATCGAAAAATATATATAATCTGCGAATCGTTAAGTGAATATTTATATCAACGGAGGGATTGTTAACTGACGGATAATTGAGTATTGTTATCCTTGAAACACCACTAGAGGATTAAATCAAGTTCCAGCCGCGGAGGGTTCCCGTAATTTCTTATTATATATAGACTTTTTTTGTTTTATGTTACAAGGATTTCTGCAAATAGGCTTGACTCTTGTTATTATCGCGATCGTTTCTCCTTTCTTGGGTTCTTATATTGCCCAAGTTTTTCAAGGGGAAAATAAAATCGCCGATCGCGTGTTTTATCCCCTGGAAAACTTCATCTATTCCCTGGGGAATATTCGTCAAGATTCCATGACAGGATGGCAATATATCCGTGCCTTGCTATATAGTAATCTGACTATGGGCATATTTGTTTATGTCATGCTCATGATTCAAGGAATTTTGCCCTTAAATCCGACGGGTTTATCGGCTCCAAGTTGGGATGTAGCACTACATACCACTATCTCATTTTTAACCAATACGGATCAACAGCATTATGGTGGAGAAACAACATTAAGTTATGCGTCTCAAATCTTAGCATTGGGTTTTTTAATGTTTACATCCGCGGGGACAGGAATTGCCGTCGCGATCGCGTTTATTCGGGGCTTAACCGGAAAACCTCTTGGTAACTTTTACGTTGATTTAATTCTTTCCATTACTCGTATTTTACTACCCCTGTCGTTGATTGGCGGTTTATTATTAATCATGGGGGGTATTCCCGAAACCCTTGGAGCGCCCATTACTGTGACTACCTTGGAAGGCACAACTCAAGTTATCTCAAGAGGCGCGATCGGGCATTTTGAAATAATTAAACAATTGGGAGAAAATGGGGGTGGTTTTTTCAATGCTAATTCAGCCCATCCCTTTGAAAATCCCAATGGTTTTACCAATTTAATCGAAACTGTCACGATGGTAATCATCCCTGCCGCGATGATTCACACCTATGGCATTTTTGCCCATAATAAAAAACAAGCATTGCTCCTTTTTTGGATGGTATTTATTATCTATCTTGTCCTCATTTTTATTACAGCAATTGGCGAAGTACAAGGAAATCCCTTAGTCAATTCTTTCTTGGGAAATCAACAACCCAATTTAGAAGGAAAAGAAGTACGATTTGGCTGGGCAGAAAGCGCATTATGGGCAGTGACAACAACCGCGACTATGTGCGGTGCTGTCAATGGGATGCTTGATTCCTTGATGCCGACAGGGGGTTTTGTTACCCTGTTTAATATGTTTCTTCAAATAGTTTGGGGTGGGCAAGGAACGGGAACTTCTTACCTTTTTGTTTTCCTAATTTTGACTGTTTTTCTTACCGGTTTAATGGTGGGGAGAACCCCAGAGTTTTTAGGGCGTAAAATCGAAAAAACAGAGATAGTTTTAGCAAGTGTTATTCTTTTAGTTCATCCTTTTGCGATATTAATTCCCAGTGCTATTACCCTAGCCTTTGGTGACAGTTTAGCCGGAATTAGTAACCCAGGGTTTCATGGACTGACTCAGGTGGTTTATGAATATACTTCTGCTGCTGCGAATAACGGTTCGGGGTTTGCTGGATTGGGAAATAGTAGCCTTTGGTGGAATATTACAACTGTGTTAAGTCTCTTAGCAGGGCGGTATATTCCTATTATTGCTCTATTGTTATTAGCTGATAGTCTTACGAATAAGCAACCTGTTCCTGAAACCACTGGTACTCTTCGCACGGATTCTGTTTTGTTTACCAGTGTAACTGCGGGTGTAATTTTAATTTTGGGAGCCTTAACTTTTTTCCCAGTTTTAGCTTTAGGCCCGATCGCGGAATGGTTTACGCTTACGAAATAAGACAAGGCAGTGATTTTTTGTAGGTTGGGTAGAGCACAGCGAAACCCAACAAATCTTCTTCCTTGCGTGGGTGCATCTCCTATTTGCAAATCGATCACTCAGAGCACGAAAAAAGATTTCTGCATCCCATTTCAGTGTTTTTGCCACACTCAGATGCTCCCGTTGGGTTTCGTACCTCAACCCAACCTACTTCATCAAGTGTTTTTGCCACACTCAGATGCTCCTGTTGGGTTTCGTACCTCAACCCAACCTACTTCTTCTTCATTCTTCATTCTTCATTCTTCATTCTTCCTTCTTATTAAAAATATGAACACAGAAAAGAATGTCAAAAAGATATCTCGTCGTGTGAGTGGGGGACCACGTTCCCAACGACGGCATACTCCCAAAGCTAATACCAAAGGACTTTATCAAAGAGCCTTTAAAGAAGCTTTTGTGAAACTCGATCCACGAGTAACAATCAAAAATCCTGTCATGTTTTTAGTATGGGTAGGAACAATTATTACTGCCCTTTTAACCCTTGATCCGACTCTCTTTGGCCCCATCCCTGGGAAAAATCCACAATTATTTAATGGGTTAGTAACACTAATTTTATTTTTTACCGTCCTTTTTGCTAATTTTGCCGAAGCCGTCGCGGAAGGACGCGGAAAAGCACAAGCAGACGCGTTACGCTCTACCAAAACTGAAACAACCGCGAAAAAATTATTACCTGATGGCTCCCTTCAAGACGTGGTTTCCACTTCTTTAAGACGGGGTGATTTAATTAAAGTGATCGCGGGTGATATGATTCCGGCTGATGGGGAAGTTGTGGCAGGAGTTGCGTCAGTTGATGAGTCTGCTATTACAGGAGAATCCGCACCTGTTTTGAAGGAACCGGGCTCGGATATGGCAAGTTCAGTAACAGGTGGCACTCGCATTATTTCTGATGAATTAACATTAAGAGTAAGTGCTGATCCGGGTAAGGGTTTTTTAGATCGGATGATTGCTTTAGTGGAAGGTGCTCAACGTACAAAAACACCTAATGAGATTGCTTTAACGGTTTTATTAGCTGTGTTAACCCAAGTATTTTTGATTGTTGTTGCGACGCTTCCACCTTTGGGAAATTATGTAAAAACGCCTGTGGGAGTTGTGACATTAATCGCGTTATTAGTCGCCTTAATTCCTACTACTATTGGCGGTTTATTGAGCGCGATCGGCATCGCGGGAATGGATCGAGTCGCCCAATTTAATGTCGTTGCCACATCAGGACGGGCTGTAGAAGCTTGTGGGGATGTTAATACTTTAGTATTGGATAAAACCGGGACTATTACTCTGGGAAACCGTTTGGCAGAGGAGTTTATTCCCGTGAATAATCATTCTTTGGAAGACATGGCAAAAATCTCTTTGCTCGCGAGTCTTTTGGATGAAACTCCTGAAGGGAAATCTATTGTGCGTTTAGCAGAAAAATTGGAGGTAAAGATTGATTTTAATAAGTCGGATTGTGAGGGAATTGAATTTTCGGCCAAAACTCGTATGAGTGGTACAAATTTACCCGATGGAATTGAAGTCAGAAAGGGCGCGGTGGACGCGGTTAAGGGCTTTGTCCGATCGCGGGGTGGAAATATTAACCCTGAGCTTGATGAAGCTTATCAACGAGTTTCCCATTTAGGAGGAACACCATTAGCAGTATGTCAAGGTAGTGATATTTACGGGGTAATTTATCTCAAAGATATTATTAAACCGGGGATTAAAGAGCGCTTTGATCAATTAAGAAGAATGGGAGTTCGCACGGTTATGTTAACAGGTGATAACCGTATTACCGCGTCAGTTATTGCTAATGAAGCCGGGGTTGATGATTTTATTGCCGAAGCGACTCCAGAGGATAAAATTGAGGTAATTCGTAGCGAACAAGCTAAGGGTAAATTAGTCGCGATGACGGGGGATGGCACGAATGATGCACCGGCTTTGGCCCAAGCAAATGTAGGTTTAGCAATGAATTCGGGAACCCAAGCCGCGAAGGAAGCTGCTAATATGGTTGATTTGGATTCTGATCCGACAAAATTAATTGATTTGGTGACAATTGGGAAACAATTATTAATTACTCGTGGCGCGTTAACGACTTTTTCTTTAGCTAATGATATCGCGAAATATTTTGCCATTATTCCCGCGATGTTTGCCCCTGTTGGTGCGTTAAATATTATGGGTTTGGCTAGTGAAAGATCCGCTGTTTTAGCGGCATTAATTTATAATGCTTTGATTATTCCTGCGTTGATTCCTTTGGCACTCACCGGTGTTAAATTTCGTCCCCTAAGTGCTAATCAATTGTTACAGCGCAATATTTTGGTTTATGGTTTAGGAGGCGTTGTGGCACCTTTTATTAGTATTAAGGTGATTGATGTTTTCCTGAGCGCGATCGGGTTATCCTAAATCTGATAGACATCTCCCTACAATAAGTTCAAAGGCAGGCAAGATGCCTACCCTACAGTAGTTTTTGCCCATGTCTTTTCTCTCAGAAAAACCGGGTTTCTGACAACCCCATCTACCAAAGTTCGGTAATGTTATACTATTAGCTGTTACCCATTACTCCTGTTTTATGAATGCTCAACTTTTGACAGAAGAGATTATTGATAGTCCTAAATTTCTCACTCTTTATGGAGTGAATTGGGACAAATTTAAAGCCATTGAATTTGCCTTAGATGGCATTTCTAATGTTCAATTAGTCTATCTTGATGGTATCATAGATATTATGGCTCCTTTATCGGCAGAACACGAAGACGCGAAGAGTGTTCTTCGTCAATTAATTGTGATTTATTTGGAAGAAAAAGGGATACGTTTTTATGCTCGTGGAAGCCGCACACTTGGCAGTAAGGAATTAGGGATTCAAAAGGAACCGGATGAATCTTTTAATTTGCATACCAAAAAAGAAATTCCTGATCTTGTGCTGGAAGTTGTTGTTACCAGTGGAGGGATCAATACTCTGGATATTTACAAGCGAATTAAGGTTCCCGAAGTTTGGTTTTGGCGCAAAGGCAACCTTTCTATTTATTCCTTACAAGAAGAGGAATATAAAGCTGTTGCCAAAAGTGAATTATTGCCTGATTTGAATCTTGATTTATTGGTTCGCTGTGCTAATATTGAGGATCAATATGATGCCCTTATTGAGTTTCGCAAGGCATTACGACAATAAAGTAGTAGGTTGGGTTGAGTAGATAATTCCCTTGCTGCTCGGAAATATTGCAGCACTTAACCCAATCGACAATACAATATTAATACCCCCAGAAAAATATGAAAAAATTAGCCCATTTCGATGATTATTTACCGGAAAATATACAAGAGGGAATTTCCTTGCTAAAAAAAGTTTTGCATCGTCATCCTATTCCCATGCAGATATTTCTGCTCTTATGTTTAAATCTCATTATTGCGCCCGCGGTTTATGCCGTCGCAGGTGATCATGAGTTGACACGGAAAGCCGCTTGGGCATTAGGACTTTTAGGAATAGTAACAATCGCACTTTCTATTTATCTATTTGTCGTAATTTTTCAACCGGAAAAGTTTTAATCAGTTATCCAAGTATTTATTAGTGACAGAAAAGGATGTTTTTATGATGCGGGAAATAATGAGAGCCGTTCGAGTGACTTTAATATTATGGGTAATTACCGCGGTAATTTATCCCTTGGTGTTGTTAATTGTTGGTCAAATTGGTTTTAATTATCAAGCGAATGGGAGTTTATTAACGAATAAACAAGGTCAAGTTATAGGCTCGGCTTTAATTGGTCAAAATTTTACCTCAGATAAGTATTTTTTGGGTCGTCCCAGCACGAGTAATTATAGCAGTTTTTCCGAAAAAGAACGCGATCCTAAAAAAGTGGAACAGAAAACAGGTTCATCGGGGGGGAGTAACTTAGCACCCAGTAACCCAGATTTGTTAAAACAGGTTCAAGAGAGAGTAGACACTCTTACTAAGGCTAATATAAAACCTACAGCCGATTTAGTTTATACTTCGGGTTCTAATCTTGATCCTCATATTAGTATTGACGCGGCAAAGTCACAAATGGAGAGAGTTGCACAAGAAAGAAATATCCCCAAAAATCAAATAGAAACTCTAATTTATCAATATACAGATGGTCGTTTTTTAGGAATATTTGGAGAACCGGGCGTTAATGTTTTGAAACTTAATCTCGCGTTGGATAGTTTATGAGAGGAGCATAAATATCTAGCATTTTTAAATGAGATGTAAATGCAGGGCTCAGAGTCCGTCACAGGCAAGATGCCTGTGCCACAAGTTTTACCTCTGAAATGGAAACACTATCTATGGTTTTCAATTAAAATTGACTCAGAAACCGATTTTTTTTAGGAAAATTGGTTATGTCTCCCAGGATTTTCCTAACCGAAACCCGGTTTCTGATCGTAAAGACGAATTATGAAAAAAACAGGTATAACCAGTTTTTATGGTCAAAAATCAAGAGTATATTTGGGAGTAATTACTTTTCGATCGCGGATATAACTGATCTCAAGTATGGCGAAAAATCATCTATTCATTTAAAATGGAAATGCGACCTAGACGTACCGCCTGTAACAAGCGATCAATATGTAAACGTTCTTCTAAATTAAGTGATTCATCTAAGATCGCGCTCATAAGTCCGTAACGATCAGATAAAGTTAAACGTCCTGTTTCTTTCACCGAAGTGAAAATTTTGGCAAGAGAACCTGGAACAAGAGAAGGCTTTAACATGATCGCTCCCGTTGAACTTGACATTACTATTATCTCCTAATTCGCTGAAAGAGATAGTGATGGAGATAATACTATGTTGGTGATCGTTTCTAACTTTTTATGTGACTTTCCTCTCTCTTCTCTGTGATATTAATCACAGTGCTGTATTAAGACTATGGCATTACTGATTTTTTTTGATATCCTGTAATCATTTCCGCGGCGTAATAGGAGTTATTATGATTAATTCTAACAAAACTTCAGAAAATATTAATTTTTCCTCGGAAAATTCCTATGATCGATCGCGTCGTCGTGGGAAGCATAAAATTTTTATTGGGATGGCCCCCGGAGTGGGTAAAACCTTCCGAATGTTGGAAGAGGGACATCAATTAAAAAAAGAAGGAATTGATGTTATTGTGGGATTATTAGAAACTCATGGGCGTAAAGAGACGGCTGATAAAGCCCAAGGTTTAGAACTTATTCCCCGTCAACAAATGCCACGGGGTGATATGATTTTAACAGAAATGGATACAGACGCGATTATTGCGCGATCGCCTCAATTAGCATTAATTGATGAATTAGCCCATACCAATATTCCTGGCTCTCTCCGTGAAAAACGCTATCAAGATGTTGATTTAATTTTAGCAGCAGGAATTGATGTTTATTCTACAGTTAATATTCAACATATTGAAAGTTTAAATGATTTAGTCGCTCGTATTACTGGGGTAGTTGTGCGCGAAAGGATTCCCGATCGCGTTTTAGACAGTGCGGATCAAGTTGTGGTGATTGATGTGACACCAGAAACCTTAGAAGAAAGGTTATTAGAAGGTAAAATTTATGCCCCCGAAAAAATCCAACAAGCACTAAATAACTTTTTTCAACGTCGTCATTTAATCGCGTTACGAGAGTTAGCCTTACGAGAAGTGGCTGATAATATAGAAGAAGATTCTTTGGCTTTGCGTGGAAATGGTTCCAGTAGTGAAATTGATGTGTGTAATATTCACGAACGAGTTTTAGTTTGTCTTTCAACTTATCCTAAATCGGTTCAATTATTACGACGAGGAGCCCGGATCGCGAGTTATATGAATGCACGTCTTTATGGATTATTTGTCAATGATCCCGAACATTTTTTAACGAAAGAAGAGAGTTTTCATGTAGAAACTTGCCAGAAACTTTGTGAAGAATTTGGGGGTGAATTTTTGCGTGTCGATAGTCAAAATGTCGCAAAGGCGATCGCGGATGTTGCCAAGGAATATCGTATTACTCAAATTGTCATGGGAGAAAGTCAACAATCGCCTTGGAGATTATTATTAAGAGGTTCCTTAAGTCAAAAGTTAATGCGTCTTCTCAAAAACATTGATTTACATATTATTTCCACGGATAGAAATTAATGGGATAATAGTAAGAAGCAATGGGTAATCGCCTATGTTAGGCTTACTGGAAAAGGTTTTGAAAAGACAAAGATGGAAAATTGAATCGTTAAATCAAATAACTCCGAGGGGGGACAGGGGTTTTGGGGCAATCACGGAAGGATTGCCCCTATCCTATCATCCTCAATTGTGCAAAGTGCTCTATTTTTTCTCCTTCGACTCCCCAGGAGTTGATGGAGTTTTTTCTGGTTCTTTTGGTAATTTAGACTTATCCATAATAAGCGCACCATCTTTCAGTTTCACCACCCCGGAAATGACGATGGGTTCTTTTCCTTCTAATCCACTGATAATTTCATAATTGTTGCCTTGTAAGGGGCCTAATTTTACCGGTTTCTGACGGGCAAACATTGTCTTTTTCCCATCTGTAGATTTTTCTTCTACAACAAAGACGAAATCTTGTCCGCCAATGCGTTTCACCGCGGCAAAGGGTACTGTTACTCCGGGCTGTTGTTCCCAGATTACTTTAGCTCGAATTTGTTGATCTGTGCGTAGTTTATTATTGGCATTACTATAAAGAGCTTTGACTAATATTGTCTGGGTTTTTTCATCAGTTTGGGGTGAAATATCAGAAATACTGACGCGATCGATTTCTTTTCCTGACGCGTCTAAAAGTAAAACGGGAGTACCTTTTCTAATTTTAGACAGTCGCTCTAAAGGAATTTGAATAGATACTTCTAGGGGTTGACTTTGGCTAATTGTAGTTAATTGAGTTTGGGTTTCTACGGAGTCACCTTCTTTGACGGGTACTGCACTAATAGTTCCCGAAAATGGTGCTGTTATTTGATAGTATTCTAACTGCACTTGTTCCTGAGTCGCGTTGGCTTGTGCTGTTCTTAATTGATCTTGTAAACTGGCAATATTAGACAGTTGTGCTTGAATGACTTGATCTTGACTGGCTAATTGTGCTTGTAGAGAAGTAATGGTACGATCTTTATCTTTTTCGGAACTAGCAACGGCCGCGGTTTTTGATTGAATGACTTGATTTTGACTGGCTAGTTGTGCATTGGTGGTTTTGAGAAAGCGTTCTAAATCTCTTTGAGCACTGAGGACTTTTGCTTGAGAGGATTGAATGATTTTGTCTTGGGTTTCGATTTGTGCTTTGGTAGTTTCCAGAAAGCGATCTAAATCTTTTTGAGCACTAGCAACTTTAGCTTCGGAGGCTTGTACATCTTCTTCTTGACTACGAAGTGTTGCTTCACTGGTTTGGAGATTTTTGGTGGCTATATCGAGGTTAGCTTTGGCATAAACTCCGTCTTTGTAGAGTTGTTGATTGCGTTGATAATCAACTTTTTGATAGTCTAACGCGGCTTTCTCTTTGTCTCTTTGGGCTTTGACTGAACGCAAAACGGCTTGAGCGTCATCTAATTTCGCTTTGTAAGAGTTTAATTGTAATTCGGCGACGAGTTTTTGTTTTTCCGATAGTTGAGAATTAAGGTTGGCTTTGGCTTCGTCTAATTTCGCTTGGTAAGAGTTTAATTGTAATTCAGCATTGAGCCGATCGCGCTCTGCCAGTTGAGAACTTAAATCCGCTTGAGAGCCTTGTAATTTCGCCTGTTGAGAATTATATTCTAATTCCGAGCTAATTCTCTCACGTTCCGCTTTTTGGGCTTGGAGAGTCGCTTGAGCACTTTCTAAATTAGCTTTGGCCGTGCCCACCGCGGCGACTTTACTATCTAAAAGGGCTTGTTGTTTGGATTGATCAATTTCAAATAAAAGATCACCCTTATTAACACGATCACCCACTTTGACTAAAACTCTTTTTACATAACCAGTAACGCGAGGACGAATATTCGCAATATTTAAAGATTTTACCCCAACAATATATTCTGAAGTCGTCGAAATATTTTCATTTTCCCCTTGGCCAATTTCCACCAGAATTGGCGGAATTGTAGCCGCTTTAGGCGGTTGAGCACAGGCTCCCAAAATTAAACTCAGATAGAGAATCGGTATAGTTTGACGTAATTTTTCCTGGGATATCAACATAGGCTCAAACTCTTAAAGAGTAAATAACAAGATTCGTGATTTTACAGAAGAAAAGCCAGTTAAAGTCTATCAATTCTGACATTGGCCGATAAAAATTTTTCGGGATAGACCTGAAGATTTTCTTTGAGGAGGATAGGAATTTATTAAAATGATTATATATCACAGTTTCGTCTCTTTGTCAATCAGAGATCGCGAGAAGCGGCCTAAAAATTTAGGCAAGAGGCTTGTAGTAGGTATCATCGATCGCTATGATGACAATGATACTTAAAATCGCGATGATTCAATGTCTCGCCCTGATAGTCCTTGTCTTAGTATTGCGATCGCCCGTTTGAAAATCCCTGGGAATAATCATTTTGCCTCTTGGGTTTTACTTGCCCCCTATCCTAGTGGTTATGTCCACCATGATTGTGTCTGGCCAGAAAATTTATCTGAAACTTGGCACGCGTGGTTGGAAATGTTTTCCCAAAGTCAAACAATGCCCCTTGGTGTTCTTCATCAATTATCGAATCCCCAGTCGTCCTTAAATTTGCCGACGGCTTCTACTTCTGGGAAAAATCTTAGTTATAGTAGTCGTCTGATGCAACATTTAGGCATTAATCTCTGGCAATGGTTGTTTGATGGACCGATCCAAACCAGTCTCCATGAAAGTCGGGGTATCGCGATCGGGCAAAATCAGCCATTACGGGTGCGTTTGGACTTACGGGAAGCGGATTTAATTGCCCTACCTTGGGAAATTATGCAGCCTCTAGGGGGGCAACCCGCGATTTCCCTAAGTCAACAATTATTATTTAGTCGTACTACCAGTAATGTTGATCCCCTACCGACTCAACAACCGGCCCAATGTTTAAAAATTTTGTTGGTTTTAGGGGAGGAAGAAAAAGGGAAATTAAAGTTAGAAGAAGAAGCCGCGACTTTAGCGCAAGTGCTTCAACTTCCCCCCAATATCGAGGAAACTCATGGTGGAGTCCCCTGTCGTGTTGATACTCTGATTCAACCGACACCTGCTCAGTTAATTGCCCAACTGGAAACGGGAGATTATAATGTTTTATTCTACGCGGGGCATGGGAAACCCGGTCCCGATGGCGGATTATTATTTTTACGTCCAAATACCACCCTCAATGGTACTGAATTAGCCCAAGTTTTGGTACGATGTCGCATTACTCTGGGGGTGTTTAATGCTTGTTGGGGCGCTCAACCTGCTGTAGAATTTCTGCCCCATACTCGTCAAATTCACCCGATTCCTCAAAGTAGTTTAGCGGAAGTGTTAATTCATCATGGTGTCCCGGCGGTTTTAGCCATGCGTGACGCGATCGCGGATCGAGAAGCGTTAAGTTTTATTCAAGCTTTTGCCCAAGGCTTAATTCAACGTCTTACAATTGATCAAGCGGTGGCTCTCGCCCGACAACAGTTATTAACACTTTATAAATTCAATCAACCAGCATGGACTTTACCTGTCCTTTATATGCACCCTGAATTTAATGGGGAATTGATTGAATCTCTCAATGATATCAAAACAGAACTTCCCCCTAATTCTCCCACTTGGGTTGGCCAAGCGCTTCCGACGGCTTATTTACGTTCGCGTAATTCCCCCCAACAAATTTGGCCTATTCTAGGAGGCATGGTGCGAGTCGGACGTGGGGAAGATAATGATATCGCGATCGTCGGCGAACAATGGGTATCCCAAAAACACGCGGAAATTTTCTGTCGAAACCAAGTTTCGGATACTAAAAATAAACCGACTTACTTTTTACGAGATTTTTCTCGTTATGGGACTCTTATTTTCAGTTCCGAAGGTTGGCAAAGGATTCATCATCAAGAAACCCCTTTGTCATCGGGAATGTTGTTAAAATTTGGCAGCTCTCAAGGCCAAATTTTAGAATTTATCATTGAATCTCAAAAAACCTGATTTTTACCCCGATGGATTACGGAATTTGTTTCATGGCATTTGTAGCACTGGAATGAAGGAAGAAGGAAGAGGGTTAACAGTTGACAGTTGACAGTTGACAGTTGACAGTTGACAATTATCAATTATTAATGATCAATTGCCCAATCCATAATACCCAATCCCTAATCCTCAATTCGCAATCACCAATCTCACCTGCCATCCTTTATGACGCACTGAGGAAAATTATTATGCCAAACTCTACCCCTTGTTATTACAAAAATCAAGCAGAATTAGACCTATTAGAAGCGATCGCGCTCCCCGAAATACCTTATCCTTGGAATCAAACTCTACCCGAATCTGAACATTATTTAGATATCCAAGAACAAGAATTTTCTCTATCAGATTGGTTAACAGATCAAGAAATTTCTCAAAGAGCAAAAAACTTATTTTCTCATTTTGATCAAATTTGGTCAAACGTCTCAGTAGAACAATCTTTAATAGAGAAATTTGCCCCCCTCGTTCCCCATGATTTATTAAACGCGCTCGTAAAATCAGTCAGAGAAGTCGCGTCAGAATATCAATCATTAGCAGATCGTATGGTCAAAAGTGTCTTAACCATTTTACCCCAATGGAATGAAGAAGATTTACAAGTTTTAGCCCGTCCCTTAGCCTACGCGATGCGAGAAGCCGATCCTAATCCCCTTGATACCCTTTTAAAATGTGGAAAATGTTGGACGGAATTATCGGACATTGAACAAGCAAGACTGAGCTTAGTTATTGCACGAGATACCCTTTATACATTATCCATGAGTGATTAGTCTCCCCCGATGTTTTTAATTTCCTCTTAATGTTTTGTTAAAGTAGGGACACGGCACTGCCGTGTCCCTTAATATTTGATGAAAAATAGAATCATTGAGAGAGACTTTTTACCTGCTACTGTTAGTGTTATAATAGACCAGAATCATCAGTATCAGGAGTAACATCATGAAACCTCAATGGCTGAAGTATAAATGGTTAGCTTTAGTAGGTGTAGTCTGTCTCTCGATTCCCTTTATCTATCTGGGAGTGGGAAAGAAAATATTAGCAGAAAAAATGGAAAATGAGCGAGAATCCGCCCCTGATCGCCCCGGAGAAGAAGAGGACTTAAATCGAGAACTCTGGAAATTTTCTCAGGGAACTTCCTATGATAAAGTTCTCCCCTCTGTTGCCCAAAAACAAGCGCGATCGACTCAGACAAAAGAAGTGAGACTTCCTAATGGTTGGAAACTCTCACCCGCGGGTTCTCAAGTTGAATTAGGGAAACTTCCCTATGAGGCGATATTATACGCGAATCATTTAGTGGTACTTAATACAGGATTTTACGGCAAAAATCCCCAAGAAGTCTCTATTATTGACCCCAAAACGCAAAAAGTTGTCAAAACTATTCCCATTCCATCACTCTTTCCTAGTGCCATTATAGGAGAAGATAAAGACCTTTATATTAGTGGTGGATTTGATCAAAAAATCTATCGTTTTAATCAGAATTTTGCAGCCGTAAATCAATATCCCGTTAAGGGTTACACCGCGGGAATAGCTCCTATAGACCCCAATCATATCGCGATCGCGTATCTGGTGACAGAAAACCCCGAAAACAAAGGATATGAAGCAGGAAAATTAGCAATTTTAAACACCAAAACCGGGAAAATTGAACGAGAAGTTAATGTGGGTTATTTTCCCTATAGTGTCAACATCATTAATGATAAATTATATGTCACTTTGTTAGGAGAAAATAAACTTTTAGTTTACGATCCTCAACTGAATCTCAAAAAAACATTGAAAGTGGGTGCAAAACCCATGAATTTATGTACCAATGGCAAAGCAATTTATGTCGTTAATTCCAACTCCGATAGTTTGGATGTGATCGACTCCCAAAAAGATGAAATAGTCGATAAAATTAATCTACGTTATCAAAATTTTCAATATGGCACAGCTCCCACCTTTTGTGCTATTTATGATAATAACCTTTATGTCACACAAGCAGAATTAAACGCGATCGGGGTATTCGATAAAACCAAAAAACAACCATTAGGATTGATTCCTACAGGTTGGTATCCCACCAAAGTATTAGTCAATCAAGATCAATTATTCACCTTAAATGCCAAAGGAATTGAATCAAGACGGCCTAATCCCAAAGGGCCACAACCGATCAACGAAACGAATACTTCCCAATACGTTTTAAATTTACTCAAAGGCACTCTTTCGATCCTACCGAAAAATGCGATATCCGCAGGGCAATTAAAAACCTGGACAAAACAAGTCGAAGAAGGCTCACCATTATACAATCCAAAAACTGGATTCAAACTCCCCATTCGTCATATTTTTTATATAGTAAAAGAAAATCGGACTTATGACCAAATATTAGGAGACTTAGGACGAGGGAATGGAGATCCTAGTTTAACCCTATTTGGGAAAAAAATTACCCCAGTCCATCACGATCTCGCCGAAAAATTTGTCACCCTTGATAATTTTTATGCCAATGGCGAAATCAGTGTTTTAGGCCATAGTTTCACCACCAGCGGTTATGCGAGTCCCTTCCTCGAATGGTTAGGAAATATGCGATATACAGGGCGATATAATAGTTATCCCTTTGGCATTGTTCCCGCGACATTTTCCCCAGCCTATTTATGGAATATATTAGAAACCAAAGGAGTTGATTACCGCATTTATGGCGAACCTTATTATTTGTTTACCCGTCTCTATCAAATTATCACGGAAACTTACGGAGAGGATAGTGACTTAGCCAAGAAATTTTATGCCCAATCAATGAAACTGGCTAATAATACCGATCGCGGCAAAAAGTTTAACGATATCCTCAAATCATTCTATGGCAAAGCCGATACACAGGACGCGATTTCGAGTTTATTAGACACCCCAGAATTTAGTCAGTTTATCTCCGCGGTTTTTACAGGAGATGACAGTTTGGCGAAAGCCTTAAAAGAGAATCCCAAGTTTCGCCAGAAAATTAGCGCGTTATTATCCCATTATCCCCTTAATTATCGACCTTGGGACCTAGGTTATTCCGACATTCAAAGATTTATTGACTGGAAAACCGACTTTGATAAACAAGTCAAATCAGGAAAATTCCCGTCACTTCATTATATTTGGTTGCCCAATGATCATACCGCCGGAATGAATCCTCAATTTCCGAACCCCTATCAATTAGTCGCGCAAAATGATGCCGCGTTAGGTAAAATTGTTGAGACAATATCCCACAGTCCAATATGGAAAGAAAGTTTAATTATCGTAGTAGAAGATGACGCGCAAAATGGCGCAGATCATGTTGATGCCACCCGCACAGTTGCCTTAGTCGCGAGTCCCTATGTGAAACGGGGTGCAGTGGTAAGTGATACTTATGATCAATTGGGAATATTAAGAACAATTGAACTGGTTTTAGGGTTAGATCCCATTAATATGAATGATGGTTTAGCCGCACCAATGTTTAATATTTTTACCGATAAACCTGATTTTTCTCCTTATCTTGCTCCCTCTCCTTCGACGGAATTAATCGACTCTGATAAAAAACTTTATCAAGAATTGCGATAAGGAATAAAATATTAATAAAGTAGTGCAGGAATCTTGCCTGCATTGCATCTCAAGGGCTCCCCCACAAACCCAATCAGCTACCATAAAATCCCAAGGGAATTTGACGGTGAGCTGAGGATAATTGATCAGGGTTATTCTTTCGATGGGGGCGGCTTCACCATATTTTTAATACCTACAAATAACTGATCAACCCCCCCTACCCACAGAAAAATGATATCGCCCTACTCAAAAAAAATATATTATGAAATTTTTTCAATGCGAAAGTCTACAACTATCCTATCACAAGTGTCTTAATCTATAGTAATTCCAACTAAAGTGGTAACTTCCCATCAGTCATACAAGTTGGTTTTCACTACCCTTCAACCCAACCTACCTGTTTTATTTTTATTAGGAATTAATATAACTGCCGACTGGTATATCCCAGAGCAATAGCAAAAATAATAAATTAAATCAATACCGAAAAACTATTTTTTATGATTAATGAAATCACAAATATATTTCTCATTTTGCTCCGCGTTATATTCCAGATAATCCTGTAACCAATCGCAAGCCCTTACCAACATTTGATCTAAACTTTCTACTCGCCATACCCGAGCAGTTTTGTCATCAGAAGCCGTCACAATATACTTACCATTAGGACTGAATTTAACACTAAATATTTTTCCTTTATGTCCTTTAAATTCTTCAATTAATTTTCCCTGTAAATCCCATAATCGCACAGTTTTATTATTAGATGAAGTAGCAATAGATTTACCATCAGGACTAAAACTAACACTAAATAGCCTACCAGGATGATCTTTAAACTCTTTTAATAACTCTCCTTGTAAGTTCCATAGACGGGCTGTACCATCATCTGAAGCTGTCGCAATTAACTTACTATTTGGACTAAAACTTACACCTTGTATTCTATCTTTATGACTGCGAAAATTTTGTAATAATTCTCCCTTTAGGTTCCATAAACGGGCAATACCATCAACGGAACCTGTAATTATGGAATGCCCATCAGGACTAAAACTCACACTAATAACTACGGATGGATGTCTTATTATTTTTAATATCTTCCCCTGTAAATCCCATAATTTAAGTGTTTTATCTTCCGAGACTGTGGCTAAAAATTGGCTATCAGGACTAAAAGTAATACTGTTTATTGCTGACTCGTGACTATAAAACTCTTTGAGAAGCTTACCTTCTAAGTCCCATAATTTGACGGTTTTATCGTCTGAAGCAGTAGCAAGATATCTACCATCAGGACTAAAAGAGATACCCCATATAGCTTGTTTATGTCCTTGGAACTTTCTCATCAATTTACCTTGTAAAGTCCAGAGATAAACCATTCCATGTCTTGATACTGTAGCAAAATATTTACCATCAGGACTAAAACTCACATTCAGTACACTACTGTCATGTTTAAGAAATAAATTTTCTACGGACCATAAACGCGCAATTTTATCATCAGATGCAGTGGCTAAATATTTACCATCAGGACTAAAATTAATACCATTAATACTAAAGTTATTATGAGAAAATTCTTGTAATAATTCTCCTTGTAAGTTCCATAAACGAGCTGTTCCATCATAAAAGGAAGACGTCGCGATCAATTCACTATCAGGACTAAAATTTAATTCTGTAACTCGATGAGATGTGGAAAAACTTGTGATTGTTTGAGTAAAAATATTCCAGAATTCAACTATACTATAATCCGAAGAAAACGAGAAGGCTAAATATTTACCATTAGGGCTAAAATCAAGACTAATTGATTTATCTTTTCCGGTAAATTCCTTAATTAATTTACCTTGTATATTCCAGAGACGCACTGTGAAATCGTCTGACGCAGTAGCAATTAATTTACTATCAGAGCTAAAACTCACATCATTTATTCGTTTTTGATGAGCCTTCCATTTTTGAATAAGTTTACCTTGGTTATTAAAAATTCGCAAATTTCCATCATTTGAAGCTGTTGCAATCAACTTTTCATCAGGACTAAAATTAATACTTAACACAAGAGAATTATTATATTTAAACTGCTTTAATAACTTACCTTTTAGATTCCACAAACGTGCAATTCCATCGTTAGATACTGTTCCAACTATGTTGCTTTTTGGACTAAAACGAATATATATAATACTATGATTTAACTGTAATTTTTGTAAGAGTTTACCTTGGAGATTCCAGAGACGAACTGTTTGATCTTTAGACGCAGTAGCAATATATTTACCATTAGGACTAAAACGAATACTATAGATACTATCTATATGTCCTTTAAGACGATTTTTTTCGCGTAAATTATTAAGAATTTGTTGTAAGGTAAATACTGGAGTAGAGATAGGATAATCAGAAGTAAAGTCGACGTGGGGAAATAGCTGTTTAATATTTCGTCCAGCTTCTACTGCTGATATTAAAGTATCTATTTGTCCACCTAATTCAAAGTTTCCAGATATGTCATTTACTAATCTATCTAATTTTATGATTTTTTGAGCTTGATTAACTTGATCCCATGCTATCTTAATGACTGTTGCTGATAAAAGAATAGTAATAAGAAAGATACCCGTGGCAGTTCTCATAAGTAAATTAGCTTTTTTTTTGGAGTCGATCGATATTTGTTCAAGTTTTTTCTCAGTCTCCGCTAAGACTTTTTGATGTTCGGAAAATAACCGTTTTTTTTCTATTTCAGCATTCTGAAGTTTTTTTAGTAATTCGGAACTTTGTTGTTTACGGATAAAAGACACTAAATAATCATGGACTAATTGATAACGCACGATCGGCAATGATGGTATTTCTAAAATTAAACGGGCTTGAACAAGAATCTCAAATATTAAATTGAATTGTGACAAATTATCTGCCAAATTTTCGATTAACTCCTCTTTGGTTTTGAGGGGACGAGTATTATTTTCATCCGTTAGTAAATATAAAATTAGTTCTGCTATTTCTTTATTTTCTTCACCACAATCAGAAATGACTTCTTGTAAAAAGCTTTCCACTAATTTCTCTTTGGCGTTATTTCCCAATTCTTGATAGTCTTTTAAACTCCAAATTTTCTTAAATTCTAGTTGGGTGCCGACTATCTGTAATTCAATGGGACGAACTTCTTCAACAATACCGCCTAAATCTTCTATAAGTTGATCAACTAATGCCGGCTCTAAGTCAATTTGAGAACGCTCTGTTAAAGTTTGAATCAGATTTTTGGCATCAAATTTAGAAAAATTGCCGATGTAGTAAAGATTTTTTTTATTGAGAATATCATTATCGATCGCGCTTAAATTAATTTTGCGATTACAATCTAAAAGATAATGTAAATAATCTTCGCGTAATGACAAAATAACTTTGAGATAAGGAATTTGTAAAATCACGGACAAAAAATTATAAAAATGATCGTAATTACCTAAATTTTTATTAAGAAAGAAAAATTCTTCAAATTGATCAAAAATTAAAACGGTATATAAATTTCGTTGTTCATTTTTTTTAAATTGTTCAATGAGATGATTTTCCGTCTGAATATTGACAGCTAAATTAACTCCTGTAACTTCTTGAATTACCTGAATTAAGGCAATACTAGAATCCTGTAACCAATCGTGATAAGATTGTACTAAAACTGGAATAACATCACGGGATTCAATGGAAATAAGTTTTAACGCGGGTACTAATCCCGCTTGAACAAGAGAACTTTTCCCTACCCCTGATTGCCCATAAATGATCGTTAGTTTACAATCCGGTCTAGTTACCCTCTCTAACAAATTTTTAACATCTTGTGAACGTCCTGACGCGGTAACAATATCTTCTAAAATTTCATCCGTTTTTTCCCAAACGTCTAAGCCCTGGTGCAAAAATTGTTCCGGTGGTTGTAAACGTCCTACGCCAATAAATGCTTGTAACCGAAATTTACTCTTGATTTTTTGTTGTTCTAACTTAATATTAAAGGCTTTTAAATACTCTTTTTCTGCAAAGTAAAGTTTTTTTAATTCTGCTAAAATACTTAAATAAAGTTCTACATTATCTTGAGGTTCTGTGATTTTTTTAGCTGTTTCTAGGTTTAGAATAGCCTTTTCTACTTGATTGAGATTACCTTGAGCTTGAGCTAATAATAACAAATATAAAGAATCTTCTTTTTCGGGGGCTTCAAAGATTTTTAAAATCGCTAAAGCTAATTTCGCTAATTCTTCTACTTTTTCCCAGGCTTCGTTTTGGAGAGCTACTTCTGCTAAAAATCCATAATTTTGTGCTAGTTGCAATGTCGTTCCATTAGAATTATTAAATTGAATTTCTAACCCTTTTTTTGCTAACTTTTCTAAATCGTCCCAAGCTTGTAAACGACGGAGAAATCCTCCTAACTGACTAATGGCAGAAGCGACTAAATCTTGATTATTAATAGATTCAAAGTAAGCAAGAGACTGCTGTAAATTTTTTTTAGCTTCTTGCCAAAATTCTTGATTTTGAGCACGTTTTTCTTCGGCTTTTTTATCGTAAATTTGTGCGATTTTTACACAAACAATCCCTGCTTCAAAAGCCCGATTATTTTCTTGCCAAAATTCTAAGCTTGTGCGATAGTTATCGATCGCGGCATCAAGTTTATTTTTTTGATAATTAACCAAACCATAAAGAAAAACAAAAATTGCTTTCTCTTCTGGGGTTAGCTGAGGTTCTAATTTCTTTAACTCTTGATAAATATACTCTAATTCATCAAGATTTTTCCCGGTGAAATTCAGATTATTAGAAAAGGCTTTATGGGCTTCTTGACGTAGTAAAATAATTAATTGTTCTGGGGATAAATCAAAGCAAATAGAAGCACCCGCCCAGGTGTTTAAATCATTAGCAATTCGCCCTAAATGATATAAAATTTTATCTGTTACCCATAAAACAATAGGAAAGGAAAAATCCTGGCGGAATTGATCTCTAGCTTTATTGGCTGATGTCAATACTCTTTTTAAGTCTTTTACCAATTCTAAACCCGATATGATTAAGGCTTTGGGGGGGTGATGGGGATTAATAAAATCCGCGATCGCGCCATAAAGGGTTGGACAAGAATAAGGTAAATTTAACTCCGTCAACTCCAGAGTAGCATCTTCCTGTAATTTCTGGGCAATTTCTTCTCGTAAACTCCGAAAATTACAATGAAAAAAAATTAAGGAAAATTGCCCCTGTGAAAGACGAATACTGCGTTTAAAACGGGAAATAGATCGCTCATTTTCCGCAGAACATTTATCGGAAATAGGGTGCAAATTACCCATGCTTATACCCTTTGATTAGTTTTTTTGTTGTTGCCAAAGTTTAAACTTTTCTGACTCTTTTAATAAAGGGTTTAAGCCAAACCAATTTCCTTGACTATCCCTATATTCAAATACCCATAAATTCCTTAACAAAAGTTGATATTCCTTATCTCCCTTAACTTTTTGCTCCGTGACAACTTGAAAGAGAAACTCCCACTCGTTGTTATCAATAGATAAACTTAGTCGATCGCGATAATTGCGAATGACTGATTCTAACACATCGCGAGGCAGTGGGGGATCTTCCTGTTGCAAACAACTATACAATATTCCCATTAAATTCCGTAAATGTCCCCCACTCGCCAAACATAAACGATCTAAAGTTTCAGGACTATCAAATACCTCAGAAATTAATTGTAATCTTTCTTCCCCAGGGACATCGGGAAATGCCCTTGACATTACCATTTGTCTTAATAAGTACATTCCCTCAACATTGGGAGTCCCTTCTCGATTCAAGACAGATACCATCGGTAACACTTTTGGTTCCACACCCCCTCCTAAGCGATTTTTTAATACCTCACTTTCATTGGAAAAAATTAATCCCAGGGGCAGTGTATAAAGTAAATGACAATTGAGTTTCCGTAATTGATCTCCGCGATCAATAAAAATATATTCAGGGTAAGGCCGTCCCCCTGGTGTTAGTCTATTGTCAATCCGATCTAAGTTATCCACAATAACCACTAATCCATTTTTTCCTTTTTGCTTTAATTGCTGCACAGCCACATCAATAATTTCTTTATTAATTAACTCCAATATTTGATTAGAACGGGGTTCGAGATATTGTCTTAATTTTGATCGTGAACCCGGACTACCTTTGGTTTTTGCGGTGATTTTTGCCAGCCCCAAGGGGAGAGAAAATTCGACATTTCCTTCTGTATTTGCTTTAACTTGACTCCCTAAAAATTGCCCTTCCGCTTCTATTGTCATCGGTGTCTGTAAAAAATCCCACGCGCCTTCTAAAAAAGCTTTAAAACCTTGGGCTTTTAAGGTGACTTTACTTTCTTCTAAACTCTGACTGACTCGACGCGCGATCGCGAGCATAATATCGGTAAAATCAATATCAATTTCGTCTAAGTCTTCCGTAGAGGCAAAATAGACAACATGAAACCCGTCTTTTCTCAATTCTTCTGTCAGTCGAGATAACTCTGTTGATTTTCCGCAACCAATATGTCCGGTAAATAATTGACAAGTGGGTTTATCCGGTGATAAACGAGAAATAGTCCTCGCGAGTAATTTAATAATATTTTCCCCTCGCACCGTGGCAAAATCAATATAGTAAGCCCGTTCATCGGGTTCACTCAGACTCAGGGAGTAGCTTGGGTTACAGGCATTAAAAAATCTCGGTAAATCCAGTTGCATAGATTTGTATTTAGTGTTGGTTTCTCAATTTTATCAGTTTTCGATCTCCCCATATTGAATTAAATCGCAAATCAAAAACAAAATGTAAAATAAAAAAGAAGAAATTGAGAAGAGTTGAGGAAAGGGACTTGTAAAGAGAAACAAAAGCATGATAGGATTAAGGCTTGTGTCCAAATTAAGGCGAAGGCTCGTCAATGCCTAAACTAAAAACTCGCAAAGCGGCTGCTAGACGCTTTAGAGCGACTGGCAGTGGTAAAATTGTGCGTCGCAAAGCTTACAAAAGCCACTTACTCCAGCACAAAAGTTCTACTCGTAAGCGTCGTCTCTCGGAATTGGTGGTACTCGACCATACCAATGAAGAGAATGTACGTTTAATGCTTCCTTACTTGTAAAGTAAAGTTACAAATAACCATGACAAGAGTTAAACGCGGTAACGTCGCCAGAGTTCGCCGCAAGAAAATTCTCAAATTAGCCAAAGGTTTTCGGGGCGGTCAATCTAAGTTATTCCGCACCGCGAACCAGCGGGTGATGCAGGCACTTCGTAATGCCTATCGCGATCGTCGCAAACGGAAACGCGACTTCCGTCGTCTGTGGATCACCCGGATCAATGCCGCGGCCCGGACTCATGGCATGAGCTATAGTCAGTTAATTGGCAATTTAAAGAAAGCCAATATCCACATTAACCGTAAGATGTTAGCCCAAATGGCAATCATCGATCCCCAAAGTTTTGGGAAAGTGGTAGAAATGGCCGCGCAAGCCAAAGGTTAAAAGGGCTTGGGGCTTAGGGAATGGGGCATGGGAGAAGACTTCTGTAGAGAACGCGATCGCCTATTGCCCCCTTGTCTTCCCTTTTGCCATCAATATAAAAATCCCAAAGAAATTTTCATGAGTTTGATTTAAAGAATATGGATAATAATTTACCCATTGTTTATTTGTCCATTTTTGTCGGGTTATTAGGGGTAAGTGGCTGGTTTCTCTTCCGCCAGATTCTCAAAACTCGACGCGTTGAAAGTTCTCTTGGTCGCTTAGAGAGCAAATTAAGTAAAGAAAAAGGTACGGCCCAAGAGTATTACGAATTAGGCAGTATTTATTTAGAGAAAAAACTCTATATCAAGGCGATCACGCAATTTCAAAAAGCTTTAAGATGCAAAGATTTGAAAGGGGAAGAAGACACAGCCGTTGTCTATAACGCGTTAGGTTTTGCCCATTTTAGCCAAGAACAATATGATATGGCGATTCGGCAATATAAAGAAGCGATCAAATTCAAACCAGATTATGTCACGGCATTAAATAATTTAGGTCATGCTTATGAGCGGAAAAAATTAACAACTTCGGCCTTAGAAACCTATGAAGAATCCCTGAAATATGAGCCTAATAATGATACAGCAAAACGTCGTTCTGAATCTTTGCGTAGACGCGTAGTAACGACATCTTAAATACATTTTGTCGGGTAGGTTAGCTGGTGCGCGGGTCTTTTTTGGTATACCAAAAGTTGTAGGGGTCTTACCTTGGTGCAGCCAGCCCTTGCCCCCCACGAAAGGGGAAATTCTTGTCGGAACAAATACTTGTGGATTGCTCCGATAAAATCATCTTTTATTTATGGGATAACACTCATTCTATTATAGAGTTGAGTTTCAGTTTCAATCTCTAATAGAGATTTGGGTTAATTGCGACCCAGAGAAATAAAAGAACTATGTAAGCGGGCTTCGTTTCAATCTCTAATAGAGATTTGGGTTAATTGCGACGCGGCGCAAGCTTCGCAAGCGGCTGTCCCAACAATGGTGTTTCAATCTCTAATAGAGATTTGGGTTAATTGCGACTATTTT
>JBBITB010000079.1:0-27976 GCA_037440985.1 Microcoleaceae cyanobacterium bin_387
TCGCGATAGATAGCAGTGGTAAAGCGGTAGTCGGCGGCAACTTCACCTCTGTCAATAACGTATCTCAAAACTATATAGCGCGGTTAAATCGAGATGGCAGCGTCGATACCACCTTCAACCCCGGTTCGGGGACGAATGACTTCATTGATGCGATCGTGATAGACAGCAGTGGGAAAGTGATAGTCGGCGGCTATTTCACTTCTGTCAATAACATATCTCGGAACTACATAGCGCGGTTGAATCCCGATGGCTCCGTCGATACTACTTTCAATCCCAGTTTGGCGAGATACTACCCTTCTTTTTTGGGGCATCGTCCCAACCCATTCTCCCCCTCCTCTGCATACGTCAAGACGCTTGCCCTAGACAGCAGTGACAAAGTGGTAATTGGCGGCTCTTTCACCATCCTCAACAATACATCACACAACTTTAATCTGAACTATATCGCACGGTTGAATCCCGACGGCTCCCTCGATACCACCTTCAACCCCATTATGAATGGCAATAATAGCGCCTTTGACTTCGTAAACGCGATCGCCATAGATTCTCAAAGTAGTATCCTTTACACCCCCAACCCAGGATTCAACGGCGTTGACACCTTTACCTACACTGCTACAGACAGTACCGGCTCTAGCATCACGGCCACTGTTCGCGTTACCGTAACACCGACGATTGAAAATAAAATTACTCAGTCTAATTTCAATCAACCTAATGTCACAGATGACACCCTTTCTGGTAAGGATGGGGTACTCCAAGGCACGGAGAAAAACGATCAGTTTTATGGATTTTCTAACCCTAATTTCTTTAAGGGTTTAGGAGGGGATGATAACCTAATTGGTGGTGTTAGTGATGATACCCTTTTTGGTAATAGGGGCAATGACTATATTGATGGCCAAGGGGGTAATGATTTACTTTATGGTGGTAAGGGTAATGATATTCTCCTTGGTGGTTTTGGAGATGATACTCTCTTGGGCGATGCTGATAATGACAGTCTTAATGGTGATGAAGGGAATGATATACTCTACGGCGGAAAGGGTAATGATTTGCTTTATGGAGATAAAGGCAATGATTCTCTCTATGGGCGAGCAGATCATGATGTTCTCTTTGGCGATTACGGAGATGATTATCTCGATGGTGGTATCGGAGATGATACCCTTTTAGGAGGAGAAGGAAATGATATCTTAGATGGTGGTTCCGGCGAGGATTCTCTTAATGGCGGTATTGGTAATGATACCCTTTATGCCCGTGAAGGGAATGATACTTTGAATGGAGAAGATGGTGATAATGTCCTCTTTGGTGGTGCAGGTAATGATTTATTTATTATCGGTAAACCCAACGGTTACAATCTTATTAACTATTTCACAACGGGACAAGATAAAATTGGTTTATCCGGTTTATCCTTTAATGACTTAGTGATTTTTCCAGAAAATTTGAATACCTTAATTACCCTGAAAAGCACGGGACAAACAATTGCTTCTCTACCTAATATAAATCCGTCACAATTGAGTGCAGATAGTTTCCTTAGTCTCTAAGGATTAGGGATGGGACTGGTTTTCTTGGATAAAATTTGGGTGGCACAGATATTGGTGAACTCGCCCCTAGCATTCCTTAACATAGATGGGATAAACACAGTGAAAGAGTTTCTAGGAAGAAAAACCATATTTCTGTGAATAATACCTTCGTGTTTTCTTTGCAGTAGAGGGGCTGCAAAACTCACGACTCATGTTAAATTTTGCCTTTTGCCCGTGGTATAATTCTCAAATTACTCAGTATTTCATCAATTTTTCTCATTAATTCTAAATCTACTTCGGGTAAGCTTTTTCTGCCATTACCAGATAAATTATCACTCCGAGATTCCGATTTTTTCAGAAAACTAAAAGCTTGTCTAAATTGACTAGGATCAGCTTTAATAGGAGCATCCAAATGACAGGGAATAATTTGTTGAAAATTCCAACGGGCAATTTGCTCCGCCCACTGAAGAGTTTCTTCAGGCGCACGGTTGAGAATCAGATTTTGTAAAATAGGCGCGACAAAGAGCCTACCGCCCCCTTGAAGGGCATCAAAAGAATCTTTCCAGTTGGGGGACCATTTGAAGGGAAATAAGCCAAAATAAGCCTTTTTAGAACGATCACGTGCTTCTTTAGCATTGTCTAAAGTGTCTTTCAGTGGTACAGTTTCTAAGACACTGGGTTTAAAATAAAAGGAAAAAAGGGAAATCCGTTGCCATCCTTTACGACGGTTTGCCTCATTATCAGAGACAATCTCAAAGACATTATCCTTCGCGTGAAAAAGTAAAGGATAAGGATCTATTTGTAGAATTTCTGGAGGTTCTTCTGGTATAGATACAATACAATCGGTAACGAGGAGAGTCCGCGAAGGTTTATGAAAAAATACCACTTCTTCAAAAGTTCCCGGACCGAGATTAATCGGACCAAGAATGGCATAATCAAAGTCATGAAAAAAGGGAGTTTGGCTACTATCAACAGGGAGAATTTTCGTCCGTCCTCTCGGTAAGCCTAACCAAGTTAAGGGCAGATTAATGGGAAAACTCCACTGATTAGGCGCGACAAATACTTCCGCGTTGGGAAAATATCGCGCAAAGGGACCGACAAATACTTTATGTTCGATGCCAGAGATGGTGGGTAAAATAATATATTTAACCTCACCATGTTGGGTGACTAATTCGTTGACAAGATGGATACATTCCTTCGTCGGCGCGATCGGTGCATATACCAAAAGTCCTCCTTGAGAAAGTTTGATAATCGTCATGCGAATGGGTACGACAACGTAGAGAATACCCTGAAGTTGATCGAAGGTCCAAATCTTGTCTTTCAGGACTTCTTTGCGGAGGGTGCGCCGTTGACTATATGGATAGAGGGGTACAACTGGCCAGAAAGGCCAGGAAATGTCCCTTTGCTCTGAAACTGCTGGAGTTTGTGTCTGATTCATTTAAGCTGAACATTCCTTAGCATTGGTTGACAATGCTTGGACTGTAACTATAGCAATACCATCATTGCTGACAGTAAAGGAGGAATCCCTCAAAGCACGCAACATAATATTGCGTGCGCCATTTGCATCTCGTTGTGTTTGAATACCACAGTGAGGGCACTTGTGTATTTTTGCACCACCTAGTTTGGCATGGCGATGTCCACACGATCCACAGGTTTTAGATGTATGACTTTCGCCGACATCAAGCACCACGCAACCACGCTTTGGAGCTTGATGTTTCAGGACTAACTTAAAGCGATAATGTGCCCAAGTCAACATACTTCTGACTGTTTTGGTTCTAATCTTTCTTCTCGACTTGGCTACCATTTGGGAAGACTCGAAGCGAGGTAGAAAAATCAAACCATAGTTAGTAGTCAGATAATGTGCTGCTTTTTTATGCACTTCGTCAATTAAGTCTTTGATCTTTTCTCGAATCCGATTAGCCGCTTTTCTCATGGAACGGCGTTGCTTAGCATTTACTTTTGTGGAACGACTAATTAAGCTATCTAAATGCTGACAATTTCGAGTGATTCGTCCCATGTCACCGTTGCCAATTTCAATTACTTTATCGCCGTCATATCCGGTTAAAAAGGTTCTGACCCCAGGATCTAAGGCAATTATCTTCTTTGAGGATGGATTAGTAAGGTTTACGGGTTCAGGAAAGATGGCAAACCATTTACCACGTCTATATACTAATTGAGTTCCATAATCACATTGAGACGGTATTGGTTCACTTGTCTTAAACATAAGTGTTTTTGTTAACTGACTATACCATGTCCCTTTGGTGAAGTTGGACTGATTGAATTTTATTATTTGGCGTGGGTTACGGATGCTTCGGAATTTGGCATTACGACTCGCGCTATATGCTTGATGCGCGTCAAAAATCGCGTTTTGTCTGATATGACAAGGCGTTTCTTTAACCCACTGAGGTAAATCGGATTGCATTACCAGATTTCGCAATTTCAACTTACCGATGCGGGTAGTTGATTGACGCTGCATCGCGATTGCTTGATTAAAACAATAACGACAAGCAGCAAGCCATTTTTTCCAAGTTTCTTCCAGTTCAGCACTTGGATAAATCCGGATCTTCTTTGATTGCAGACTTGTACTTTCTAAGTCCTCCGAGTCGGCAACTGAAAACATGAACAATGGCAAGAATGTCCTCAACCAATTCTCGTTCTGGGGATAAACCGTCTTGGTTGAGAACCACGATTTTTGTACCGTCAAGTTCACACAACCAACAGATGAGTTCAAACCCAAAACGGGCGAGTCTGTCTTTGTGGGCAACCACAATAGATCCGACATCGCCTTGACGGACTCGTTCCAAAACGGTTCTAAGTCCTGTTCTTTTGAAATTAAGACCACTGGCGATATCAGTGATAAGTTCGGCGTTGGGATAGAGTTCGAGTAGTTTTGCAATTTGGCGATCAAGGTCTGCTTTTTGGGCGCGACTGGAAACGCGGGCATAAGCGATAATTGCCCGTTGCGTTCTCTCATTTGATATTCCCGTGTATGACGCGATATCATATCGTCTCTGCCCTGATGGTGTCCTTATTGCTTGAATCTTCCCGTCTTTTTCCCATCTTCTTAAGGTATGTAAGCATACACCAAAGTATTGAGCCGTTTCATTCGGTGATGTATATTTCGGCATTTACCTTTAAGTTGTGTGTTCCCCAAGCTTATCTCTATTGTCAAATTTTGTCTAGCTTTGTTCAGGGAATTGGTCAACAGGAATGTACTCCCTTCTTTCCTTATATATACAGACATCTCCATAAACGACAGTAGGGTAGGCTAACCCTGGCATTGAGCCGATTTTTACCAGATGTCTTATGCTGTTCAATTCTGAAGGCGATCGCGCTAAGTCCCGTGGGATCGGAGCGCGATCGGTCGAAATAGTCTTTCAGGTAATAGATATAACTAGATGCCAAGTAGCTGAAGGATTTTCTCCTGGGTAGTCAAACCGACGTGTTGACCAGTTTTTTCGCCATTGTGGAAGAGAATTATCGTGGGAACACTTCGGACTCCGTACTTTCTCGTGATTTCTGGTGTCTGATCAATGTCGATTTTGCCCACCTTCACCTTGCCTTGGTAGTCATCTGCAACCTTTTCTATGATAGGAGCCAACGCCCTGCATGGACCGCACCATGTTGCCGTGAAATCCACTAAGACAGGCACACTCGATTGTAATACCTCAGATTCAAAATTCTGGTCATTAAAGGTGTGGACATTTGCACTAGCCATTTGTTTTTCAGTTTATATCGTTAATTTTCCTATTTTACAGCCTAAAGTGTGTCCGACTTTACCAATTACCACCAGAAGGTCCCAATCAGTCCCCATGATAAAACTAAAAAAAATATCATAAATCTTTACAAAGTTTTGTATAATAGAAATGTTGGTAGGTATTTTTACTCTGATGATAGCCGATCAAATTCCCTGGCTCACCATAATAGTCCTATTTCCCCTCGTCGCGTCCCTGCTCATCCCCGTACTGCCCGATGAAGGCGGTAAAAATTTGCGCTGGTATGCCCTGGGAGTGGGAGTAGTTGACTTTGCATTGATGTGTTATGCCTTTTGGCAAAATTACGATCCCACCACAGCTACTTTTCAACTGGTGGAGCAGTATGATTGGATACCATCTTTAGGTCTGAAGTGGGGACTTTCGGTGGATGGACTTTCCGTGCCCCTAGTTCTTCTGGCAGGGATGGTAACGACTCTCGCGATTTTGGCCTCATGGGAAGTAGATCGCAAGCCTCGGCTTTTTTATTTTTTAATGCTTGTGCTCTATTCGGCACAAATAGGGGTGTTTGTTGCCCAAGACTTGCTACTGCTGTTCATCATGTGGGAATTGGAACTCGTTCCCGTTTATTTACTCGTCTCTATTTGGGGCGGGAAAAATCGTCGTTATGCAGCTACAAAATTTTTAATATATACAGCCCTCGCCTCGATCTTTATTTTAGTCGCGGCTTTGGGAATGGCATTCTACGGTAATAATTTCACCTTTGATATGGTGGAATTGGGGATGAAACATTATCCTCTGGCTTTAGAATTACTGCTTTACGCGGGTTTACTAATTGCTTTTGGAGTCAAGTTAGCGATATTTCCTTTACATACCTGGCTTCCCGATGCTCACGGGGAAGCATCTTCTCCGATATCAATGATCCTCGCGGGTGTGTTGTTGAAGATGGGCGCCTATGGACTAATTCGGGTTAATTTGGAACTTCTTCCCAATGCCCATGTCTATTTTGCTCCGGTACTGGCTATTTTAGGAGTTGTCAATATTATTTATGGAGCGTTAAACTCCTTTGGCCAGACGAATATGAAGCGTCGTCTTGCTTATTCCTCCGTGTCTCACATGGGTTTTGTGTTATTGGGTATTGCTTCCTTTACGGACTTAGGAATTAATGGGGCATTGCTCCAGATGATTTCTCATGGTTTAATCGCGGCTGTGCTGTTCTTCTTAGCTGGCGTTACCTATGATCGTACCCATACCATGCTCTTAGATGAAATGGGGGATATTGGGAAAGTTATGCCCAAAGTTTTTGCCCTATTTACCATCGCGGTAATGGCATCATTAGCCCTACCGGGTATGAGTGGTTTTGCTAGTGAATTATCAGTTTTTGTAGGTGTGACGACTAGCGATATCTATGGCTCTGTCTTCCGCTCTGTCACGGTATTTCTAGCAGGAGTCGGACTAATTTTGACACCGATTTATCTGTTATCAATGTTGAGACAGATGTTTTATGGTAATCGCTTGGCTCCCGCGTGTGTTTTGACAGATGAAGAGTCAAATAATAATGAGGAGAATCAAGAAGCGGTTTGCTTTGGTAATAGTTGTATCCTACCAAGAGATGCGGACTTTCACGATGCGAGACCGCGTGAAGTCTTTATCGCGGCTTGTTTTTTAGTGCCGATTATTGGTATTGGGTTATATCCGAAAATGGCAACACAAGTTTATGATGTGAAGACAGTCGCGGTAAACGCGGAAGTGCGTCAGTCATATACTCAAATTGCCCAAGAGAATCCCAATCTATATGCTAAGACGTTTGTTGCTCCTGGGATTAAGCCCTCTAAGGTGGCGACAATTTCGGGTATTTTGAAATAAGTTTTCCCGCGAATTTTGTTTGGCAATTTTGAGCGATCACGCAACCGGGCGCGATCGCTTATTCTTTTTTTATTTTTATCCCACATTCTGCACTCACCAAACGATCGCGCCTCAAAGAAACCGGGTTTCTGACTTGAATCCTTTCCAGAGGCGAAAAAGCCCAGAGAAACCTGGTTTCTCTCCAAACGATCGCGCCTCAAAGAAACCGGCTTTCTTACTTAAACCCTTTCCCCAGGGGACAAAACCCATAGAAACAGGGTTTCTCACCTCAAAAGCTATAATTACTATGAACCAGGTAAGGGGGATAACAATGAACAACATTATCGACAAATTACGAGAAGTTTCTCAAGACTTACTGTTTATTAGTGAGTCTGAATATCCCTTTGATGTATTCCACTGGGAATCAAAGGACTCCCTCACCGCGTCGAATATCTTATTATTTACTAAACATCCTGCTAATACACCCGTAGAAGTTATCAGTATTGATCATTTTTTAAGTGTAGCTGTTACGCCCCAAGATTGGCATGAAGAAGAAGAACAAGTCATTGTCAATAAGTTTCAACGACTTGTTACTATCATCAAGGAAAATTTATCGAATGTTCAAGTTTATCGGGTTGGTACAAGGTTATTAGATGTTTATATTGTGGGTAAAACTCCATCGGGGGATTATGTTGGTTTATCCACAAAAGTTGTCGAAACTTAATTGGTATCAACTTTACTCTCGATCGCGTTCTGAATATTAGGAGAAACATTAGATAGGAAATGAAAACCTGTATCCTTCTCAACTTGTTTCACAGATACTCGAAAAGTTTTCCAAGTTTTGGCTCTAATCCCTTGATCATTAGGCATTTCGATCGCGATCGTGCGAGTATTAGCTGTAATGCCTTTGAGGCCTAAACCCGGTTTATCTAACACGACGATCACCTTCCAAGTTTTAGCAGGAATGGTGATTTTTACTTTCTTGCCAATAGTACCTTTAGAACCCAGTCCACCGGATATAATATAAAGTTCCTTACCACTTTTAACCAATTCTCGACTATAGTTTTCTAACTCAGCCCAAGGCCCTTGATTATTATCGGGTGATTGGGGAATCATATCAGTCATTAGAAAAGTCGCGCTGTTATCTGTGGTGTTATCAGTCCTATCAGCACTAGGAATCATGTGCCCCTTATCGTAACCACTGCCACTATAGTCACTCGGTTTTACATGATACCAATCTTTAGGAAGACTATCATCAGGTCGAAAATTATTTTGTCTTTCTGCATTACCCAACCAGGATTTATTTAACTGCCAACTCACCCAATTAGGGATATGTTTACTGTTATTATAAGAGAGAACAAATTGATGTTTTTCCATCAAATAATTATCGGAATTATTGATATTTGATGTCGCATTACTGGGATTACCAAGTAATAAATTAGGATTACTTGTTACTGTCCCAGCAGAAACGGGTTTCGGGGGGGCAATTTGTTTTTGAGTCGCAACAGAGGGTTGATTCGTGGGTTGTGCTTCTGTGGTGGGTTTGGCAGGAGTACAACCCCCTGATAACACTAGAATCAAAAGTCCTGATAAAAACCAGGGATATCGCTTCTGCATAAAAGGTGATGATAGTATCGTTTTAAGTCGGTTGGGTTGATTCCGTAAATTCCTATTTGATATAGCAGAAGAAAGAAGGAAGATGCAATAAAAGGAATGGGTTTCAGCTATTAAGAACGTCCTAACTTCTTCGTGTAGTGCTATAGAGGAGACTGCAACAATCAACTCAACCGACAAGAGATTAATACTATTGTGACACAGAGGCTTGAGGAATGATCGCGCCTCAAAGAAACCAGGTTTCTGACTTCAATCCTTTGCAGAGGGGAAAAAAACCAGAGAAACCCGGTTTCTCAGCAAACGATCGCGCCTCAAATAGAATCGTTATTGCTGATCAACAGGTTGAATCCAAACTTTAATTCCTTCGACGCGTAAACCACGCCCACGAGTGCCACAATATTGACCATGAGATAAAACGGGAGTATCGCCAATATTTTGAATATGGGCATTATAAAAAACCTCATATTGAGAAGATTCTGGCCCAGTTAATTGAACCGCGAATCCTTCAATCCGTTTCGCTTGCCCCCTGGCTCCGGCTAATTCCCCTTCATTTAACCAAGGTGTATCTCCTATTCCCGATACATGAGCCATATATTTTAAATTTAACCCCGCAATAGGCGGATCTATTCTCATTTCTAAGGCCTCTAAACGGCGACTTTGCCCTTTAGTTCCGGCATATTCTTCTGGCCCAAAAACGCGATCGCCAAGGCCTTGTAAATGGACTAAAATTTTTAAGCCAATTTTTTCAGGAGTTGTCTTGACTGGGGGTACTCTCAGGGAATCTAAAACAATATTCGGGGATTCCAGGGTTGGACGAGGTTGGGAAACTTCGACACTGGGGACAATAATCACTTCATGAAGTGGTTCCCCCGGAGAAGGTGCTTCTAAAATACGAATATCTGGGTTGATATTTGGCTTTTTCGCGGCAGTATTTCCGGGAATAATAATCACTTCTGGTAACGCGTCCCCACTGCTTTGAGTGGGGATAACGGGAAGACTTACCTGGACTTCCGGTGGGATTGATACTTCTGATACTTCTATTATCGGAGGAGTCGCGATCGTTGTTGTGTTAATAGTTAATTTTCCTCTGGAAATGGCAACCGTTAAGGTTTTACCAAAAGCGGAAGTGACACTATCTTCTAAATTTGCCCACTCTTCATCGGAGAGGTGATCTTGTTCTTCAATTAACCGTAAAAGCGCGCTCAGAGGATGTTTTTTCTCAACTAATGCCTCGACAATCGGATCAGTGGTGTTAGACTCGGAGATAGTTTGATAGAGTTGTTTTGCCTGTTTTTGAACCTCGTCTAAGGAAGCAAAATTACTTTGTTCTCGATGTCGTATCGCCAAAACTCGTTTTAATATCTCTAAGGCTTGGGGATGAATAGAGGGTTTCGAGTCTTTCGCGATCGCGCTTTTTAATAAATCTTCTAACTGGGTAAAGGAAAGTTCTCCCGTCGAGGGGGGAAACTTACCAATTTCTAAGGCCCGCTGTTGTAAATGGGTAAAGGTTTGCTGATAACTCAGAAGTTCTTTAATTAAACTTTCTGATAGGGGAATGCCTTGATTTTGCAAAGTTTCAGCCCCTTTAACAAGACGACGGCCTAATTCTGGATAATGATTCCCCAGAGTCGTCAATTGTTGAAGTAAATCTTGATAACTTACTGTCATATTTCTCTTTCAATAACTTAACTTCTGATCATAACGGGAGATTGAGTCATTTCACACTCTACTTTATCAAAAGGATTAAATCTATACCATGTTTTTCCTGAATTGTCAATACCTGAGAAAGAATCTGATCCATTTTCAGGAAAGATCAGGGAGGAGGCGCGATCGCGGAAGCGGCTTCCCATCATCTTGATAAATATGTCAAGGATGATCCCTAAAAAAACAGCAAAAATTGTTAAAAGAATCTAAACAATTAGACAACAATTGAGAATTGAGAGATAAACTAAAAGAAAATTGAAAAAAATTGCCTTTGGGGTTGATTCATCCAGAAAGACTCAAATCCTCAAAACGTCATAAGAAATCTACATTGATCCGTCAAAATTATAAATCTTCATTAGACATCTCCTAAAAATAATGTCTCACCCAGGCTCATCCCTGCCGCTTAATACTTTTTGGAGATATCTATCGAGTCAGAATGGGTGCAATCTGTCATCGAGAATGTGCGCTCGATGACAGATGATGGCTCCTATATCAAGGAATCATCACAAATACCTCCCTTGAAGGGGATAAATTTCCATAAATCCGAGATAAAAAACATCAAAACTTATCACAAAGTTAGGTATTCCTATGCAAACGAAAAAAGATATTACAGTCGGACAAGTCACAGGAGCCTTTGCTCTCATTGATAGTCTCAAACGTCATGGAGTCAAGCATATTTTCGGTTATCCGGGTGGTGCCAATTTACCCATTTATGATGAACTTTACCGTGCAGAAGCCGCGGGTGATTTAAAACACATTCTCGTCAGACATGAACAAGGTGCAGCCCACGCGGCCGATGGTTACGCCCGGGCTACGGGTAAAGTCGGTGTTTGTTTAGCAACATCGGGACCGGGTGCGACAAATTTAGTCACAGGGTTAGCCACTGCCGCGATGGATTCCGTGCCAATGGTAGCTATTACTGGACAAGTTCCCCGTGGTTTTATTGGTACCGACGCGTTTCAAGAAATAGATATTTTTGGGATTTCTTTACCCATTGTCAAACATTCTTATTTAGTGCGCGATCCCAAGAATATTTCCCATATTATCGCGGAAGCTTTTCATATCGCCAGTAGTGGTCGACCGGGGCCTGTCTTAATTGATATACCGAAGGATGTGGGTATTTTACAATTTGATTATGTGCCTGTAGAACCAAGTCATGTTCATTTACGAGGTTATCGTCCTACTATTAAGGGAAATCCTCGCCAAATTAATTACGCGTTAGAGTTAATCCAAAAAGCGAAACAACCTTTATTGTATGTGGGGGGAGGCGCGATCGCGGCTAATGCCCATGATGAAATTGAAGAATTAGCAGAACATTTTCAGATTCCAGTAACAACAACCCTAATGGGGAAAGGCATCTTTGACGAAGATCATCCTTTATCATTAGGAATGTTAGGAATGCACGGAACTGCCTATGCGAATTTTGCCGTAAGTCAATGTGATTTATTAATCGCAATCGGAGCCAGATTTGACGATCGCGTAACGGGAAAACTAGAACAATTTGCCCGTAACGCGCAAGTAATTCAGATTGATATTGATCCGGCCGAAGTGGGAAAAAATCGGAAAGTAGAGGTTCCCATTGTCGGAGATGTGCGAAAAGTATTACTTGATTTATTACATCGTAGTCACGAATTAGAAAATGGTTTCTCGCGTGAAAAAACCCAACCTTGGCGAGAGATGATTTCCCAATGGCGCTCCGATTATCCCTTAACAGTATCCCATCCCAATCAGACCTTATCACCACAAGAAGTAATTATTGAACTAGCACGTCAAGCCCCCGATGCTTATTACACAACAGATGTCGGACAACATCAAATGTGGGCGGCACAATTTTTGAAAGTAAAACCGCGCCATTGGGCATCCAGTGGTGGTTTAGGAACGATGGGATATGGAGTCCCCGCGGCCGTTGGAGCGAAAATGGCCTTACCTGACGAACAAGTAATTTGTATTAGTGGGGATGGCAGTTTTCAGATGAATATGCAAGAATTGGGCACGATTTCCCAATATGATATCAAGGTGAAAATAGTCATCCTTAATAATGGTTGGTTAGGAATGGTGCGTCAATGGCAACATTTATTTTATGACGATCGCTATGAAGCGACAAATTTGCAAAAGGGAAGTCCGAATTTTGCTAAATTAGGGGATGTTTATGGCCTAGCTAGTTTAACCGTAAAAACTCGTGAAGAATTACCCGCCGCGATCGAGAAAATGTTAGCCCATGACGGAGCCATGTTACTAGATATGCGAGTCGAGAGTATGGAAGACTGTTTCCCAATGGTAGCACCGGGGATGAGTAATTCCGAAATGATGGGTTTACCCGAACATCAGGATCATACCGAATCAATATCAACAATATTAACTTGTCCCAGTTGTGGAACCGAAAACGCGCCAATTCATAAATGGTGTTTTGAATGTGGAACCCGACTCTAGGTAATTAAGACTTACCCCGAAACCGGGTTTACAGCATTTCCCGCGGTTATGAAACACGGTAGGGACACGGCAATGCCGTGTCCCTAGGGGGATTCAACGATAAGTTGGTGTACCTCATCAGCCTGGTTTGCGGCGTTGCATATTCGTGGTATGCTAAGGATGAACATGACAAGAAGACATGACTATGATTTGTCCTGTATGCCCATCTACAAATATTAAGAAAAACGGCAAGAAGGGAGGAAAACAAAATCATTATTGTAAGGATTACCGAGAGTTCAAGCGACTCTTTGGTGAACCACCAATGGGCGATGTGAAGCAGTTGCGAGAAGCGGCTAGGGAGACAGCTAGTTCAATATGAGGTTTTTGGCATCGGTAGATCAATTATTTGACCCACGATTATAATTTCTATGCACGACTACCTCTCTTTTTACGAACCTTTTATTTTATCATTTTTTTACCACCATGATTTTTATTTCGGAGATGTCTAATGAACGAGATTATCAACTGAGCAAACCACTTTTCTCTTATGATAGGAGCGTAGCGCGATCGGCATGGTAAAATTCAACCTATTGGTAGCTGAATCTTGATTTTGGAGGCACGGTAAAATGACAATTGTAGCAATCAAAGTAAAACCCAATTCTAAAACACAAAATATACAAGAAGAAACCGATGGATCATGGACAGTGCATCTAAAATCTCCCCCTGTAGAGGGAAAAGCCAATGAAGAATTAATTAAACTCTTGTCAAAAAAATGGGATATTCCCAAATCTCAAATCACGATCAAATCCGGGTTATCTTCCCGCAATAAATTAGTGGAAATACCCTAATTATTGATAATTGTCAACTGTCAACTGTCAACTGTCAACTGTCAATTACCTACTTATTCCTACGGTTTTTCGGCTTCCTTTTGTTGTTGCACTTCATCAATATTAGAAGGGGGAATTTTCTCAATGCTGATCAGAGATTCGAGCACCGATTTTACCACAGGAGCCGCGACAACACCACCCGATCCCCCTTGGGGTTCATCAAAAACAGCTAAGACTACATAACGAGGTTTATCCACAGGCATAATACCGACAAAACTGGTAACAATAGCCTTAGAATAAACACCATCTTTAGCCTTTTGTGCCGTACCCGTTTTCCCCCCAATACGATACCCCGGAATTTTCGCGGCTTTTCCCGTACCATCATGGACAACACTTTCCATCATCTCAATAACTTTTTGAGTCGTTTCACGAGAAAATACTTTTTGAGGTTCGGGATAATTGGGTTCCCAAAAAGCCTCACCTTTTGTATTAAAAAGTCCGCGAACAATATGGGGAATTACTAATTTTCCACCATTGGCTAAAGAGCCCATTAACTGTACCATTTGTAGTGGTGTTAGGGAAAAACCTTGACCAAAAGCCGTCGTCGCGGCTTCCACACGAGAACTGACAAATAGTTGTCTATTTTTCATTTGACTAGGCACTTCAAAAGGAAGATCACTTCCCGTTGTTTGTCCTAATCCTAATCGTTGTAAAGCATTATAATAATCACTGGCTTTCATTTTTTGGATAATGTGAACCATGCCAACATTACTGGAGTATTTTAAAATATCTCTAACGGTAGTCGAGCCTCTTCCTCCCGCCTGTTCATAATCATAATTAGCAATAGGCCAGCCATCGACAAAAATGCGACCTTCGTCATTAAAGACACTATCGGGTTTAATAACTCCTGCTTCCAACGCGATCGCGACATTAATCGCTTTAAAAGTGGAACCCGGTTCATAAACATCAGTTAAGGCCCAATTTTTAAAACGATCCAGACTAAAATTATAATATTGATTAGGATCATAACTAGGCTCAGAAACAAGACTTAATAATTCACCATTCCAAGAATCCATGACAATAACAGTCCCCCGTTTCGCCTTGAATTTTTCCATTTGTTGACGCACGGCTTCACGGGCTAATCGTTGCAAACGAGAATCAATGGTAATCTGCATTTTTAAGTCATCAAATTGCACAAAACCGGTGGCTAATTGTTCAGGAATCCACGCGCCATTCATTGCCCGTTGATAACGGAGAGTTGGCATAGTTCTTTCTAATAAATTTTGCTGACTATATTCGACTCCAGCTTGTCCATTTCTGTCGCTATCAACATAACCAACCACTTCAGACGCGAGTTCTTGTTGGGGATAAAGTCGCTGTTGACTAGGAAGTAATTCCAAACCATCTAGCATTAGATTTTTGATATTATCTGAAATTTCTTCAGGTAAATATTCTGCAATTTTAAGACCACTAGGAGCCTTATTAAATAATGATAATAATTCCCCCGGAGTCTTGGCGAAAATAGTTCCCTGTACGAGGGTAGGTGCTAATTTAGACGCGATCCCGTCTTTACTTTCTTTAAATAATTTGGGGTGTGCATAAAGAGTAAAAACAGGTCGATCAAGGGCTAACATATCACCATTGCGATCAATGATAGTCCGTCGTGGCACAAAAGGACGAGATTTTGTTAATTGTTGGTCCTGTGCTATTTTTTTTAATTCAGCCCCCTGGAGAATTTGTAAACGAGCTAAATTAATAGCTAATCCCACACCACTTAACATGAAAATTACCCAGACAAGATAAAGGCGTTTAAGGTCTGGTTTTGCGACAAATTGAGATAAAATAAAATTCAGCGTTTTTAGCAGTTTTTGGGAGAATTCTAAAGAGGTACTACCAACCGAATTTTTGGCATTTTTGTCTCGTCGTGTCTTTTTTTTTAATGCTTTCTTTCGTGGAAATCGCGAGGCATCTCGCTCAAAACGAGCATCATATTTCATAGACAAAAAAGGTGTTATGTGTGAGTGAATAGATTTTAGGTAATAGGTCTTAGTTAGTAGATGTTAGGCATTAGGTGTTAGTTAAAGGTAATAGATGTTAGGTAATAGGTGTTAATTAGTAGATGTTAGGTCTTAGGTAGTAGATGTTAGGTAATAGGTGTTAGGTAGTAGATGTTAGACATTAGATGTTAGGTTCATAATACAGGAAATTAGGAATAGAGAATTTTCCTTCTCCCTTCTCCCTTCTCCCTTCTCCCTTCTCCCTTCTCCCTTCTCCCTTCTCCCTTCTCCCTTTTTTTCTAATATCCCAAAGGAGAATGATCAATCAATTTCTCAACAGGTTCCATCTCAGGGGGGGACACCCCTTCATCAGGAGGACGAGAAGAAGAAGGGGCAACAAATAGTAAATCGGCCGGCGTTTGGGATTTTAAACCCGAAGAAGAACTTGCTCCCGTATTGGCAATTTGATGTTTTAAGACCTCATTAGTGGCCGTAAACTCTTGTTCAGCCCGACGTAAATGTTCCAGCTTTTGATATTCTTCACTCCATCGTTTCTGCACATACACAGTTCCCCCATAAATGCTCAGAGTCACTCCCAACAACACAAACGTCGCGATCGAGGTAGTCCACTGGATGTTAAGAAGCGATCGCAACCATAAAGGTTTTTCCGCAGAATTGGGAAAGACAGGAAGCACCGTGACATTCCCATTACCTTGACTTCCGGGTGTAGGGGAACGAGAAGCCTTTTTACCTCGTGCTTCAGTAATGGGAGTTACTTTCCTCATACTATTTGATCTAGTCGATTGGACTTGAGGGGTAGGGGGTCTCCTGGAACCCGGACGATTAACAACCACAGTCATAAAATTCTCCTATATTGATCATCAACCATCGCGGGTGATGGGGCTACTTCAGCCCAAATAAAGTTTTTTGCCACAAAATATATCCAGCCTTACCATCGTAACACCGGATCAGGAGAGTCTTTTCTGTCTAGGAGTGCCGACATCAAGTTCCAGCCCATATTCCGAATTATTACTTCTCGTAGAGGGGTAATAACCATAGGGGGAGATAGTCAGACTGGGGAAACAGAATGGGAAGACTCATGACAATTAGCTACAACTCTCAGATTGATAAGAAAAAAAAATACTTTCGAGAGAAAAAAATTAAGAAGCTTATTGATTAAGGTGTTAATGCTTTCCATCAGGTGACATCTGGGGGTTCGAGATGGGGACAAGGTACACAGGTGAAAACTTTTTCCAGGGATCTTGATCAAAAATGTGAAATTTTTGAAGAAATGCAGTATCATCATCTAGCGAATCGTGTATTATTCGTTTCTAAAGTAGTCGAGTCCCCTATCCCCTTTCCTGTCAAGGGGTTTCAATGTGAAGGAGTGTTTATGAATAGAAAATTACTGAGTGTACTTTTAGGCTTAGGTTTAGCGGCTGTCTTAGGTGCTTGCGCCGAAGAAAAGGCTCCTGAAAAAACTCCAGAGGCTCCCAAAACCGAGCAGAAAGCACCCGCGAAGCCCCCTGAATCTCCCAAGGCTGGGGAATCTGGCAAGCCCACTGAATCTCCCAAGGCTGGTGAATCTGGCAAGCCTGGGGAATCTGGCAAGCCCACTGAATCTCCCAAGGCTGGTGGTTCTATGACTCCTTCTCCCAAGGCAACTGGTTCTACGTCTCCTACTCCTTCCGCGGCTCCTACCAAGAAGCCTTAATTTGGAAATTCGCCCAATTCCTTCTAGTGCTTAGGGTGTCCCCCAAGAACTATGGGCTCCTCACACACACATAAAGCCATTAGTTCGCGGCTCAAACCCAAAAACACACGGTATTTCGGATGCTTCTTCTTCAGTTTAGTACCTCTCATTACTGTCGCAAAGCACGTTTAGCTTTGGGTTATAAAGGCATCTCTTATCAAGTGGAGAACTTAACCCCAGGGTTGCACGCGTTGAAGCTCCGACCCCTGACGGGTGGGTTAACGACGGTTCCCGTGTTGTTGCCTCAAGTCGAGGGACAACCGATCGCGGTCTCCGATTCCACAGGAATTTTTCATTTTCTGGAGTCTTACCGTCCGACTCCAGCGTTGTTTTTTTCCGAACCTCAATGGCAAACAGAAGCCGCTCTCTTGGAAGACTGGCTTGATGAAAGTATCGGCACCGCGACTCGTTTTGTTTATTATCAATTCCGGGCAACAGAGGGTAAACAAATTGACCCCTCTTTATTCAGTCAACTTCTGATTCAAGTGGTGCGTCGCCAATATCACATCAATGATGCTTCCGTGACATTAGCCAAAACCCGCCTAAGCAACGCGATGCAAATTTTAGCCCAACGTTGGCGAGATCAACCTTTCTTAGTCCACGACAATATAAGTATCGCGGATATTACAGCCGCAGCCCTTCTTAGTCCCCTCGCGTTAATCCCCCAATATCGTCAAGACTACCCTTGGCTGTTTGATCGCGTTATCGACATTCATCACCGTTGCCACGAACCCCTCCCCCCCGGTTTATCTTCCTGAGAATCTTCCTCCTTTTTCCTTCGTACATCGTCAATATCACATTTGCGTCAAAAAATCTGTATTAAAGGATACATTTTTAAAATAATATTTTGAGAAAAAGTGCCCAGGGACTTAAGTCCCTGTCTAATAGCTAAAGTCCTCTGAAGAGGACTGAATAACTCATTAGACGTCTTGGGAAATAGAGGGAAAACTTAACTCTCAACAGGAAAAAGGGTCAATTTTGGATGATTTCTTCACCAGAATTGATTTTTTTTTCAGTTTCGCGGATTAATCTCTTAGTCCTCTTCAGAGGACTTTAGCTTTAAGACAGGGGTTTTAACCCCTGACACTAGAGAGAGAAAACTTAACTCTCAACAGGAAAAAGGGTCAATTTTGGATGATTTCTTCACCAGAATTGATTTTTTTTTCAGTTTCGCGGATTAATCTCTTAGTCCTCTTCAGAGGACTTTAGCTTTAAGACAGGGGTTTTAACCCCTGACGGACTGACTAAGGATTTAACCTTAAGAAGTTGACACAAATGTGCCAGGGAGCCGCACCCTTGCCCGTGCGCGGAAGGGAGGGGAGCAAGACAACCACGCGGGGATTACCCCATCTTGGTGCAACTCATGATTACGCGCTATATTTTCTCCTATTTGCCTATAAAACTCAACAAAGTTTTACAATACTTTGAGTTAACTATGAGCCCCATCCAGGGAGCGAAAATCAAAAAAAGAAATGTTTTTCTTTTTTGGTGAAAAATCTCTCTCCCTAAACTTTTGAAGTCGCTTTAGTTATGACGTTTAACTAGGAAAAGATATGTCAACAAACATCCCCGTTGATCAGATTAACCGGATTGTCTGGAACCAACACCATGATCCCTTTGAAGTGCTAGGGCCTCATCTCATCGAAAACAATGGCAAAAAAGTCTGGGCAGTGCGAGCTTACCTACCCAATGCAGACGCGGTATCAGTGGTTTTACCACAAGTACGCGCTGAGTATCCGATGAAATCGGTGCATCACCCCCACTTTTTTGAATGCACCATAGAAATCCCTGAATTAGCAAACTATCAATTAAAACTCAAAGAAGGCGAACACGAACGAGTTATTTATGATCCCTACAGTTTCCGTTCACCCAAATTAACTGATTTTGATATTCACCTATTTGCGGAAGGAAATAACCATCGCATTTACGAAAAATTAGGAGCCCACCTCACAGAAATTGATAGTGTTAAAGGAGTCTATTTTGCCGTGTGGGCTCCCAATGCCCGTAATGTCTCAGTCATTGGCGACTTCAACAATTGGGATGGCCGTAAACATCAAATGGCGAAACGTGGACATGGTATTTGGGAACTCTTTATCCCCGGCTTAGGAGTAGGAACCCATTACAAATATGAAGTCAAAAACCAAGATGGACACCCCTACGAAAAATCAGATCCCTATGGTTTCCAACAAGAAGTTCGCCCCAAAACCGCGTCTATTGTTACCGACTTAGAAACCCATACTTGGAAAGATGGGGACTGGTTAGAAAAACGGCGTCAGACAGATCCCCTAAAACATCCCATCTCTGTGTATGAATGTCATATCGGTTCATGGTTGCACGCGGCATCCGCGGAACCAGCAAAACTGCCTAATGGCGAAACAGAAACCGTTGTCCAAGTATCAGAATTAAATCCTAATTCTCGTTTCCTTACCTACCGCGAATTAGCTCATAAACTCATTCCCTACGTCAAAGACTTAGGCTATACCCACGTTGAATTATTACCCATTGCCGAACATCCCTTTGATGGATCTTGGGGATATCAAGTCACTGGTTATTTTGCACCAACTTCTCGTTATGGTACTCCTGATGATTTCATGTATTTTGTCGATGAGTGTCATGCCAATGGCATTGGTGTAATTGTGGACTGGGTTCCCGGACATTTCCCTAAAGACGGACATGGGTTAGCATTCTTTGATGGAACACATCTTTATGAGTACCCAGATCCTCGCAAAGGCGAGCATAAGGGATGGGGTACTTTAGTCTTTGATTATGGCCGAAATGAAATACGCAATTTCTTAGTGGCTAATGCTTTATTCTGGTTTGATAAATATCACATTGATGGGATTCGAGTGGATGCGGTTGCCTCAATGTTGTACTTAGATTATTGTCGCGAACCCGGAGAATGGGACCGTAACCAATATGGGGGACGGGAAAATATTGAAGCCGCGGATTTTGTGCGTCAGGTGAATCACGTTATCTTTAGTTATTTCCCTGGTACGTTGTCGATCGCGGAGGAATCGACATCTTGGCCTATGGTATCTTGGCCGACTTATGTAGGGGGTTTAGGCTTTAATTTAAAGTGGAATATGGGTTGGATGCACGATATGTTGGATTATTTCCACATGGACCCGTGGTTTCGTCAATTCCACCAAAATAATATCACCTTTAGTATGTGGTACAACCACAGTGAGAATTTTATGTTAGCACTTTCTCACGATGAGGTTGTTCACGGCAAGAGCAATATGTTAGGTAAAATGCCTGGGGATGATTGGCAGAAATTTGCTAATGTGCGGGCGTTATTTGCTTATATGTTTGCCCATCCTGGTAAGAAAACAATGTTTATGGGGATGGAATTTGCCCAGTGGCGTGAGTGGAATGTTTGGGGCGATTTGGAATGGCCTTTATTACAATATGAACCCCATCAAAAAATCAAGCAATTCTTTAAGGATTTGAATAATCTTTATCGCACTGAAGCTGCCCTTTATGAGCAAGATTTTTCCCAGGATGGGTTTCAGTGGATTGATTGTAGCGATAATCGTCATAGTGTGGTTTCGTTTATCCGTCGGGCAGACGATAGTAATGACTTTATTGTCGCGGTGTGTAATTTCACGCCTCAACCTCACAGTCATTATCGTGTAGGGGTTCCTGAGCCTGGTTTCTACAAGGAAATCTTTAATAGTGATGCCCGTGAATATGGTGGTAGCAATATGGGGAATTTAGGCGGTAAGTGGACTGATGAATGGTCCTTCCATAATCAGCCTTTTTCTCTTGATTTGTGTTTACCTCCATTAGGGGTGTTGATGTTTAAGTTGAATCGTGAAAAAACGATCGCGGCTATGCAAGCTGTTGTTAACGAGTAATTGGTGATAGACTGGGGAGTAGAGACACGGCAGTGCCGTGTCCCTACAATTGGGTAATTGATAATTGATAATTAACAATTGATAATTATCAATTGTTAACCTTCTTCCTTCTTCTTTCTTCCTTCTTCCTTAATCCCCTTTTTCTTTCTTTTTTCGACTTGCTTTTTTTTTCTGATGTGTTTCTTTTTAGGTCGTTTTTTCTTTTTCAGTTTGGCGGAGTTTGCTCGTTTTTCTGCCAGTTTTTTGCTATAATATTCATCCTTAGCTAAATTCATAGATAAATAAATATGTTCTCGCCTATTTCCAAAGCCTTTGCGAGTAAAAAAATTAACAGCTCTTGTGTTTTCGGGATCGGTGTCTAAATATAAAAATCTCACGCCGTCTTTAATCATTATTTCGACTAATTTATCGACTAATTTACTGGCGACTCCGCGACGTTGAGACTCATTACTCACTCCTAACCACACAATATAACCATAAGTCCAAGACGCTTTACTGGTAATATTTCCTAAGATAAATCCGGCAATCTGATCGTTGATTTCAGCAACTAAACAATATTTGGAATCTGTATGAAATAGTGCGACAACTTCCCATTCATCCCAGTTGCGATAAAGATAGGGGTATAAGTCACTGGTAAAAAGTTTTTCTCCTAAATGATAAACTGGTGCGAGATCATCTATCTCCATTTCCCTAATAATTAAGGGATAGTTATTAGATAAATTGTTCTCTATTTGATTAGAGTTTGTCATAAGTTAAAAAAGATAATTTTTTTGATATAGAAGAAGGAAGAAGGAAAAAGCAATAAAATCAAGGGTTGGTGCAATTAAGAACATCAATATGTCCAGCGCGTATTGCTAATCGCACTGACGCAGAAATCGGGTTTCTTTACTAAAAATATTGATTTCAGCCATGAGTCTAAGAGCAAAAACCGGGTTTCTCGATTTAGGGAGATTACCTTGATTTGATGTTTATTTGGGCGAGCGATCGCGCCTTCCCTTCTTTTCCCCTTTTCCCCCTTAACTCTTCACCCATCACGGATCGGGAAATTTGGGTGATCGTATTATATCGCAGAAGGCAGAAGGCAGAAGGCAGAAGGCAGAAGGCAGAAGGCAGAAGCAATAAAATCAAGGGTTCGGCAATTAAGAAAGTCCTAACATCTACTTCGACTGCTATAACGGCTAAGGGAGCCAGTTGTATACTTGCAGATCGAACTGTAAGAAATCAGGATTTTTCGGGTAAACTAGAATTAGGAAAGTTTGAATAAGATGATGCGTTGTCTATGCTAAAATTTGTCCTTGTAGCTCTAGTGACTTTAGAAGTCGTGTTACTGACTACTTTGGCCTTAGCTCCTGCCAATGCGACGAGCAGTAACACGGAAGTTTATACTTGGAATTTTGCTAATCTTGGCACTTCCCAATTAGTTTGTAAAAAAGTGGAAATGAGCAAGCCCGATCGCGAGATGCCTCCGGGTGTGAAAAGTGATCCAGTCAACATAGATTCTATCATTGTTGATGATCATTTTTGTGCTAATTTAGCCAAACCCATTTTGTCTAATAATTGATTTCCTGGGAACGCGATTTGTCGTGATTTGTAGGTTGGGTTCAGTGTTTAAATATTTCTGAGCCGAATTAATTTGACCGGGCGGTTAAAACCGCGATCTGCACAGACGAAACCCGCCGTTGAATTTCTTCTGTAGGGGCGAATGGCATTCGCCCAATCTTTCTTTGTGTAGGGGCGAATGCCATTCGCCCAATCAATCTGGCTCAATCCTAGATAAATTATGGAATCAACCCAACCTACTACTCAAACTAACCCCACTTTTTTCAGAGCAACTTCTGCGGCTTTTTTTTCCGCATCTTGTTTACGACGGCCTCTTCCCACTCCATACATTTTACCATTGACATAAACTTCCGCGGTAAATTCCTTGGCATGATCGGGGCCATCTTGATCAATAATTGCATATTCAGGATTTTTGCCAAAATTGGCGAGAGTCCATTGTTGAAATCTATTTTTGGAATCGACAAGATTTTGGGGATCTGTATCAGAAGTAGGAAATACAATACTATCAGCAACGGGGGTAAAAAGTTTTCTCACAAAAGCCCTAACAGGTGTAATTGTAGAATCAAGATAATAGGCTCCGATAATGGCTTCTAAGGTATCGCTCAATAATGAAGGGTTTTCACGTCCCCGATCTTTTTCGGCTCCTTTACCTAGTCGCATTTTTTCACCTATTCCTAGAGCGATCGCGAATTTAGCTAATTGTTTCTCATTGACTAACTCCGAACGTAAACGAGTTAATTGTGCCTCACTCATATCTTCATAACGTCGATAAAGTAGTTCTCCTACTAAATAACCTAAAACCGCGTCTCCTAAAAATTCTAAACGCTCATTATTATCCTTTTCTTGGGGGTGTTCATTGATATAAGAGCGGTGAGTAAGAGCTTGAATTAACAAGGATTCGTCTTTAAATTCTGGTAATTTTATCATACTTTTATGCAATTATTTTTGACATGAGTAAACCCGGTTATTTTCTTCATAAAAAACCGGGTTTATTGGGTTTTCCGTGAGTCAATCTTTTCTGATTGCTAAAGATTTTATGGTGATGACTTCACTAAAAATAATTCCGGCAAGTCACCATGTCTCATTCCTATTATACCATCTTTCTGTGCCGCCTTAATAAATTTGGTGAAGCTAGAAAATGGTTTGGCATCGGGTGTCAAAACCGATGAGTATTTTTGATAATTGGGAAATTTGGGATTATTTCGCATCAGGTTACTAATACGCGAGATAATTGGGGGTTTTCCTTTATTTAGGGCTGTCTCGATGGATTCTATTAAACACGCGATCGCGTCTGAGTAACTAATGGTATTAGGAGCAATTTGCTTAGATAGCTCGAATAACTCAGGTAATTGATCAACCAAGTAAAATTCATCCGCGAGTTTCTTTAGTTTTTGACTCTCCTTACCAGATTGGGCAAAAACTATGACGGGTATTCCTTTAGCCTTGTATTTTCCTACTAAGGGCGCAAAATCTCCATCACCCGTAACGAGAATTAAGAGAGAAGAAGGATCGCGATCGAGTTGTTTCTTACCATCGTTGATAAGTTTCTCATCCACACTATTTTTCTTAGTGATGGAAACATCAATACAGTCATACCCTAGTTCGTGTAAACGCTGTTCAAAATCGAGATTTTCCTTTCGCCAATAAGCATAAGCCTTTAGAGCGACTAACTCTCCACGAGACTCGGCAAAAATTTTCAAATATTGCGCGAGAAAGGGATTGATATGGACATTTTGACAATCCCAATAAACGGAAACAGAGGGTTTTTGATTGTTAGGCATCAATTTCATACTTTTTCAAGGGAATAAGTTGAACTCGACAGCCTTAATACATCACGTTTATAGCTTCAAAAAAGTATGATCTCTTATGGGTAAAAAAACTTCCCATAGCAAAGAAACACTAAGCTGTTAAGCATATAGCATCATCCTTTTTATTTAGCTCCCTGTAGCGCGAAATAGCACGCGAGGGGATACGCGATTTAGCTTAATATCTCGGTGATTAGTTAGTTAGCGTCTCAGGGATAGGATTCATGGGGCGAGGAGTACAGCCCATTGAAGATATAGTCTTCTTAGTATCGTGTCAACTTTCTATTAAGCTTGCCTTAGCCAATTGAAACCACATTAAGAAGAATATATCTTCAATGGACAGCAATCATCGCCCGATGAATCCTACCGCTGAGACGACTTTAACCACATAACCTGTGCATTAAGTCATGTATCTTAGCTGTATGTTCGTACCATAACACCCCCACAAACCCGATGTCAAGAGAGAGTCATATTATTTTTTTTATACATGAGGGGGCAGCAAAGCGCGATATCAGAAGTGTGCGCGTCCTCGATCGCGTCGATACCTACCATCCCTGGGAGTCAAGAAACCCAGTTTTTCCCTAATTCCTATTTTGTGCAACAATAACTCATCACAAACCCGTTTTCTGTGAAACTCGATTAGTGAAGAAACCGGGTTTCCACCTCATTGCTATTTTGTGCAACAATAATTCATCAGAAACCCCATTGTACAAATCTGTTCAAAAAGAAACCCCCCAATGAATAGTAAAGAATTAGCCCAATATATCCAAGCCACAGATGGAATCTCCAAACCTTGGCTATTGGTTCAACTGCGCTTAAAAAAACTACAAGAAAGACGTTCCGAAATTACCGATAACGAATATATTAGTCAACTCGCGGACATTTATCAAGACTTAATGAAGTTAGGTGAATGGTGGAAAGGACGCGAAGATGAATTTTTTGGAGAAGAGTAACCCTGGTCAAAAATATAGCCATCTTCCATCACTTAGCAAAATAAATAACCCGATGATCTATCAATCACCATCTACGGTATTATTGATTTGATGAAGACGCGATCGTGACGGAATGATTTTGACTCATGCCTCGTTCCGTAACAACTGTTAATCTAATCTTAACCATTTATTAGGTCATTTTTGCTATGACGAAAACAAAAAAGACGACCCTCAAAGCCCAATCAGAAATTAATTTCAAAGATCCTCAATATTACATTAACCGTGAACTAAGTTGGTTAGAATTTAATCACCGTGTTTTACATGAAGCCCTAGACTCTCGCACACCTCTGTTAGAAAGACTGAAATTTTTATCAATTTTTTCATCAAATTTAGATGAATATTTTATGGTGCGAGTTGCGGCATTAAAACAACAAGTAGAAGCCCAAGTTACCAAATTAACCCCCGATGGCCGCACCCCCCAAGAACAACTCAATTTAATTCATCAACGCCTCGGTCCAATGGTAGCCGCCCAACATACTTATTTTGAGCATACAATTCGCCCTAAATTAGCATCTAATGGCATATATATTCTTGATTATATTGACCTTAATCAAGAACAAAGAAACTTCTTACACCGCTATTTTGAAGAACAAGTTTTTCCGGTTTTAACACCTTTAGCCGTTGATCCAAGTCACCCTTTTCCCTATCTTTCTAATCTCAGTTTAAATTTAGCCGTAGTAATGAAAGAACCCAAGAGTGGAGAAGAATTATTTGCCCGAGTCAAAGTGCCGGAAGTTTTACCACGTTTCTTATCATTACCTAAAGATTTACAAGCGGAACAAAGGGGGAAATCTGCCCTTTGGACAGGAGTTCCCTTAGAACAAGTTATTGCCCATAATTTAGAATATCTATTTCCGGGGATGGATATTCAAGAATATCATCCTTTTCGCATTACTCGGAATGCCGATTTAGCCGTAGAAGAAGACGAAGCAGAAGATTTATTACAAGCCATTGAACAGGAATTGCGTAAGCGTCGTTTTGGGGCCGTAGTACGTTTAGAAGTTCTTTCCTCTATCCCCAATGCTTTACGAGAAATGTTAATGGATGAATTAGATTTGGTGGAAAAAGATGTTTATCCTGTAGAAGGGTTAATTGGTTTAAAAGATTTAATGTCTTTTATGGAATTACCTTTACCCGAATTAAAAGATCCCGTTTGGAGTCCGGTTATACCGCCTCGTTTACGTTGGAATAATGATCCTAAAAACAATGAAAATGAGGAAAAAATGGATGTTTTTGCCGTGATTCGTCAACGGGATTTATTACTTCATCATCCTTATTACTCTTTTGGTGCATCGGTGCAAGAATTTATCATGCAAGCCGCCGAAGATCCTAATGTTTTAGCGATTAAGATGACCCTTTATCGGACTTCAGGAGATTCTCCCATTGTTAATGCTTTAATTCAAGCGGCTGAGAATGGCAAACAAGTCGCGGCTTTAGTGGAATTAAAAGCCCGTTTTGATGAGGAAAATAATATTAATTGGGCGAAAAAGTTAGAACAGGTTGGAGTTCATGTTGTCTATGGTTTAGTAGGTTTAAAAACTCATACCAAAATTGTGATGGTGGTGCGTCGGGAAGACAATCGTATTCGTCGTTATGTACATATTGGCACAGGGAATTATAATCCCAAAACAGCGCGGATTTATACGGATTTGGGGTTATTAAGTTGTCGGGAAGAATTGGGAGCGGATTTAACGGATTTGTTTAATTATTTGACGGGTTATTCTCGCCAACATTCTTATCGGAAATTGTTGGTTGCCCCTGTGAATATGCGCGATCGGTTTTTATCCTTAATTCGTCGGGAAACGGAACATTGTCGCCAGGGTAAAACAGGACGTATTGTTGCTAAGATGAACGCGTTAGTAGACCCCCAAGTTATTGCCACATTATATGAAGCATCGCAAGGGGGTGTAAAAATAGATTTAATTATACGCGGGATGTGTTGTTTACGACCAGGAATTGTCGGGATAAGTGACAATATTAAGGTGATGAGTATTGTGGGTCGCTATTTGGAACACTCTCGGATTTTCTATTTTTATAATGGCGGAGAAGAGGAGGTTTTTATTGGCTCTGCGGACTGGATGCAACGGAATTTAAACCGTCGTGTAGAAGCGGTAACTCCTATCGAAGATCCTGATTTGTCGAAGGATTTACAAGAGATTTTAGGGATTATGTTATCGGATAATCGTCAAGCTTGGGATTTGAAATCTGATGGCCAATATGTTCAACGTCGTCCTGATTCTAATTGTCCTGAAATGAGTTCTCAACAAATTTTGATGGCTATGGCTGCACATCAACAATGAGGGAAGAAGGAAGAAGGAAGAAGGAAGAAGGAAGAAGGTTGACAGTTGACAGTTGACAGTTGACAGTTGACAGTTGACAGTTGACAGTTGAC
>JBBITB010000080.1:0-27733 GCA_037440985.1 Microcoleaceae cyanobacterium bin_387
CCCCAGTCCCTAGTCCCCAGTCCCCAGTCCCCAGTCCCTAGTCACCAGTCCCCAGTCCCTATTTCCCTCATTGATACATGGCTTGTAATTTGCGACTGGCTAAACCTCGGACTTGTTCATCAGTATCATGGAGTAATCGTGCTTGTAAAAGTGCTAAAGTACCCGGATGATCGGGATAATGTTCGATAATGGCTTCTAAGGCCGTAAATCGTGGATTAGAGGGAAAAGAACGTTTTTGATTATAGGGATCGTTAATGGCGCGATCGCAGAAAAATTCAAACATTCCTTCATGATCTTTCCAACCTCGCACTAATTCTAGTAAGGCCACTACTCGCACATGAGGATCGAGATCAATTTCTGCCCGTCTTTTTAACCAATCTAAAGTTTCAGGATGATTACTCCATCCACGAGCTAATTTTTGTACAGCGGCTTGACGCACTGTCGGATTTTCATCTGAGTCTCCTTGTATTTTCAATAACATAAATGTTTCTGGCTGCCTATGCCAACGACGGGCAATCTCTTGGACAACGGTTTGACGAATGGAGACATCTGGTGATTTAATTAACTTTTTCATCCAATTAAAAGTATCCGGTTCCTGAGACCAACCTCGGGCAATTTCTTGTACTAAAACTGTCCGCATATAGGATTCGGATTCGGTTTCCGCTAAACTTTTCAGAAAAGGTAATGTTTCGGGATCTTCTCGCCATGCTTTCGCGATTCCCCTGAGGGCTGCCTCTCGCACATTCAAATGTTTATCACATTGACAAAGATGTTTTAACCATCCTAATATATCTACGCGATCGCACCAGATTTTAGCAATAGATTGAACCGCGGTTTGTCGCATAATCCAATAATCATCAGATTCCGCGATTTTCTTGAAAAAATTTAGGCTTTCAGGATCATGAGACCAACCATTGGCAATGGCTTGTATCGTCACTTCTCGCACTATCACATCTCGATCGCGTAGGGCTATGGTTTCTAAGAAAGATAAGGTATTTTCGTCGTTATTCCAACCTTTCGCGATCGCGAGAACCGCGGCTTCTCGCACCCCGGAATGGGCATCGGATTGTGCTAAATTCATTAATAAAAATTTAATTTCAGGATCGCCTGCACCATATTTACCTAATTCTAAAACCGCGGCTTTTCTCACTTCACGACGCTCATCTGATAGGGCAATATTCCTGAGTAAATCATTAATTAATGGGTGCGAATACCATCCCCGGGCTAATTCTTTTAAGGCGATAATTTGTAGAGTGGAACTATCATCGTTGGTTAATTCTTGCAGTTGGGATAAGGTTTCGGGTTCCTTTGCCCAATAATAGGAAATTTGTTCCCATCCGGCAACTCGAACTCCTAAATTTTCATCGGTTTCCGCAATACGTCGAATTAATTGTAATGTCTCTGGGCGATCATTCCAATTTCGGGCTAATTCTTGTACTGCCGCGATACGTACCGCAGAACTTGGATCGGAGGCGGCCAGGATTTTTAATAGGGCAAAAATGGCAATATCTGAATACCAACCTCTCCCTAATTCTTGAGTCGCGGTGGAACGAATCGCCCAACTATCATCGGATTCCACTAAACTTTTCAGTAAGGGAAATATCTCTGGATCTTTGGGCCAACCTCGTGCTAATTCTTGTAATGCCGTTGCTCGTACTTCCCCAATTTCTTGCGATTTTACTAACTTTTTTAGCCAAGGATTGGTATCGGGATCGTTTTTCCAATGAGTCGCGATCGCGACTATTGCCCGCGATCGAATTTGATAGGTTTCGTTTAATTCCTGTGCATTCTGATAAAGCACTAAAAATCCCGATCCATATTGTGATAAATCTTTTAATTTTTGGTGTAAATCCTCAACAGTAGAAGAATGAATAGAGATTTTGCTCACACAGAGACAGTCAACAGCCAAAAATAAATTTAAAAATTTTTCTTCTTGTCCATTTTGGAAAATTAATTCCTCTATGATCTCCCTTACCTCAGCTTCACTGAGAAAACTTACTAATTGTAACAAAATTTCATGGTAAGATTCCTCTCGCCAATATTGGCCAAATATTTGATTTTTGATTTGCCCAAAAGTTAGTTCACCTCTGGGGATCTTTCCCATGATTAACTCTGCAACTTTCCGGGGAGTATTGTGTGCAAGAAGTGTTTGCAGCATAGATATTAAAACCTAGTTTTATTGAGAAAGCACCGACAACAAAGTTTTCTTTGCGCTCGGTAAACACAAAATTGCGATTTTCTGCCTGGTACACCCGGATACAACATCACGTCGCCGCCATTGCTGGTTCCATCGGTGGATAATTACTTTTGATCCCCACTTCATCATCGACCTGGGGCAGAGCGCGATGATGAAGCAGTTATAAAGTTAATGGCTTTTACAGAGTGTGTTCTTAGACATTTTACCGTGCTTTTGGTTTTCTGAGACATTTCGGGGTTGACTGTTTTTTTTCTGTTAGCTGTTAGCTGTTAAGTTTTCAGGTCTAGTTTTTCTCCTCTTCACTTATCACCTATAACTTAATTGTTATAACTTACCACCTTTTCTCAATTTTTATACCCAACGACCGACGATCACTCTCACTGTACCATCTTCTAATGTCTCCTCTTCTTCCACACTAAAGCCTTGTTCTTGCACGGAACTGATCAATGTTTTATGGGCATATTTCTGTGTGATCGAATTAATAAATTGTTGTTGATTAATTCGCGCTCCCCAAAAATCGGCGACTAACTCATAATCTTCTCCATTACGACGAAATCCCAGATCGAAACCATTAGACTGTCTGATGACATACTCAGCTTCAATTGTATCGCCTCGATATCCTCGTACTTTTGTATTACATTCTACTTGATATTCCAATTCCTTCAAGACTTGATGGAGAATTTCTCCATTTTTTATTTGTACCTTAATTGTTGTAAAATGGGACATATTTTTGCGTGTATTTACAAAATTAACCTATTCTATTATAATACTGATTATGTCTAACGTCAATCTCTATTCTTAATTTTTTCATCTTTAATCCATGATGATAACTGATTCTCCTAACCAACCAAGAGCATCCGATGCTGTCCTTGGTGGTCAAAATCCTGTTCCTGACACGGCTGTTGTTTTAGGTGGTCTTGCTGGGCTAAAGGCGCGTTTTCTCAAGGCCGATGGGGCGAGAAAAGTTACGGAGATTAAGAATTGCCTTAAATATGGTAAGCCCGGAGTTGAGTTTCTTCTCGAATGTCTAAAAGATTCGGTGGATGATGTGCGTCGTGAGGCTTATCTCCTCTTAAAACGATCAAATGAACCCGAAGTTATTGAAGCACTGAAGGGTTTTAATTGTTATCGTTTTTTTGATTGTATTCGGACGATAAAAGTGGGAAAGAATCTGACGATTAGTCCTGAAGGAAGTCGCATGGTTTTTAGTCACGAAAAAATGATTAAAATTGCCGATATTAATAGACAAAAATTACTTTATTCTATTGATCCTCTTGTGCGGGTTAAAGGATTATTTTTGTTAGGAAAAGAACCGGATCTTTTTGTGAGAAGTGTGGATACGCCTCGCCGCAGTGTTATTGAGGTTTGGCTATCCCAAGACTTAGAATATACTCTGATTGGCCATGAAAATGAAATTACCACGATCGCGTTGAGTTCAGATAATAAAATGCTGGGGAGTGGTTCCCTCGATAAAACGGTTCGTTTATGGAATATAGAAACCGGCAAATTAATCTATACTTTTGGCACTTATTTAACTTGGGGTTCCCATAAAGACGCGATCGTATCTTTAGCATTTAGTCCTGACGGAAAAATACTAGCAAGTGCCAGTAGAGATGGTATGATTAAATTGTGGAATCTTCGCGCAATGGATCGTCCCCAAACGATTCAGAGTGATTCGAGTTATTTGGTGTTTACTCCTGATTCTAGTTGTTTAGCATTTAGTCCTGATGGACAAACTCTCGCGAGTACGACTAGGGATGGTAAAATTAAACTCTGGAATGCTCTTTCTCTGGACATTAAATTAATCATTGATGCCTTTTTAGGCTCAAAAGTCGCGATCGCGTGGAGTCCAGATGGTAAAATATTAGCGAGTAGTTGTGGAGATAATACAATCAAACTCTGGAATACTCAAAACGGACGACTAATTTTTACTTTACCTGGCCATGAAGACGCGATTAGTTGTCTCGCGTTTAATCAGAATGGGGATACTCTTATTAGTGGAAGTTTAGATAAAACTGTTAAAATTTGGGGAGTAAGTGAATTGTAATTAATTGTAGGTTGGGTTGAGGAACGTTCGCGTCGCGTGCGCGCAGCGCAAAACCCAACTAAACTAATCATCTGTAGGTGGTAAATGAGGTAAATTAGGAATGAAAATTAAATAACTTGAGTATTGAGTATTAGGTTAGTAGTTTCACATATATGTACCAGGTTTCGCCTATAGGTGTCCGAAAGCAGGCAAGATGGATGCACTACTGTATTAATTTTTCATTCCTTAGTACCTTTTCGATCGGATGTAAATATCATCCAAACCTCATCTATTGTATTACCAATATTAAATATCTTTTAGGAGAGAGTAAAAATTTATGTCAATGGAAAATAAACCGAAATTTATTCTGATTGATGGCCATTCTTTGGCATTTCGTTCCTATTACGCGTTTGCCAAAAGTCGTGATGGAGGATTACGGACTTCGATGGGTATTCCCACGAGTATTTGTTTTGGTTTTCTCAAGTCTCTTTTGGAAGTAATGAGTGCGGAAAAACCTCAATATATCGCGATCGCGTTCGATTTAGGAACCCCAACGTTTCGCCATGAAGCTGATGTTAATTATAAAGCCGATCGCGCCGAAACGCCCGAAGATTTTATCCCTGATATAGAAAACTTACAACAATTATTAACCGCGTTAAATTTACCTATTGTTACGGCTCCTGGTTATGAAGCCGATGATGTGTTGGGAACATTATCTCAAAAAGCCAGTAATGCCGGTTATCAAGTTAAGATTCTTTCCGGCGATCGCGATCTCTTTCAATTAGTCGATGATCGAAAACAAATTAGTGTCTTATATTTGAATAGAGACGTGATCGGGCGTTCCCGAAATGGCAAATCCCAAGAATTTCATCAAGCAGAAGTCTTAGAAAAATTAGGAGTGCCACCCCATAAAATCGTCGATTATAAAGCCCTATGCGGCGATAAGTCTGATAATATTCCGGGGGTAAGAGGAATAGGAGAAAAAACCGCGGTGCAACTATTAACAACCTATAACTCCCTTGAGGAAATTTATCAATCTTTAAACCAAATCAAAGACGCGACTCAGAAAAAACTTGTCGAAGGGAAAGATGACGCGTATCATTCCCGACATTTAGCCAGAATTGTCACCGATGTTCCCTTAGAGATCGAGTTAGAAACTTGTCAATTGACAGGCTTTGATGAAAGTCAATTAATTCCTCTTCTTGAAACATTAGAGCTGAAAACATTTATCACGAAAGTTAAAGAAATTCAACAACAATTTGGCGGAAAAGTTATTACGGAAAAACCAGAAACGACAAAAGAAGAGAGCGATAGTGAAATTGTCATCGAAGATGATTCATTTTTTAGTTTCACCGAAACTCTAGCCGCGAGAAAACTCCTTGATGCCCCTCTTGATTCTCCCATTAAACCTCATATTATTGAAACCCTTGGGCAACTTAATGAATTAATAGAAACTCATCTGAAAACCAATACTCCCGTCGCTTGGGATACCGAAACCACCGCGATCGAACCGAGAGACGCGGAATTAGTAGGAATTGGTTGTTGTTGGGGAAATGGAGAAAGTGATATGGCTTATATTCCCTTGAATCATAAAAAAGGTATTAATTTAGAGAAAACTGCCGCGTTACAAGCGTTAAAACCCATCTTAGAAAGTGCAGAATATCCCAAGATTTTCCATAATACCAAATTTGATCGTTTAATTTTTCTGACTCAAGGAATTGAGTTAAAAGGAGTGGTATTAGATACCATGTTAGCCAGTTATGTCCTCGATCCTGAAGGTACACATAGTCTGAAAGAGTTGGCTCAACAATTATTAGATATTTCGGCAAAAACATATAAAGAAACAGTCCCCAAAGGACAAACAATTGCTGATGTTAGTATTCAATTAGTCGCCCATTATTGCGGAATGGATGCTTATACGACTTTTAAATTAGCCGAATTTTTCCAAGCAAAATTAGATGAAAATCCTACCCTGAAAAACTTATTATTAGAAATAGAACAACCTTTAGAACTTGTTTTAGGGGAGATGGAATATAGGGGTATTCGCATTAATACTACCTATCTCAAACAGTTATCTAATCAATTACAAACTGATTTAGACGAGATTGAAAAAAAAGCCTATGAAGTCGCGGGAGAAACTTTTAATTTAGGTTCGCCTAAACAGTTAAGTCAATTACTTTTTGATACGTTAAAACTAGATACCAAAAAATCACGAAAAATCAAAACGGGTTATTCTACTGATGCCGCGGTTTTAGAGAAATTACAAGGCGATCATCCTGTGATTGATGCGATTCTGGAAAATCGGACTTTATCTAAGTTAAAATCAACCTATGTTGACGCGTTACCTTTGTTAGTGCGTCAGGATACAAAACGTGTACATACTGATTTTAATCAGACAGCAACGGGCACCGGGCGACTTTCTTCTTCTCAACCTAATTTACAAAATATTCCCATTCGCACGGAATTTTCTCGACAAATTCGGAAGGCTTTTTTACCTGAAAAAGGATGGTTAATGGTATCCGCAGACTATTCCCAAATTGAGTTAAGAATTTTAGCCCATTTGAGTGAAGAAGAGGTTTTGCTTGAAGCTTATCATAATAATGAAGATGTCCATAGTGTGACGGCGAAATTACTCTTTGAAAAGGATATTATTACTCCTGATGAGCGTCGTTTAGGTAAAACGATTAATTTTGGTGTTATTTATGGCATGGGCGCGCAAAAATTTGCCCGCTCCGTTGGGGTGACTCCCACGGAGGGTAAAAAGTTTATCGATCGTTTCTATCAAAAATATAGTAAAGTTTTTGAATACTTGGAAACTGTTAAAAAACACGCGATCGCGCTGGGTTATGTTTCCACAATTAAAGGAAGACGACGTTATTTTCAATTTGAAAGCGATCGCGTGAGAAAGTTACAAGAATCAGAAACAAAGCCCGAAAATATTAACCTAGAAGACTTCAAAAATCTCGGTAAAAATGATGCACAAATATTAAGAGCCGCGGCGAATGCACCAATCCAGGGTTCTAGTGCGGATATTATCAAAATTGCGATGATAGAATTGCATCAAACATTACAGAATTATCAAGCCCGGTTATTATTGCAAGTTCACGATGAATTAGTATTAGAAGTACCTCCCAAAGAATGGGAAGAATTACAGCCCAAAATCAAGAATATCATGGAAAACGCGGTATCATTAAAAGTACCTTTAGTCGTAGATATTCACGCGGGACAAAATTGGATGGAGACAAAGTAATAATAAAGATAAAATTGCTCTCTTGAGCAAGTACACAACTAGAAGAGGAAGTCAATTGATTATGGATACATTGGATAAACTAACACTCCTTAGAGAAACCTATTCTGATCCATCAGAACTCTATAAAATATTAGGAAAACCCTTAATTATTGCCTTAACTCAGCATCAAAAACGCTTAGAAAGGTATAATAAAGATTTGAGTAAATTTGAGGCGATTTATCAAAGGGATTCAGACAGCTTTTTTGCTGAATTTGAACCAGGAAACTTAGGGGATAATATGGATTTTTTTGAATGGGCTGGCTTGTATGAGTTACGCGAAAATATCTTAGATAAAATTGGCAAATTGGAGGAAGTGATAGGTTCGGAAAATCCGTGAAAATAACATTACTCTGTGGGAGAAAATACTGATTTTTGATCCCACTTCACACCCCTTAAGAAGGCTACCGTTTAACACAACTTGAAAAACTCACGTCAGAGCCTTTCGATACCCTAAATCCCCCTGAAAAACCCTGGCTGTTTCAAGATCACCGAAAAATCTTAGCTAATTAATTTCATTTAATCGTTGGGGTGGGGCGGGTTTATTGAGGTTGTTTGTGGGTGGGAAAATTTCGGGTGAACCCGCCCCTACAAAATATGGATTTTTCCTAATTTTTTCGAGAATGAAATAGCCCTGCCCTTAACAAGGGGGACTTTGATAGATTTTTGTCCTTTCCCCCCTTTTTTAGGGGGCTAGAGGGGATCAAAAGACTTGTGTTAAACGGTAGCCTTCTTAAGCGGATAGTTTTAAACTTGCCCACAATTAGCATAAAAAAAATCGGTAAAACCATGAAAAACTTTACTAAATTTCTTTCTCCCTCTCTGAAAAAATTAACCCTTATTACTTATCTCCTGATTGTAGTGGGATGCGGCACAACGGCAGACAAAAATACTTATACCGTTAAAAGGGTAAGCGATGGGGATACTCTTACCGCGGTTAATGCTAAAGGCGAAGAAATACAAGTGCGTTTCGCTTGTATTGATGCACCGGAAATACCTCACTCCAAAGCCGATCACGAAAGGAAAAATCCCGTTGATCAAAATCAATTTAACTGGGGAGAAAAAGCTTATGCGAAAACTCAAGAGTTAGTCAAAAAAGGCCGCGATCGTGTAAATTTAATCCAGACAGATGTCGATCAATATGGCAGAAAAGTCAGTGAAGTCCGCTTACCCGATGGCACATTCCTTCAGGAAGTATTATTAAAAGAAGGTTTAGCAATGGTATATCAACCCTATCTGAAAAAATGTCCCAGTAGAGAAATAATGGAAAAAGCCGAAGCCGAAGCCAAAAAACAGAAAAAGGGAGTTTGGAGTGATAAAAAATTTGTCCCCGCGTGGCAGTTTCGCAAAGATAATAAATAATTTTCAGTAGACATCTCCATAAACTGTCGGGTAGGCTAACCCCGCCTTTTATAGTAATTTAAACTAAGATTGAGAAATCAAAAAAACGGTGTTGCCCATTGGTGGAATGATAGGCGGGTAGGGGTAGTGTCAGAGTGCCTACCCACCCCCCTGCCCCCGCCCGCGGGGGTTTTGGGGTTTTGAGGCCACCACGGGGGATAGCCCCTACCGAATCATCCCTTAATTGTGCAACGTCAAGGTGTTAGCTGACTGGTGACTAGAGAATGGGAATTGGGTAATTAATAATTAACAATTGACAGTTGATAATTATCAACTGTCAATTGTCAACTGTCAACTTCCTTCTTGCTATTATGAATCTACGCCTTCAATAGGTGCAAATCCTTGTCGCTGAATATTCTCGGTAATATGACGAGGTTCCAGAAATTGTAACAAATAATCGGGGCCTCCCGCTTTCGAGCCTACTCCAGAAAGTTTAAATCCGCCAAAGGGTTGACGGGATACGATCGCGCCTGTTATCCCTCGATTAATATAGAGATTTCCCACTTCAAAATCGGCTTTGGCTTTATCAATATGAGAAGGAGTCCGTGAGTATAAACCCCCCGTTAACGCGAAATTCGTTCCATTCGCAATTTCCAAAGCTTCATCAAAGTTTTTTGCGCGTAAAACTGCTAACACTGGCCCGAAAATTTCCTCTTGGGCAATAGTATGATTAGGCAATACTTCTGTAAAGATAGTTGGCCCGACAAAATACCCAGTTTCGGGCGCGGCAACTTCTAAAGCCAATTTAGATTCAACTTTAGCTTTTTCGATGTATTCCCGCATCCGTTTTTGGGCATTTCCATCAATAACTGGCCCGACTTTTGTACTGGGATCTTCTGGTTTCCCCACATTAAGCGATCGCGTTGCTTCTATCAAACGATTGACAAAAGTATCATAAATAGATTCTAACACAATCACGCGAGAACACGCGGAACATTTTTGGCCACTATAACCAAAAGCTGATTGCACAACCCCCGCGACAGCCTGATCTAAATCAGCACTTTCATCAACAATAACTGCATTTTTTCCACCCATTTCAGCAATAACTCGTTTTAAGTGTTTTTGCCCTGGTTGTAAAATCGCAGCATCGGCATAAATACGACATCCTACTTCCTGAGATCCGGTAAAAGTAATCATGTGAACATCAGGATGTTTTACCATATAAGCACCGACACTAGAACCCTTACAAGGTATATATTGAAACACCCCATTAGGCACTCCGGCTTCGACTAAAATCTCGGTAATTTTCGCCGCGATTACTGATGAAACTTCCGCGGGTTTTAAGAGAGTACAATTCCCCGCGACTAAGGAAGCAACTGTCATTCCTACAGGAATCGCAAAGGGGAAATTCCAAGGCGAAATTACTAAAGAAATACCCCGTGGTTGATAATTATAACGGTTAGTTTCTCCCGCAACATCATAATTTTGACCTTGTTCTAACCGCTCCATTTCATCGGCATAATAACGGCAAAAATCGATCGCTTCGGAAACTTCTACATCACATTCGCGTAAGGGTTTGCCTACTTCAAATACCATCCATGCTGATAACTCATGGCGGCGTTTTTCCATAATTTCTGCGGCTTTTCTTAACACTCCTGCCCGTTCACGCACAGGGGTTTTACGCCATCCGGTGAAGGCTGTTTTAGCTGCTTTAATGGCTTCATCGGCTTGTTCGAGGGATAATAAACCGATTTTTCCGACTACTTCACTGGGCTGAGATGGGTTGACAGAATCAACACTTTCTATGGTGTTTTTATAGTCACCATTAATTAGGGGTAAGTAGGTTTTTCCTAATTGTTGACGTACTGATTCTATGGCTTTTTGACCTTTTTCGCGTAGGTCTTTTTTGGCATAATCTGTATCGGCAGAATTAGGGAATACTCGCGTATAAACAAGTTCTTCATTCCCTTTCGGAATGGGAGGAGCTAATAGTTCCTCTAAAGGACGATTTTCCGAACTTTGACGGAGGAAGGAACTATTTGCTGTGTTTTCTAATAAACGCCGAATTAAATAGGCCATTCCGGGTAATAAGTCGCCATAGGGACAATATACTCGCACTCGATAACCGCGATCGGCTAAGACTTTCGCGAGTTTATCTCCCATGCCGTATAAGACTTGCATTTCAAAGCAACGACGGGGGACTTTAAGGGTTTCCGCGATCGCGATCGCGTGGGCTTGGGAACGCACATTATGACTCGCGATTGCTGCATATAAAACATCAGTATTTTCTAACAGCATTTCCGTCATCCGTTCATAATTCGCATCCGTCGCGACTTTATCATTATAAACGGGTTGAGGCCAATCTTTTTGCATGGATTTAATGGTTTCCTGATCCCAATACGCGCCTTTAACCAGACGAATTGTCAGGGGATAACCTCGTAATTTTAACCAGGCAATGAACTCTTGTAAATCTTTGGCACTATCGCGTAAATAGGCTTGGAATGTAACGCCAATATCAGTCCGATTACGAAATTCTTCTTCCATTAAGATTTTCTTGAGGATACTCAAGGTTAAATCTTTATAGGAATATTGTTCCATATCGAAGTGAATCGCAGAGCCTAATTCCTTGGCACGACGTAGTAAAAAACGCACGCGATCGCTGACTTTTGCTTCACTTCCCTCCGCGTCTAAGGGATCAAATTGAGAATAAAACGCGGTTAATTTTACCGAAACTTGCACTTTTGCTAAATCTTCCCCATCGGCTTTATCAATGAGGTCGACTGTAGACCAATTTTTAGCAGCCTTAGTAAGTTCCGTAATTAATTCCAAATCGCGATCGAGATAAGATTGCGCTTCTTCTTCTGTAATAACGGCCTCTCCCAATAAGTCAACGGTAAAGGCTAATTTATCTTTTCGCAGACGCTCTAATGTCTTAATAACTTGGGGAATATTCTCCCCGGCAATATATTTTTTCGCCAGCGTTTCCACCGCGGGAGCCACAGTCGTTGCCGCTAATTGTCCGGGGACAGAATCGGCGTTCGCAAAGTTAAGTAATTTCTTTAACGCGTCTGGTAATTCAACCTCTTCAGTCGTCAAATATTCTTGTAAATGACGGGCGATTTCCGGTTTACTGCGAAGGGCGGGTAAACAGTCAATAAAGCGAAATAATTGTACTCGTAAACCAGGGCTGGCCATAGCCCAATCTAATAATTTATCATCCCAGCGGAATTGATCTTGTAATTGGCCTAAAAAGGAGCGTTTTTTCTCCTGCGTTACTGCCAAAAGTTGTTTGGCAATTTCTTGGGTTTTGACTTCGTAAGAAGCCCGATCTGATACTACAACCACAGTTTTTTTGAGATCCCAAATAAACGACAATAAGAAGGAAGAAGGAAGAAGGAAGAGGGAAGAGGGAAGAAGGAAGAGGGAAGAGGGAAGAGGGAAGAAGGAAGAGGGAAGAAGGAAGAAGGAATGATGAGATTTTTTTTTTAATTTAATAGACATCTCTAAAAACTACTGTAGGATAGGCATTAGCCTGCCTTTGATCAGATTTTTGGGATATGTCTAATTATTCCCTATTTCCCTATTTCCCCAGTCCCCAATTGTAGGGACACGGCACTGCCGTGTCCCTACTTGTTTGAAGTTTCTTTCTTCCGAGTTTTCCTCTTAATGACTTTTTCTTACTCTCTTTTTTAGGGAGAGTTCCCAAGGTTCTACCCTTTCCTATTTACCCGTCTTCTTGTTTCTCCTTTTATCCATTCCCCCAATGAAATAATTTTACTCCTAAAGGACTTCTACTTTCACAGAGTAGTTAGAGTCTTTAGGGGTAGAAATTTCAATAGTATAATCGCCATCACTGGGTAATTCACCTTCCCATTGTTTGCTTTCCTTGACAATTGAACCCAGTTTGCTACCGTCGGGTGCTAATACTTCGAGGTTAATATTTCCTTCTTGAAGGTTAACTGTAATACGTTGTCCTTTGCGACATTCGAGTAAATATCGCGTGGACTGATTTGCTTTTAAGCTATTTTTGAGGGTAGTTCCGCTAGTCCCGACTTCAAATTTGATACGCTCTTGGGCGGCTGGGGTTGAGGTTAGGCTTTGTGGTTGTTTGCTGGTATTTGTGCTAATTGCTGGAATGCTGACTAAGGGTGATGGGGTTGTTGTTGGTAGATTCGGTGGTGGTGGAATGTCAGGTGTCGATCGCGTTGTTGGGGTGGGAAAGGCCGATCGCGTTGACATCGCGTTGTTGGAAGAGGGTAATTTAATTTGAACTACGGAGCGTTTTTGAATATCTTGCCACGCGAATAATCCCCCTAATGTCAGGGCACTTCCCACGATCGCGCCCCCCACAAACAGCGCGATCGGTTTCCACACAGAATTTACAGCAGTGTTTGACTTGTCTTCACTCATATTTCAAGATTTCCTGACATTTTTCGGGTTAACCCCTCAACCAATCTAGCAAAGAAGGGGAATCTCGCAATTAGATGAGAACTTACTTACATTTTTGTTAAGTTCCATGACGTTTTCTTGACATAATATTGAATGTATGTTCATATATAAATATAAATAGCCAAAGAAATGAGGAGAAAGTCCCATGACAGCCGTGAATGAAGTGAAATGTGCTTGTCCTTCTTGTGTCTGTGTGACGACACTGAGTGACGCGATCTCCAAAGGCGGACAATATTTCTGTTCCAGCGCGTGTGCAGAGGGTCATCCCAATGGCACAGGATGTGGTCACAAAGGTTGTGGGTGCAACAATTAGGAAGATTTGTGATAGAGGAGTGGGCGCGATCGCGCCCTATTTTTTTGAGGAGATTTTGGTTAAGGAAAGGTTAAAAAGTGTTGCGGTTAGGTTAAAATTATCTAAAGCAAGGTTAAAAACACCACAGAACTCTTTCTTTGAATAGAATAGAAGTGAGTAACCGCCTCGACGTTGTGAAAACTCAGGATGCAACCGAGGAACTGTGCATCTTGTTTATATAAATTACACGAATGTTTTAATGGAGGGGGAACTATGAGCGAAAGAGACGAATTTTTCAATCCTCGCAGTCGTTACTACGGGGATTTTACGCCAGAAAATTTAGCTTTTAATGCAAATTTGCAAGAATTTGCCCAGAAAATCACTTATATTTGCTCCCTCGAAACAGGTGGTAAAATTTCTCCTGAGAGAGCGTATAAAGAAATTAAGGCTCTTTGGAAAGAGCTAAAAAATTCTAAAAAGACTTTGGGTGTTGGTAGTAAAAAACCCCCTTTATCTGATCAGGATAATTCTGGCAATAGCGAATAGAGAATGGGCTTGACAGTTGACTGTCAACTGTCAACTGTCAACTGTCAACTGTCAACTGTCAACCTTCTTCCTTCTTCCTTCTTCCTTCTTTCTTCATTCCTTAAATTGTTGTTCGAGATCGCGATATTTGGGAACTTCAATAATTTGTTCAAATTCGTGAAAGGAGACTAAATTAGAAAAACCCGCGGTAGTTCCTTTTTCGCGTAATTGACGTAAACATTGTGTCATCGCGTGAGTCGCGGCAAATAAACCCGATAAGGGAAAAACCGCGATTTTAAAGCCTAACTCTTGTAATTGATCTCCCGATAAAAAGGGTGTTTTTCCCCCTTCGATGATATTGGCAAATAAGGGAACATCGGGAAAAGAAGACACGATCGCGCTTAAATCATCAAGAGACTGAGGTGCTTCAATAAAAAGAATATCAGCACCCGCGTCAATATAAGCACGGCCACGACGAATAGCTTCTTCTAAGCCCAAAGGAGCCAACGCGTCTGTACGACTAATAATAACTAAACCACTATCACCTCGTGCCTGCACCGCGGCGCGTATTTTCTGGACTTGTTCAGCCAGAGAAATCACTTTTTTCCCTTCAAAATGACCACATTTTTTCGGCCATTCTTGATCTTCCAAAATTACCCCAGCAATACCCAAATTAACAGCATCAGTAATCGTGCGAATCACATTTAAAGGATTGCCATAACCCGTATCTAAATCAGCAACTAAAGGAATATTAATAGATTGGGCAATTCTCCCGACACTATATAACATTTCCGTCGCGGTGAGAAAACCATAATCAGGTTTTCCCAAAGTGGACGCGGAAATGCCAAAACCACTGGTAAAAACGATTTCAAACCCTAATTGTTCTGCTAATTTAGCACTCAAACAATCATAGACTCCAGGGAGGACTAATATCCCCGGATTTTCTAAGATTTTTCGTAATTGATTACCGGGCGACATAAAATTATTAAACGCGACTTTTCTATCATATCTCATAGGGCGAGATTGACTTATCTAATGTCGCATTTCATTAACTTGGCTCCCAAAACATCTAAATGACGAACCCAACGACTCCCCCCTACCCAACAACGAGAAGGTAAATGCCCTTCCGGTGCTTGATCATTATATTCCAGTTGTTGTAATAAAGTAGAAGTGTAGTGACATGGCCATTTCACGCGATCGCAAAATAATAAATAATCTCGTTTCACACTTTCATAAATTTGGCGTTGAGGAGTGAAACCAAAACGTCCATCACTGTAATATATCCAGAGACGATCAATAGTAGTTAAATCATCACAAGGTAATTCGTGAATTTGATTACAGTCAATGGATGTTTCTGGGGCAAGTCCCAGAGATTTACATAAAATTGCCCAAGTTTCCTTATCCGCATCTTTCCAATTTCTTTGTGCTAAGAAACCTTGGAGTTTAGAATAACTAATTCCCTTAGCACTTTTGAAAGGAAAACTAGGTGGTTTCTTCAGGGGCAATGACTTTTTAATGTCGGGTTTTCTTTGGTTGTTTTCATCTAATATAAGAGTTTCCGCTTCCGACTCTAATTTGGGCTTGTCCTCAGTTTCCACGAGAAGTAAAGTTTCTTCATCGGGATCTCCTTTTTCATTACCTTGATACTCTTCCGTAAAAAGTAAGGTCTCCGCTTCTGAATCAAAGTTGTTTTTTTCAGTTTTTTTATCATTAATTAAAAGCAATGTTTCCGCCTCAATATTGTTTTCATTTTTGCCTGAGAAAGGATCTGCAAATATTTTTTTTCCTTCCGAATCACGGGATTTGTTTTGAGGGAATTTCCCCTCATTGATTGATCTTAAAAACATTTTTTTAGACATGGATAAAACTTGATTGACATCCGCTAAAACTTCCAGTGCTGATTGGTAGCGATTACTTAAAGAAGGTTCTAGCATTTTATCTAAAATTTTTCCTAAGGAATAACTGACGGTATTTCCTGGCGGTAAAAATTCATTCCACCGCCATCGTTCATTTTTAAAATCATACAGATTTAAAGGTGGAAGATTTGTTATTAAGTGAATACAAGTCACACCTAAACTATAGATATCACTGGCATAACATATTTTTCCTGTGATGACTTCAGGGGCAGTATAACTGCGAGTAACACGACTAGATGAAACTTGATTAGATAAATTTTCTTGAACTCGTTGAAAAAGCCTAAAATCAATTAAAACAGGTTTCTGATCCGAAGGACGGTTAATAATATTTTCTGGTTGGATATCTTGGTGGATGACTCCATGTTCATGGATATACTGGATAACGGGTAATAAATCCTTTAATAATTGCCAAATTTTTCCTTCATTATAAAGATTATTTTTGAGTTCATCTTCGAGGGTTTTACCCACAATAAATTCTTGTACTAAATAGAGGATATTTTCTTTCTCAAATCCATCTAAACAACGGGGAATTTGTGAATGTTTACCTAGCTCATTTATTTGCTGGTATTCTTTTTCAATTAAGTATTTTCTTTGGGGATTACTGATAATTTTGGGAGCGATAAAAAATTGTTTTATAATACATTGTGGCTTCGATGAAATGAGTTCATCTATGGCTAAGAAAGTTCTTCCTTTTCCGCCTTTATTAAGAGGGAGGAGGACACGATATCTTTGTTTAAGTAAGAGGGAGGAACCGCAACTCTTACAAACAGTTTCCTTGATGAAATTTTGAGGTTGTTTACAAGAAATATTGACACAGTAACTCATAATAATTTGGGCTGAGAGAGGTGGTATTTTTTCAAGAATAAACTTGACTCGGAAAGAAAGTTAAAGAGGGACGGAAAAACCGGGTTTTATCAAGAAAATCAGTTATTTTACGATCATTTTAACAGCAGAAACTAGACTTCTATTCTGTTTTGGTGTAAGTCGTGACACTGAATAATTGAATCATCCCTACGCGTAGATATAACAAAAAGATAATATCAGGATTAGGAGGGAAGGAGTCTGGGGACATCACTACTGGATAAGTCATTGCATTCTATGAATTTATCCGCCATCACCTCCGCGTGTTGCCACCATTTTGATCCTGCTGTCCAAATCCGTGAGGGTAAATGTCCACTAAGGGCTGATAGTTTAAATTGTAACCCTTCGGAGGGATTATGGGGATTATAGGTTAACCAACCAATTTGATCACAAAATTTTCCATAGTCTCTTTCTACATTCTCATAGATTTGACTTTGGATGCTAAACCCAAACTGACCTTTACTATATTTAACCCAAAGGTGATCGATGGTGAGCAAGTCGGCACAGGGAAGTTGAGTGAGCTCTTGAGGATACAGATAACTCCTGCGTCTTTTTCCTAACGCGTCACAGAGAAGGCCCCATGTTTCCAAGTCGGCTTCTTTCCATTTTTGTCTGCTTAAGAGATTTTGTAATATTTTATAGTCTAAGCCCACCGCCGAAATGAGGTCATCTTCCTGGGGATCTGGACTTTGGGGAAATATTTTGTCCCAAAAATGAGGGGTTTTCCTGGGTTTGGGCGCGGAGGAGGGTGTCCGAGACTGGGAGACTTGGGGGGGATGAAGTGCTTGTAACACTTCTGAGGCTTTCTGGTAACGTGAACTTACAGCACTTTGTAATAATTTATCCAGTATTTTCCCCACACGATCGCGCACATTCACACCATTAGGTAAAAAAGGTCGCCATATCCAGCGATCATTAGTCATATCATACATATCCCAAGGGGATGTCGCGGTTAATAAATGAATACAAGTTACCCCTAAACTAAATAAGTCACTAGCCGGGACGGCTTTTCCTCTTGTCTGCTCTGGTGCCATATACTCTGGACTACCAATAATCGTACCTGTTTTGATTAAGGTTGTTCCTGTTATGACTTTGGCTATGCCAAAGTCAATCAAGACGAGATCCCCTTTATGCTTTTGGGAAGGTTGGGAAAGAGATGTCTCCTGTTGGGAAGCTTGGGAAAGAGATATCTGTTTTTGGGAAGGTTGGGAAAGAGAAGTCTCCTGTTGGGAAAGCTCCGAAAGAGATATCTGTTTTTCCGAAGAGGGGAAGTGCTTAATCGACTTTTGCTGAAGGGAATTTTGCTCAAAGCTCCCACCTGGTAAAGGCGAGATTTGGGAAGTCCGACGCATGATATTGGCGGGTTTTATATCTCGATGAACAATGTTACGTTCATGGATAAACTGTAAAACAGGTAATAATTGATCCAACAGTTCTAATATCTCACTTTCCTTAAATACTCCCTTTTCTTTTAACTCCTCGTCTAGGGTGTGCCCTTGGATAAATTCCTCCACTAGATACAGAGAGCCGTCTTGCTCAAAGTAGGCATAGAGTTGCGGAATTTGGGGATATTCCCCTAATTCGTTCAAACGAATTGCCTCTTGCTGAAATAGTCTGAGCGCGATTTGATAAGTTTCGGGGTTTTCACGAGAAAATGCTAATTGTTTGACAACTACAGGGGGTGTCAGGGGGAGTTGTTCGTCCACCGCGATAAAGGTTTTGCCGAACCCCCCTTGACTCAAGGCACACAGGGGACGATACCTTTGTTGTAGTAGTAGCGGTGAGCCACAACTTTGACAATAGTTATGGGTATCGGAATTATGGGGCTGGGCGCATCCGGGCTGAATACAATAAGTCATAAAAAAATTTTTCACAGGTACTTGTCAGCTTTAAACTATGATGCTATATTTATTATTGTAATGGCGAGCGTAGCCAAGGGGTTAAGGCAGAGGATTGTGGTTCCTCCACTCGTGGGTTCGATTCCCATCGTTCGCCCTTCTTCTCTATCATAGATGTAAGTCAGTAGTGATTTTCCGCACTACCATTTTTATTTTTTCCCTTTTTATTGATCAGCGCGATCGCGCCGACTCTCCCCCTTCCTGTTTCCCTCTTCCTTCTTTTTTTGTATGAAATGATACATGAAGGGGGATATTGTAGAGTTTAAAATTGTGGGATGGAACTTCATTCTATTTCGGGTCGATCGCGTTTAGGGTTAGCATTAGCCCTATTAAGTTCGTTTTTATGGGGCGCGTTTCCCATTTTCTTGAAAGTAGCCTCCCAAGGCATTGATATTTATACTATTACTTGGTTTCGCTTGGTGGGTGCTTTTGCACTTTTGACAGTTTATCTGCTGTGGCGAAAGCAATTTCCTTCTGGGCAAAATTGGGGTGATATCCTTTGGGGGTTAGTGGGGATCGCGTGTTTATTTTTACTCGGTAATTATTTATTATTTCTGATCGGTTTAAGGCAAACTTCCCCCGGAAATGCCCAATTATGTTTTCAATTTTCTACCCTGTTTTTCGCGGGGGGGGGAATGTTAATTTTTCGAGAACATTATACCCCTCGTCAATGGCTCGGAGTCGCGGTGATGATCTTAGGGTTTACCCTCTTTTTTCACGAACAATTACGCATTTTAATTAATTCACAATTGCCCTACATTATCGCGAGTAGTTTTATTATTTTATCCTCGGCAAGTTGGGCGGTTTATGCCTTGGCACAAAAACAACTTTTGCAAAAATTACCTTCCCCAACTATCCTGTTAATGGTTTATGGGATTTCCGGTTTTTTATTAACACCTTTAGCTACACCGCGATCGCTTTTCTCTTTGAGTCCTCCTGTGGGAATGGCTCTTTTATTTTGTACCTTAAATACTGTTTTAGCCTATGGTGCTTTTGGGGAAGCTATGGAACATTTAGAAGTATCAAAGATTAGCGCGATCTTAGCGGTTAATCCTATTATTACTCTCGTCTTAGTTACCAGTCTTTCTTTCATTTTTCCCATGATTTTTCATCCTGAAAAATTGACTGTTTTGGCGATATTAGGTGCTGTTTTTGTGGTAATTGGCTCTATGACTATCTCTCTGGGAAAATCAAAGAATGGGTAATGGGTAATGGGTAATGGGAAATCGGTAATCGGTAATAATTTAACCGCAGATAAACGCAGATAAACACAGATGAATAGAGAGTTGTTTTCCGGCAGATGCTTAAGGGATGGGTTGTTTTTTTTTGCTAGAATTAGCAATTTGGGTGATATAATTATATCATTTAATCCTTTGGGTTTGGGATGGTCAAATTTATGCAAAGTATGGAAAAAAAATCGGCTCCCGTGAATAAATTTATGGTGACAACGATCGCGCTCCTACTGATTACCTTATTATGGATAGGAGGGAGGTTGATCTTTCCGAATGTTCCGACTATTTTTGCGGGGTATCCTCCGAGTAATATTGGTATTCACGATGGCAAATTAGCCCCTTGTCCTCCTAGTCCTAATTGTGTTAGTAGTTTTAGTAAAGATGCAGAACATTTCATTGCACCTTTACCCTATAAATCTAGTCCAGAATACGCGATGACGGATCTCAAAAAAATAATTCTCTCTTTTGATAGGAGCAAAATTATCACGGAAATGCCTAATTATCTCTATGCTGAATTTAGCACGGTTTTCATGGGGTTTGTCGATGATGTCGAATTTTTAATTGATGAGCAAGCTCAAGTAATTCAAACGCGATCGGCTTCCCGTTTAGGAGAGTCAGATTTAGGGCTAAACCGTCAACGTATTAACGCGATCGGGGCGAAATTTGCCGAGTTAAGCAAATAGAGATAATTTATCCTCTATCATGCTAAACTAGCTCAAAATCATCAAGAAAATAGGTAAACCATGAACACAACGATCTTTGATATCACCGTAAATACCATAAATGGTGAAGAGAAAAAGCTGAGTGAGTATCAGGGAAATGTACTTTTAATTGTTAATATCGCCTCCTATTGTGGCTATACTCCCCAATATAAGGGTTTAGAACAATTAAATCTCAAATATCAAAAATTAGGACTGCGTATTTTAGGGTTTCCGTGTAATGACTATGGGCAACAGGAACCCGGAACTAATGAAGAAATTCAAAAATTTTGTTCTCGGAATTATGGCGTAACTTTTGAACTTTTTGATAAGGTTCATGCTAAGGGTTATCAACAACATCCCCTTTATAAATTTCTCACTTCTTCTGTGGAGCCGAGAGGTGATGTTTCTTGGAATTTTGAGAAATTTTTGGTCGATAAAAAAGGGGAAGTAATTGCCCGTTTTCGCAGTGCAATTGCACCAGAATCACCAGAATTAATTACCGTGATCGAACAAGCCTTAGCTAAGTAATAATATTTGGCCTTGCCAGAAAAACCGAGTTGATTTTGACTATATGTGATTAAATAGAGAGAAATTGCAAAACTCGGTTTATTCTCTGATTGGACATCTCACACTGAGGAATTATGGAAAATACAGGAACTTTAGATATTATTACAGGTGGTATCGCGCTTTTGATTATCGGTGGGGGACTGTTTATGTTATTTAATGGGATGAATTCTTTTCCTAAAGATAAATAACCAGCATTTTTCGTAGGTTGGGTTGAGATCCACGTCGCGTGCGCGTGGATCTCAACCCAACCGAGTCTCCAAGAAAACGGGTTTCTTTTCACCTTTGGCACGAATCATTTATCATGGCTATATCATAATTCTGTTAATCACATTAATCTTAAATACAAATATGACAGAAAAACCGACATTAATGCCAGGGGAATTACGGCGCATCCACCATATCGCGTTGAATGTCAAAAATATGGAAGCCTCTTGTCATTTTTATGGTAAGATATTGGGATTACATCAATTAAAAGATGATGAAGTTCCCGCGACTTTAAAAGACTTAGTAAACGAGGGTAAAGTCGCTAATTTTATTACACCCGATGGGACAGTTATTGACTTATTTGGAGAACCAGAATTACACCCTCCAGATCCCGATCCTGAGAAACAATTTACCCGTGCCAATCATTTAGCCTTTGATATTGAGCCTAAATTATTTGATCATGCCGTTGAAGTGTTAAAATATCATCAAATTCTGATCGCGGATGGGCCGGTAATTCGACTTACCGGACGAGGTATTTATTTTTATGATCCCGATGGTTTTATCATTGAAATTCGCTGCGATCCCTTAGGAGCATAACCACAAGGGCATCGGAGCACATAGATAAAGAGAGAGAAATTCCACTGTGGGCGACGGGCGCTGTCACGTCTCTTCATTCCTTAACCCTTAAGAGATAGAAAATTCCCCTCATTTCTTTGTGTACTCTGTGCCTTTGTGGTTCGTTTTATTTCCCTGTATAATAGTCAAAGGGTGTATTTACCACTTTTTATAGGGTAAAAACTTGCCAGACATGATGATTTTTACGCGATCGCCCTTGGGATCTTCTTCCTTTTCCACATCCAGAGTAAAATCAATGGCACTCATAATACCATCGCCAAACTTTTCATGGATAATTTCTTTGAGAGGCATTCCATAAACCTGCATAATTTCATAGAAGCGATAAATGAGGGGATCTACGGGAACAACACTCTCTAAAGAACCCTTTAAAGAGGGTTCCGTTAAAGGTGAAAGTTCCCCCGGATCTAAACCTAAAACTGAAGCAATTTTATCAACTTCATCCTGTGAAGCTGTTGCTTGATGATAGAAAAGAGCCGCGATCCATACCTCATCTCGACCTAAAATAGTTTCTAAGTCGGCAAAACTAATACCTTGAGCTTTCTTGGCGGCTAAAAGTTTTGCCGTAATAGGAGAAATTGTCATAGATAATACCTCTTAAGATGGGTTTTGAGATGTCTTGGGGATGGAAAAATTCGGGTTTCTTCAGGTTTTATCCCTAGAAGATATTTGAGAAATAACCACCAATTCCGTCAACAATGATTATCACAGAAAATGAGATTTGTCAACAATTAGACCCTTGATTGCACAGAGAAAAATCCTGTTAAGAGAAAACCGAGAAATCATAATTTTATCTCCCACCTAAAGGAAAAAATGTGATAAATTTGTTAAACTTGTCAATAGGCACAGGGGACAGCTAGTTCTCAATTTTTTTCAATTATTAAAGGAATGTAGAAAAGAAGATGGTTAAAATAATACAAAATTTCCGAAAAAACCAAAATTAGTCTCAAACCAAGAGACACGATCGCGCTCGGAGGCGATGCCAGTGAAAAAATGTTACTAAAGTGGTAAAATAAGAAAGGAGTAATGAGTAGTATGTGTGAAGAAGAATCATCAAAAGAGCAACTATTGTTAGAGGTAAAACGTCTCAAAGAAGCGTTAAAAAAAGTCACGGAAGAAAACGGGACACTGAAAGTTTTACTTGAACAAACAGAAGAAAAAACAGAAACAATAGAATCTGAAATCTGGCAGGAGATCGAATCAACCCTTATAGTTAAAGAAGAACAAGTCTTTGCTTTTGCGGACAAAACATCAATTCCTGTAATGATAAGTCAAATCAAGAGCGATCGCGTGCTTTATGGAAATGAGGCGTTTGGTGCGATGCTAGGGATACCATCAGCAGAATTAATTAACCGAGAGACACTAGACTTTTACCGCGATCCCGCGGAACGACAAACCTTACTAGATATTCTCACAAAAGATGGGGTGGTTCAAAATTATGAAATGCAAGGAAAAAGTGCCGATGGTATTCCCTTTTGGGTGATGGTATCAGTAAAATTTCTGACATTTAAAGGGGAAGCCGGATTATTACATATATTTCGTGAAATCACCCCAGTCAACTCACATCAAAATCAATTTAATATTCGAGAAAAACGACTGCGTAAACAAAGTTTAGCCTTGTTGGATATGGGTAGAGAAAAAACTCTAAATTGTGGGGATCTTAACGCGTCAATTCGCAAAATCACAGAAGTAGCAGCCGATACATTAGAAGTAGAAAGAGTGAGTGTATGGTTATATAATGATTTTCGCTTTTCGGCGAGACCGATTCCTACTACACCTTCTGTGTCACGTTTGGGGGTGAATGAGACAAAAACCTTAGAGATTTTCAATCAAGAGTTAGCGGCACAAAGACAAGAGGGATTAATTAGAAGTATCAAAGCTAAATTACCCCATCATAAAAAATTAATTTGTCTGGACATTTATGAAAAAAGCAGTCAGCGACATAGGGAAAGGGTAGATCATTTTCACCCAGATTTTCGGGGATCACTATTTGATATGGGAATCCTGCACACCAAGGAAAAAATGCAGAGTTTTCCCTCTATGACTGACCAAGAAGATCGTAATCTCAAGGAAATTCCGCCTTTAGAAACAGTAGTGAAACCCGAACAAACCTCAACCTTAAATGTCGCGATTCGTTTAGGGGGACAAATCGTGGGAATTATTTGCCATGAACATATCGGCTCGCCTCGTCATTGGGAATTAGAAGAACGAACATTTGTTAATTCTTTAGCGAATTTAGTCGCCTTGGCGATCGCGGGTTATGAACGTCAACGAGCGCAAGATGCAGTCACAAAAGCGAAACAGGAATTAGAAATCATTGTGGAACAACGGACAGCTCTTCTCAAAGGCGCGAATAAACTCCTGCGTTTAGAAATTGCCCAACGTAAACAAGTAGAAAACGCGCTCAAAGACGCGGTTCATAAAGCCGAAGCAGCATCGCGGGCAAAAAGTGCCTTTTTAGCCAATATGAGTCACGAATTACGGACTCCCTTAAACGCGATTATTGGTTATAGTGAAATTCTGGTGGAAGAAGCCGTCGAAGAAGGATGGCAAACCCTTGTTCCCGATATCAAAAAAATCCTGACCGCGGGTCAACATCTCTTATCATTAATTAATGATATTTTGGATTTATCCAAGATTGAAGCGGGAAGAATGGATTTATATTTAGAGACATTTGATCTGCCCGCGTTAGTCGATGACGTAGTGACAACAGTGCGTCCCCTGGTGGAAAAAAATCGTAATCGGTTGGAAGTGCTTTGTCCCAAGGATATTGGCGCGATCTCTGCGGATCTAACCAAAGTCCGACAAATTCTCTTTAATTTGATTTCTAATGCCCTTAAATTTACCGAAGAAGGTATCGTACAATTAAGGGTGACACGCGATCGGGTAAACAATAACGACTGGGTATCTCTCTACGTTTCTGATACAGGGATCGGGATCTCACCCGAACAACAGGATCGTTTATTTGAAGCCTTTATCCAAGGGGATAACTCCACCACACGCAAATATGGCGGAACCGGGTTAGGATTAGCCATTAGTCGGCGCTTCTGTCAGATGATGGGGGGGGACATTCGCGTTGAAAGTCAAGAGGGTGTTGGTTCCACTTTTACCGTTCACCTTAAGGCCAATATGGAGAATAAGTCCATCGCGGATTAACCGCTTCGGTACAAAATCTGTCAGATGTTCCTTTCGGGTTATAAACTTGTAAAAGAAATCGTCAGGGTTGCCCTGAAGGCTCCATCATCATTGTTAAAAAAAAAGAGGCTGATAAATGTCCAAGTATGATTCCCATCTCAGATGCTCCTTTTGCGGTAAGTCGCAGGAGTATGTGCGTAAGTTAATTGCTGGGCCTGGTGTTTATATTTGTGATGAGTGCGTCGAATTATGTAATGAGATTTTAGAAGAGGAGTTTTTGGACTCTACTAAAATGCCTCCCTCAGTTCCTTCTGATATCGGAGAATCCGATAAAGGGACAAAGCGATCGTCACGCAAAACCACCAAGACGACGAAGACACCTGGGACAAAAATCCTCAAACCAATGGAGATTAAACAACATTTAGATGATCATGTAATTGGTCAACAGGGCGCGAAAAAAGTGTTATCCGTCGCGGTTTATAATCACTATAAACGTCTGTCTTGTGATGTGAAAACCACAAGTAAGTCTAACCCTGATGATGGCATTGAAATTCAAAAAGCGAATATTTTATTAATTGGGCCGACCGGTTGTGGTAAAACCCTTTTAGCTCAGTCTTTAGCAAAAATGTTAGATGTTCCCTTTGCTGTCGCGGACGCGACAACGCTTACAGAAGCGGGTTATGTGGGGGATGATGTGGAAAATATCTTACTGCGTTTGTTACAAGTCGCGGATTTTGATATTGAAGCAGCCCAACGAGGGATTATTTATATTGATGAAATTGATAAAATTGCTCGCAAAAGTGAAAATACTTCCATTACCCGTGATGTATCTGGAGAAGGGGTACAACAAGCCTTACTAAAAATGTTAGAGGGAACGATTGTTAATGTGCCACCCCAGGGAGGCCGTAAACATCCTTATCAAGATTTTATTCAGCTTGATACGAGCAAAATCCTATTTATTTGTGGTGGTGCTTTTGTGGGGTTGGAGAAGATTTTAGATCAGCGTTTAGGTAAGAAATCTTTAGGTTTTATTCAACCCGGAGAGGCGGAAACTGGGGGAACTGGGATCATTTCTAAGGAGAAACGCGCCTTAGATTTGTTGAAACAAGTGCAACCTGATGATTTAGTGAAATTTGGGTTAATTCCTGAGTTTGTCGGACGTATTCCCGTGGTGACTATGGTGGAACCTTTGGATGAAGGTACACTTATGCAAATTTTAACCGAACCGAAAAATGCTCTGGTGAAACAGTATCAAAAATTGTTGAAAATGGATAATGTTGAGTTGGAGTTTCAAGGGGATGCTTTGCGCGCGATCGCGCAAGAAGCCTTCCGCCGCAAAACAGGAGCCCGTGCTTTGCGGAGTATTTTAGAGGAGTTAATGTTAGATGTCATGTATGAGTTACCATCTCGTAAAGATGTTGCTCTTTGTACGATTACAAAAGAAATGGTAGAAAAACGATCAACCGCGGAATTATTATGGCATCCCGCGTGGCGCAAACAGTCGGAAACCGCGTGATATGACAAACCCGGTTTCGTGAGGGATGGAGAAACCGGGTTTCTGTTTGATATAAAATCACAGTGAAGCATTATCAATAGAGGCGAGAACTGATTTTCTCGTCTTTTTGACTTTATTAAGGATACCCCCTTGACAACATCCGAAAGTGTCAAGTTTTGCAACAAGATTTTTTTTATTAACCGCTCCTAAACGCAGATAAACGCTGATGGGGATAAACGCTGATATGTTGGTGCTCAAAGAAGCGCGATCACGTTAGATTTTGTAGGGGGGGGTTTACCCAAATTTCTCAATCCAACAAATAACTGATAAAAACCCGCCCCCCCAACGATAACCTCAATTCGATCGCGCTTTGGGGGGGTTTTTATCAGGGAATATGGTTTTTTTGAAACCGCTGATAAACGCAGATAAACGCAGATGGGGATAAACGCTGATATCAAAGTAGGGTTTGCTGAATAAGTTAGGGAAAATCGTGATCGCTTCGCCAGTCTCCGGTATCGCACTTGATGGGCAATTCCAGCTCGGCGAAACATCACTTTTTCTTGACTATAGCTTCCCCAGTTATAGCTTTTAATAATCATTGAACCGTAAATAGGTGTGATGTGAGGTTGGTGACATAAAAACACACAAAAAACCCGTCTCAACCAGGTAGAAAGGGGGTGCATCTCAGTTAAGCGATAAGTAGAAATACTCAGAACGATGAAGGAGCAAAAGCACCATTGAGATAGGCACAGCGATGCTTGAGTAGATGGGGAACATTTTCTCTTCTCCATTGTGCGCCAGGCAGTTTGACCCGTAACCCAATCTGCTGGACTAAAGATTCCACCGCTCCTGATCCCACAGAACCTCCGGCCTCTTGCAATGCCTGGTAGTGAATAATCCGAGATTGATGTTTCCTCAAGTATTGAATGAAGGCTGTTGTACCCCGACATCTGAGTTGACTCAAATAGGGAAGTG
>JBBITB010000081.1:0-27685 GCA_037440985.1 Microcoleaceae cyanobacterium bin_387
TTTCCTAAAATTCATCAGTATACTTATACCTAGAAATTCATTTAGGATTGCTATAGGCTTCGATAGTATGTCTAGCACAGTTGGTAATGCGAACAATATTCTCCACAGTAGGATCGAGACAGGCTAACAGAGTAGCGCGGATTGCCATAAGAGCTTCCTGTGTTTCCAGACAATCATCCCCTAAGTCAATGTCCTCTGGAAATACATCTTCTCTACCACAATCCTCTCTTAATTGATTAATTATTTCAGTGTCTACAGGCTTTCCTTGCAGGATTTGCCAAACTTCATCGAGTGCAGCTCTTGGCACTTCAGGAGCGCCCCAATTGATCGTTGTTCGGCAAAAAGCACTGTAGTTAGGAAGCATTCGTTCGCAACAAGCAGCAGCAAACGCAACTCTGTGAAAACCAGGGAGGCTTTCAAGTTCTTTTTTTAGGGTATCAAGTTCAAAAAAGTGCAGATTCATTTTTTACTCATCCCCTCTCAAAATCAGTTCAACTAAGATCGATTAAACTTTTCCCGTTATTATGAGAGGAAGTACGGAGCCATTCAAGAAAATCTCTGGTTAACGTCTCTGTTTCTTTCAATCGTTGCAAATCCTCTGCTTCTTTAGCCATTTCTCTAACTGCAAATGGGTGACTAGCAATTGCTGAATAATACTTTTCTTTCCCATCTTTTTCCCAAGTAACATTCCAAGACTCGTCGTTGTGAAGTATGGAGATTTCAATGGCCTGTCTAACGGAGCTTGCAATGCGAACAATTTTCTCCACAGTAGGATCGAGACAGGCTGGCAGAGTAGCGCGGATTGCTATAAGAGCTTCCTGCCCTTCAAAACAATTATCCACACCACCAAAATCAAGGTCGTCTGGAAAGATATCTTCTCTACCGCACTCCTCTCTTAATTGATTAATTCTTTCAGTATCTATAAGCTTTCCTTGCAGGATTTTCCAAACTGCATCAAGTGCAGCTCTTGGCACTTTGGGATCGCCCCAATTATACATTTGGCAAAAAGCATTGTAGTTAGGCAGCATTCGTTCGCAACAAGCAGCAGCAAACGCAACTCTGTGAAGACCAGGGAGGCTTTCAAGTTCTTTTTTTAGGGTATCAAGTTCAAAAAACTGAATATTCATTTTTTACTCATCCCCTCTCAAAATCAGTTCAAGTAAGATCGATTAAACTTTTCCCGTTATTATGAGAGGAAGTACGGAGCCATTCAAGAAAATCTCCATTTAAAGTCTCAGTTTCTTTCAATCGTTGCAAGTCTTCGGCTTCTTTAGCCATTTCTCTAAGGGCAAATGGGTGACTGTCTATTTCTGAACAAAATTGTTCTTCTCCATTTGTTCCCGAACTAAAATTATCAGATTCATTCAGGTAAGTTATGTAAGACTCAATGGTAGTTCTAGCGCATTTTGTGACTAAAACAATCATTTCTGTGGTTGACTCAATACAGGCTGTCAGGGTCTTGCATATGGCATCCATAGCCTCTACTGCTTCATAACTAGCGCCACCAAAATCAAGCGAATCAGGAACTACATCTTGGCTATGAAAAGGCTCTATTAATTGATAAATTTTAACAGGATCTACTGGCTTTCCTTGCAAAATTTCCCAAACTTCATCCAGTGCATTTCTCAGTACGCTAGGATTGCCAAAATCATACATTCGGCAAAAAGCGCTGTAGTTAGGCAGCATTCGTTCGCAACAAGCAGCAGCAAATGCAACTCTGTGAAGACCAGGAAGGTCTTCCAGTTCTTTTTTTAGGGTATCAAATTCAAAAAAGTGCATATTCATTTTGTTATTTTTATTGTCTGGGTGGTTCATTTTGTCTGGAATTGGTTGGTCCAGGCTTCCAATTAGTATTCCATCTACTGCCCGGTCTTATACCTCTGTCTCGGAGCAATGCTCGACAAAAATAATCGCAGATTCCGCCAGGGTGGCTTACTCCAATTGATTCAATCCCTACTATTGTTCCTTTAGAGATTTCAGAGTCAGCCCAAGAAATCATACGTTCCTCTGCATGGATAGACTTTTGTGCTCTAGTATTTGGAATCACAATATATCCCTCTGATTCCAGCAAATCTTTCTCTATTTTTGTAAAGTATCCCTCACTGGAAGATACAACTTTTCTTAGTCTACCTTTTGAATCTATGGCTCGCCCTACTGCTATTACTCGTTGGTTTGCAGCAATGTTGGCTTTGTTACTTGGATCGCCGTAAAGCTTGACAAGAATCCGTTTAGCGTCAGCTTCCAGCTCCGCATCTATTGGGAGAATATCATTTCCACCACCACCCGTGCCTCCACTCTCTGGTTCGCCTGTTGCACTATGAAAAACTACTCCAAGCAGCTTGGCTATATTCGCCAATCCAGCCGAAGTTGTAGCCGCTCCGTGTATCTCCAGAGCTGCTGCTGCCGCTAAGGCTGGGGCCCCCGCAATGCAGCCAATTCCCGTTATACATAAAGCTCCTCCCCCAGCAGCAGCCCCGCCACCCCCGATCATCTCTAAAATCCCTGTGACAATTGCCGCCCCATCACCTAAAGCTTGCCCTGCCTTAAAAGGCCAGGTTTGAGGAAGCCCTTTCTCCACATCTTTCTCTAGTCCATTCCACCCAGGGATAAATATCTGTAATAGCCAACGGGCAAGATCCCCGTTATCGTGCAACCACTGGTAGACTGCACCCGCGACAAACTCTCCAAGGGGTTGGAAGAACTTAAGTAAATCTTGAATAACCTTTGTTAATGCGTTGCGTTGCGATTGAGATAGCTTGCTAGATCGGGGTTTCTGATACGCAACAGCCTGCCCTAAAGTATTATTGGTCGCAAAAATCTTAGAAACAATCTTCTGATTAGCCTGATCAACAGCCACCTTCGTCAAATCATAACCACCAGGATTTTCAACAGTCTTAATAATTTCCCCCACATCAAAGACGTAAGTATTTCCCTTCAGATCCAGCGTAGGATAAGAACCAATTAAATACTTCCCATCACCCGAAAGAGTCACATTATTAGTTAAACTCCCCGGCATCTGTTGAGTAGCCGCCACTAACTTCGGATTCGGCCCCAACGGATCTTTAATAATCCCAATATTCCCCCCCGCCTGCGGTTCACCCAAAATGATTTTATTACTATTACGACCCGCCACAAACGCATACTTTCCATCACCATTCACCGTTACAGCTACTCCCTCATTCACATCAAAGAAATCAGTATCGCTACCCAGAGTTAAATTCGTGTAGATAGTTGTGGGAGCCAAATTCAGAGGGTCATCACTCACCGTCAGCACCCCAAAACCGCTTCCGTCTGTGTTTGGGTTACCATTAGTAAAAACCATTTTGTGCGGGTCAGGAGTTGCCGCCAAACCCCAAGCCCCCGTAGGAGTCAAAACCTTTCCTATTTGCTCCCACCACTTACGAGGGTTAGAATTCGGAACGCTCGGCTGGTCTTGTGGGTTAATATTCACAGCGTAAATATAACCATCAGCCGCAGTCGCTAATTATTTTAGTTAATTGACTGTACATTATATTAAGTAGCAATCGTTAATCTACGGTCTTATCTTCGTGGTGGCTTCCGTCAAGCGCACTCTCATCTACAGTAGAAAAGTCAAGTAACGATGGAACATCAAAGCAGGGAAGTTCAACTTGCAAATACTTATCTCCACATAGATTCTCTGGTTTACCATCTCTATACATAATCCGAGCTTGATCCTGCGCCCACATCGCCACTTCTGAGCGTTCCATGTCATTGAGTCTAGAGGCAATTGTTTGCAAAGCTTTCAGCGTCAGCGCTTGATCGAGTACCACCGAAATCATGGTCATTTCATAACAATGTTCCATATATTCGTAGGGAATCTGCTCGTATGGAGGTGGTGGAGCAACACGCTTTAAAGCATCATTGATCTCGGTTCTGCGATCGAAATCCATCAATTCCTCAATAAGAGGCAATATCGGCACTAAGACGGCGGATGGAGGAATTTTTCTCTGATACTTACGGGAATTTGGCGAAAAATAGGCAATCCGAAGAGTTCTTTCCCACTCCCTCATCGCTCTTTCAGTTTCAAGACAGAAGAAGTGAAATCTGACCCATTTCTCTAAATCAATTGCCACATCCCGTCCCATCCGCTGTGCAAGCAGGGGCAAAGCCTTCGTGACTACCTGCCGTACAAGCTCGCCTCGCTCCCCATGTGTGCCTGTCCAATCTCTCATACGATAGCGAGTCTCATGCTCAGTGCAAGCCTGAGTGTAAATAGACTCCCAGATAGATGGTTGCTCTAATAGAGCCTTTGGCAATCCTAGCAACGGTAGAAAAGGAGCAGCCCAAGGTAGAGTTGGCAAAGACAAAGCTCTCAAATACATCGAGCTTTCCCCATCTTCCCAAGAAAAATCAAGTTCCAAACAGTTCTGTTTTGTCATAAATGATAGTGTCTATCAAGGTCTAAAACGTAACTCTAATCCTAGAAGCCTTGCAATTACTTCCAATGTAATCAAAGCAACTCCTGCTACCCCCGCTCCTACCTATAAAGCACCGTCTCTTACCTGTGCGCCAAGCTCATTTGCCTGTGCCAGCAAGATACTTGGTTTTCTGATATCTGGCTCTTTAGGAGGTTCTTGTCTTGAATATTGCTCTGCTTCAATATACTCTTCCTCCATATATTATCCATCTTTTATCGGGGCAATCTTCTCCGATACAGCTCTTAATACTGAGGCTAGGCGATCAAAATCAACATATGTGGGGATATGTTCTTCCGATAGAACTTTTTGCAGGCTATCCCAATCATCTATGAGTGAGCCTACATCTAGATTAACATCAGATTGAAAGTTTGTCCATTCGTCTGACGAGACTATCCAATAGTAATCAATATCATTAATATCTAATGATAGAATACCATTTTCTTCCATTTTATTCATGAGTTTTTCAAACAATATCCGTAGTTCACGAACCGTCACATTCATCAGTGTTATCCTCTCTAAGGTCTACTATTAAGTTCTTGGTCTATTTTATTCAACTCGTCTCTTTGCTTCTTAATTTGTTTTTCAAGTGCACGTCTACGCCCCTGTATAATTTGTTGCCGTATCTGTGGATTTGGTGCGTTCTTAAGCATACCTTCGTTGTCATAAGCGTCGGGATTTGCTGTGTAGTCATTGAGTTTTTTCTCGTGTTCTCGGATTAGATCTTGATAGGAGCGTCGGGCTTTCTCCAATTGAGGTTTTGTCATGCTTTGGTACAGTTGGCTCCCTGTACCGCCTGTTCCTTGAGAATATAATACTCCAAGTTGCTCTGCTATATTTATCGCACCAGACGAAACTGTACTTACTCCGTGTAGTCCTATAGCCACCCCTGCCACTATGGCAGGAGCACCCTCAATGCAGCCGAATCCTGTTACACATAAAAGTCCACCCCCAGCAGCAGCCCCACTACCCCCGATCATCTCTAAAATCCCTGTGACAATTGCCGCCCCATCACCTAAAGCTTGCCCTGCCTTAAAAGGCCAGGTTTGAGGAAGCCCTTTCTCCACATCTTTCTCTAGTCCATTCCACCCAGGGATAAATATCTGTAATAGCCAACGGGCAAGATCCCCGTTATCGTGCAACCACTGGTAGACTGCACCCGCGACAAACTCTCCAAGGGGTTGGAAGAACTTAAGTAAATCTTGAATAACCTTTGTTAATGCGTTGCGTTGCGATTGAGATAGCTTGCTAGATCGGGGTTTCTGATACGCAACAGCCTGCCCTAAAGTATTATTGGTCGCAAAAATCTTAGAAACAATCTTCTGATTAGCCTGATCAACAGCCACCTTCGTCAAATCATAACCACCAGGATTTTCAACAGTCTTAATAATTTCCCCCACATCAAAGACGTAAGTATTTCCCTTCAGATCCAGCGTAGGATAAGAACCAATTAAATACTTCCCATCACCCGAAAGAGTCACATTATTAGTTAAACTCCCCGGCACCTGTTGAGTAGCAGCCACTAATTGCGGATTAGGCCCCAACGGATCTTTAATAATGCCAATATTCCCCCCCGCCTGCGGTTCATCCCAAATGATTTTTGTACTATTACGACCCGCCACAAACGCATACTTTCCATCAGCCGTCACCGTTACAGCTACTCCCTCATTCACATCAAAGAAATCAGTATCGCTACCCAGAGTTAAATTCGTGTAGATAGTTGTGGGAGCCAAATTCAGAGGGTCATCATTCACCGTCAGCACCCCAAAACCGCTTCCGTCTGTGTTCGCGTTACCATTAGTAAAAACCATTTTGTGCGGGTCAGGAGTTGCAGACAAGCCAAAAGCTCCTGTCGGAGTCACAACCTTTCCTATCAGTTCGCGCCACTTACGAGGATTAGAATTCGGAACGCTCGGCTCATCTTCTGGGTCAATATTGATAGCATAAATAGAACCATTGACCGCAGTCGCAAATAGCTTGCGTCCATCGCTATTAATAGCAATCTGACGCAACCCTGATGTAGCATCAACCGAGATAGTTTTGACAACTTGGTTATAGTTTGCTGAGTCAGGATGGACATCCAAAATGTAGATGCTTCCCCGTTTAGAATCAGCAATGTAACCATAATTATCCCAAGGGTCAATAGTTATCGCTCCAGGGGATGCACCAGTTGGTAAATTAATATCATCCACAGCCGTTGTAGAAGCATCAGCATCCACTTCTCGCCGTGCTAGTAAATCCACCATCGCTACCCGTCCCGTCCTCTCCAAAGGCACGTAGGCGCGAGTCGCATTACTGGTGACAGCTAACTGTCCCGGACGGTCTACCACACTTGACATTCCCACCGATAAATCCTTGGGAGGCTGCTGTTGCGGGTTCGGCGGACTCTGAACTGAACTGAGAGCATCAATTACCTGAATTTTGTCACTATTGCGTTGCGCTACCAGTATCAAATCCGAAAATACAGGCTCTAATTGCAGGTCTTCAAAACTCGAACGTTTAACTACTGAAGAATCAACAGGACCAGGGCCAAAACGCTCCAACTGAGACCGCGACAGCACAATTTCCGACTCGCCCAGAGGTACGCTAATCGGAGCTTTAACAGCTACTTTATAGCGGTTTTCTCCCAGGGAACTACTGAGTCCCGGCACGACAGTGCCAGAGTAACTCTTACCTCCCACCTTGAAATCAACCTTCAAATCTCCGAAACTAGAGCCGAGATTGCCGTTGAGTCCATTGAGGAAATTGCTACCTGTCAAAAACACCACAGGTTCGCTGTTGGAGAACTCCAGAGCGACCGACTCCAGCGACGGTGGTTCCAGGGGAATTGCTAACCCCGTGTCGGGCCCATTGAGAACTGCCGAGACTGTAGGCACTCCTTGTGTATTGAGTTGTACCTGAGCCTCCGTGACGACAATTTCCCCAACTTTGGGAATCCCTATCACCGACAGCGGCTGGTTTGAAGATTGCGCCAAGTAAGCTAATAGTGAGGTTGTCGCCTCGAATTGATTCTCAGTGGCGGAGACTGCACCAATTCCACTTGTTTGCGCTCCTAGATAGCTATTCTCAAAGTTGAGATTAGTAGAAAGGTTGATTAGTCCAGAATTAGCCTCTGTACTCGCCTTCACAATTGAACTGACTGATGGCATTCCTGCGGGCAATAACCCAATTGTATAAGTACCACTTTCAGTCACCCCCGGAAAAGGTGGCGAAGTGGTACGGATGTAGCCGTCTGCACCCACTACCCCTGATTCTTGTATCAGCCAAGTTTGGTTCCAGCTATCAGCTTCACCAGGCAAGGACCCCTTCCGCATAAATAAAACTTCAGTGCCGACTGGCACGCCAACTGGGGCTGGAATTGCCAATTGGACAGGTATATTCAGGGATGTGTCGCCCAATTCTAAATTGAACCCGCCGGCAAACTCCATGCTGTCGGGGAATGGTAGTGGCAGTGAATTGCTGCTAAGGGGTGTTAGGTTGACTGCTGTATCCTTGGTTAAAGCACCTGGAGCTACCATTACTACTGAGCCATCGCTACCTTGCACGACTCCTCCATCAACCCCCAAAATCGCTGGGCCCATCAGGGGCGTTTCTACCCGCACTGGAACTACCTTTTCCGCGGCTCCATCGATGACGGTGACGTTGGCAATTCCTTCACCTAAAGCAGTGATTACACCGTCGGAATTTACTTGCAATACATTGGAATTACTGACGAAGTAGCGAGTGCCGACAGAGCTAAATTTTAGGTCTGGAGAGTCAGTAAGACCGGAAATTCCTACCAGTAAAGAGCGTTTCACTCCTGTTGTTAAAGTTACTGCTTTGGGGTAAACATCCAAACCGTAAATCTCCGCTAGTTGTGCATTCCACTCGTTATCGTTACTAGCAATTGGCAGTTCGCCTACTCGCGCCGCTGTCACTGCTTGAATGTTCTTGTGAGATGCACTAAAAATCGAAGTCCCCTCAGCTAACCCCGTTACTTTACCAAAAGCATCAATGGGTGCTACACCTGGATTTAACGAAGTATATGTCAAGTAAGAATCTGGCAGCACTACACCTTTTTGGTCAGCAAAATCTCCCAGCACTGTCAATTCTGTACTGTCTCCAGCATAAAGCCTCAGATTGCGGTTGGCGAAATCTAAAGAAAGTAGCGGTGCTCCACTGACGTTAACTGTTATTTTGGCTGGTACTCCCCAGTTATAGCCATCGCGGGCCGCCAACTCAAAGCTGGCAATACCATTGAATCCTGGTGTGGGTTTGAAGAAAGCCGTCTTAGTAATAGGATCGAACTGTACCGTACCGTTAACTGGATTGAGTGCGTTGTAGAAGATGGGGTCGCCTTCGGGGTCAGTTGCCTTACCAATTAAGGGTATGATTGTTTCCAATTCTGTATGAGTATTCGCTGAAAATGGCGAGACGACAGGCGGTAAGTTTGCAATAAAGCCGAAGTTGCTGTTAAGAATAGTTTGGTCGGCTGAGTTAATAATTCCATCTCGGTTGATATCTTGGTCAATTGTATAATCGGGGTCAGTTGCCGTGCGCCCTAAAGCATTTTCTAGGAGTTGTCTGTCACTGATATCAACTCGGCCGTCGCTGTTGATATCGCCTGCTACGTTCAGTTTTAGAGTGTACGCGCCAGTGGTTGAACTCGATGTACCCCTCAAAGAAAGCAAGTTCAAGCCAGAACGATTGATGGAAAATAGGGAATAGGTACTATTTGTATTGCTAGATGTGAGAATCGGTGTCAGCCCACCTACTTCTGGTAGTTCAGGTAGTCCTTGATGATCTTTTGATGCTACTGAAACTCCCACCAGTACGGTGTCTGATTCTGTGGAATTGAGTTCGGAATTGGCGATGCCAAAGGTGTATTGGTTCCCTTGGACTGCATCGTTATTACCTGATGCTGTTTTGCCTGTAAATGTGTAAGCGCCACCTAAATCGGTAGGTACTTTATTATTGCTTCGAGGCGGATCGACAGGCAATATAATTGGGAGCGGCAGGGTATCAAAAGCACCTTGAATGTTAGGATCGGGTGTTGGTGTTGGTGGTTGATGTAACCCCAAGGGGTCAAAGTCGATAATCGGTGGCAAGTCGCCATCGGGGGTGGGGGAAGTTGGGCAAGTTCCCCCACCACTATCTGCAAACAAATGTAAATTGGTCGCGTGATTAAATTTTTCAGCTAAGTCGGAAAAGTCAAAACTGAGCCGCGATAGAAAGTTGAGGAGTTGGTGCAGCCCGTCAGAGTCATCCACGCCACCAGGAACTATGGCGCTGGGGGGTGATAATTCGTTCGAGGATGAATGTTTTTCGCGCGCGGCGAGTTTTTGGAGGCGATTTCTCAACCTCTTTATTCTTGCGGACTTGGAAACCTTTTGAAAGCCAACCCATACGCGGAAGCCCCCATTTAGTTATGCTCCTTATAGAAGTTAGCTTCCAAGGCGGTGTATTCCTCTGTGGTGGACAGTCACCTCCTTTATGCTACAACGTTACTTTACCAGATGGGGAATATCTGGCCGGATATAGCGAGTGCTATAAGCCAACTACTAAGCCGATTGTACTATCATTCAAAATGTAAACTAATTTAGACAATAATTATGAGTATTCAAGAAATTGCTAAGGGATACATCGCTGGCTCTGATATGATTGAACGGTATAGAGCCGCAGAGCGAAACTTTACAGGGATTGATTTAAAATACGCTGGTCTTCACTGGCCTTGTTTCATTGATATTAATCTCAGCCGGGCCGATCTGAGATGGGCTGAATTCGAGGTGGGGCGGACTCGCCTAATTAATGCCAATATGAGTGATGCTAATATGGAAAAAGTTTCTTTAGGATCGGCTTTCATGCTCAATGCGAACTTGAGAGGCGCTAATCTCAGAAACGCTCACTTAACTAATGCTGACCTAACTAATGCTGACCTAACTAATGCTGATTTGAATGGTGCTGATTTAAGTGGTACTACTCTCATTGGTACTAATCTAACAGGAGCTAATCTCACTGATATTAAAACTACAAAAGATACTATTTTTTGTCAAACTATCATGCCTAATGGTCAGGGACAAACTGACTCTCACAGACTAACAGACGTTCGGGAATTTCTTAAATTTTATGAGGAAGGTGAAAGAGAGTTTCGGGATCTAGTTTTGCATCAAGTCGATCTAAGTAATGTTAGTTTATCTGGCGTTAATTTTTTATGGCAAACTCGCTTGAGTCACGTTAATTTTGTCGGTGCTAGATTGACTCATTGTAATTTTGGTGGCATTAAACGGATTATTTTTAGTGACTTGAGAAATACTCATGTAAGTAACTGCGAATGGCGCAATCCTGAAATAATTTACTGCGATATTAGAGGTGCTTACTTACAAGTACGTGATATGTATGCTCCTGATTTTACGGGAAGCAATTTTGAAGTGATTCAAGATTTTTTGGATATAGAAGATATGTATTTCTGTAATACTACCTGGAGAACTGGAGAATTTATACCTGGTCAAATCAATTCTAGTGAGATCAATTCTAGTGAGAGCTACCCGGAAAAGATTAGGTATGATAGATTTTGAAGAAGTTGCCATGTGGATATATCTGTTGAATAAAATAGGAGTTACGCAGAGCCTTGAGGCTCGCTTCAATAGCCAACTTTTAGTTCTGCCCGGAGTTGTGGGTAATTGCTGATTATATTGAACTAGCAAAAAAGAGGATAATTCTACTATAATTCAGAAGTTAAACTAATTAAATAGCAAATTTATGACTGCTGAAGAATTGCTCAGACGATATGCTGATGGTGAGAGAGATTTTGCAGACGCCGAGCTAGGTGGAATTATTTTAAGCAGAGGTGACATTTTTATTGATGATTTAATCAAGCGATATCAAACTAAAGAAAACACCCGGATTGGTGGAGTCAACCTGCGTGGCATCAACCTGAGTGGCGCTAATCTTGAAGGGGCTAACCTAGAAGCCGTTGATTTTATGGGAGCTAATTTGAGTGGAGCCAACTTAACTGGAGCTAGATTGCAGGTGGCGAGGCTCAATGAAGCTAACCTGAGCGGAGCTAACATGAAAGAAGTTATCCTTAGCTCGGCTCGACTGCATCAAACTAACTTGAGTGGGGCTATTTTGGAAAGAGTAGTCTCCTATGATGCCGAATTTATAGGGGCGATTTTGAGGCGAGCAAAGCTCAGGGGGGCTGGTTTAGAAACTTCGAGCTTTATTGACGTTGACTTTACCAGTGCTGACTTAAGAGAGGTGGGTATAGGACCAGCTACCATCGAGCAATGCAACTTTACCAAAGCCAACTGGAATCGAGCGTGTATTCAAAGATGTAGGTTCATCAATTGCGATTTTACCAAGGCTAGATTTAGCAAAGCCGGCGCGATAGAATCGAGCTTTATTCGGTGTAATTTTACGGATGCTAAATTGGAGAAGGTAAAAGTTTTTGATGCCTCTATGACAGGTTCTATTTTCTAAATAGCTAGAGGGATAGAGGGTCAATGAATGTTGGATTTGATACTCTCACTGACCTGGGGAATAAATTTCTAAGTCATTCTTTTATGGCAAGCGCTCAAAGGTAATATTCTTAATCTGTTCTTTGTCTGGAGACTCTGGCAGGTTAGACAAGAATTGGTATTGGGGAGAGATACCTGGCAAATCTCCATTGAGCAAGTTTTCCAGGTCTTGGATCGATTGTCTTTGATAGCTACTTCTTGCATCGTTACCCAAATACACACCATAGTGAGCATACTGAGGGAGTTCGGTGTTGTTGTCCTTGGTCAGAACTACTTTCCACAGACCGACTGGGAATTCGATGAGAGGATTTAAGTTGGAATTCTGTGAGATCCCTGTATATAAACGCTGGCTGGGATTGTCGTAATACCCATACCCCCCGGTAAACATATAGGTTCCTAGACCCCTTGAGTTAGGCGACTTAATTACATTCCTGACTTGCTTTTCAATAGTCTCCCAAATTCCTCGATTGTTACTGTTCTCTTGAGGAAGTAAGTTCGTCGTTAAGAAAGTAGCATAAAGATCCTTAGCTGTCTTGTTTCTATCAGCAGCCGGAGCCATGTGACCCTGATCTATTCCGAGGATAGGAATGTATTTATCTTTATCAAATTCAAAATCTACGTACCCGTCGGGATACCGATCTCCTTGTCAGGTTTACCTAAATTTGCACCATTAACCTGAATAAAATTCAAGCCTGTAACTAACAAGTTAATCCTGAATCTTCCTTGGTGGTTCACAATTTTCCGCTTTATACCTATAGATTATGTGTTTTTCTGTGGGTTCATAAACAATTGTGTTTTTCTGAGCTAGTAAAGGCTCAGTGTGTTTAATTTGCCCATCAACAATTATTAGGGGAATTAAGCCAGGATCAAAGGCCGGACAAGTTCCATCACCTCGAAAGTGTTGGCAGTAGTTACATCCTTTGTACTTAGTCATTTTTTTTTTACCTCACTTGATTTTAGAGGAGCCAATCACTACGACTTGTTTAGGATCGTAGACTACAAAGTATTGTAATCCTATAATTTCTACAGTATCAATACCCTGTGTTTTCAAAAAATCTGTATATACAACGGATGGTTCTGCGTCATAAATACTATTATCGGAAGCATAAGATGCAGCTTTTTGTGTAAAATTCACACCATATGGAAAAGTAGCTGGGTTTTTAGCTTTTAACATGATATCTAATACACTAGCACTTGATAATTGCCTAGCATAGTCTTTAGCGATTGTTTCACTGCTTCCTAAATAAAAACCAGGTCCGTAGGTTGAGTATTCATCAAATAACGCCGGATTTATCCCTGTAAAGGAAATACTTTGAGATCCAACTGTATTAGTTCCGTGATAGAATACTTTGCCTCTATAGTAACTGGTTCCAGTATAGTCTTCCGCCTCGGCACGCGTCATTGATGGTTTCCAAGGTCTAGTAGAATCTCCAAAGAAAATGTTATCCAAGTAAATTGTACTACTATTTACCTCGAATTTCAGCGTCCCTACCTTCCCTCGGAGTGATTCAGGTATCTTCACCGGAAAAGTTTCAAATCCCTCTGTGCCATAATTAATTTTCCGAGTATCTTGGACTTGAAATCGATCTTGGTTATCCGCCTTCTCCAGATAAATTGTTTCCATTGGCTTGTAAGTCTCGTAGCCCGGAACATCGGCTTGCATCGAAATCGTCAGTGTTCCAGCTTGAGCCAGTTGAGCTTCGGGAACATGAACACTGAGTCTCAATATATCTTCATTAGGGATAACAAAACGGTTATGGGAGATGCTTTCACCACCTTTTAGTTCTAAAGCGTAGTTAGGTTGGTAGTCGGAAGCAGAAGGGTTAATGCCCAATTGTTCTAAGTAAGAAGGCTGACCGTTTTGGCTATTAACTAACGTCGGAATATCTTTCCAATCGACTAAATGCTGTGTAGGATCTACAAACGTTGATGTCGCACCATTATGAAAAGACCAACCAGGAATTTCCTTCGAGATTAAATTCCGACCAAAATCTTCACCCTTACTCTTATGAGGAATAAACTGATCGAAATTCCCATTAAACAGAGTAGGAACAGCATAATCCCCCCGCATACTAGCTTCAAGAGTATTATCAAAACTCACCGGAACACGCCCAACAGAACTCAACTTCCGCTCCTGTTTCCCCCCACCCAAAACCGAGTAAAACCAACCCTCACCAACGCCTTCACCATTATCATACCAAGCTTTCGCATCACGGTAATTCGGATCGGACAATTCCGCTAAACCCCTTTCACCCAACATATCGTTAATTTCTTGAGGATTCTCAGAAGCCCCCACATGAGGATACTGAAGTTTTACTTGCTCCAAATCTAAATCAACCGTTCCCCCATACCAAGCCCAAGTCCGCTTGTGCGTCCCCCCAATATCATCATCCTTAGTAAACCCAATCCGACTATTTTCCCGACCCGGTTCCCCCTCACGAGTACCTAGTAAAACCTCTAAATCAGGTTGACCCAAATTCACCCCATTAGCTTGAGGAAAATTCAGTCCCGCAGGTCGAGGATTCTTATCCAATTCCTCTTGTGGAAGTCCAGCTAGGGAACGACCATTAGGAGTAGCAGTAAAGCCATTTGGATTCGCCACAGTCTGATAATAATTATCAGCAAACGTCACATTATTCCAAACCTGAACCTTGGGTTCATAGAAATCGCTGAAATTTGTAGTAACAAATTTTGGTAAAGTTAACTTCAAAGAAGGCTGATAGAAATCATGAGGATCTACAGTCGTCATCTGCAAGTCACGGAGCAGCTTACCGTCCGAATTTAGCACCGGAGTTCCATCAGAATTAACAGTACCTCCAGCGTTAGGAAAATAAGTTCCTAACCGCTGAATAATCTCACTATTAACCACCGTCCCCCGACTAAAACCAATAAAGTGCAAAGGTGAGTTAAATACAGCCCCCTGAGTGCGAATTAGGTTCCCAGAATTGTCATATAACCGCTTGATTTGATTGTTTTCGTACTCTCCAACACCACCCCCCAAAGCTTGATCCAATTGCACCAGAGAAGCAAACAAAGCATCGCCAGCACCCTCAGAAAAACCCACATCTGGAATAACGGATTCTCTATCTAACGACCATTCATTCAGTAACACTAACGGCTTATTTTGATTGAGATATTCAATCTTCTTGCCATCTTTAACTATCCCATTTTTTAAATTATTTGCCAAAGTTGACAGATAGTTAGTATCACTGGTTTTAAGTCCACCTGTCAAATCATTTATCACCCCTGCCGATGAATCAATAGGAACCCAATAACCTGTAGGCTTGTCATAGCGCATAATTAACCCATTATTAACACTAGCAATTTTGCCAGCCATTTGATAGAAAGAATCATCAATCCCTGCATTGCCCGGTAAAAGTGTAAAACCAGGAGTTAATACACTCACACTACTAAAAGGACTATTGCTAACTGGAGGTATAGTTTGAAACTGACCAAAATCTTCCGTCACCACCCCGTTATTACTAACAGCTTCCACAGCAAAATTGTACTTCTGCCCCGCAGTCAGACTCTTAGGCAACGTGAAACTTGTGCTAGTATTGGCGGGGTCATTTAAAGGCTGGTCAATAGGCGTAACCCCATCATAGCCATACCACTTGCCTGTATCCTTCTTCCAAGTAGCTGTTAATATTCGGTTCGGATTAAAATCATCATAACCATTCCAAGGCTGAGAAAGAAGTTGACGCTTTTGTGTTTGCGAAAGTCCGCCAAGGAGTGTCGAATCCGATAAATCAACAACTTTATCCCAAGGCAATAAACCCTCACCTTTATCAAAGGTACTCACAAAAAGATTAACCTCTTTCACATCCTCCCAACCCGGAGCGAACTTCCAATTCAAAGTAGGAGTCAAATCATTTGTAGTTGCCCCAGGACCTAATAAATCCAACCAATCAGTCGGTGCAATGCTCAAATCCCGTAAATTTCCCCCAGTCCCGACAGGTGCGCGTTTTGTCCCCGGCAGCACCCCATAAGTAAACTGATTAGCCGGTCGATTCTCCTTAGTAATTCCATAGTCAGCCGCAATACTAATCGCCGGATTGATATCATCAATAGGCACTCTGGCAAAATCGTTAACGGTGACAATCCGCTGCGTATTCGGGTTGAAGAAAGTCGAGCCAATACCTCTGTCAAGACTATCAATTTTATAGAGTTCTGGATGTTCCAGAGTTTTAATCATTTCCTCGACATTAAAGGCATATACTCCCCCAGCACTTCCAGGTGCAGGGTAAGAAGAAAAGAGGGATTTATTATCAGCAGAAAGCACTAAATCGTTCGTCAGGGCCCCAGGAATTGGTCTGGTAGCCGCGATCAATTGAGGATTGGGCCCCAAGGGGTCTTTAATAATACCAATGTTGCTTCCAGAGCGCACATCTGCATCCGGGTTGACATTATCTCTAAAATTGCGACCGGCAACGAACGCATATCGCCCGTCACGCATTACTGTTACAGAAACTCCTTCGTTGACATCAAAGTAATCGTTGGCAGAACCCAACGATAAATCTATGTAGCGGTTAGTTGCTGTAAAGTTAAGGGGGTCATCGTTCGTAATTTCCAGCACTCCATAACCCTTACCGTCCGTGCTGGTGTTGCCGCTAGTGAAAACCATTTTTAGGGGGTCAGCAGTTGCAGTTAACCCTGTAACTCCGTTAGGAGTCAATACTTTTCCTATTTGTTGATGCCATTTATTCTGATTAGAGCTAGGATCATTTGGTTGGTCTTTAGGATCAATGTTGATCGCGTAAATGTAATTGTCGGACGCACTAGCGAATAGCTTGTGCCCGTCACTGCTAATTGACACATTACGCAGTTGGGTGGTGGTTGAACCGATGGAAATGGTTTGGATGACTTTGTTGTAATTTACTGAGAATGGGTCAATGTCTAAAACGTAAATTTTCCCCTGATCGCGATCGGCGATGTAGGCATATTCGTCTCTGGAGTCGATAACAATTGATTTAGGTTTAGCACCTGTTGGTAGAACAATAGGATTGACACCCAAAGTATTAGGTTGAGTATCTACTTGTTTGAGTACAATTGGATCGATTAATGCCACTTGACCTGATTCCCTCAAAGCCACGTAAACGCGAGTGCCGTCGCTGGTAGTCGCGCTGGCTTCTGCCCAATCTGTGACACCGCTAGTACCCACGGGAATTTGAGCCGATAGCAAGTCTTTGCTGGAGGTATTTTCTACTACTAATTCTGGGTTTTTAGCATTGAGAACTGCAACTCTGTCGGCGTTACCCAAGGCGGCAAATACATACTCGGCTCCCTCTGGTAATTGAATGGGATTGCTGTCATATTTGATTTCTTTGGAGATGGGTGCTGTGCCATTTTGATCTACGATTTGGTTCTGTTTTCTAGTGACAACGATCCGAGATGCGCCCAGGGGTACAGTCTCAGGTATTTTCACTGCTATTTCATACTGATTTCCCCCAAGAGAGCGACTATGCGTCGGCACTACTTGCCCTTCAAAAACTTGATTTCCCACGTGAAATTTAACTGTCAAATCTTCAAATCGACTGCCCAGAGAGTCGCGGGCGTTGTTGACTAAAATGTTGCCCCCTGTTAGAAATAATAGGGGTTCTTTGTTTTCAAAGTCCAGACCGAAAGAGTCTTTGAATTTCAATTCAGCTTTTTGGAGAACGGGAGGTGTTGTGGGGTTAGAAGATGTCGGTGCTGGCAAATCTAATGCTGCTTTAAATGTGGCAATACCGTTGGGGTTTCGCTGCACTCCTACTTCTGTGACTATGGGTAATCCTATTTTGGGAATTGCTACTACTTTTACTGAGGAGATGTCTTGAGTTACGGTAAATGCTGGAACGAAGTTGTCAGGTTCTAATAATTGACCGATGCCTCCAAGGGGGTCGATGATGCCTAAGAATGCTAGGGGGACGTTGTAGTTGAGGGTGAGTTGTCCTTTGACTAGGGTAGCGCTGCCAGTGGGACTTGAATAGAGAACTGCATATTCGCCGGGCCTGATAACGCCTGGGTAGGGTGGTGAGGAGGTGCGAATTGTGCCGTCTGTGCCGACTATGCCTGATTCTTCTTGCAGCCAGATGGGGTTCCATGTACCCGTTTCGTCAGGGATGGCTCCTTTTCGCATAAAGTATACTTGAGTTCCCGCCGCTAAACCAGATGGGGCTGGGATGGCTAATTGAGTGGGTAGGTTGAGGGGGCCGCCGCTAAAGTCGAGGTTGAAAGCGCCGGCAAATTCAAATCCGGCGGGAAGGGGCAGGGACAGGTTTTCTCGGTTTAATGGTGCGATGCTTACTGCTGTGTCTTGGTTTAAGGCTCCGGGAGCTACCATTACTGTTGATGTGCCGTCTGTTGAGCTTACGACTCCGCCAGAGGTTCCGACTGTGGCATTTCCGATGACGGGCACTTCTATTTTGACTGGTATTGTTACTGAGCCTGCTCCGTAAATGGCCGTTACTGTGGCATTTCCGGCAGCTTTTGCTGTGATGATGCCATCGGAACTGACGTTTAAGATGTTGCTGTTGCTGGTGAAGTAGTGGGTGTCTGCATCTGTTGTGAGGTTGGCTTGTGAGAATTCTGAGTTGAGGCCGATGGAGAGTTTCCGGGTTGCGCCTGGTATGAGGGTGACGGCGTGGGGGTAGGGGTTTAGGCCGTACATTTCCCCTAGTACCTGATTCAACTCAGTATCCGTTGTCGGTTGCGGCAGTTCGCCTACTCGCGCCGCTGTCACTGCTTGAATGTTCTTGTGAGATGCACTAAAAATCGAAGTCCCCTCAGCTAACCCCGTTACTTTACCAAAAGCATCAATGGGTGCTACACCTGGATTTAACGAAGTATATGTCAAGTAAGAATCTGGCAGCACTACACCTTTTTGGTCAGCAAAATCTCCCAGCACTGTCAATTCTGTACTGTCTCCAGCATAAAGCCTCAGATTGCGGTTGGCGAAATCTAAAGAAAGTAGCGGTGCTCCACTGACGTTAACTGTTATTTTGGCTGGTACTCCCCAGTTATAGCCATCGCGGGCCGCCAACTCAAAGCTGGCAATACCATTGAATCCTGGTGTGGGTTTGAAGAAAGCCGTCTTAGTAATAGGATCGAACTGTACCGTACCGTTAACTGGATTGAGTGCGTTGTAGAAGATGGGGTCGCCTTCGGGGTCAGTTGCCTTACCAATTAAGGGTATGATTGTTTCCAATTCTGTATGAGTATTCGCTGAAAATGGCGAGACGACAGGCGGTAAGTTTGCAATAAAGCCGAAGTTGCTGTTAAGAATAGTTTGGTCGGCTGAGTTAATAATTCCATCTCGGTTGATATCTTGGTCAATTGTATAATCGGGGTCAGTTGCCGTGCGCCCTAAAGCATTTTCTAGGAGTTGTCTGTCACTGATATCAACTCGGCCGTCGCTGTTGATATCGCCTGCTACGTTCAGTTTTAGAGTGTACGCGCCAGTGGTTGAACTCGATGTACCCCTCAAAGAAAGCAAGTTCAAGCCAGAACGATTGATGGAAAATAGGGAATAGGTACTATTTGTATTGCTAGATGTGAGAATCGGTGTCAGCCCACCTACTTCTGGTAGTTCAGGTAGTCCTTGATGATCTTTTGATGCTACTGAAACTCCCACCAGTACGGTGTCTGATTCTGTGGAATTGAGTTCGGAATTGGCGATGCCAAAGGTGTATTGGTTCCCTTGGACTGCATCGTTATTACCTGATGCTGTTTTGCCTGTAAATGTGTAAGCGCCACCTAAATCGGTAGGTACTTTATTATTGCTTCGAGGCGGATCGACAGGCAATATAATTGGGAGCGGCAGGGTATCAAAAGCACCTTGAATGTTAGGATCGGGTGTTGGTGTTGGTGGTTGATGTAACCCCAAGGGGTCAAAGTCGATAATCGGTGGCAAGTCGCCATCGGGGGTGGGGGAAGTTGGGCAAGTTCCCCCACCACTATCTGCAAACAAATGTAAATTGGTCGCGTGATTAAATTTTTCAGCTAAGTCGGAAAAGTCAAAACTGAGCCGCGATAGAAAGTTGAGGAGTTGGTGCAGCCCGTCAGAGTCATCCACGCCACCAGGAACTATGGCGCTGGGGGGTGATAATTCGTTCGAGGATGAATGTTTTTCGCGCGCGGCGAGTTTTTGGAGGCGATTTCTCAACCTCTTTATTCTTGCGGACTTGGAAACCTTTTGAAAGCCAACCCATACGCGGAAGCCCCCGTTTAGTAGTGACGCATGAAAACCCTGGAAGTTAATTGACTACGGATCGGAAAATTAGCTAGTTAAACTGTACCATGTAAATTATGAGAACACAACTGGCTCACACAATTTGATTTTTGTATTAATCACTACAAAATTCTCCGTTCTCTGTTGGGTTAAATACAAATAGCCAGTTGTCTTTATAGCTAAATACAAATAGCCATTTGTCTGTATAGCTAAATACAAATTACCAGCTATTTGTCTAGCTAAATACAAATAGCCCTCAGGGCTAATGTTTTTCAGTGCAGCTTACAATTTATCACTCCTAACATCATGCAAAATGGTGGAAAATTTGCCAGTCGCTCAAGTCAAGAAAATTTGTGTCCTGACTTAACTTCTGATTGGCAGATATCCCAAAACCGCGTTACAAATCAAGTCAGACTGCAAGCTATTGTCGGAAATCGTTGCTACCAGTTTGATGAAATTGAAGGCTATGCCTTGCAGCACTTTACGGGGCAATACACGGCTTCTCAAGTTGAGCAAATGTGTCGCTCTCACTTCCGCATTTTCATACCCTCTGATTTGATAGTGCGGCTGCTAGAAAAATTAGTTGATTTGGGAGTATTGCCAACAGCTTTAACACCTGTTTCTGAGAATCATACCTTAGATTCAAGGCCTGTTTCTGAGAATCAGACCTTAGATTCACCCCCGAAAGTCAGAGAGCAATTGAATGAGGGGGAATCTCTATCGCCAAATTCTTCTGAAGATTCTCCAAGGATTCTTTATGGCCCAAAACTGAAATCAACGGTACAGTGGATACCGCACCCAAGCGGCTATTGGATACTCCGCAACTCAGAAGGCGTTACTTGCTTGCAAGTTGATAATTCTGACAAAGAGGTAATGGAAAAATTGGGCTGGCGGCCAATCAGCGATATCGCTGATGTATATGACATTACCTTGGAGGATTTACAATACTTGCTGCGGATGCTAGCAGAAACGGGAATGTTACAGGGAACCCAACCTCAAAAACAACCCCCCAATAAATTCAATTTTCAGCAATTATTGTGTTTCCAAATTCCCCTCTTCAATCCCGATGCTTGGCTTACCCAACATACGGGTAAACTCCGCTGGCTTTGGACGTGGCAATTTGGCTTTTTTCTGTGTGTTTTAATCAGTGCTTCTCTGGCTATATGGCTGGCTTTTGCTGACGAGGTTTCTGCTTCAAATCAACAGGTTTGGGCCCCTGGGGAAGTTACAACTCTGTTAACATTTGTGCTACTGATTATGGTAGTAGTTGGTCTGCACGAATTAGGTCACGCTTTTACTTTGAAGCACTACGGTGGTGTTGTTCCAGAAATCGGGCTGCTGTTTTTATGTTTGATACCCGGATGCTATACGGATACCACAGATCAGTATAGTTTAGTGAAGCGGAAACAACGGGTTTTGGTAGTAGCAGCAGGTGTGGTGGTGCAGGTGGCAATCTGGGCTTTATCGGTTTGGGTTTGGGTTTTGTCTAAGCCTAACCCTGGATGGCATTCTGCTAGTTATTTGCTGATGGTAGCCACGCTAGTGACAGTAGTTTTTAACCTCAATCCTTTGAATAAGTTTGACGGCTATTATTTGCTAGTTGCTTTGACTGGGATTAATAATTTGCGATCGCGGTCTTTTCAATTTTACGCTCGTTTGCTGCGACGAGAACACATTTGGGAAGCACCTTCAGACTGCTGGACTTTGGCTGCTTATGCTCCTTTTAGCATAGCTTATACGGTCTGGGTTTTAAGTTATTTGTTCTCTGTTGTTGTTGATTTTGCACCGCAAAATATGCCGATGTTTATCGATTTTTCTAAGTTTAACTTGCTGTTTGGCCGTTAAAAAAAGCCGCGGGAAAGTTAAGTAATTATTTAGGAATGTGTCGCAATGAATGGATATCAAAAGTTAGGAATGGCTGTTGTTTCTGGGGCTCTTAGCTTGGCTTTCAATTGCGGGCAATACCTGTACAAGCTGCTGTTTTGACGCAAACTTATACGGTTTCTTTGAAGCAGCAACCAGTTAATAGTAAGCTGAATGGGGTGTTTCCTAAGTTTAATTCGCTGTTGGGGACGCGCTTAAGTGCTTATGTTAAAGTTGAGTCAACGGTTAACAGCGATATCAGTATTGTTCCTGTTAGCAATTTTACGGGGACGCGGTAACGAATGCTCAAATTGCAGTGAATTTACCTCGTTTAAAAGCTGATCCCAATTTGGTTTTGAGTTTGTTTGCAAATCCCCCTGAAATGAGTATTGAATCGGGGGCTGCGGGGGTGAGAAATGCGACTGCGAGTGCTACTGTTTCAAGGAGTTACAGTGAGCCGCAGTCTCTAAATATGTTTAGTGGATGTGCGGGAGATTTGATTGCTGCTAGCATTGTGGCTACGGGCAATGTTAAGGTTTTAGGAACGCAACTGGAACTTATGCGGGTACAGTTGCGGCGGACTCTACTCTTACTCTTACCTATGAGTAGGAGTCTAACACTGTGCCGGAACCGGCTACGATCGCGGGTGTTGGTTTAGCTTTTGGCTTGGGGTGCTGGTGGAAGAGGAAAAAAGCGCCAAGGGCTTTTCAATAAGATTTATCAGATGATCTCGCGCCATTGCTCCGAAAGTAACTAGGTTTTCGGAATTAGCTGCATGGGGTTGTGAGTAGAAAGTCCTACCCCCCATTTATCACCCTCGGCAATATCCCATATCCCGTCGAGCCGATGCTTGACGCGCTTGGGATGAAGGCCCTGATCCCTTTCCTCAATTACTCGACTCCTCTCAAGGGAGCGGTGATTAACATCACATCTAGCCTTGCGTCAAGTCACCGCAACATAACTTAACACTTTGTTACATTTGTTAACAACAAGGAAGCAAGAGGACAAACCAATGACTAGATACAGCATGATGGATTCTGAAGGTAAGCTTAACAATTTCGCGATCGAACCCAAGATGTATGTCGATGAGAGCAACAAAATGGGATTCACCGAATACGCGGAGAAAATCAATGGACGTTTTGCCATGATTGGTTTTATCGCGCTCTTGGCAATTGAAGTCTTAAATCGACACCATTTTCTCAATTAATTCATGGTGTCATTAACAAGAAACACCATCATTTTTTCCTGACGATTAGACAATTTATCTCACTTTATTAACAGCTCACGATACTTTTTGGAGAAACTACCATGACTAACGATTTTGATTATCGCGCACCTGAACTTTTTGGTCCCGTAGTGTTTCGACCCAGTTTTAATAAGTTTGAACCCATCAATGAGACTCAAGCTTGGTCCTTGTTTTTCACCGCCAGTCGTGAGGACAAAATCTTAGGATTTAATGGCGAGACGGGACGTTTCTTTACCTATAGTTTACTGGCTCTTATTGTGGTAAGTGCCTTGGCTAATTTCATTTTTTAAAGAGTCCAAACAATAAACTTTTAACTGCCCAATATTTGCGATTATGTCGTAGATATTGGGCAGCTTTTCTATGAGCAAGAAACCCGGTTTCTGAAGTTTCTTGGCGTAAGCGGTTATGAAACACGGTAGGGACACGGCAATGCCGTGTCCCTACTCATAACAGCGGTTTCCGCTGTTATTGCTTCTGCGATAGTGTAAAATTTTCATACGCGATTAATTTAGCCCAAGGTAAAGACATCATGGTAACAGCCGCGATCATAATAAAAATTGAAAATCAACCAACATCTGAAAAGCTTCAAGAGTTAGGAGTTTCTTCTTGGCCAATTTGGACGAAGGAAGTCTCAGAATTTCCTTGGACTTATGATGAGCAGGAGATTTGTTATTTATTAGAAGGGGATGTCATTGTTACCCCTGATGGTGGGGAGCCTGTACAATTTGGTAAAGGAGACTTAGTGACATTTCCCGCGGGGATGTCTTGCACTTGGAAAATCCTCAAAAATGTCAGAAAACATTATTATTTTGGTTAAAATAGCGTAGGGTAAAAGCAACCCCGTTTTTAGTTAAGTTGAGAAACTCGATTTCTCGGCTTAACTAGCCCGTAAGAATGCTCAAATATATCTTAAATACAACAACTGATATCAGATTGTAGAAAATATCTTACTGCCAGGTGGGATTAAATTATATTATTCCATATCGGTGTCCTAAATCATCAATGATTAGGCTAAAACCTCAATTAATCTTGGTTTGCCTACACTGATTTATTACTACTAGAAAGTGTTGATTTCGTGCTGTTGATGACTAAGGTGCTTCTGTTGTTAAAAAATGGTGTAATTTTGGGTAACTTAATCCAAGAGTATTTCTCGCCATCTGGGAAAAAAGATTTTTTCGCTTACTTTCGCCTAAGAATCCGCATAAATAGTTCCTAAACCGTCGTTTTTTGGCTTATCATTAAGTTCATTATTTAAGGGTTATATGTTTGCTATTCAAGCATAATACTTATTTAGAGAGAGGGGTTTTAACCCCTGGAAGACTACAAAAATGGGATGCTACCCTGGCACTACTGCAACTATTGACTTAAAGAAACCTAAAATGAACATTGACAGTCTCTTACAACCTTTCCAACATTTCGGAATTAACTTGGGTTTACAACGGATTCAACAACTCCTACAACTGTTAGATAACCCCCAGGAAAAAGTCCCCATAATTCATGTCGCGGGTACGAATGGCAAAGGCTCTGTTTGTGCTTATCTTTCTACTGTCTTAACGGAAGCGGGTTATCGAGTTGGACGTTATATTTCTCCCCATTTAATAGATTGGAATGAACGAATTTGTATTAACCAAATTCCTATTAACTCTGAGGAATTAGGAGAATATTTATCTCGTGTAATTCTCTTCACGAAAAAAATGGATAATACTCCGACTCAATTTGAGGTAATTACGGCTACGGCTTGGTTATATTTTGCCGAAAAAAATGTCGATATTGCGGTGATGGAAGTGGGTTTAGGGGGACGCTTAGACGCGACTAATGTTTGTCCTCAACCTCTCCTTAGTATTATTACGTCTATTAGTCGAGATCATTGGCAAGTTTTAGGTTCAACGTTAGGGGAAATTGCTGGAGAAAAAGGGGGTATTCTTAAGAAGGGTTGTCCGGCTATTATTGGGGAATTACCTTTAGAAGCAAAAAAAACGATCGCGGCTCAGATTAATCTTTTAAATTGTCCGACGGTTTGGGTGAAACCGTCCGTTGATTTGGGGAATGGTTGGGCCGAATTTACTCCTCCGTCTTCTCCTTTTTCTCTTTATCCTGAGCAATATCCTTTATCGTTATTAGGGGAATTTCAATTAGTCAATTCCGCGATCGCGATCGCGGCTCTCCAAGTGTTGCAAAAACAGGGATGGAATATTAGTAAAAATGCCATAGAAAAGGGAATGGCAAAAACTGAATGGCTTGGACGTATTCAATGGACAACTTGGCGAAAACATCCTTTATTAATAGATGGAGCTCATAACCCCCAAGCCGCGATTGTTTTGCGTCAATATATTGATAGCCTTGATGAAAGTAGAAAAACTCAAGATACGACTATTAATTGGGTAATAGGTATGTTAGCTAATAAGGATCATGCTGAGATATTTCAGGCGTTATTGCAAAAGCGCGATCGTGTTTATCTGGTTCCTATTCCTGATAGTAATTATGCTGCACCGGCAGAATTAGCTTTATTAGCAAAAGAGATATGTCCTGAATTATCTCATTGTCAAGATTATCCTGATTTGATGACTGGATTAGATGCCGCGATCAGCTGTCAAAATTCTTTAACAATTCTGTGCGGCTCTCTTTATCTGTTAGGTTATTTTCTACGCGGGTAGTGTAGGATATTTTTTACCCATATCTCTACCACCAATAAATAAGGTTAAATCGCTCCTAGCACTTCCTTGGTGTTTCGGAGCGCGAATCCCCACAGGGTTGTTTGATAACGTCTAATATTTGTCGATACGTCGCCAGCTTGGGTTTTTCATTATGAATCTGAAATTTTAAATTCTAGCTTCTTCTGATTGTGACTGTTTTTTTATTTCTCAATTTTAGTTGAAAAGACTATAATGGTTCTCACAAAGATAGAGTATACAAAAAAAGAGTGTTCTCAAGCTTTTGCACTTTAAATCTATACCTCATCTATCCCGTAACTGCTATATAAATCTTGGTATTTTCTCAAGGGCCAAAAACCCACAATCTAGATCCCTTCGGGGAGGGAAAATCCCCATCCTTGGTGCAGTTTCCTAAAATAATCAGAAAAAGCTTGACAAAAAAATAAAAGTATGGTAATTGAAAATTCTTAGGACTCCACAGTTACCACAGATCGCGGCTAATAAGGTAAAGTGAAGGACGAAAAAGACTGGACATGAGGAGACTTAGAGATTGCCTACACTTGGGGTTAATATCGATCATATTGCCACGATTCGGCAAGCCCGTCGTACCGTGGAACCCGATCCCGTGGCCGCCGCGGTTTTAGCAGAATTGGCCGGAGCGGATGGTATTACGGTACATTTACGCGAAGATCGACGTCATATTCAAGATCGAGATGTCCGTTTATTACGTCAGACGGTACGAACTCATCTTAATTTAGAAATGGCCGCGACGGATGAAATGGTAAGTATCGCCCTTGACATCAAACCCGACTATATTACCCTTGTCCCAGAAAAACGTGAAGAGGTGACAACGGAAGGGGGGTTAGATGTCGTGGGAAATCTATCTCGCATGACGGAAGTTGTCACAACTTTACAAGGGGCAGGAATACCCGTTAGTCTTTTTATAGATGCCGATATTGCCCAAATTGATGCCGCGGTGACAGTACAAGCCCAATTTATTGAACTCCATACGGGGGTGTACGCGGAAGCTAAGACAGAAAAAAAACGTCATCACGAATTAGCCCTCTTAGCTCAAGGCTGTAAACACGCGATCGAATCAGGTATTCGAGTCAATGCCGGACATGGGTTAACCTATTGGAATGTTTACCCCGTTGCCTGTCTCGAAGGGATGGAAGAACTCAATATTGGTCATACAATTATTGCACGCGCTGTACTTGTCGGATTAGAACGGGCTGTCTCGGAAATGAAACAAGCCATGCGCGGTGAGTTGTAAAATAGCTAAGGGTTAATGTCTCATCACGAACTATGATAAATCATTAGCAATTAGCTAAACCCTATTACCCATTAACCATTACCCATTAACCATTACCAATCTCTCACATGACTACTTATCACTACGTTTTAGCCAGTCAAAAATTTCTCCTCGAAGAAGAGCCCTTAGAAGAAGTGCTCAGAGAGCGACGCCGCAATTATCAGGAAAAGGAAAAAGCCATTGATTTTTGGTTAGTCAAACAACCCGCGTTTTTAGAAGCGCCTGATATGGCTTCTATTAAGGAAAAATGTCCTCAACCGAGTGTCGCGATTATTTCTACTGATCCCCAGATGATTACTTGGTTGAAATTGCGTTTAGAATATGTCTTCATTGGGCAATTTGACGCGCCTACCGATGTCATTCCTGATCCGATCGCGTCTCTCTCGTAATCTTTAACGAAGGAAGAAGGATGAAGGAAGAGGGAAGAAGGATGAAGGATGAAGGAAGAAGGATGAAGGAAGAGGGAAGAAGG
>JBBITB010000082.1:0-27430 GCA_037440985.1 Microcoleaceae cyanobacterium bin_387
AAGTATCGAGATAAATTAATAGAAATACTCTAGTTTCGCAAGAGGTCTAATATAATTCAACTTTTTCGGAAAATATGATAACCACAAAGGCAGGGAGACACAAAAGAAAGAAATCAGAGAGAAGATTAATAGATCCAAGGATAGGGTTTAGGGGGTTAGGTTTCGAGGTAAAGTAATGAAAAATTCGCTTCCTTCCCCTAAAATTGATTCACAAGTGATACTCCCACCATGTACTTCCTCTACAATTTGACGACTAATGGATAAGCCTAATCCTGTCCCTTTTCCTACGGGTTTTGTGGTAAATAAATGGTCGAAAATACGCGCTTTAACTGACTCAGACATTCCCGATCCATTATCCCGAATCTTAATGATTATATTTTGATTATCTCCTGAGACTTCAGTGGTAATTGTAATGATATTAGGATGGGATTCTATCTCCTTATAACTGCGGCCTTTATTTCCTTCGACAAAGATATCGATCGCGTTGGCCAAGATATTCATAAACACTTGATTTAATTGTCCGAGAAAACAATGGATTTTAGGGAGTTGGCCATAATTCTTCACAATTTGAATCGTGGGGCGATCCTCTTTAGCTTTGATACGGTGTTGCAGAATCATCAAAGTGCTATCAATGCCTTCGTGAATATCTGCCGCAACTTTTTGATTAGTATCTGCCCGCGAGAAAGTGCGTAGAGAAGTGCTAATATTACGAATACGATCGCAGCCGACTTTCATAGAAGATAACATTTTGGGTAAATCTTCAATAAGATATTCTAAATCAACTTCTTCTAGTTTATCCTCAATTTCGGAACCGGGATTAGGAAACTTTTCTTGATATAATTGCAAACAATTAATCAAATCTTGAACCGCGGTAGTCGCTTCATTAAGATTACCCGCGATAAACCCCACAGGATTATTAATTTCATGGGCGACTCCTGCGACTAAATTACCTAACGCGGACATTTTTTCACTTTGAATCATTTGGAGTTGGGCATCTTGGACTTTTTGTAAAGATTCGATTAAAGCTTTATTCGAGCCTTGCAAAGTTTGGTAAAGATTGGCGTTTTCTAATGAAATTGCCGCCTGAGTGGTTAAGATATTTAAAACCTCTAAACGTTCAACCGTAAAAATATCCGCGGTAAGCTGATTTTCTAGGTAGAGAATACCTAACAGTTTATTTTGATGAAGTAGGGGTAAACCTAAAAGAGATTGAGGTGAATTTTGTTGAATATAAGCATCCGTTATCCAGTTAGGATTTACACTAGGATGATTAACGACTAAAGGTTTACGAATGTGTTGTATATAGTTCATTACCGTCACAGGAATTTCTGAAGAAAGGTCCTCGGCATTAGTAAAAGAAACCGTAACTTCTGTTTCGTGACTTACCGCTTTCGCGGCGATTAATAAAGTCTGATTTTTGAGTAACATTAATACCCCTTTTGTCGCCCCCGCGTTCTCGATCGCGACTTGCATTAATTTAGCAATTAAGTTTTCTAATACGATTTCTTCAGAAAGGGCTTGAGAGGCTTTCATTACACTGGAAAAATCCAAAATTTGCGAAATACTAGAACTGGTGCTTGTTAGGGTATTTCTGCTTAATTCAGTCAGAGTATGACTGGCGTTAATATTAATTTTTTCCTGCCTAATAAGAGGTATTAATAATTTACTATAACGCTTTTCTAAGTCATTAACTTTCATGTTTGCCCCCCAACGAGCATAACAATAATACGCGTCAATCATGTAAGTTTGGGCAATTTTTTCTTTATGACATTCTAGGTAGAAGGTAGCCGCGAGTTCGTTAGCTAAAGCTTCTTCATTCAGATATTGGTTATTTTGGGCTCCAGAAATAGCGCGATCGTAAAGTTCCATAGCTAACCAATTTTCACCCAAAACACGGGCTTTTTCCGCTTCAACTAAATCGTATTTATGCTGAAAATTTGAGGGTGAATGGTAAGCCCATTTCTTCATTTTTTCCTGGTTAAGAGAAACTTGGTTAAGATATTCTTGGCGAGTTTTCTCTGTCTCTAATTCTCCCTGAGAATTTGCCTTGGGACAATCGGCAAGTAGAGCCAAAGAATAGTAAAAATTAAATTTTGTGACTAGGATCAAACCCGCGCTCATCTGGATGTATTTTTCCCCTAACTTCCCCGCGGCAACCGCTTGTGGATAGTCTTGGCAGAGATAAAGTAACATTAATTTGATAAACCAGTAGTTAAACAGCAAGTAACCATTATTTTTTTCTTCTAAATCATTTAAGCTTTCTGCTTCATTAAAAATGTCGCCTATTAAGCAAGTTTTCTCCTTACTCTGTCCGAGCATATTTAAGGTAAATTGTCGCCACATCTTCACCATAACAATCTGAAATTCTTGTTGATACTTCATTAGTAATTCTAGATATTTCTCTTGATTCCGATCAACTTCTTCGAGATTTTCTCCGCTCAAAAATATTAGTCTACAATATTCTTGGATGTTATAGCACGCGTCTTCTATCTGTCCCATTTCTAACAATGGCATAATTACCTCGGACTGCCAAACATCAGTGGATTGTCTTATAGGTTTTTTCCATGGCTTGATCGGATTAGTAAATAGTCCTAAAACTACATATTTTACTTTTTTATCTGCGAATTTTTCCCCAATTTTGATTGCTAGTTCTCCAAAGCGATAGCCTGAATCTATATCTTCTAAAAAACCACATAAAAGCACTCCATAAAGCACATAGGCTTGACCAGCTAATGCGGTATTTCCATACTGGAGACAAAGATTAATCATCTTAAATACTATGAGGGGAAATAGATTGGGGGCTACGGTAACAGTCATGGGAAACAGTGCTATTAAAATCCGCAGAGCTCCCAATTTATAAGGATCTGTCATTTCCGGTAAATTGATTAACTCCTCAATATTGGGAGTTTGAGGGGGTTCTGGCTCTAATGTAATACCGAGTTTTTCCAAAACGGAAAGTCCTGTATCTATCGCTAATTGTGCCTGAAGTTGAGCCATATACATGGCTATTTTTAGCTCATATATCCTCAATTGATCGAGGATATTTTCTGTGCGAGTAAGAACGGTTTCTGCTAATAAATTGGCTACCTCAAAATTTGTGTTTAAATATTCTGATTCTATGGCTTCAACTGAGAGAGCAAGAGTCAGATTATGGTGACTTGTCCACTTATCTTCTGGCAATATTTTTAAACCTAGGGTTAAATATTCGACGGCCCCGGCATACGCGATCGCGGCTTTTGCTTTTTTTCCCGCGATTAAATTTAATTTTGCCAGTTCATTTTTTTCGGATTGACTGGTAATTAAGTCTGCTCCTATATTCAGTTGATTGACAATTTCAAAAATTTGTTCTTCCCGTTTTTCTGTGGGTGTATTTTTTAAGAGTAATTGACCAATTTTTAAATGGGTGGCTTTTTTATCTTCCTCTGGAATCAGTGAATAGGCGGCCTGTTGTACGCGATCGTGTAAAAATTTATAAACAACTGTCAAATCCTTGAGATTTTCACAGTTGATTTTCTCCTCTTCTTTTTCGGGTTCGTGATAAAATTTATAGATATCGCTTGTGGGAATAACGAGATTTTCTTGTAATGATTTCCATAAATCATGGGCAACTTCTGATAAATACTTTTCGGAGATAATAGCTAGAGTTTCTAAGTCAAATTGATTGCCAATACAAGCGGCCATTTTCAAAACATCTTGAGTGGGAGTGGGTAATTTTTGTAAGAGGAGACTCATAAATTCTACGACATCATCTGTCACAGATAAAACTCTAACTTGGGCAAGATCACACTGCCAATATCCTAAATTTCGGTTGAATTGAATTAATTTATCTTCATACAAAAACTTGAGAAATTGTGTGGCAAAAAATGGATTACCTTTAGTTTTTTGGTGAACTAAATGAGTGAGATTTAAGGCGAATTCTGGCACACAATTGAGGGTATCTGCTACCAAATGGTTTAAATCTGATTCCTCCAGGGGTTCCAGAGTAATTGTATGAATCGTCCCGCCGTTTTTCTCAATCTCTTCTACAGTTAAAGTTAAGGGATGACTGGCTGAAACTTCATTATCACGATAGGCTCCAATCAGGAGTAGATAACCTTTTTCTCCATTATTCATCAATAATTTTATTAATTTTAAAGAGGCGGTATCAGCCCATTGTAAGTCATCAATAAAAATAACAAGTGGATGTTCTTTTGTGGTGAAAATTTGCAGGAATTTCTGAAATAGTAAATTGAAGCGATTTTCCGCGGCTGTTCCTGATAGTTCTACCACGGGAGGTTGTTGTCCAATAATCCTTTCTAATTCGGGAATTACTTCAATAATTACTTGGGCATTTTCTCCTAATTCTGAGAGAATTTTGGTTTTCCATTGGGCTAGTGTTGTCGGATTTTCACTTGAGATTTGCTCCATCAAATCTCGAAAGGCTTGCACAAAGGCACTTAAGGGTATGTTACGATTAAATTGATCGAATTTGCCTTTGATAAAATAGCCTCGTTTTCGGACAATGGGTTTGTTAACTTCGTTGACGATCGCGGTTTTGCCAATGCCGGAAAAACCCGCGACTAACATCATCTCGATTCTGGGTTTCTCGTTATTGATGGGAGGGGTTGCTACTCGCTCAAATGCTGTTAGTAAGATATCAATTTCTCTCTCTCTTCCATAAATTTTTTCGGGAATGATGAAGCGATCGCATAAATCTAAACTTCTCAGGGCAAATGACGCGATCGTGTCGGGAATCATGGCTGTTTTTTGCCATTCTTGTTGACAGGTTTCTAAATCATGTTTTAATCCTAAAGCACTTTGATAACGGGCTTCAGGAGTTTTCGCCATTAATATACTGATAATCTCTGAGAGAAGGGGAGGAATATTTGGGTTTAAACTGTGAACTTTAGGGGGAGTTTTGGCGAGATGACAGTGAACTAATTCCATCGGATCTTTTGCTAAAAATGGTAATTCTCCTGTGAGCAATTCAAAGAAAGTAACTCCTAATGAATAAAAATCCGTCCGGTAGTCTATCCCTCGATTCATTCTGCCAGTTTGTTCAGGAGAAATATAAGCCATAGTTCCCTCTAAAACATTAGGATTTATAATGGTTTGAGTTTCTCTGGAGAGTAAAGACGCGATACTAAAATCAATTAATTTTACTTCTTTGGTTTGGGGGTTAATTAGGATATTTTGGGGTTTTATGTCTTTATGAATAACTTTTTGTTTTGACAAGTCTTCGATGATTTGAACGAGCGCGATCGCGAGGGGGAAAAATTTATCTAAGGGTAAGGGTTTTCCCTCCGTATATTTATCTAGGGATATCCCTCCGAAGTCTTCCATCACTAAGGCATAACCATTGCGGTAATTTTCTAAACTATAGGGTGTAATAATCCCTTTAATTTCTAAGTTTTTCGCGAGAGTATATTGATTTCTAAACAGTACCAGTTCCCGAAAATGTGGATACTCCGTATTGAGAATTTTCACCACGACTGGAGTATTGTCTGATTGACGATAGCCCCGATATACGCTCGATTTTGTGCCTGTGTAAATTATTTCTGTGAAGATGTAATTCGCAAGGGTAATCATAAACTCATTTTGGGGATTAATTTGACTGAATTTGGGATATTTTTTTTTGAAAATTTAAGGAATATAACAAGATAACTGAAAATATAATTTTTAGTTATCATATCTTGATATTGTTATATTGATTGTAGTTAATGATACACTCACTTAAAGTTGATGGTTCTATGTTAATACTCTCTCTAATTATGACAGATTTGACACTGGGCTGTCAAGAGGCACGATCGCGTTTTTTCTTGACCTCGCCTTTCTACGCGATTAAAATATGTTGTCAGACTCGGAGATTTTCAGAGGGGTCAAAAATTGCCAGAATCGGAATCTGAAAATTAGGAACCGCGACACTGGACAAATCACCAGAATTAGATTTAATAATTAAACGATATTCACCCTCTTCTAAAATATATTGTTCAACTATTTCTAAATCAGCATCAATGATCCAGTATTCGGTCACTCCACTATCAGCAGAATCAATAAATTTGATACCTCTATCTCTTTCTTCTGTTGTCGGAGAAAGAATTTCTACCACAAAATCAGGGGCGGGAAATAAAGTCTGTTCTGGCGTAAACTTAACGGATTTTGACTTATCAAAAAAACAGATATCCGGTTCATAGTCATTACGAGCTAAACAGACCATTATTTTTTCATAACCCACATAACCCAAGTCGTACTTATAAACAAAACTATTAAGCAGTCCCACTAATAATAAACCCGCGTTATTATGCTTACTTCTTACGGGTGAGTGAATCACAATTTTCCCATTGATAAATTCTGCTTTTTCTTCTTCGGTAATATTGGCATAAAATAGGAGACGTTTTTCTCGCTCATTCGCGATAAATTCTTTGATTTGCTCATAGTACCAAACCAGTTTGGGGGATTGGATCAAATTATTAAGTAAGGCATCATTTTTCATGGTATAAGTCCTCAAGGATGCTCGCATTTTAATATCCATTGCCTTGATCTTAATTCATTTTTACGCGATCGCGACTGATACACTCAAACCAGATAAACCGGGTTTGTGAGATCAATACCTTCGCCATTTCTTTGTCGGTTGGGTTTCGTGCCTCAACCCAACAACCATAAAAATCGTTTTTTAGGTTTGGCGAAGGTATTGTGAGCTCATCTCCTGAAGAAACCCGGTTGCTGGGTAACAGAGATAAATAAATTTTATTTTTTAATTTCTTGTAGGGCAATCACTCCAAAGGGCAAGCTTGTGGACAGGATAGAATAAACTCTAAAGAGTGAAAAGCTTAAATTAGTAAGGCTAGAGACAAGGAAACAGGAGAAAAGGAACGCATGGGCAAAGTAGTAGGCATTGACTTAGGGACGACAAATTCAGTAGTAGCAGTAATGGAAGGGGGTAAACCCGTTGTTATTGCCAATGCAGAAGGGATGCGGACAACCCCTTCGGTGGTGGCCTTCTCGAAGGATGGAGAACGCCTCGTCGGACAAATGGCGCGTCGTCAAACGGTGCTCAACCCCCAAAATACCTTTTATTCTGTCAAGCGGTTTATGGGGCGCAAATATGCTGAACTAAACCCGGAGTCTAAGCGTGTCCCTTATACGATTCGTCGGGACGAGAATAGCAATATTAAACTCAAGTGTCCCCGGATGCAGAAGGATTTTGCCCCAGAGGAAATTTCCTCAATGATCCTAAAAAAATTGGCCGATGAGGCGAGTCGTTATCTCGGCCAACCGGTGACAGGGGCGGTGATTACAGTTCCCGCGTATTTTAATGATTCCCAGCGACAGGCGACTAGGGACGCGGGACGGATCGCGGGTTTGGAAGTGAAACGGATTTTAAATGAACCTACCGCCGCGTCTTTAGCTTATGGGTTAGATCGTCGTGATAGTCAAACGATTTTGGTGTTTGATTTAGGCGGGGGTACTTTTGATGTTTCCATCCTTGATGTGGGGGATGGGGTTTTTGAGGTGAAGGCTACCAGTGGTGATACTCAACTGGGGGGCAATGATTTTGACCAAAAAATTGTCAATTGGTTAGCTGATAAGTTTTTGGAAGAAGAAGAGGTTGATTTAAGACGCGATCGACAAGCCTTACAACGTCTCACGGAAGCCGCGGAAAAAGCGAAAATCGAATTAAGTGGTGTTGGGGTGACAGATATTAATTTACCCTTTATCTGTGCGACAGAAGATGGCCCGAAACACTTAGAAACTCGGATGACTCGTGCTCAATTTGAAGGGTTATGCGGTGATTTAATTCAACGGTTACGTCGTCCGGTGAAACAAGCTTTAATAGATTCAGGATTACGTCCTACAGATATTGATGAAGTGGTATTAGTGGGAGGTTCGACTCGCATCCCAATGGTACAAGATTTAGTTAGGAGTTTAATTGATAAAGAACCTAATCAAAATGTTAATCCCGATGAAGTGGTAGCCGTGGGAGCCGCGATTCAAGCCGCGATTTTAGGTGGTGATGTCCGCGATGTTTTATTATTGGATGTCACTCCTTTGTCTTTGGGATTAGAAACCATTGGCGGAGTGATGAAAAAGTTAATTCCTCGTAATACGACAATTCCGGTAAGGCGATCAGATGTTTTCTCCACTTCGGAAAATAATCAAACGGTGGTGGAAGTTCATATTTTGCAAGGAGAGCGGGAATTAGCCAGTGATAATAAATCCTTAGGACGGTTTAAATTAACAGGAATACCACCGGCTCCGCGAGGAATTCCTCAAATTCAAGTTTCCTTGGATATTGACGCGAATGGGATGTTATTAGTCACCGCGATCGATCGCACGACGGGAAGAGAACAAAGTGTAACGATTCAAGGTGCTTCTACTCTGACGCAACAGGAAGTGAATCAAATGATCCGAGACGCGGAAAAATACGCGCAAGTGGATCGACTACAACGGGAAAAGGTAGAAAAACGCAATCGTGCGGAAGCATTAGCCTATCAAGCGGAACGACGTTTAAGGGAAGTAGCCTTAGATTATGGGATGCAATTTGCCCAACGAATGCGTCAACGGATTGATATGTTAATTCGGGAATTACGAGATAGTTTAGAACAAAATGATGAAAGGGGAATTGATCAAATTAGTGCTGATTTACAGGATGCCCTTTATGATCTAAATCGCGAAGTTGCTGCCTATGGAGAAGAGGAAGAAGAAGATTTCTTTGAGTCTGTGCGTCGCACTTTTGCGGGTGATGAAACTTCTTCACGTCGTCGCGTTGATGATCGTTATAGTGGATATGGTGGAAATAGTGGATATGGTAATTCTATCGGTTCCGGTAATTCCAGGGGGGGAGCGCGATCGTCTGGTGTGGGAAGCTCTCGCACAAGTCGTCCTTATCAAGATGATTGGGATGATGACGATGATTGGTTGTAATTAATGAAGGAAGAAGGCTTTCTTCTTCCTTCTTGCTCCTTATTCCTTATTCCTTATTCCTTCTTCCTTCTTCTTAAGTTATGCAAAATTTTCGGAATTACTATCAAATGTTAGATGTGGCGAAAGACGCGACAGCCGATGAGATAAAAAAAGCTTATCGGCGTTTAGCCCGTCAATATCACCCCGATGTCAATCCAGGCGATAAAACAGCAGAAGATACCTTTAAAGAGATTAATGAGGCCTATGATATCTTATCTGATGCGGAGAAACGGGCAGAATATGATAGATATAGTCGCTATTGGAAACAAAAGGGATTTCAACAAAGTGCGAAAAATTCCCGTGTAATGGGTTTTAAAACCTGGGGGGAATCTCGCGTCAATAATCGCACGACAACGACGGATGATTCTGATTATAGTCAATATATTGATTTTAATAGTTTTGTTGATCAATTATTAAATCGTCGTCGAGAAGTGCGAACGGAAATCGATCCTAATACCGCGAGAATGAGTGCTTCTGAGTCTTATAAAACTGGGAAAACTCGTGTCGCGTATGTCGCGGAAACACGGGAACAAAAACGGGATATTGAAGCGCGATTAACGTTATCTTTGGAAAAGGCTTATTTAGGGGGTTCCGAACGTATCCGTTTAGAAGATGGACGATCACTGGAAGTCGATATGCCTCCGGCTATGGTAACAGGCCAAAGGTTACGTTTACGGAATCAAGGGGTAAATGGGGGCGATTTATATCTGAAAATTACGGTTTCAGAACATCCCTTTTTTAAGTTAAAAAACTCCGATATTTTCTGTGAGTTACCTTTAACTCCTAGTGAAGCAGTTTTAGGGGGTGAAGTGGAAGTTCCTACCCTTGATGGTTGGGTGAAAATGAAGTTACCTCCAGGGGTTTTTTCGGGCCAAAGATTACGTTTAGCGGGTAAGGGATACCCGACGGGAAATGCCGATCGCGGAGATCAATTAGTCGAAATTGAGATTGTCTTGCCGAAGGAAATTAGTGAAGAGGAAAGGGAATTATATCAAAAATTGCGACAAATTGAAACCTTTAAACCGCGTAAAGATTTACCCGTTTAAGGGAACTGACAATCAGAGTTTAGGATAGGGGCTTGATGCCCCAGGTACTAACAATCAAAAATCAAAATCCAGAAAACTGAAAATCTCTAGTGGCATTTTAATGTCAAGGTGTAATAAAATTTAAGGATTCCTGTCCTTGATGAATGGATGAGGAAGATAACTTCGTCATTTAGGCTAAATGCACTTGAAAAAACTATGTCACCCTCAAAACCCCAAGCCGTTTTATTAGTGGACGGCTATAACATTATTGGTAACTGGCCCCGCCTACGAGACAAACGCGATCGCGCTGGATTAGAAGCAGCACGAAGGGAATTGAGTGAGACATTAGTCAATTACAGTGCATTTCAGGGATACGAAACACGATTGGTTTTCGATGCCCAATATCAAAATAATCGGGCTGTAGAAGAGATCGTCACGCCACATCTATCGATCCACTACACAGATCATGGACAAACAGCCGATACCTTTATCGAAAAAGTATGCGCGGATGTGCGTCACGAATTCCGCGTACAGAAAAAACGTCTGATTGTCGCGACATCCGATCGCGCACAACAATTAACCGTGATGGGTTATGGGGCGGAATGGCTATCCGCGGAACAATTCAGCCGCGATGTGGACTTGATGCTCCAAGTCTGTCAACGTCGCTATAAGTCGCGGAAAAATTCTCCTAAGCGTTTTTTGGCCAATACCCTCGATCCAGAATCTCAACAACGTCTGGCTCTGTTGCGAAAAGCCTTAAGTTAAGCGGCTTTGAGGAATTTTAAAATTTTTTTGCCAAAAGTGTTGACAAACGAATAACTTATCGCTACTATTAAAAACTGTGGCAAGCATAAAGCCGCGTTCCTCGGTAGCTCAGTGGTAGAGCGGTCGGCTGTAACAAACACAGGTGTTAAATACCAGTGTGAAAATTGCAGCGCTATTCGGTAACGAGTGGTGTAAAATCGGGTGAATTCAAGGAAGCCGCAGCACTTCAGAATAATATCTGATGGTGGTGGTAATCTTGAGCCAAGTCTGGTCAAAGGCAGTGATAATTCTAATTAAGGATTATTACAGGTAGCCAGAAAGGTGCAGAGACTAGAGATGAGGAGCCTAACCAATAATTCTCACAGCGCCCGACATCCTTAATATTAGTAATTAATGTTGAAGGATGATGAGATAGTCCACCCTCTAGGGAAACTCAGAGATAAGTGTAACCGATTGGTCGTAGGTTCGAATCCTTCCCGGGGAGTTCTCAAATTTTAATATTGATTAGAGAAAGGTTTAAGCTTTGATAATGGGCTTAAACCTTTCTTTGTTAGAGCAATATAAGAGATTTATTATAATACCACTAGGGTTGGAAACACTAAGGCTCTAAGGCTCTAAGAAAGGTAATGCTTATTTTCATAAGCTGTCTCGGTTTAGTCCTATAATCCTATGATTGTGGCTTTGGATTTTGAACCACAAAGGCACAGAGGACACAGAGGAAAGAAAAGATAAGGAAAGTAGAAAGGAAAGTAGAAAGGAAAGTAGAAAGGAAAGTAGATTAGATAGGGAACCTATCTAGGGGATTCTGGAGGCACTTGCAGATCGCGATGGAAAATTTCCCATACATATTTGTGTAGAGTTTTTTGAGAATGGTATCCAATACTGTTGTCAGAAGAGCACCTACATCTGAAAATGGTATGAATAGGGAGAAAGGATGAAGAAGCAATGGCAATGAAGCGACGAGACTTTCTGCAACACGCGGCTTTGGCTTTGACGACTTTGGGAGTCGGTGAATCATGGATGCCTCTAGGGGGTGACGCGATCGCGGGATCTCCTGACACCGAAATACTCGGACAACCGACGGCGCGTAAATTAGCTTTATTAGTAGGAATTAATCAATATCCGTCTCTGGGAAATTCCCCAACAACCGCGTTGTCAGGATGTGTAACGGATGTAGAATTACAAAGAGAATTATTAATTTATAAATTGGGATTTCATCCCTCAGATATTCTCGTTTTAACGGATAGTCAAGCTACTCGTGAAAATATAGAAAATGCTTTTATTAGTCATTTACAAAAACAAGCCAAACCAGGGGATATTGTCCTTTTTCATTTTAGTGGTTATGGTAGTCGTGTTAAGGGCGGTACTACCCCTGATTTAGTCCAAAATAGTTTAGTCCCTGTTGATGATTTATTCCCGACTTCTGATCATCCTTTTGTCAATGATTTGTTAGAGGAAACTTTATATTTAATGTTAGACTCACTTCCCACAGATAACGCGATCGTAATTCTCGATACCAGTTATCTATATCCAGAGGAAGACTATCAAGGAAATTTGCGTATCCGTTCCCGTATCCGTCCGATAATTGGTCAAGTTAACCCAGAAAATCTCACCCTTCATACTAAATTAAAATCCTCCGTTACCCAGGGAATTTTTTCCCACAAAAAATCCCCTGTTATTATGACAGCTTCCGCCCCATCCCAGCCTGCATTAGAGATACAAAAAAATGGGTTTTCTGCCGGACTATTTACTTATACAATTACCCAAACTCTTTGGTCAATTCCACCTGGAACTAACTGGGAATCAAGTTTTAATCACATAGCAGAATCCCTAGAAATCTTAACACAAATGGAACAAAAACCTCAATTTTTGGGTAAGGAGAAAAAAATATTTTGGGGAGATGTTTCTGGAGAAGGGGTCATTACCGAATGGGAATCCAAGGGAAAAACAGCCCAATTGTTCTTAGGAGGATTACCCTTAAATATTAATGAAAATTATGGTATTAATTCTTTATTAACTTTAGCCAATAATCCTAATTTGGGATGGCAAATTAAAGCCAAACAAGGTTTAATTGCCCAAGGCAAATTAGTCGATTTATCCTTAAATAAAAAATATGTTAATTCCCTAAATTTATCACTTAAACCCGGAGCAATCCTTCAAGAATCTATCAGATTGATTCCTAAAGATATCCCATTAATGATATCTTTAGATGCTCAATTTGATCGAATTGAAAAGGTTGATGCCACCAGTGCTTTAACAGGAATTACCCAAGTTTCGGTAGTGGTGGGGGAACAACCCGCGGATTATCGTTTTGGGCGTTTAATGACAACAAGCCCCCCAAATACTTCGGCTTCTTTAGGATCAGTTTATCAAGGCCGTTATGGTTTATTTAACTTAGGTTCAAGTGCCATTACAAATACTTTAGGAGAGCCTGGAGAAGCGATCAAAGTTGCCGTTAAACGCGTCACTCCACAATTGAAATCTTTATTCGCCGTGAAGTTATTAAAATCAACAATTAATGGAACTTCATCACGGCTAAAAGTAAGAGCGACTTTATCCCTATTAAAACCAGATGCTCAAGTTTTAATCGAAGGATTTACCATGAGAGCTAATAATATATCATCATTATTCCCAGCATTAACGAAGAAAAATGACGGTAAAAATTCTCCCATTGTCAGTCTTCCGATGGGTATTCCTTGCCAATATCGTTTTTTTAATGAAGATGATCACCCAGTTTATTGTCTGATTTTTGCTTTAGACAGTAGTGGAGAATTAAGATTATTTAATCCCCGCCAATATTCTCAAAAAAACACTGACGAAAGCGGTAATAATTTATGGTTAAATACGGAAATTAACCCAGGCGAAACTTTGACTTTTCCTTTAGTCAACTCTCTCAATAGAGGCGAAAATAGAGAATGGATACTAGGAGCGCGATCAGGTTTAGCCGAAAATCTCATTATTTTCAGTAATGCACCTTTTCAAGAGACATTAGCAGAATTAGAAGAAGAGATGACACCCATGAAAGAATCCCCCAATATCCCTCTATTAGGAAAACAGGTAAATGTAGCAAAAGCAGTGTTACAAGATTTACACAATGCCAGTTTAAAACGAGTAGAAACAGCCGGAATAGTTACCGATGATTGGGCATTAGATGTTAATTCTTGGGCGACTTTAAATTTGGTTTATCGACTCATTTAACTGATATTATTCTTTTCTTTCCTCTGGGCCCTCTGTGCCTTTGTGGTTCATAAAAAAACAGCTACAATATCATAAACAAGTGGTAAGTCCCAGAAACCCGGTTTCTTTGATTTGAACTAAAATTAAAACTTTTTCGATAACAAACCCCCCAAAATTTCCCAAACCGATTAAAATAAGAAAAGTAAAACAGAAGTCTTATGGGAATCCTTCATGTCGGTAGTCTCAGTATTCGCGTCGATCGCCGTCTTAGCTATTCTTATTGTTGTTCACGAATTGGGGCACTTTCTCGCGGCACGTTGGCAAAATATCCGTGTTAACCGTTTTTCCATCGGGTTTGGCCCCATTCTTTGGAAATATCAAGGATCAGAAACAGAATACGCGATCCGAGGTTTTCCCCTGGGAGGTTTTGTCGGTTTTCCTGATGATGATCCCGATAGTAATATTCCTCCTAATGATCCCAATTTACTCCGTAATCGTCCCATTTTTGATCGGGCGATCGTGATTAGTGCAGGGGTAATCGCGAATTTAATTTTTGCCTATCTTCTCCTGGTATTTCAAATCGGTTTACTGGGAGTACAAGAATTAGCACCTGGTGTCTCAATTTCCCAAGTTAGTCCTCAAATTACTGTCGCGACTAAGGCGGGAATTAAACCTGGTGATCTTGTCTTAGCTGTCAATGGTGAAACTTTGGGTACTGAAACCACCGCGGTGAAATCTTTACAGGAATATATCCAAACGCGTCCTAATCAATCGGTTCAATTATTAATTAAACGAGATAATGGTGTCACATTAACTCTTAATGTCACTCCAGAAAAAGCCAGTGATGGTAAGGGACGAATTGGGGTTCAATTAGTCCCTAATAGTGGTGGAAAACCGGGTGTTTTAATGAATCCTGTACCCGAAGTGATCCTCGCGTCTGATCCTGGGATAAAACCGGGTGATGTTGTCTTAGCTGTTAATGGTGAAAAATTAGAAAAAATCCCTGGAGCCATGACAGCTTTTATGGATTTTTTCTCAAGTCATCCTAATGAAAAAGTTTCTCTGTTAATTCAACAAGGAAGTCAAAAAAAGACGATAGAAGTAACCCCGACAACGGCTGAAAATCAAGGTTTTATTACTCTGAGATTAGCTCCTAATGTCATCAGAAATAAAGCACAAAATATTGGAGATGCCTTTAATAAGGGTGCGACGGAATTTCAAAACATTTTCGTTAATACCTGGAAAGGATTTGGAAAATTAATCACCAATTTTCAACAAACTGCGGATCAATTATCTGGCCCTGTTGCTATTGTGGCTATTGGTGCCGATATTGCCAAATCTGATGGGGCAGCTCTTTTTCAATTTGCCGCGATTATTAGCATTAACCTGGCAATTATTAACATTTTACCTCTTCCGGCTCTTGATGGAGGTCAATTGGTGTTTCTTTTAATTGAAGGATTATTAGGAAAACCATTACCCAATCGTATTCAGGAAGGTGTAATGCAAACGGGGTTAATCTTATTACTAGGGTTGGGTATTATCTTGATTGTTCGAGATACTGCCCATTTAGAATGGGTGCAAAAGTTGTTTCAACAATAATTAAAAAATTTGGATATGGGGCATTATATCACATCAATACATTTTTTGTCAATAGTTATAGAAAATAATGCCCTATATCCTATACCTGGATGCCCCATATTTGTCTTTATAAGAGTTAAGTTTGTCATGATATAATAACAATTATAAAGTAATATTTCATTTGCTTGTGTTACTCATCGGTGTAGGGAATAATTAAAGATAGGGGGAAACAGGAACTAAAGCTTGTGTCACCCCAGCCCTAACGCCACGGAGGATAAGCCGATGTATAATACTCGAACCCCTGGACTCTCGAATACACAACAGAAGTATCTGAGAGAGCGAAACTTAGTTTCTCAACGTAATAGTCAGTTACGTGCGCGCGTTTCCTCTGAAGAAGCTTTGGTGAATGCTGAGTTAGAAGATTTATCTAATTTGTTAGCTTCTTTGGAGAGTTTTTCGGGAAAATAGACTAGGTTAGTAAATATTATTTACTCCTATTGGTACTGATTTAACTCTTGTGACCAAGAGTTGAGATTTATATTGCCCATCGACAACATGAAACCCAGTTTTATATCAAAATTGGGTTTCATCTTATGGGTATTTTAGTGTTTATTTGTTTAATGGTATCAAAACAGCACCAATGGTTTTAATATAATTGAGTTTATGATATTTTTTAGAGGTGAGACTGATGGAGCGTTTACCAGAAAATTTACAACGAGCCCAAGATCAAGTCGCGATCGTGACGGGGGCTTCGCGGGGAATCGGACGGGCGATCGCGCTTTCTTTGGCGACGGAAGGTGCAAAAGTAGTAATTAATTATGCCACTTCCAGTGCCGCCGCCGATGAATTAGTTGAGGAAATAGTCGCGGGAGGGGGAGACGCGATCGCGCTAGGAGCGGATGTATCGAAAGCCGATCAAGTTGACACACTATTTAAGAGTGTAATGGCGAAATGGGGACGTATTGATATACTCGTTAATAACGCGGGAATTACCCGTGACACCCTCTTATTACGGATGAAATTAGAAGACTGGCAAGCCGTCATAGATTTGAATTTAACGGGTGTATTTTTATGTACAAAAGCCGTCAGTAAAATCATGTTAAAACAAAGTCGCGGTCGAATTATTAATATCGCCTCCGTTTCAGGACTAATGGGCAACCCCGGACAAGCTAATTATAGTGCCGCGAAAGCAGGAGTAATAGGATTTACCAAAACAATTGCCAAAGAATTAGCCAGTCGAGCCATTACAGTAAATGCGGTTGCACCCGGTTTTATTACCACAGATATGACGAAAGATTTAAAGTCCGATGAAATTCTGAAATATATCCCCCTCGGACGCTATGGAGAACCCGAAGAAATCGCAGGGATGGTAAGATTTTTAGCAACCGATCCGGCTGCGGCATATATTACAGGTCAAGTCTTTAATGTTGATGGTGGTATGGTGATGGCATAATCGTCATTATTTTTACAAAAAATAAGAAAATAACCACAAAGGCACAAATTAAGAGAAAATAAACCGATTAAACACCCAATCGTACTTCTTTTCTTGATCACCTCAAAGTAATAGAAAAGTCCCCTCTTTGTGTCCTCTGTGCCTTTGTGGTTCATTTTATTTCTCCAGGGAACAAATCACCAAGAGACAGCTTTTTAGTTATCGGTCCATTTTCCTAGGGGCGGGTTCAGCCATGATATTGCTTGGTGGGAGAGAAAGGGGTGAACCCACCTCACGAGAAAAAAATGCTTAAGAACTGAAACGCCTAGTTTTGCTCAATTTACCTAGATTTTACAACGCGGTGAAAGTCCTAAAGTCCAGAGAAAAACCGACCAACAGCTTAACAAATCTTAAAAAAAGAAGTTATAATGGCAGACAAACCCGTAGAAATTTTGCCATGACGACAAAACCACCAGTTCATGCCTTTTTCCTCGGCAGAGCCCTTGCCGAAGCCCTATACGAGCAACTGGAGAACACCGTCACCAATGCCCTCAGTAACCTTGGCAAATTTGATGCCGAACAACGGGAATGGTTACGACAGTTCACCGAGCAAGTCGTAGAAAAAGCCACCCAACAAGAAGAACGAGTAATGCACACTAACACCGCGTCTGGGTTAGAAATGCAAGATGCTACTCCCGAAGACTTACAAGCCACCATCGACGAACTTCGGGCAGAAGTAGCCGAACTCAAATCAGAACTGAAACGCCATCGCGCTAATGTGCAATAGCAACAGTTATGCGTGACAGAGGGTGTTTCAACACCCCCTGTCTCCCTGGAAACCCCGTCAACCCCATTTCAAGCAACCCAAGTGTCACTTGTTCTTGATCATAGCCCTAATTCTGAACCTTCCACCCGATCTATCGGTGCCAGTACCATGCCAAACCACACCGAAAAATCAAAACCGAGTCCAACCTATCGCTGGAACCGGAAAAACTACTCCCGTAAACGCCGCTTTATTGACATTTGGGCTTTCGTCTTAACCTGGCTCAGTTGGTTATGGTTAGATAGTAAAGACTGGAGTTATTGGGGTGGAGTCTCCGAAGAAAAGAAAATCGCCCGCAGTCGTGCTCAAGCGATCTGGGTACGAGAAACCCTATTACAATTAGGGCCAACTTTCATCAAAGTGGGTCAATTATTCTCCACGCGTGCCGACTTATTCCCCGCGCAATACGTCGAAGAACTCTCAAAACTCCAAGATAAAGTCCCCGCGTTCGGTTATGAACAGGTGGCCGAAATTATTCAACAAGATTTAGGCAAACCAGTTGTAGAACTTTTCCGTAATTTTGACCCTATTCCCCTCGCGGCCGCGAGTCTGGGTCAAGTTCATAAAGCCCAATTAAATAATGGGCAAGAAGTTGTCGTGAAAGTACAACGCCCCGGTTTGCGTAAATTATTTGACATTGACCTTAATATTCTTAAAGGTATTGCCCGTTATTTCCAAAACCATCCTAAGTATGGGCGCGGTCGTGATTGGATGGGAATTTATGAAGAATGTTGTCGCATTCTCTGGGAAGAAATTGATTATATTAATGAAGGTCGTAATGCTGATACCTTTCGCCGTAATTTTCGTGACTGTGACTGGGTAAGGGTTCCCCGTGTTTATTGGCGTTATGCCGCCCCTCGTGTCTTAACTTTAGAATATTTACCTGGGATTAAAATTAGTCATTATGATGCATTAGAAGCATCAGGAATTGACCGAAAAGCGATCGCGGTTCTCGGAGCCAAAGCGTATTTACAACAACTACTGAATGATGGTTTTTTCCATGCCGATCCCCATCCGGGTAATATCGCGGTGAGTCCAGACGCGTCCCTGATTTTCTATGACTTCGGAATGATGGGACAAATACGCGCCGATGTCCGAGAAGGACTCATGGAAACTCTCTATGGAGTCGCGTCCAAAGATGGAGAACGAGTAATGAACTCCTTAATCAATTTAGGAGCCCTCGTCCCCACGGGAGATATGGGACCAGTACGCCGATCAATCCAATATATGCTCGATAATTTCATGGACAAATCCTTTGAAAGTCAGTCCATTAATGAAATTACCGATGATCTTTACGATATCGCGTATAATCAACCCTTCCGTTTTCCCGCGACATTTACCTTTGTGATGCGAGCCTTTTCCACCATCGAAGGTGTGGGCAAAGGCTTAGATCCAGAATTTAATTTTATGGCCGTCGCGCAACCCTTTGCGATGCAATTAGTATCCACGGGTAATAATGGGGAGACAGCTAATAGTATTTTCAATGAAATTAGTAATAAAGCCGTTCAAGTCGGTTCCAGTGCCTTTGGATTGCCCCAACGCATTGAAGGAACCCTCGATAAACTGGAACTCGGAGATATTCGAGTCCGAGTCCGTGCCGCGGAAACCGATCGCCTCCTCCGTCGCATGACTACGACCCAAATGAGTACCAATTACGCCTTATTTGCCAGTACCTTTACCGTCTGCGCGACCTTATTATTTATTAAGGGAGAGATGACACTCGCGATTATAGTGATAATATTGGCAGTGGTAATGGCGATAGGGTTCCTTCGACTCCTGCGACGCATTGAGCGACTCGACCGCATGGGATAAGTAAAAGCCTTAATAGTTGCGACGATCATCGTGAACTTAACCTAAAGAATTAAAGCTAAGTTAGAAAAATTGCGACATCTTAACCTTAAAATAAGATCAAGGTTGGCTGATGGGGGAGCCATCCCCCATGAAACCACCTCGACGGATCTGAAAAGAACCTATTCGGGTAGCTTCTGAACTCTCATCCCAGCAGATATGCCAGGAAGTCTGACGACTTTTGAGGCGCAACTATTTTCTTGATTTATACAAAGATATAGCTATGTTGCACAGACAAGCGTCCCCATCTTTTCCACCCACAGTCACGCTGAATACAGGTAACTTAGGGCTCGAAGTGGGGGAACAATAATGAAACTTTATGTTGCAGGTAAGACGGATACAGGTTTAGTTCGTTCTGTAAATCAAGATTCCTATTATATTGACCCAGACGAACGTTTTTTCATAGTCGCCGATGGTATGGGCGGACACGCGGGGGGACAAGAAGCGAGTCGCCTTGCGACAGAGGCGATCAAATCTTATCTGGTCGAAAATTGGGATTCGGATTTGTCCTCCTCGGAATTGTTAGAGAAAGCTTTTTATAAGGCGAATAATGCCATTTTAGATGATCAAATGGCAAATCCTGAACGCTCTGATATGGGGACAACCGCGGTCACTATTATTTTTCGAGGCACGGAAAAACCCTGGTGTGCAAACATCGGTGACTCTCGGATCTATCGTTTCCGTGGTTCCCATTTAGATCAAATTACGGAAGACCAAACTTGGGTGGCACAAGCAGTTAAACGGAAAGCACTGAGCCCAGAACAAGCGAAAAGTCATCCTTGGCGTCATGTTTTGTCTCAATGTTTGGGACGTGAAGATATGCACGATGTGGAAATTAAACAGGTGGATTTTCAAGGGGGCGATCGCTTATTATTGTGTAGTGATGGTTTAACGGAAGAAGTTCCTGATACCTTAATCGCGAAACATCTGAAAATTCGCTCTGGAGAGTTAGCCGTCAATGCCTTAGTGGATGAAGCTAAGAAAAATGGCGGTCGCGATAATATTACAGTGGTGATTATCGCGTTAGATACCCATCACAATACTCTTAGGGAAGGGCAAAATCAATCAATTCCGATGAAGAAATCATCCAAAATTCCTTCCGAATCCCCTGTTGGCTGACTTTCGCAAGAAGTCTAATCAGTAGTCTTTTTTCTGGACTCCTATGGTTCCTGTCATCGGTTTAATGAGTGGCACTTCCGTCGATGGGATCGATGCCGCGTTAGTGGATATTATTGATCGCGAAGGCGAATTACTCTTTGAATTATTAGCCAGTGAAACGTTTCCTTTTACCGTGGAGGTGCGATCGCGCATTCTTTCTGTCATTAATGGTGCATCTGTGACAATGGCAGAAGTAGCAGAATTAGATGATAGTATCGCGGGTGAATTTGCCGAAGCCGCGTTAAGGATTCAAAGGGGACACCCACGGGCGCAACTAATTGGCTCTCATGGTCAAACAGTTTATCATCGTCCCCCCCATGACAATAGTTCACTGGGTTATAGTTGGCAATTAGGAAGGGGTGAATTAATCGCGCATTTAACTAAAATCACCACAGTCAGCAATTTTCGCTTAGAAGATATTGCCGCGTCAGGCACGGGTGCTCCTTTAGTACCAATTGTGGACGCGTGTTTATTGAGTCATCCTACCTATCACCGTTGTATTCAAAATATTGGTGGTATTGGCAATGTTACTTATCTCCCCCCACGCGATCGCCAAGCCCAAGGAAAAACTAAACCCGAAAAAACTGATCCCCTCTGCCCTTCTCCCATCACCAATCCTTACCCAGGTGTGATAGGTTGGGATACAGGACCGGGGAATGCGCTGTTAGACTTGGGGGTAGAATATTTGAGTCAAGGGGCAAAAACCTATGATGAAAATGGAGATTGGGCAGCCCTTGGGACTCCAAACCAGAATTTAGTGGCAAAATGGCTCCAACATCCCTTTTTTCAGCAAAAACCCCCGAAATCAACAGGTCGAGAACTCTTTAGTTTAGAATACTTAAAGCAATGTCTCACTGATGCTGAGGCAGAAAAGTTGAGTCCGGCTGATATTTTAGCAACCTTGACAGAATTGACAGTAACATCCATTGTCGAAAGTTATCGTCAGTTTTTACCACATCCACCGGATCAAGTGTTGCTTTGTGGCGGCGGGAGTCGTAACTTGTATTTAACGCGTCGTCTCAAAACCCTGCTAGATCCTGTTGAGGTTTTCACAACAACAGAGGGGGGTTTAGATGCTTCGGCTAAAGAAGCGATCGCGTTTGCTGTATTAGCCTATTGGCGGATGAAGGGAATAACAGGAAATTTACCCGCGGTAACGGGGGCTCTGTCTCCGGTACTATTGGGGGAAATCCACCCCTATTATGCCCCTCCTCTGTGATAGCATAAACTGGAAGAGAAACCTCTCTGAAAGTGTTTCACATTAGCATCGTAGCCAGGGAAAAAGCAGAAAAAACTGTGGCTCACACATTTTTAATGGAATCAGGCCAATGGACACTTGAAGGCAATTGGCTCGATCGCGATGGTATGCCGATCGCGTTCAAGGGCAAAACCATCGTGAGTTGGAACCGTACTGACTGGTTTAGTATGGTGACAAAATTAGTGTTTCCGGGTGGTGATCGAGAAGATATTATCTTACAATATCGGGGTCGCTTGGATACAAATGAGCGTCAGTACACTTTTGTACTTCAACATAGTGAATTAGGCCGTGTGGAAGGAGAAGGCTGGATCGGACCGGACTCGATTGTGCAGCGTTATTGGGTACTCAATGATGATCGCCAACGTCGCACGGGTTTTGACACATTACGCCATATTGATGATAATCACTATGTACAATCGAGTGGTTTAATGACTGGTCATTATTTAGCCAGTGCCCAGGAAGCAACTCTGGAGCGACATTTTGAATGATTATTGATCAGGATTTTCCCTGTGATTTTTTTGGCATACTTTCACATAGCTGCGCGATGGCTCATCACCCCAGAAATCTCCACAAGGATCTCAAATCAGGTGAGGAGATCGCCAGCCAATTTTTGGTGGCAGCCATAACAACAAATTTTGCTGTGGGCTGTGGGGTTCATCTCCTAATTGGCAAATATAGCAGGCTTCGAGTGAAGAGGGAAGCACGAAGAGTCTATCCCTACACTACTTTTATTGGGCAAACCCTCTATAGTGGGTCTAAATGATTTGTACAATTAAGGTAGGGGCAATCCCCAGGGCTCTTTCATTTTCTCCGAAAAATTGTGTCACCTCTCCCCAACTCCTCTCCTACAAGGGAAGGGGGTTGGGGGGTTCGGTTTTTGGATTTATCATGGAGAATGACATAACCCTGCCCCTTTTCTCTGTACAAAAAAAGGGGGAAATAGCTCCTAAAATGGGATCGGATCATCCCCAGAACCCTCTATATCATCAGAGGAATAATCGGAGTCTGAGGGTATATTCGTTGGTGTCGGAGATTTTGTCACACGACTGCGAGAGTCTAATGGGACAACATTACTGGGAGGATTGGAATGAGTCGCGGGGGGTTTTCCAGTAGTTCCGACTGTCGAGTTTGTCATTGGTGAAGTCATGGCATCTTGCAAATTATAAATTCTTTGCACCGTTAATTCTGCCCGTTTCTCCTTAAATCCTTCCGGGCGTTCAATTGTCATCATATTTAAACGACCTTCTAATAATACGCGATCGCCCTGATGATATTTTTCATGAATTTCCCCAGCCACATTTCCCCATCCGATAACCTTTAAAGTCCCCGGAGGATCTTGAGGACTAAGACCAGAAAATTGTACTAACATTTCCGTCAATGGTGTTTGCTGATCTTGAGTATAACGTAACTGCGGTTCTTGAATAATCTCCGCCATTAAAATACAGCTATTCATGGTTCTTTTTGCGTTTTTTTCCGAACAAGAATGAAGAAATTAACGCGGACAATAATTAATCCTGAATTACTAAAAACTGCGCGCTAATCTCCTATGTTCATTATTACTTATAAGTTACTTTTTCGCAACTAAATATAAAAAAACACAAATTCACAAAAAAAAGATTACGAAAAATTCTCAGTAAATTCGGGGAAAACGCTATTTTCTTCCTGAACTTTTCGAGATTTTTTTGCCTAAAAATAGGAATCTACTTTTTCTAAAGTATAAACAAAATCTGCCACTAAATTGCTATATTTTATCAAAGTTTCCTCCACCCACAGTTCATTGTAACTATTGGCAACAATATGAACAAGAGGCTCTCCAGCATCGGGCAAGATCAAAACCCAATTATCATCAAAACCATCAAATATTTTCACCCCATCCATCAATTCTAATTTCTCAGGAGAATGACTTTCTACTAAATGACGCATGAGAGAACCTTTCACGGTCCAAGGACAACGCACTGTATGAATACGATGGGTGATTTTGGGTATATCTGCTTTGATTTCCCCTAGCGATCGCTCTTGTATGGTCAACATTTCAATAATTTTGGCAATACAAAACATCGCGTCAAAACCCGGATTTAACTGAGGGAAAATAAAGCCCATATCTCCACTCCCTCCTAACACCACATTAGAATAACTGCGACAAGCTTCCATTAACGCAGTGGGATTAGCCTTTGTGCGAATCACTCTCGCTTCATAACGAGACGCGATCGCTTCTACCGCGGAAGAAGCATGAACAGGAATCACCACAGTCCCTCGTGGTGAAGCGGTTAACATTAAATCTACCATCACCGCGGTTAACAATTCACTCCGAATTAAACTGCCCGTTTCATCCACTAAAATTAATTGTTCGCCATTCGCGGACACTTGCACCCCAAAATTAGCCTGAAGAGCATTGACAACTCGCCCTAATTGGTTTAGTAATTGTTCCCTTTCTTTCTGAGTCAGAGATGTCTGACTCAAACTGGCATTTAACACCACCGCGTCGCAACCAAATTTTTCCAAAATTTGCGGTAAAAGAGCGCCAGAAACCGCATAAACATAATCAATAACAACCTTAGATGTACTATAACGAATTGCCTCTGTATTCATGTGTTTTTCAAAGGCTTCACTATAAATATCTAACCCCTGAGATATGATAGTAACATTACCAATTTCAGGAATTTGAGCCCGTCGGAAATCCTCCTTAAAATAAGCCCCTTCTATTTTTTTCTCGATCGCCTTTGAGATATTAATACCTTTGGCATCAAAAAACTCAACTAAAATATGATCCGTGCGATCGGGTGATATGCGAATATGAATACCGCCGGCAACTCCTAAAGTAGGCGCGACAGTCCGTGCAATGGGAATAGCAGTAGCTTCAAAATTAAGAACATTGACACCTACAGACATCAAACCCGCGATCATCGAACGAGAAACCATACGAGCAATACTACGTTGATCGCGGGAGACAGAAACCGTTACCCCAGGTTTTAAAATAGAACCATAGGCCGCGCCTAATTTGACCGCGAATTCCGGCGTAATTTCGACATTAGCTAACCCTTGCACTCCCCTTTGACCAAATAAATTACGTTTGGCCTGTTCTCCCCAAATTAAATTAGTATTTAATGTGGCTCCTGACTCAATGGTTTTAGAAGGCCAAATTCGCACATTTGGACCTATTTGAGATTCTTCTCCCACCGTTGATAAAGAACCCACAACCGCGCCTTCTAAAACGTGAGCTCTGCGGGCGACTCGTGCGCCTCTACAAATAACACAAGCCCTTAAATGGGCATCTTCTCCAATGATCGCGCCATTCCAAATAATGGGACGTTTTAAATTAGCATCAGCACCAACAGTAACATTATCTCCGACGACAGTCCCCGCGTCAATTTGAACACGCGCTCCAATCCAACAATTATGACCAATTAAAGCCGGGGCTTCAATATGAGTTGAAGGATCAATAAATGTATTACGACCTACCCAAATTCCGGGTTTTAATTCATCATAAGCAAACTCTACTTTAACTAGACCTTGGAGAGCATCATATTGAGCTTCTCGATAAACATCTAAATGACCGATATCACACCAATAACCATCAGCAATATAACCATACATCGGTTCATCTTTTTCGAGAAGTAAGGGAAATAAATCTTTGGAAAAATCACATTCTTGATTAGAGGGTAAATAGTCTAAAACTTCCGGTTCTAAGATATAAATACCCGTGTTAATCGTATCAGAAAAAATTTCACTAGAGGAGGGTTTTTCCAGAAAACGACGAATGCGGTAATGATCATCGGTAATAACCACACCAAATTCCATTGGTTCAGGAACACGAGTCAAAACAAGGGTAGCTTTAGAGTGGTGGTCATAATGAAATCGAATCGCGGCATTTAAGTCAAAATCAGTGATACTATCACCGCTAATTACCAAAAAAGTTTCATCCAGTAATTCCGCGATATTTTTAACACATCCCGCAGTTCCTAACGGTTTATCTTCTTCGACCGCGTAGGTCATCTGTACCCCAAATTCATTTCCATCTTGGAAATATTCGCGCATGATATCGGGCAAATAGTGGAGAGTGGCAATAATTTCAGTAATGCGATGCCGTTTGAGTAAAGCAATGATGTGTTCGGCAATAGGGGAGTTTAAAATGGGTACCATTGGTTTCGGTAAGTCGCAGGTGAGAGGTCTCAACCGCGTTCCCGATCCACCAGCCATTAGCACTGCTCGCATAAGTCCTCCTTGGGTGGATAATGCTAGGGCTGTTGAGCCCATCACAATTTGAGGCCGAAAAAATAGACCCCTTATATTTTAACTGATTCGGACTCTCCTCGTTTGTGAGCTGAGTGAGGTGCGCGAAAAAATATCACCCCTATTGGTAATTGAGAGGTGATTGTTCGTTAAAATGGGAAAAGTGACAAAAGCCCAATTTAATTGCTTACTTAGGGATTTGATGCAATGACTACATTATTGGCATTAGGGTTACTAATTGGTTATGGTGTGGGAATTTGGAAGTTTTGGACGGGGTTTGAGCAAACCAACTTTTCTAAGACGTTTCAAAATCGTCTGGTGTTGTCCCTGTTATGGCCCGCGTTGATTTTTCAAAAGTCTTATCGCCAAAATTTTACTAAAGCTCTTAAGGGTTCCTCGCGACGGTATTAAGTTATGTCAAAGAAATCTCAACAGATTACCCCAGGTGGGGGAACCTGGTTTACTAATTCCGCTCCGGGGTGGCAGGATCTACTATCTCAAGTCGTGACTCGCTTTAACCGTGAATATCGGGGTGAGGTGTTGGAAGTTCCAGAAGAAATGGAAACAATGCCCATTTTTCATGAGTTAGTCGCGGGTACTCTTCACTCGAAAACGGCTTCGCCTTTTTGGGAACTGGCTAAACCTCAAAAAAATCACCGCGTTTTAGATATTGGCTGTGGAGTTAGTTTTTTGGTTTATGCTTGGCGAGAATGGGAGGCTTTGTTTTATGGTTTAGATATTAGCGAAGTGGCCCAACTCGCGTTGAATACTCGTGGTCCTCAGTTAAATTCTAAGTTGTTTAAGGGGGTGCAATTGGCCGCGGCTCATCATTTAAGCTATGAGCCGGCTTTTTTTGATCTCGCGATCGCGACGGGTTTTAGTTGTTATTATCCCCTTGAGTATTGGAAATTAGTTTTAGGGGAAGTGAAGCGGGTGTTAAAACCGGGTTCCTCTTTTGTCTTTGATGTTTTGAATCAGGAAAAACCTTTGGCAGAAGATTGGGCAATTTTGGAGACTTATCGCGGTTCTGAGGTGTTTTTGGAGTCCTTACAAGATTGGGAAACTTTAATTAAAGATTCAGGGGCTAAGATTCTCAAGCGTAAAGAGGGTGAGTTATTTCTTTTATATAAGGTGCGATGGTAATGGGTAATGGGTAATGGGTAATGGGTAATGGGTAATGGGTAATGGGTAAT
>JBBITB010000083.1:0-27422 GCA_037440985.1 Microcoleaceae cyanobacterium bin_387
AGGGAAAACTAAACTCAATGCTAATGTCACGACAACGGGAAGTCAAACCTATAACGATGCCGTGACAATTGCCAATAATCCTAGCTTAACAGGCAATGGTATTACCTTTAATTCCACCTTAGATGGTAATAGTAATCTCACGGCAAATTCGGGTACGGGAAATCTTATCTTTCAAGGCGCGATCGGTGGTATCACACCTTTAGTCAATCTCAGTGTGACAGGCACAACTAAACTCAATGCTAATGTCACGACAACGGGAAGTCAAACCTATAACAGTGCCGTGACAATTGCCAATAATCCTACTTTAACGGGTAATGGTATTACCTTTAATTCTACTTTAGATGGTAATAGTAATCTCACCGCGAATGCCGGTACAGGAAATCTTACCTTTCAAGGCGCGATCGGTGGTACTACACCCTTAGTCAATCTCAGTGTGACAGGGAAAACTAAACTCAATGCTAATGTCACGACAACGGGAAGTCAAACCTATAATGATGCCGTAACAATTGCCAATAATCCTACTTTAACGGGTAATGGTATTACCTTTAATTCCACTTTAGATGGTAATAGTAATCTCACGGCAAATTCGGGTACGGGAAATCTTATCTTTCAAGGCGCGATCGGTGGTACTACACTTTTAGGAAATCTTACTATTAATAACGCCAATAATGTTACCTTTAATGCTATTAATGCCGCCAGTATTTTACAATTAGCTGGGAGTAGTACAACCACCTTTAATGGGAATATTAACACCACGGGAAGTCAAGGAATTACTTTGACGGGGACGAATTTTAACTTTAAGGGAAACGTTAGTACCACTAATCAAGGTCCAGTCACTATTAATAATAGTGGAGTATTAAGTCTCTCTAATCCTAACTTTAACCTAGATGGTGCATTTAGTCAAAGGGGAACGGGTAGTGTTTCCCTTTCAGGAAATTTAACAACTAACAAGAATAATATTAGTTTTGCCAGTCCCGTTACTCTCACGGGAAATAGTAATCTCAATACCGGCAATAGTGGCAATATTACCTTTAATAATACCTTAGACGGTACAAAAGATTTAATCTTAAGTGCGGGAAGTGGTAATATTAGCTTGACGGGTGCAGTCGGAAGTGTAACACCTCTGGGCAATTTTACCATTAATAATGCTACTAATGTGACATCTGCATCAACAATTCATGTGCAGAATTTGCAAACTAAAACCGGTTCTCTTTCCTTTAATGGAGATGTTACAGCTAATAATATTGATTTGAATACCCTCAATAACTTAACAACGAAAAATCTTACCGCACCGAGTGGAAAAATTAACCTAAATAGTAGTAACGACAATATCAAAACCGGAAATTTAGATGCTTCCTCTCTGACGGGAAATGGAGGCAGTATCGTACTTTCTTCTCCCTTCGGTTTGATCGCGACAGGAGACTTAAATACATCAGCCCAAAGTGGTGGTAATATCACTTTGCAAGCAAAAACCTCTATTACAACGGCAAAAATTAACTCCAGTGGAAGTCAAGGAAATGGAGGCAATGTTTCCCTAGATCCCATTGGCGATGTACAAGTAGAATCTATCAACACGCAAGGGGGTTCTCAAGGTAAAGGTGGTAATGTATTTATTCAATCAACTGGTGGATTTTTCCGCGCGACAGGTGCATTTTCAACTAATTTCTCTCCAACCGGAAAAGCTAGTATTTCCAGCGCGGGTGGTTTAGGAGGTGGTAATATTCTAATTAACCACGCGGGAGGTAATGGAGGGCCACCTATTCAACCATTTTTTGTCGGCAATACCACAAAAAATGGTAGTGCTGCTGCTATTACAACGGGACAATATTCTATTTTTTCTCAATCATTTCCCGGCTCTTATAGTATTGGTAATATCACGATTCGCACTGATGATGCAACAGTCGCCACCACACCAACGGTGTCAACACCCACAACAGTCGCCACCACACCAACGGTGTCAACACCCACAACAGTCGCCACCACACCAACAACAACGGGAACAGTCCTGGGCACACCGATCGCGTCAACGACAGGAACAGTCCCCACCCCACTAACGGTATCAACACCCGCGATCATCGTCACCACTCCGACAATCCTGACAACTCCCACAGAATTAACGACACCGACAGTCCTGATCACACCAATCTTACCGACGACACCGCCAGTGTCGAATCCATTAACAGTATCAACAACACCAGTAGTAGTCACCACACCAATTCTGTCAATCACACCGAGAGTCGCGACTACACCAACGGTGTCAACCATAGCAACAGTCCTAAATACACAAACAGTGTCAACGATAGCAACAATCCCTACTACACCAACAGTATCAACGATAGCAACAATCCCTACTAACCCAACGGTGTCAACAACTGCATCATTAATACGCCCAGAAATATTGCCCTCTCCCTTTGCTAACATCTTTTTACCTCCACCTCTACCAAAAGTTATCTCTTCCCCTAGAGAAGTTCCGACAAACTCATCACTTTATATGGAGCAATTTCAACGCAAAAGAATTCCACCACTAGACGATCCTGGTAGCGTATCTCAAGAAGATATTTTATCTTTTATTCCAGACATGAACAATGAGTGGCCAATTATCGTTCAAACCTCAAAGGGTACTGTTCAAATATCACAGAGTGTCCTTCCCACATCAGAAGTGATTAAGGGTGAACTACAATTTACAACAGAATTAAGACAAAACACGATATCCAATTACCCTTCTCAGATGACCATGAAATATAGTAACTTAATTCTATTACCCTCTCCCTTTGGTAACATCGTTTTACCTCCACCTCTAGGAGAAGTTCCCTCAAACTCAGCACTTTATCTGGAGCCATTTCAACGCAAAAGAATTCCACCACTCGACAATCCAGGGATGTTATCTCAAGAAGATATTTTATCTTTTATTCCAGACATGAATAATGATTGGCCAATTATCATTGAAAGATCAAAGAACACGATTGAAATATCAAAAGATACTGTTCACACCTCAGAAGTTATCAAGGGTGAACTACAATTCACAACAAAATCGAGACCAAATACTACATCCAACTACCCTTCTCACATGATAATGGGATATAGTAACTTAATTAACCGATTTTTTGAACGAAATGATATAGAGGAGACGGTTTGGCAAATTGAACAATTGAGGAATCGAGAATTTTGGGATTATCTAGGGGTAATTCCGACTACTTTTAAAGATAAAAAATTGACCATTAACGGTATTCAAGAAACTTTAAAGAGCATTGACTCGCCAACAAGCAAACACTCTGTGATTATTTATGTTGTGTCCCGTATCAATCAATTAGAACTGATTTTAGTCCCCCCGGTTGGTAAAGCATTTCGCTATCAAATTCCTGAAGCAAAAAGAGAATTATTACGATCAGTTGTCAATGAATTTCGTTCTCAAATTACCAAACCAACGAAACGTCAGACTACATCCTATTTAGCCTCGGCACAACTTCTCTATAAATGGATAATTGCACCAATGGAAACCGACTTAAAACGGTTGGGAGTGAATACCTTATTATTCTCTTTAGATCCGGGTTTGCGAAGTTTACCCATTGCCGCGTTGCACGATGGTAAACACTTCTTAATCGAAAAATATAGCTTCAGTTTAATTCCCAGTTTTAGTTTAACAAATACTCGTTATGCCCCTGTGACAGACGCGAGTGTGTTAGCAATGGGGCGCTCTCAATTTTCGGAGCATAGTCCCTTACCCGCGGTGCCAACGGAGTTAAAAACGATCGCGTCTCTGAGACAGGGGGAATCTTTCCTTAATAATAATTTCACCTTAAATAACCTAGAAAAAGAGCGCTCAAGTAAGGCTTTTCGGATCGTCCATTTAGCAACCCACGCCCAATTTAACTCAGGTAATCCTCGTAATTCTTATATTCAATTATGGGATTCTAAACTAACACTTGAGCAGGTAAAAACCCTCAACTGGAATAACCCCCCCGTTGACTTATTAGTATTAAGTGCTTGTAATACGGCATTGGGCGATCGCGACGCGGAATTAGGTTTTACCGGATTAGCAATCCAGTCAGGAGCCAAAGCTGTCTTAGGTAGTTTATGGAGTGTCAATGATCAAGCCACTCTGGGATTAATGAGCGAATTTTATCAACAATTACGGATATCTAGCATCAAAGCCGACGCGTTACGAGAAGCTCAAATCGCGATGCTTTCAGGGAAAGTAAAATTGCATAATGGGCGACTGATCACCAGTCAAGGAGATATTCCCCTACCCCCTAATTTGCCCTTAAATGAAAATATTAATTTGAGTCATCCCTATTACTGGAGTGGTTTTACCTTAGTGGGTAATCCCTGGTAATCTTTAGATATCTGCCATCATCGTAGGGTAGGCATCCTGCCTGCCATTGATCCCATTTTTAGGTGATATCTTTTGTGCAAAAACCAAGTCAAAAACCACGATCGCGTTTCATCCGAATACTTCGTGAAAGCGTTTTTCTGCGGTATTATACCATGAAAGCCGAAAAAAGTCAAGATTAATCATTGTGGGAACACCAGAGAAAACCTTGGAGAGATATCCGTACTTAATCAGTAGGGTAGAAACTTAGCACTCAAGTTCATAGAGTGCTAAAGTTTTGACTGAAGGAATTATGGAAAATTAACTATGGCGAAAATCATTGCCTTTAAAGATCAATCCCGACGCTCCTTAGAAAGAGGAATTAATACCCTCGCGGATGCGGTTCGCATTACCTTGGGGCCAAAGGGACGTAATGTACTCCTAGAGAAGCAATACGGAGCCCCCCAAATCGTCAACGATGGTATTACCGTTGCTAAAGAAATTGAACTCGAAGATCCCTTAGAAAATACCGGGGCTCGGCTGATTCAGGAAGTCGCGTCGAAAACCAAGGAACTCGCGGGTGATGGTACCACTACAGCCACCATTCTGGCACAAGCCATGATTCGCGAAGGTTTAAAGAATGTTACCGCGGGTTCTAATCCCATTGCCATCAGACGTGGAATTGAAAAAAGCGTTCAATATCTCCTTGCCGAAATTGCCGAGATCGCGAAACCCGTAGAAGGAGACGCGATCGCGCAAGTCGCGACAATTTCCGCGGGCAACGATGCCGAAATTGGACAAATGATCGCGGATGCGATGGCAAAAGTGAGCAAAGATGGTGTCATTACCGTAGAAGAATCGAAGTCTCTCACCACAGAATTAGACGTAGTAGAAGGGATGCAAATCGATCGCGGTTATCTCTCCGCGTATTTTGTCACCAACCAGGAAAGAATGGAAGTCGAATATGAAAACGCCCGTCTCCTGATTACTGATAAAAAAATCAGCGTTATTCAAGACTTAATTCCCATATTGGAAAAAGCCGCGCGCGCAGGTCAACCATTAGTTATTATTGCAGAAGATATTGAAGGAGAAGCCCTCGCGACATTAGTCGTTAATAAAGCCCGAGGTGTCTTAAATGTCGCCGCGATCAAAGCCCCCGGTTTTGGCGAACGTCGCAAATCCATGTTACAAGATATCGCGGTACTCACCAATGGTCAAGTTATTTCCGAAGATGTCGGTTTAAATTTAGAAACCGTAACTCTGGAAATGTTGGGTACAGCTCGCAAAATCACGATTGAGAAAGACAATACCATCATTGTCGCGGGTGACAATAATGCCGCCGATGTCCAACAAAGAGTCGAGCAACTGCGTAAACAGTTACAAGAAACAGACTCCGAATACGATAAAGAAAAACTGCAAGAAAGAATCGCCAAACTAGCCGGTGGTGTCGCGGTTATTAAAGTAGGTGCTGCGACAGAAACAGAATTAAAAGATCGCAAACTCCGCATTGAAGATGCCCTCAACGCGACAAAAGCAGCAGTAGAAGAAGGAATTGTTCCCGGTGGTGGCACAACTCTGATTCATTTAGCCAAAACTGTCGAAAACATCAAGAAAGACTTAGAGGAAGAAGAAAAAGTCGGCGCAGATATCGTAGCCAAAGCCTTAGAAGCACCCCTACGTCAAATCGCCGATAACGCGGGTGTAGAAGGTTCCGTAGTAGTGGAACGAGTGCGGGGTACGGAGTTTAATATTGGTTACAATGCCCTCACCGATGAATTTGAAGATATGATCGTCGCGGGTATTCTTGACCCCGCGAAGGTGGTGCGCTCTGGGTTACAGAATGCCGCGTCTATTGCTGGCATGGTATTGACAACAGAAGCCTTAGTTGTCGAAAAACCAGAGAAGAAAAAACCCGCCCCTGATATGGATGGCATGGGCGGCATGGGCGGCATGGGCGGCATGGGTATGGGTGGCATGGGTATGGGTGGCATGGGTATGGGTGGCATGGGCATGATGTAATTTGCCCCCAAACTTCTCCATCATTCTCAAAAATCATAAATTTTAACTTCTGAGTTTCTCCCAGAAGCCTCAAGTCTGTCATAATTAGAGACTTGAGGCTTTTTGTATCTAAAAATTTTCCTGAAGAGGTTAAGATATCCTTGTATGCCGTATAATTGTGGATAACCCGTTGATGATATCCTGAGAACGTTGAGCAAAGCCTTGATTTTTCCATATACTACAGTTATCTAAAAAGTTAACCGTAGATTTTTGTACAAGAAACTGACTAACTTTAATCAAAAGTTTGTCCTCAGTCTTCTTAGTGAACATCAAGAAGGTGTAACGCATTATTTTTAGAATTTATTGTCGTTAAAAGGGTTGGAGAATATGGGTTTCTAGGGGTGCAATCTCCCATTATCCTGTTTCTCATACCCATCTTGCTAAAATCATAATTGGTGATTTGGAAGGATTTTCTTATGGAGGAAGCCATCAACTGGTTTCAGTCTTTCTTAATTAATTCTGTTGATGCTTTCCTTGAGTTTGATCAACAGCAACGATGTTTATGTGTTAATCCCATCGCGGCTAATTTGATCGGGTTAGACTCACAAGTTATTATCGGTAAAACGTCTCAAGATATACTTAAATTTTATCCGCAAAATTCTCAAATAACCTGTTTTTTTAGTCAAATTTTAACGGGTTTGCAAAGTGTTTTTGATCGGGGTGAAACGGGTAAAGCTTCTTATCGGCTGAAAAATCAAGAGGGCGATGAAAAGGTTTATGAGTTTGTTTATACTCCGGTGAAAGAGGCCTCAGACACGATCGCGCGCGTAATTTGTGTCGGTAGAGATATTACGGATTATTATACTCAGGTTGATTCACCTCAAATTACAGAGGAAAATTTATCCTACATTGTCGAAAAAGAGCAAGCCATCCTCACGAACCTTACCGCGGACATTGGACTTGCTTTACGTCGTCATCCTCAAGATATTTTGGTGCCTTGTTGTCATGCAATTATTCAACATTTGCCAGCTTTTTTTGCCCAACTTTGGATTGTTAGTCATGAAGAGAGCCTGGAATTACAAGCTACCGCGGGCAGTTATATTCCCCAGGAAATTTTAGTTGATAGAATTGATATCGGTGCGGGAATTATTGGTTTAATCGCCCAAGAGAAACAAGCCCGATTTGATGCCAACAACGCGATCGAACCCTGGGGATTATTAAAAAAAGATGTGGAGCTCCCCAAGCATCTGGAAAAAATTTCATTTGCTGGTTATCCTCTGATCGTTGAAGAACAAATCCGGGGAGTAATGGTAATTTTAACAGAGGAACCCCTGAGCGATTTTTTACACGAAAAACTCCCGGAAATAGGTCAAGTAATCGCGGTAGGAATTGAACGCAAAAGTGCGGAAACAGAACTGAGTACAGCCAAAACTTTTTTTAATTCCATTATGGAAAATTTGCCCGTAGGAGTATTTACTAAAGATGCTGAATCTTTAAGATTTATACTTTGGAATCGTGCGGGAGAAGCGATTACAGGAATTACCAAACAAGAGATTTTGGGCAAAAATGAATACGCGTTTTTTACCAAAGAACAAGCGGATTTATTAACAGCCCATGAACGAGAATTTTTAAAACAATTTGAAAAAGAACATAAACCTTCTCAAGAAATCATTGAAGAATCGGTTAATACACCTCATAAAGGCTTAAGGATACTCCATACACGCAAAATTCCGATTTTGGATATTAAAGGATATCCTAAGTATTTATTAGGCATTACGGAAGATATCACAGAACGCCGTCAAATTGATGAAAGTGTACGTTTATATGATCAGATTGTAGAAAATATGCAAATTGGTTTATATGTTTACCAATTGCAAGATATTAATGACGATCACAGCCTGAGAATTATATCTTCAAACCCCGCGGCGAGTTTATTTACGGGGTTAGAAATGGCAGATGTTTTGGGAATGGCACTCGATGATATTTTTCCTGAGCAAAGGGAGAAAGGTATTCCCCAAGCCTTTGCTTCAGTGGTATTACAACAAAAAGCGATCGAATTAGAAGATATTGATTATGATGACAAAGGACAAGTCACCCGTGCTTTTTGTATCAAAGCCTTTCCTCTTCCCAATAATTGTGTCGGAGTAGCCTTTGAAAATATTACTGATCGCAAACAATTAGAAGTTGACTTACAACGGGCCTTGCAACAAACAGAACATTCCGAAAAACTGATGCGGACGGTGATTGATGCAACACCGGATTTAATTGTAGCCAAAGACTGTGATTTTCGCTATATTTTAGCCAATCAGAGTTTCGCCAAAGCCATCGGCAAAAGTGTCAGCGAAATTCTCGGAAAAGACGATATAGAATTAGGATTTTCCGAAGACATAGTTTGGGGGAATAACACGCGAAATATCAAAGGATTTCGGAGTAATGATCGCGCCGCATTAGAGGGCAAAATAGTGAGAAATTCCCGTGTTTCTTTCACCTTTGCTGATCGAACTCAACATATCTTTGATATTCAGAATATACCCTTAAAAGATCCCGAAGGAAACATTTTTGCTTCTTTAGCCGTTTCCCATGATATTACAGAGCGTCATAAATCCGATGTGATTCAAACTCAATTAATTAGCTCCCTGCAAGAAAATGAAGAACGATATCGCTCCTTAGTCGCGAATATTCCGGGGGTAGTTTATCGGGGATTATGCGATGACAAATTTACCATAATATTTATGAGTGAGTTTGCCGTTAACTTAACCGGATATCCTCTTTCTCACTTTTTAGGAAATGAGGAAAGTAGTTTCAGTCGTATTATTCATCCCGAAGATTTCCCCAAAGTCCAAAAAATCATGCGAAAAGCGGCGGAAAACCAAGAATGTTACCAAATCCAATATCGCATTAATGTTGCCGATGGAAGTTGGAAATGGGTGTGGGAACAAGGTTGTCCTTTCTATAGCGAAGATAGTAAAATTCTCTATTTAGATGGAGTCATTTTCGATGTGACACCGCAAAAACAAGCTCAAGAAGAACTCACCGAGAAAAACCGAGAATTAGAAAACGCCTTCCAACAATTGAAAATGACACAAATGCAACTAATTCAAGCCGAAAAGATGTCGAGTTTAGGTCAATTAGTTGCGGGGATCGCCCATGAAATTAATAATCCCGTTAATTTTATTAATGGTAATATTGCACCCGCCAATGAATATGCCCAAGAATTATTAGAATTATGCAATTTATATGATGAATCTTACCCAGAACCTACGGGTGAAATTCAGGACTTTAAGGAAGAAATAGAAATAGAATTTTTAAAGGAAGATTTTCCGCAACTGTTAACTTCAATTCAAATGGGAGCAGATCGCATTCGTGAAATTGTCCAATCTTTGCGTAATTTCTCCCGCCTAGGTGAAGCCGATTTAAAACCCGTTGATATTCACCAAGGTATTGATAGTACCTTATTAATTTTACATCATCGTTTAAAAGAAGCCGCGAAAGTCTGCGCGATCGAAATCATCAAAGATTATGGAACATTACCCTTAGTTGAATGTTATCCTGGGTTACTTAATCAAGCCTTAATGAATATTATTAGTAATGGCATTGATGCTTTAGAGGAGAATTTTCTGGAGATGCGAGAGGCCGATGAAAAATTCAATAAAAATAGTAAAAACTGGAAAAAACCTATCATTACGATTTCGACAAAATTATTGGGGGAAGATAGAGTAGTTATTTCAATTTCTGATAATGGAGCCGGGATGACAACGGAAACATTATCACAAGTATTTGATCCATTTTTTACCACCAAATCAGTGGGCAAAGGGACGGGATTAGGATTATCAATTAGTTATCAAATTATCGCCGAAAAACATCAGGGTGTATTACGCTGTAACTCCGAACCAGGAAAAGGCTCTCAATTTTTGATTGAAATTCCCATTTACCAGCAAAGTGAATCCCCAGAAAGTTAAATACTTTAAGTTTTTTATTTTAAATTTGCATTTAATCTAAGATCAAATAGGATAGAGGATTAGGAGTAGTTCACAGATAAAATAATTAACATCCAAATCAAGGCAGAATCAGATGATCAGAAGTGTGAAGGCAACGATTCCCCTCATGGAAGTCTATAAAGATGATGAAGATGATTCCTATGTGGATTACTTTTATGATGATCCGGGGGTACCACCGGGTACTCTGGACTTGGAACCCGATGCACCCGCGCCTGATATTATTTTGATTGATTATAATGAAACCGTCGCGACTCGTGTCAAACTTTCCAATCCTTCTGATATTGGTCCTTATTTAGATACGGAGTCAGTTTCTTGGATTGATCTCTTGGGGTTAGGAAATAATGAAACTTGGCGACAAATGGGAGAGGTATTAAATCTACATCCGATCGCGCAGGAAGATGTAGTGAATGTCCCCCAACGTCCGAAAGTGGTTGAGTATCCCAATCAATTAATTATTATTGCTTTAATGGTAATGATTCATCCTGAGTTAGAATCATTACATCGGGAACAAGTGAGTTTAATTTTGGGAAAAAATTACCTAGTCACGGTGCAAGAGGAACCCGATTATGATTGTTTTGATCCGGTGCGCGATCGGATTCGCAAAGCCCAAGGCCCGATTCGTCAAAATAAGGCGGATTATTTAGCTTATTCTTTGTTAGACGCGATTATTGATGGATTTTTCCCGGTGTTAGAATTTTATGGAGAACGCATCGAAGAATTAGAAGATGAAGTGGTGGAAAATCCCACGCGCAAAACCTTAGAAAAAATTTATGATATTCGTCGAGAATTACTCAATTTACGCCGTGCGGTTTGGCCACAAAGAGACGCAATCAATCGTTTAATTCGAGACGGTAATGATTTGATTAGTCCTGAAGTGAGAATTTATTTACGGGACTGTTACGATCATCTTATTCAAGTGATGGATATGGTAGAAACTTACCGTGAATTAACATCGGGATTAATGGATGTTTATTTATCTTCGGTGAGTAATAAAATGAATGAGGTGATGAAGTTTCTCACGGTTATGTCCACTATTTTTATCCCTTTGACGTTTGTCGCGGGTGTCTATGGGATGAATTTTAATACGGAAAAGTCTCCCTTTAATATGCCGGAATTAAATTGGTATTGGGGTTATATCTTTTTCTGGACCATGATGATCGCGATCGCGACATCCCTGATCTTTTTCTTCTGGCGTCGGGGTTGGTTCGATAATTTTTCCAGCATCAAAGGTGATTAATGGGGACTGGGGGCTGGTGATTGGTGATTAGGGATTGGGGATTGGGCAATCTATAATCAATTATCAATAATTTTTAACTGTCAACTGTCAACTGTCAACTGTCAACTGTTAACCTTCTTGCTTTAGAATAAAAAAGGGGAGAGAGTTAGCGAGGTGGTTGCGGACTCTGAGAGTCTGAGGAAAGTCCGGGCTCCCGAAAGACCAAACTTGCTGGATAACGTCCAGTGTGAGCGATCGCGAGGATAGTGCCACAGAAAGATACCGCCAGAAAGGGGTAAATGCCCAGCTCTGGTAAGGGTGCAAAGGTGCGGTAAGAGCGCACCAGCAACATCGAGAGGTGTTGGCTCGGTAAACCCCGGTTGGGAGCAAGGTCGGAGGAATAAAGGTTGGTCTTTTTCCCATTCCGTCATTGATGTACCGCTTGAGGTGTCTGGTAACAGCCATCCCAGATAGATAACCACATCCTTTACTGTTAACAGTAGAGGAAACAGAACCCGGCTTATGTCTAACTCTTTCCCCCCCTGAAATTGGGGATTTTAGACTTAAGATTTGGGATTAAATTAAAACGGCGTTGCTGAATGAAAGTATCATTTACCTGTAGGGGTAATGCCCCCGTGCCCGTCGGTGGTAGGGGCAACCACGGGGGGATTGCCCCGATTATTTCATCTCCCAATTCAGCCACGCGATTAAAACAAATAAGGTAGGTTGGGTTGAGTCTGGAGATCAAGAGACTTGCCCAGAAAATTTTCCCCTCAACCCAAGCTACAACAAAGATTTATCATTGTCCCTATAGATTTATTCATCCTTAATTATTATGAATTTGGCTTATCAACCACGTCAAAAAGAATTAGAAAAGTTAGTAAAAAAATTAGGTTTATCGGAACAAACACCGATCAAATGGCATTTATTAGATTTAGCTTTAACTCATCCATCGGTCTCGGCCGAAGCCAATTATGAACAATTAGAATTTATTGGTGATTCCGTCGTTCGTCTAGCAACCTCTCAGTTATTATATGAAATTTATCCCGATTGTCCCGTAGGAGAATTTGCCGCGATCCGTTCCATTTTAGTGAGCGATCGCGTCCTTGCCGAAATCGCGGATAGTTACAGTTTAGATCGTTATTTATTAATGTCTTCCAGTGTCACCAAGGATAAAACCAGCGAAGAAACACGTCGTGCCGATGCCTTTGAAGCCCTATTAGCCGTCCTATATTTAAGTACCAATACCCTAGAATTAATACGCCCGTGGTTAGATCCCCATTTGCAACAAAAAGCGCAACAAATTAGGCATGATCCCGCCCGGAATAATTATAAAGCCGCGTTGCAAGAATGGACACAATCAAGATATAAAACCTTACCGGAATATCAAGTAAAAGAAATCAATCAACTGCAAGGGAATGAAGAACGTTTTATGGCCGAAGTTTGGTTTCAAGGAAGTCTTTTAGGTTCAGGAAAAGGTCGATCCCGAAAAGCCGCAGAACAAGCCGCGGCAGAAGTGGCGTTTAATCAGTTAAAAAAGCCCAATTAAGTTAGTATAGAAGAAGGAAGAGGAAATAAGGAACCACAAAGGCACAGAGGACACAGAGAGAAGAGGGAAGAGGGAAGAGGGAACTCCGAGGTTTCCGAAATGTCTCTATACCAGGAAAATGCTATAACTATAGTCAATTTGAGGTGAAAAACACAGACTAGCTGCGAGTCGGTTAAACTAACTAAATTTTGGGAATTTTCAGTCCGTTTTAACGGACTTTAGCTATGAGCCAGGGACTTGAGTCCCTGGCATTTTTAGATAGAATAATGAAGGGGAAATGACTTCGCTTCCTTCGGTTTGACATACACCTTTTGTTGGGGTTCTAACTCTAATTGATCAAAACGATCGCGACTCAAATTCGCGGCAACAACTTGGCCATCATCCAAAGTTAATTCAACCTGAATTTCCCATCCCAAATGAACCAACCGACTCACTCTCGCAGGCACAGTAGCATGATTCGGAGCAGTTTCAATAACCACATCATGGGGACGGAGATAAATTTGCGGATTCGCCGAGTCAAACCCATTCCCCTGAAAAATATGAGAATTACTCGACAACACATTAACCGGCCCAATAAAACTCATGACAAAAGGTGTCGCGGGATGATCATAAATTTCCGGTGGTTTTCCCATTTGTTCCACTTTTCCCTTATTCATTACCGCGATGCGATCGGCAACTTCCATCGCCTCCTCTTGATCATGGGTAACAAATACCGTAGTAACATGAACCTCATCATGGAGACGGCGTAACCATGCTCGTAAATCCTTACGAACTTTCGCATCTAACGCGCCAAAAGGTTCATCTAATAATAATACTTTCGGCTCCACTGCCAAGGCTCTTGCTAAAGCTACCCGCTGACGTTGGCCTCCCGATAATTGCGAGGGATAGCGATCGCCTAACCCCTTTAACTGCACTAACTCCAATAACTCTTCAACCCGTTGTTTAATCTTAGAAGGAGGAGCCTTTTGAATTTCTAAGCCAAACGCGATATTTTTGCGTATCGTCAAATGCTTAAACAGAGCATAATGTTGAAAAACAAAACCAATATTTCGATCTTGTACACTCTGATAAGTCGCGTCTTGACCTGTGAGCCAAATTTTACCAGTATCAGGTAACTCTAACCCCGCGATTAACCGTAACAGGGTTGATTTACCAGAACCCGATGGTCCCAATAACGCGACTAGGGAACCCGACTCAATGCTTAAACTTACTTGATCAACCGCTTGGAAAGAGCCAAACTGCTTTGATACATTTTCTACAACAATACCCATATTGAATAAGAAGGAAGAGGGTAGAAGGAAGAGGGTAGAAGGTAGAAGGAAGAGGGTTTTGTATAGAGCCACGCGACGCGCTTTTCTTCACCAATACCTTCTGATCCCTCTATCCCATCAGTTTCCCATCATGGGGAATCTGGAAACTACCTATTTTTGATAGGTTTACCGTTCTTTATACCATAACGACAGTAAAAAACAAGTCATTTCGCCAAAAAATCTTGACAAAAGCCAGAGAATATCGGTGATTGTTACCTAATACTCTTGACAAATATCATTTTATCAGATATAGAGTCTTTATTGACAATCCCCCACAAGTTGTCAATAAATATTAAGCTGTGTTTCAATTTGTTGATATATCCAGTAATTGCACGAGGTGTCGGCTAGGTCCGTGATACCATCAAACACTAATAAGTATTATCAAAAAAGAGATTTGGGAGAAAAGCCTTGACTCTACGGGTTGCTGTTGTGGGATCTGGTCCGGCTGGATCGAGTGCCGCGGAAACGCTGGTGAAAGCTGGAATTGAAACTTACCTTTTTGAACGCAAGTTAGATAATGCCAAACCCTGCGGCGGTGCTATTCCTCTGTGCATGGTTAGCGAGTTTGACTTGCCACCTGAAATTATTGATAGACGAGTGAGAAAAATGAAAATGATTTCCCCCTCTAATATTGAGGTGGATATCAAACTCGATAATCAAGATGAATACATTGGTATGTGTCGTCGTGAAGTCTTGGATGGCTTCCTGCGTAACCGTGCTAAGTCTCTGGGGGCAAACCTGATTAATGGTACTGTTCATAAAGTGGACATCCCAGGCAATAATTCCGATCCCTATACTATTCACTATGCTGATCACTCTAATGGTGGTCTTGAGGGTAAGATGGAAACCCTTAAGGTGGATATGATCATTGGGGCCGATGGGGCTAATTCCCGTGTCGCGAAGGCTATTGACGCGGGTGATTATAATTACGCGATCGCGTTCCAAGAGCGTATCCGCTTGCCGGAAGATAAAATGGCCTATTACAACGACATGGCCGAAATGTATGTGGGAGATGATGTCTCCACAGACTTCTACGCGTGGGTATTCCCCAAATATGACCACGTTGCCGTGGGCACTGGTACGATGAGAGTCCACCAAGCGGATATCAAAAAGCTACAAGCGGGTATCCGTGCCCGTGCCGCCCGTAAATTAGAAGGCGGTAAAATCATTAAAGTGGAAGCTCATCCCATTCCTGAACATCCTCGCCCCCGTCGCGTTGTCGGCCGGGTAGCTCTGGTGGGTGATGCCGCCGGTTATGTGACTAAATCTTCTGGGGAAGGCATTTATTTTGCCGCGAAGTCCGGCCGGATGTGTGCGGAAACCATTGTGGAAATCTCCAACAAAGGCCAACGCATTCCTACTGAAGATGAATTGAAACTTTATATCCAGCGCTGGGATAAGAAATATGGCATTACTTATCTCGTTCTCGATATCTTACAACGGGTTTTCTATCGTACTAATGCCACCCGCGAAGCCTTTGTGGAAATGTGTGCCGATCGCGATGTACAACGTCTAACTTTTGATAGTTATCTTTATAAGACGGTTGTACCAGCCAACCCCTTAGTACAGATGAAAATTACCGCGAAAACTCTGGGTAGTTTACTGCGGGGTAATGCTTTAGCTCCCTAGTTTGACTTAACAGTTGAGTAGGTTGGATTAAGGATTAAAATACTGAGTTTTGCCTCAATTTTAATGACTTAAACCAACCCACAAACACCATTATTAAAGTAGGTTTGGTTAAATATTAAAGGTCTGAGTTTGATCTCAATTTTAATGATTTAACCCAACCTACAAACTGAATTGTTGAGGAGGTTGGGTTAAGTATTAAAGGGCTGAGTTTTACCTCAATTTTAATGATTTAACCCAACCTACAAATATGAGTAGCTTGGTTTAATGCTCAGACGTATAGTTTTTCCATCAGTTTTCAGGGATAAACCCAACCGATAAATACTGTGGGAAATTGCCCCAAAGAGATCAGACAATTATAATTTTTAATCCTCATTATTGGCAGGAGAATGAGTGGGTAATTCCAGACAATAACCAGCCCCATACACCGTTTTAATATATTTAGGATGACGGGGATCTGGTTCCATCTTAGTTCTTAAATGTCTAATATGTACCCTAATAGTTTCAATGTCATCATTGGGATCATAACCCCACACTTCCTTGAGGATATCGCTGGGAGAAACCGTTTGACCATGACGTTGAAGTAAACAGTGTAATAATTCAAACTCTAGGTGAGTGAGTTTGATAGTTTTTCCATACCAGATCCCTTCAAATCTTTCTGGTACTAATGTTAAAGGCCCATAATTGAGAATTTCCGCGTGTTTCGCAGCTTGGGGAATACGATCAGTCCGTCTTAACAGCGCTCGCACTCTTGCCAACATTTCTTCAACTTCAAAGGGCTTTGTGAGATAATCATCGGCCCCTGAGTTAAAACCCTCGACTTTATCTTGGGTTTGACCCAGGGCCGTTAACATGACAACGGGAATGTCCGCGGTGCGCTCATCGCGGCGTAACCTTTGACAGACGGTAAAACCATCGACTCTTGGTAACATCAAATCCAGCATAATTAAGTCTGGTAGTAATTGCAACGCAAGGGCCTGACCTTTTATGCCATCTTCGGCTTGGGTGACTTCATAGCCAGCCATCTCTAGGTTGACCGCCACAAGTTCCGAGATCGCGGGATCGTCATCAATAACAAGTATCCGGGGCATCATGAATTAGTTCTCACCGCGAAAAACAGGGCTACAGGGGTAAAAAAAGAAAAACGATTGCTTTTTTTATTTTAAGCTTCGTTAAGAATGATAAGGTTTAATTACCACTTTTTGAAGTTTGTAAAATTATATATACTAATCTTAATGCCCAAAGGTACATTTTGAAACATTTACTACAATCTTTGCTAGGAAAAAGAGTTTCTGCTTGCGGATGCACCTTTTCCCAGTAAGATGATATGGAGACTACTGTTACATCAACAGTAATCGACCTATATTAACGGAAGAGGTATAAAATCATGGCAGTCGAAAAAGTAAACTCGTCCTCTAGCTTGGCTGAAGTGGTTGACCGTATTCTCGATAAGGGTATTGTCATAGATGCTTGGGTGCGTGTCTCCCTTGTCGGTATTGAATTGTTGGCGATCGAAGCTCGGATTGTTATCGCGTCCGTCGAAACTTACCTCAAGTATGCTGAAGCGGTAGGTCTTACTTCTCAAGCCTCAGTCCCGGCAGCTTAATTTCTACAAACAAAAAATGAAAGATGAAATGATTAAAATTCTGACATCGGTGAATGTCAAGTTTTGATTTTTCATTTTTCATTAAACCTGGGTGGGGAAAAATGCCCTAAATATTCATAGATGTGGGAGGGAGGGAAACGTGATGTCACTACAAGAGGAATGGCGATTCGGGCGGCTTGATCGTCAAGAGGAATTAAAGAAACGTCAAGTCAGTGTCCACTCGACTCTGAGGGAGTGGCAAAGGAATCGTAGTACCCAAGAAAGGGAACAACGGCGCGATCGTCTCGCGTTTGTTAGTGATTTACAGGCGGAAACGAAGGATTTTTTACGCGATACGAGTAATAAACGTCATCAAGACTCGATCGCGTTGGCGCAACAATTAAATGAGTATGTCCGATCACTCTCGGCAGAAACTAATCGTTTTTTACAGGAAACGACGTTGGATCGAGTGGAGTGGAGTAGTCAATTGGCGAGGGAGTTGCATGACTACCATAGCAGTTTAAATCAAATGTCGGGAGCTTTGCGTCAACAACGCGTCGAGGAGATCCAATCTCGTAAGGCTCAAATTCAAGCTTTTCTCTCTGAGAGTGAACGCGCCCGTCATCAATCTTATAATGAACTTCATGAAAAATTAACTAACGCGATCGATACTATCCGTCTCGATGTCGAAAGTTATCTGCAAGAATTAGAATTATTACGCGAAGATCGCGCTCGTCAATTACAACAGGCTTTTTCTCGTTATCGTGCTAAACGCAAAGCCGACTCTCAAGAGTTGCGCGATCGTCTCTCTGTATTTCGCTCTGAATTAAAAGATTATGTCACGGATCTGCAATTAAGTGTCTGGGGAAGTGTGCGAGAACATCATATCGCGCCTCCCTCACGGACTTCAGAAGCGGTGAAAGTAACTCCTGTGAAAGTGACTCCTGCTCCTGTCTCATCAACCACGGTGAAAAAGACTCTTGAGACACCGAAACCCCTAGTTAAACCTGTGGAGGTAAAAGATAGCCCCAAACCTGTTGTGATCCCATCTTTGGCCACCGCGAAGCCTTCCGCACCTCCCCCATTGCCAGAAGAGCGGGTTTATCATTACATTCAAGAAGGTAAGGGAGTCCGCCTCACGGAGATCGAGGCCGCGTTAGGTATTAATCGTGTCCAAACCGTTGACGCGTTGCGTGCTCTTTTGCGAAAAGGGTTGATTATTCAACGCGATCGTACCTATCTTACCCCCGATCAACTATCCGCGCCCTTAACTTAACTCTTTTCCTTTATCTCCTAAACGCGTGAAACCGTCTATGACTACAGTGCTGAAAGCACGTCCCAAGGGATTTGTCAATACCCCCGCGGTAGAAGAAATTACCGTGCGCTCCCTCCGTTACTTAAAATCTGGTTTTGGAGTCCACCTCCGAGGCCCCGCGGGGACGGGAAAAACGACCCTCGCGCTCCATTTGGCCGATCTTTTAGGTCGTCCTATTATGCTAATTTTTGGGGATGATCAATTAAAAAGTACAGATTTAATCGGCAGTCAATCCGGTTATACTCGTAAAAAAGTGGTCGATAATTTCATTCATAGTGTTGTAAAACTAGAGGATGAATTGCGCCAAAATTGGATTGATTCTCGCTTAACAATGGCTTGTAGAGAGGGTTTTACCCTTGTTTATGATGAGTTTAATCGCTCTCGTCCTGAAGTCAATAATGTTTTACTTTCCGCATTAGAAGAAAAACTTTTAGTGCTTCCCCCTGGTGGTAATCGTTCCGAATATATTAAAGTTCATCCTCAATTTCGGGCAATTTTTACTTCTAATTCTGAGGAATATTGTGGAGTTCATAATACCCAAGACGCGTTAATGGATCGGTTAGTGACGATCCAAATGCCAGAGCCGGATAATGTAACCCAGCAGGAAATTTTGATTCAAAAAATTGGGCTTAACCCGGAAGATGCGAAACGGATTGTTCATTTAGTTAAGGATTTTTGTCATCATACTGGGATTGAGAAAAGTTCCGGGTTACGCGCTTGTTTAATGATTGGTAAAGTCTGTCAAGAGCATAATATTCCCGTCACTGCCAGTAGTGATGATTTTCGTGGTGTTTGTTTGGATGTGCTTTTATATCGTAGTGGTAAACCTTTAGAAAAGGCGAGCCGAATTTTAGAGGATGTTTTGCATAAGTATGAAACGCCTGTGATTAAGTTAGATACCTCTCAACGATCGCTGAAGGAATTACCAAAGGAATTACCAAAGGAGCCAGAAGAGAAGGTAATTTTAACGGTTAAGGATGAGCCTTCCTCGGAGATAGAAGAGCCCGAAGAGGAGAATGATATTTTAGTGGAAGAGGAGTTAATTTTACCGCCCTATGAGCAGGAGGTTTTTCATTATTTACAAAATTCTCAGGGGGCAAGGGTTTCCGAGATTGAAAGCGCGTTAGGAATTAATCGCGTCCAGACGATCGATGCTTTGCGATCGCTGATGAAGAAGGGGATATTAAAGCAAAGGGATGATCGGATTTTTGTCGCGAAAACTGAAACATAATTTATGAGTATTAATTCTCCGTCTCAAGGTGCAATTTCGGGGAGTCGCAGTATCGCGACTTCTACTTCGGGTTCGACGTTAGCTGATGTCTTAGAAAGGGTATTAGATAAGGGTATTGTGATCGCGGGGGATATCTCGGTTTCTGTGGGTTCGACGGAGTTATTAAATATTCGGATTCGTTTATTAATTTCTTCTGTGGATAAGGCGAGGGAAATTGGGATTAATTGGTGGGAAAGTGATCCTTATTTGAGTAGTCAAGCACGACAGTTAACGGAAAGTAATCAGGTTTTATTGGAGCAGGTGAAACGCTTGGAGGAAGAGGTGCGATCATTGAAAGTTTTAGCGACTTCTGTGCCACCTGTGAAGACGTTAGAATAAAGTCTATGCTCTTGGGTTATAGCTTTTTGAAAAAAGAATGAACCACAAAGGCACAGAGGGACAAAGGGGGATTGTTTCAGTTTTGTCCGGGTGAGGCGTTGGTCAGGATATTAAAATCATACCAGAACTTATCATTACCAAATAAAAATGAGACTCCTTAAATCTGGCCAATTCCTATGGTGACTTTTTTTGTTTCTCAATCTTAGTTGAAATAATTATAGGATGAGCCAGTAATCGGCAGTGTAGGAGCAGGTTTCGGATCGGGTTATATGATATCGAGACAAAAATGGGTGGACCACATCCATCACGCGATCGCACCCCCACAATTCGTGAGACAGAATTCACTGGGAACATTCTCTGTCGTGACAAGGTAGAGAAATAAATTGACAAACCATATAACGAGATATTTTAGATGAAGAGTCATTAGACTCCCTTTCCACGAGATCATGGGCGGGGGGAGCGACACAAATACCAATTTGGCTAATTCCAGCCATGAGCGTAATAACTTTATTAATAATCACGTCGATTTCGTCGATTAGTTGCTCCGCGACTTGGAGAGTAGGGGTGACAATAAAAAATGTTCTGGAGCCATTGGGACTAGGGGCAAACCCCAAACGACAGTCCCGTAAGATTGATTGAGTAGATACACTAAATGACTCATAAAAGCGACGCACTATCGCACGATATAGAGACTCACTTAGACTTTTGTCGTCAGAAATAGGTTGAGATAACATAAATGGTTCCTCATGGATGGCTGATAGAAGCTTTACTTCTTGCCTTGCTTCTATATTCTCATAATTCAATGTTAAAAAATGTTTTTCCGCCTGTGGGTGACGGGAGTCAGCGTCAAATGTGACTTTCTTTTGATCCCGCAATGATCGCGCTCTCTTCTAGCCTGTGATTTATATCACTTTTTTAGTGATCTGTATCACGTTTGGGAAGAAATGATAAACCACAAGGGTACTAAGGCACAGGTGTTAAATTCCTAGGTTGGGTTTCGTGCCTCAACCCAACATCTTCCTTGGGTTTCGTGCCTTCACCCAACCGACAAAAAATGGCGAAGGTATTGCTTAGATGGTAGGGTTAGTAAAGGTGTTAAATATTCCCAAATGTAAAAATAAAATCAAAAAAATAATATGACTTTGACTATTGAAATCCTTAAGACTAAATTTGACGAGGCTTTGATTTCGGCTTTTGGTGATGCTTTCGCGGGTATCGATCCGATGTTAGTCTCGGCGACTAATCCCAAATTCGGTGATTATCAATGTAATCTCGCGATGTCGTTAACGAAAAAGCTCGGCAAACCCCCAAGAGCGATCGCGTCTATTATTATCGAAAATCTGGATGTATCAAATATTTGTGAAACTCCTGAAATTGCTGGCCCGGGTTTTATTAATTTACGTTTAAAACCTGATTATTTATCGGAATGTTTAAACGCGATCGCGTCTTCGCCTCGTCTGGGCATTGCTTCTGCGAAAACTCCTCAACGAGTTGTTATTGATTTTTCTAGTCCGAATATCGCGAAGGAAATGCACGTTGGGCATCTGCGCTCAACGATTATCGGAGATTGTTTAGCTCGGATTTTGGAATTTCAAGGCCATGATGTTTTACGACTGAATCATGTCGGCGACTGGGGTACTCAATTTGGGATGTTAATTACCTATTTACGGGAGGCTTATCCAGAGGCTTTAACTACCGCGAATGCTTTAGACTTAGGTGATTTAGTCAGCTTTTATCGTCAAGCCAAAAAACGCTTTGATGAGGATGAAGTCTTTAAGGAAAATTCCCGTCAAGAGGTGGTGCGTTTACAAAGTGGTGCGGAGGATAGTCGTCACGCGTGGCAATTATTATGTGAACAATCTCGACGGGAGTTTCAGGTTATTTATGATTTATTAGATATTGCGTTAACGGAAAGAGGGGAATCTTTTTATAATTCATTTTTGCCTGGGGTTGTTGAAGATTTAACACAGTTAGGGTTATTGGTGGAAAATCAAGGAGCTCAATGTGTCTTTGTGGAAGGATTTACCAATAAAGAAGGGGAGCCTTTACCCTTAATTGTCAAAAAAACGGATGGCGGTTATAATTACGCGACAACGGATTTAGCCGCGATCCGTTATCGCATCGAAAAAGAAAGGGCCGATCGCGTTATTTATGTGACAGACTCAGGGCAAGCGAATCATTTTGCCCAGGTTTTTAAGGTTGCTGAAAAAGCGGGTTGGATTCCTGATAAAGTAGAGATTGTTCATGTTCCTTTTGGTTTGGTTTTAGGGGAAGATGGCAAGAAATTAAAGACGCGATCGGGTGAAACGGTACGGTTAATTGATTTATTAAATGAGGCGATCGCGTATGCTAAAAAGGATTTAGAAACACGCGTGGAAAAAGAAGGACGTACCGAAACGGAAGATTTTATTAATAATGTCGCTCAAGTGATCGGTTTAAGTGCGGTAAAATATGCGGATTTAAGTCAAAATCGCACCAGTAATTATGTCTTTAGTTACGATAAAATGTTGGCATTACAAGGCAATACTGCACCCTATTTATTATACGCGTATGTGCGTGTAAAAGGTATTGGACGCAAAGGAGGGATTGATTTTGAAAGTTTAGATGAAAAAGCGACAATCCTTTTACAGCAAGAAGAGGAGTTAGTATTAGCAAAACATTTATTACAATTTCATGCCATATTGGGTGCGGTTGAGGTGGATTTATTACCGAATCGCATTTGTCAATATTTGTTTGAATTGAGTCAGAAGTTTAATCAATTTTATGATAAACATGATGTTTTGAAAGCCCCGGAACCTTTACGGACTTCTCGCTTAATTTTATGTGATTTAACCGCGAGAACTTTAGGTTTAGGTTTGGGTTTATTGGGGATTAAGGTGTTAGAAAGAATGTAATTTCAGAGACGCGATCGCGTACAATTCAGTATCGGGTACGGGGACACGGCTCCTACCGTGGGGGTTAGGGGTTATCAAAAATCTGTATTGTGCGCGATCGTGTTTTTTACTTTTGTGATACAAATCACAGCATCGAAGTAGAAAGTATATTAGATGGGCAAAAAAATAAATGCGATCATAATTGGGCTTTCGTGGGTAACTCGACACGGAAATGTGTTAGCATCGAGGGAAGGATAACTTAGATTACTGAGGGAAACTTGTATGATTAGTGATATGAATGCGAGCTCCAAACAAATTGCCTTTATTAATCCTAATCTTCCTGACGCGCAAAAACTGATCGATGGTATTACACCCAACACTGAAGTTATTATACTGGAACCCGCAAAAAATGGGATCGAACAAATTACAGAAACCCTGGTAAGTCGCGACAATATTACCAGTATTCATATTATCTCTCATGGTAAACCAGCTAGTATTGAACTGGGTTCTATTTGGTTAAATTTTGAGAATTTAAACGCGTATATTCCCCAGTTGCAGCAATGGCAGAAAGCCTTAAGATTTGGTGCGGATATTCTCCTTTATGGTTGTAATATTGCCGCGGATCTTCCCGAAAGTTTAGGGGGGAATGGTGGACTATATTTTTTACAACAATTAAGTCAATTAACGGGGGCGGATATTGCCGCGTCACGCGATCGCACCGGTAGCTCCTCTCAAGGTGGTAATTGGAATTTAGAAGTCGCGATCGGACGTATTGAAACCCCTTTAATATTTCAGACTGAGGTAATGGAAACTTATCAGTACGTTTTGGCTGCAAATGATCTCTTGATTTCCGAATATATTGAAGGTAGTGGTAATAACAAAGCTCTTGAATTTTACAACGGCACAGGCTCCGCGATCGACTTAACCACGGGTAATTACGCGGTTGATATATATTTTAATGGCAAAAGCACTCCTGATGTAACTTTCAATTTAACGGGAGTGGTAGCCAATGGTGATGTTTACGTTATTGCACTTAATAATAATACGAATCAAGCGATTATCAATCAAGCGGATAAAATTGATACTAATCAATTTAGTTGGTTTAATGGTAATGATACAATTGTACTGCGGAAAGGCACAACCATACTTGATGTTATTGGGCAAATTGGTTTCCCTGGTACTGAGTGGGGAACCGGATTAATCAGTACCCAAGATAATACTCTACGTCGCGATCGAAATGTGACACAAGGCGATACAAATCCTAATGATACTTTCGATCCTAGTTTACAATGGCAGGGCTTTTCCCAGGATACATTTGGTGATTTAGGAAGTCATTATGCTGCTCCTGTGTTAAATAATTTAGTTTCACCTAGTCTCACCGCGATTAATGAAGATATTTCCGATATTAATAATACGGGAACTCCCTTATCTACTTTAATTAATGGTTTAATTTCCGATATCAATAATGATTCCCAAGGAATTGCCGTTACTGGAGTAGATAACACTAATGGAAAATGGCAATATTCCCTTGATAGTGGCACTAATTGGATAGACTTTAATGCCACCACATCTAATACAAATGCGACGGTATTGGGTTGGAATTCTCTTTACACGGGACAATTAGGAACACCACCGAGTAATCAAAATTTAACTTTTGTCAATTTGTCTGGTGCAACTCAAAAGTTGAATGGTAGTTCAATCACATTAGATAGCACTGTTAATGAAAATATTTATACGGGTTATGGCACGACATTTCCCACTTTAGATCGTAATCTGGGTTATAGTATCCGTTTTGATATGAAAATTAATAGTGAAAATCATTCTTTTTCTACCAGTGATAAGAATAATGACGGACTTTCTGATAGAGCAGGTTTTAGTGTAATTGCTATTAGTTCCGATGGTAAAAAAGGAGTAGAAATTGCCTTTTGGGATAACGAAATTTGGGTACAAAGAGATGGTACAGGCGTTGCCGATCCGACGGGTACTCTCTTTACTCATGATTCTAATTCTTTATCATTAGATCGTGTTATTGGGGGTAGTGGTTATACCAGTACAATGGCTAGTTATGAGCTATCGGTTTTCGGTGATAAATTCAGTCTTTATCGCAATGGTACAGCAATTTTACGAGATCGTCCTCTCCGTGATTATAGTGCTTTTACTGGAAGTCCAGATCCCTACGAAACGCCTAATTTCCTCTTTTTTGGAGATGATACTACCTCCGCATCTGCGAGTTTTGAATTGCAACGAGTCGCGGTGAAAACTGCGGAGCCAAAAATTCGTTTTGTCCCTAATTCCGACTATTATAGTGTCAGTAATAGTGAACCGAGTCTTACCTTTCGTGCTTGGGATACTTCCAATAATACACTAAGCGGTGCCACAGGGGTAAATACTTCTAATAATGGTGGTAGTATGCCTTTTAGCTCAACAACAACTAAGGCAACTATTACAGTTAATGCGGTTAATGATGTACCATCTTTTACACCCGGTACTAATCAAACCGTGAAGGAAAACGCGGGTACTCAAACCGTTAATAATTGGGCAAAAACTTTATCTAAAGGCGCAACCAATGAATTTAGTCAATCTCTGACTTTTGAGGTGACTAATAACAATAACAGTTTATTTAGTATTCAACCTCAAATTGATCAGAATGGCAATTTAACTTATACTCCCGCGTCTCATGTTTCGGGAACGGCTAATGTTACTGTAAAATTAAAAGATGATGGAGGTACAAATAATGGAGGTGTGGATACTTCTGCGCCCCAAATTTTTACCATTAACATTACTGAAGTTAATGATCCTCCCACTCGTACTACTGGAAATGTTCGCGATTTAACCATTAACGAAGATAGTGGCATAACATCTCTCGGTTTAACTTCCCTCGTGTATAATCCGGGTATTAATGAAACTCATCAAAATTTAACTTATGAAGTCACAGAAATTCCGCCTATTAGTTTGGGTAATATTGTCTTAGCCGATGGTGTGACGATAGTTAAAACGGGTAATTATACATTATCGCAAATTCAAGGAATGCAGTTTTTACCTGTAGCTCATGCCAGCGGGACTGCTAATTTTAAATGGAGTGTCACTGATGATGGTATCACTAATACTACGCCTGATCCTAAAACTTTAATAGAATCGATCGCGCTTGAGGTTAATCCCGTTGCCGATGCTCCTCAAGTTAATGTTAATAATGCCACCGGTTTAATCAATGACGCGATCGAGCTTAACATTACACCAACATTAGTAGATAATGACGGCTCAGAAACCCTCAAAGAAATCATTATTGATGGAATACCCGAAACCGCAACATTATCCGCGGGAACAAATACAGGCAATAAACGCTGGAAATTAACACCAGAGCAACTTGGAGGATTAACAATAAAATCATCAATCGGTGGTACAATTCACCTAAACATCTCTGCCACTTCTCAGGAAAAAAGCCACGGAGATACCGCGACGACAAACCCGACGATTCCTCTCAGTATTATAGTTAAAGAGCCAGGTGAATTTAATTTAAGTGCAGCCACTTATGACGTTAATGAAAATGGGGTAAATCTTACCATTACCGTCAATCGTACCAGTGGCGATATTGCCGCAAGTATCAGTTATAATACCACAGATGGAACCGCAAAAACCAATAACAATGACTATCAAGCGACATCAGGCACTTTAAATTTTGCTATTGGTGAAACCAGTAAAACTTTTACCATTCCTATTTGGGATGATGTCTTAGTAGAAGGAAATGAAAATTTTAATGTCAGTTTAAATTCCCCCACGAATAACGCGCGTTTGGGGACAATTCCCAACGCGGTTATCACAATTATTGACACAACACCGACACCGACACCAACACCAACACCAACACCAACACCAACACCCTCCCCAACACCCTCTCCCACACCATCTCCGATCCCTTCAGAGGTATCGACACCGACACCATCTCCCACACCATCCCCAACACCATCAGAGGTATCGACACCGACACCCTCTCCCATTTCTTCTGAGATATCGACACCAACACCATCCCCAACAGC
>JBBITB010000084.1:0-27286 GCA_037440985.1 Microcoleaceae cyanobacterium bin_387
TTTGATCGCGGACTCAGATAAAAAAGGCGTTCACCTGAAAATAGGGCGCTTATTAGAACTCAATATGTCCGAGACGGAAAAAGAGGTTAAAATTTTCGATATAGTTGAACATTTTAATCTAGGGCGCGAGTTAATTACTGATCCAAGCGAAAAAATAGCCTTAGCTAAATTTAATTTAATCGCGGCCTGCAAAGCAAAAGACTCAACCGCGTATGTAGCCGCACAAGAATATTTAGAAATCGGTATATCTTTATTAAGTGGTGATTTTTGGCAAGAGCAATATGAATTAAGCATAAAACTTCACAAAGAAAGAGCTGAAATAGAATACTTAAATAGTAATTTTGATGCGGCGAAAGAGTTGATTTATTTTGTTATTAATCAATGTAAAACTAACTTAGAAAAAGCAGAGCTTTATAATATTTTAATTGTCATGTTAACCATGATGTCTAAATATGAAGCCGCCATTAATGCCTCTCGACAAGCCTTAAGTTTATTCGGGATTGAGTTACCCACTCAAGACTTTACTAATGCTTTACAAAATGAATTATCCGAAGTAGGAAAACTTTGGCAACCAGGGAAAATTAATCCCCTGCTAGAGCAACCAGAAATGACTAATCCAGAAATGAGAGCCGCCTTAAATTTATTAGTCAGTGTTGATCCCGCGGTTTATTTCACTAACGCCGAATTTTATGGAGTTATTGCTGCTAAAATGGCGGCTCTTTCTATTAAATACGGTCCGATCGCGGCTTCAGCTAAAAGTTATGCCAGTTATGGAATTATCCTGAGTGCTGTTTTACAGGAATATCGATCGGGCTATGAATTTGCGCGTTTAGGTGTAAACATTTCTTCTCGATTTAATGACTCATCCATGAAAGCGAAAGCATCTAATAACCTTGCTAATCATGTCCAACATTGGGTTCTCCCCATGAAAGCTGCTGAAGCAGTTAATAACGATGGTTATCAGGCGGGATTAGAGTCAGGAGAACTACAATTTGCTGGCTACATCACTTTCCATCAAATCCTCAATTCTTTTGTTTCAGGGAAAGTCTTTAGCGACATATTAGCAGTTTTAGACGATTATTTAAAATTCACGGCAAAAATCAAAAATTTACTGGCTTATCATACTATTATTTCCTGTCAACTACCCATTTATAATTTAAGCGGATTGAGTCCCAATCCCAGGCAATTTGCCACCGAATCCCTCTCCGAAGTTGATTATATTGAGGACTGTCAGACGAATAAAAACCTATTTGCTCTTGGTAACTATTTGACTTGTAAAGCCCAGGTGCTTTACTTGTATGGCGACAATGCTGCCGCCTTAGATTGCATCCAAGAAGCTGAAACCATGTTACCTTATCTGCAAGGGATGATTACCAATGCTATTAATAACTTCTACTATTCTTTAATTTTACTGGCTCTCTATCCAACTGTTAATCAATCGGAGCAAATTTGTTATCAACAAAAAATTGAAACGAACCAAAAACAAATGAAAATTTGGGCAGATAACTGTCCTGAAAATTTTTGGCATAAATACCTGTTGGTAGAAGCGGAAATGGCCCGTATTTCTGGTAAAGAAATGGAGGCACTAGATTTATACGATCGCGCTATTGCTTCCGCCCATGAAAATGAATATATTCATGAAGAAGCTTTAGGCAATGAAGTAGCTGCTAAGTTTTGGTTAGAGAAAGGTAAAGTCGAAATTGCCAAACTTTACATGAGAAAAGCTCACTATGGCTATCAACTTTGGGGTGCGAAGTGCAAAGTAGAAGATTTAGAGCAGAAATATCCGCAGTTATTGTCTCAGAAATCCGGCAATAAAACCACTCATTTGGGAATAACTGTTAGGAACACAGTTACTTCCACAACGGGAGGAGGTTCCGATTTAGATTTTGCCACGGTGATCAAGGCTTCCCAAGTTCTCGCGGGTGAAATTACCCTAGACAAATTGTTAGGAAAGTTAATGAAAATTTTACTGGAAAATGGCGGCGGACAAAAAGGGTTTCTCATTTTATCAAATCAGGGAAAGTTAAGCATTGAAGCTATAGGAGAAGTCGCCGTTGAGCAAGTACAAGTTTCCCAATCTCTCGCTGTTGAAGACTGCGAAAATCTGCCTTTCGGGGTAGTTCAATATGTCGCGAGAACTCAGGAAGATGTGGTTTTATCAGATGCCACAAATGAGGGAGTTTTTACCAAGGAACCCTATATTGTCAAAAATCAACCTAAGTCAATTTTATGCGCTCCTATTATTAATCAAGGCAAATTAATCGGTATTCTGTATTTAGAAAATAATCTGACTACGGGGGCCTTTACACGCGATCGCTTGGAAGTCCTTAAAGTCCTATCATCCCAAGCGGCAATTTCTCTGGAAAATGCCTTACTATATCGTACTTTAGAAGATAAAGTAACTGAACGCACCGCTCAGTTAGCTGAAGCTAATCAAGAAATTATCACTCTCAATGAACTCCTGAAACAAGACAATCTGCGAATGGGTGCGGAATTAGATATTGTCAAACAATTGCAACAAATGGTGTTACCAAAAACGTCGGAATTAGAGGCAATTGAAGGCTTAGAAATTGCCGGATTTATGGAGCCTGCCGATGAAGTGGGCGGCGATTACTACGATGTATTGAAAATGAATGAACGAGTAAAAATCGGCATAGGGGATGTGACGGGACATGGTTTAGAAAGTGGTGTTTTAATGATTATGGCACAAACGGCTGTGAGGACACTGGAGAAAATGAAAGAAACAGATCCCGTGAAATTCTTGGATGTGGTTAACCAGACTCTTTATGATAATCTGCAACGGATGAACTCCGCTAAAAATATGAGTCTAGCTATCTTAGATTATGCTCAAGGTGTTTTGACATTAAGCGGACAACATGAGGAAATGATTGTGGTGCGTGCTGATGGAAAATTGGAGTGCATAGATACGATGGAGTTAGGGTTTCCCATTGGCTTAGAAGGGCAGATAGGTGATTTTATTGCCCAAGAAGAAGTGCGGTTAAATTCCGGGGATGTGGTGGTGCTTTATACGGATGGAATTACGGAAGCGGAAAATATTAATAAAGAGTTTTACGGATTAGAAAGACTGTGCGATGTCGTGGTGAAAAATCGTCACAATTCGGCGGAAGAGATTAAAGAAATTGTGATTGATGATGTCCGACAACATATTGGCTCTCAGAAAGTGTTTGATGATATTACTTTGGTGGTTTTGAAGCAGAAGTAAAGATGCGCGTGTCTGTGTCTGTCTATACGCGTACAGAAACCGGGTTTCTTGGAGATACTCATCAATCACTCGATATTTATTGATAATTTGTCGGTGGGGATGGGGCGGGTTTTCCAACCTGTCTGTTTGGTGGCACAGATATGGGTGAACCCGCCCCTACAAGATTTTTGCGGTTTTATCGTTAGCCTGCACTACTTTTTTTACAAATCATTTAGGACTATTTTCTAGGCATAAACCTCTCTCAATAGGGGCAGAAGAAATAGAGGACGGATTAGCAAACCGGCCCATAAATAAGATACTCCCCGATTCTCGCTCCTTAATCAGAAATAAAAAGGCGCGATCGGCACGAAACAAGATCGGCATAGGAGGAGCAGCCTTTGGACATTCCCCCTTACACATGGTTACTGCCGTTGCTGCTGCAGCTTTAGAGCCTTCTTCATCTACTTCCACAAAGGCTTTATGAATTACCTTTGATATGTACAAATTAGTCTGATCAGTTATGGCAGAAAAGTCAGCCTTCCCCGATTCGTTAAAGGCATCTACCATTCCCATCTGAGAAAGTGTATCCTTGAGGTTAACTCGTTGCTCAAATTTGAATTTAGGCAGCCAAACTTTGACTTCCTGTTGAGAAACTGACAGCCATTTTTCCAGGTTAGCTGTGGTGAGATTGCGTTCTAAATTGGGCAACCCATCCGGTTTAGCTGGCAACAGAATTACCATTGATAACTTATTCCCATTATAGGGCATCTCTAGCACTTGTAAATCCTGAGCCTCTGCATAACCAAAATGATTTGATTGATACATCAATGATACCAGTTCTTGTTTGCCTGATGCTAGGGTAAAAGGGGCTTCTTTAGTAGTTTTTGAATCAAACTTATTTTCCCAATTTCCCTTAAAGTAAATGGCATTGCTTAAGACTAATTTTGTATTCTCTCCCACATCGCACCGATTAAGTAAATCTTTGATTTGATTTTGAGTGCGCTCGGACACCCAATTATTGATTTTCCCAGTGGCTTCGGGGGCATTGGCAAAGTTTAAGGATTCAATTTTAGCACCATAGAAATCATCAGTTATTTTCACAAAGGGTGGGAGCAAAGAAAAGTTATTTTGCGCCCAAAGGCGATTCGCAATAGATAACTGATAGTCTTGAACATTAGTTAATTGATAAGTCAATTGTGCAAAAGCCGGATGGAGAGTCGTTGGGGGAAGAGTCAAATTGAGAACCTGATTCATTTGAGTGGCAGTTTTCCCCCTCGCACCTGCCGATGTCATGGCTAATGCTGTGGAAATACTGTAGGGTGAGAAAAAGATATTTTCTGTGGTAGTTTGAGAGGCAAGTTGTTGGTAAAGGTTCAGGGCAAATTGGGTATTTCCCTTGACGAGAGTCCCCATATCTTTCTTGGCTAACTGTTGCTGTGGTGGCTTGACTAAAGGAATTGAGTTGAGGGGTTTTTGACGACTATTTAAAGCCAACAATACACCGACAAATAATACACCTAAAACCAGGGTAGCAGGCATTACCCTGAAGGATAATTTACGTCGAGGGGGCTGTTGAATTGGCTTATCTTGGGATGAGTCTTTTTCTGAAGATAAATTATTTTTTTTCATATTAGTTACCTCAATATTTAGCAGGCATTTCGGTATTCATAGTTAATTTCTGCCAGGGAAGAGGAATGTAAAAGTATCTTTTCCTGGGATACTTCTTATTGAAACAGTTCAGTATTTGAGATCGTGACTGACTTCTTCGACTTCTTATCGACTTCTCATCAACTGGGAAAAGCAGGGGGGGACAATAGACATCTCCCAAAAATTATGTCAATCGCGGCAAGATGCCTGCGCCACAATAGTTGTTGGAGATATGCACAAATCAGGTGACTCTTGCGAAATCGGGTTTATGATCGCAAAGAGCACGCCCCTAGTGTCTTTTTTTCTCCTCTTCTCTATCCCCTATTACCTATTCCTATTACCTATTTTCCCGGCAAATGCTATAATCAAAAAGGTCATTGTAAGAGGAATCAAATTATGACGATCTCGCCCCGATTGGACAAGATAACCGCCTTTATTGTCATCGCGGATCTCTTTATTACTCAAACATTAATTCCGGGTCAAAAAATTCCCTACGCCGTTGCACAAACCCCCTTTAAAGATATCCAAAACCATTGGGCTCAAAGTTGTATAGAAGATTTAACTGAGAAAAAAATTATTAGTGGTTATCCAGAAGATAACACGTTTCGTCCTGATATTCCTGTCAGTCGCATTCAATTTGCGATCCTTGTGCGACGGGCTTTTCCCAATGCTGCACCCTTCCGCAAACCGATGACTTTTATTGATATTCCTACTAATTATTGGGGTAAAAATATCATCAAAGAAGCTTATCAAAGTGGATTTATTTCTGCTTACGTTGGTAGTATTTTTAATCCCGATGAACCGATTTTACGATGGCAAGCATTACTGGGTTTAACTAATGGTTTAAGATATGCTCCGACTTCTCCCAGTGTCGAAATTTTAACAACTACTTTTACAGATGCTTCCGATATTCCTCAATCGGCAAAAGATGGGATTTTAGCCGCGACAGAACAAAAATTTGTCGTAAATTATCCAAATATTAAAAAGCTTAATCCTCAAGAATTTGCTACCCGTGCAGAAGTGGCGAGTTTTCTCTGTCAAGCACTTTTAAAAAAAGGCCAAAAATCCTTAGTTCCTCCTACTTATATTGCCCAACTTTCTACAAGTAATTTAACTCGGAAAACGGAAATCGTGGAATCAGGTAAGGTAAAAGCTGAATTTTCTTATGAACCCCAGGGAGATGATGGGAAAAATTTCTCCCTAAAAATCACCCGTGAAGGTCAAGTTATTTTAGATGAACCAGTTCTTATTCCTACCCGTTTATCGACTCAACGTAATTCTACAAATCCTTTAGAAGGTGTCTCTGAGGGGCGTTTTTTATCTTTACAAGTAAAGGATTTAGACCGAGACGGAGAACCAGATTTTTTACTAGATTTAGCACCTAAAAATCAGGGCGAAAAGACTTGTTGTAATTATTCTTTTATCTATTCTTATGATCGCTCTAATAATCAATATTCTGTGTTAAAACATTCTTGGGGAAACTCTACTTATGAATTAGTGGATTTATTTAGGGATAATCATTGGCAATTCAAAAGTGTTGATGAGCGATTCAATGATTTTTTTACTGCCGGGGCTGATTCTCGTTCGCCTATTCGTATTTGGCAGTACAGTCGTCCTGGTAAATTTGAAGATGTTACCAGATTTTATCCGATCGCGGTTTATACTAATGCTTCGGAATTATGGGTAGACGCGAATACTCGTCTCAAGAATAATCAGGAAACTAAAGGGGTATTAGCGGCTTATTTAGCGACTAAATATTTATTGCAACAAGAAACGGAAGGATGGCAGTTAATTCAACAGGTTTATCAAGGACGCGATCGCGCTATATTTTTCAGTAAACTGAAGCAATTTTTGGAAAATACAGGTTACGCGTCTGCAATTAGTCAACAACAACCGCCCCAACCAGTAGAAACACCGCAACCGAGTCCCATAGAAACACCTCAACCCACTCCCGTTACCACACCAAAACCCCAACCCAAAACGCCACAACCTCAAAATAAAGTAATGGCAAAATTAGAATTAATACAGACTTTCTCTGATGGAGATAATGAGATTAATTCGATCACGCTCAGTCCCAATGGTAAACTATTAGTCAGTGGTGGGACTCAAGAAATTAAAATTTGGAATTTAGAAACTGGTGAAGTTATTAAGACTTTATCAGGACATGGGGGTAAAATTTGGTCTTTAGCCTTTAGTTTTGATGGCAAAACTTTGGTGAGTGGTAGTGGAGATGGCACGGTAATTTTATGGGATATAGATAGTGGTAAAATGAGCCAATCTTTTAATCATAAAGGATGGGTAAACGCGGTGGGTTTTAATATTGATGCCAAATTTGTTTTGAGTGGAAGTTATGACAAAGGAATTAAAATTTGGGATGTCACGACGGGTAATTTCCTCACGACTTTAGAGGGTAATATTCCCATGACGATCGCGGCTCAAGGGAGACTTTTAGCCAGTGGCAGTGAGGCAAAAACAATTAAAATTTGGGATATTCCCAAACAAGAATTATTTAAAACCCTTCCCCTTCCTCAAGGTTTTGGCGAAAATTTGCGGACTTTAGCCTTAAGTCGAGAAGGATTCATTTTAGCCTATGTTATGTCGGGTAAATCTCCGATTTTTGTCTGGGATATTCGCACGGAAAAAATCGTAACTTCTTCCGAAAGTAATCGTGAATTAGTCAATGCTTTGGCGATTAGTCCGAATAATCGATTCTTCGCGAGTAGTAGTCAAGATAATACTCTGAAATTATGGCATCTTCCCACAGGTAAATTGTTACAAACCGTGGAAGGATACGGCGCGATCGCGTGGAGTCGAGATGGTCAACTTTTAGCAAATTTAGGTAAGGATAATAAAATTCGACTCTGGCGTGTACAAACAATGGTAAAATAGAAATTGATTACCCACAAAAACTCCAGAAAAATGATGAGATAATCTGTGGGTATAAATCCGATCAATTCGGCGATTATGAGCAGGAATTGAGACTCAATGTCAGATATTTTGGAATCAGTTCTAAGCGCTGTTGATTTGAGATTGCCATCAGATGTAATACAAAATCACCAGATTGGTAGCTGGTGTGAGGAAAACAAGAATTCAATACTTTTTCTGGCAGAATTTTTATATGATTTAAAAGGTTCATATCCTTTTGAATCATACGATTAATTACGCTTTGCTCATGGAAATATTTATAAGCAAAGTCATCGGCTTCGTGCCACACTCGTGTTAAAAATTCTTTTGTCCACCGCGTATTTTTGTACAGTAAACTACCGCTGTTAAGATTAGGTAGATCGCGGATTCCAGAGTTAGACGCGTCAGAAGATGCGATCAGATCAAAACTGGAATACTCGGCAATGATGTTTTCTAGTTTGAAACCATGATCCATAATGATCAAATCCGCGTCAATCGTCCACAAGTAGTCATACTTCTCTAAAAGCTCCATCGCCATCTGAATTTTTTGCCACGTCAAGTGTCTGGGTTCTCCCTTCACTTCCGTTAAAGTTATCCACTCATAACCGTGACGTTTCGCGTATGTGGCATTATGATGTGCGATGTATTTCCAGAAGTAATCAAGATCAGGGGTGGCAAAAGTGGCAACCGCGATCGTGGGTTTTGATGGAGATGGAGCAGGTGGGAGCATCGCCCCATAGTATAGGAAGGGAGTCATTAGTCCTGTTGTATTGCAATGAGATTAAAAAAACCGCCAGCCGGGGACTTAAGTTCCTGTGTAATAGCTGAAATCCTCTGAAGACGACTAATTCACTTGAAATAAATTGCTAGTAGTGTATCGGCATGATGCCATTCAATGTCTGCCTTTGTGCGTTAGGGTTGAGAAAGTTAAATGCTAACTTTTACACCCAAACTCAAAAGTTTTCTTCTTAGTCCTCTTGAGAGGACTTAAGCTTTTAGGCAGGGGTTTTAACCCCTGACTTTCATCTTAATTTTTGAAAGATGTTTCCTCAAGGGCTTACTACCAACTTAAACTTAAGAATTAACTAACAGCTTAAACAGGAGTTGATTCAGTTTTCATTACATTAAGAACACGACGTAAAACCCCATTAATAAACTTATGACCATCATCACTACTATAACGTTTAGCTAACTCAACAGCTTCATTAATACTAACCTGTTCAGGAATCCCTAAATATTGAATTTCTGCCACCGCGATGCGTAAAATATCGCGATCAACACGGGGTAAACGATCTAATTGCCAATCTACCATACCTTGGCTTAAAATAGCATCAATTTCTGAACGATTAGCACAAAAATTAGAGATAATTTGTAACGCGTAACTCCGTACATCTTGTTGATTAGTTAATTGTATGGTTTCGGGTAAATCCAGAGCCGCTCCTAAACGATTAATCGCGGTTTGTGCTAAGTCGATCGCCTCATAAAGCATCGCCCTTGCCGTTTGAATATCCGCGGCACGAATTTCACTACTTAAAAGGCGATCGCTACCCCGTTGGACTTCGGAGGAAGCTTCTTTTAATTCTTCCTTTGCTTCTTCCGTGAGCGTCCGAATCGCCGCGATAATAAGATCATTGAGATTTTTACTCTCCAAACGCTCTATATTATTAGGAAGTTGACTAATTCCTAAAAGAGCAAGTTCACGGGAAATTTGACGAGATTTTCGCATAATTGATTAATCGTATTTACAGGAGGGATGGGCAGCTGATGGCGGGGATGGTTCACTACGCGATCGGGTTTTTTGGGGTAACACGAGGGAGTCGAAGCAGAAACCTTCCACACTCTGAAACTTAAATCCACAGGGGATCGTTTAACTAATATTATCCCAGAAAAGGGACTAAGTTAACGATCAGTTTTTTTCTCAAGTTCCCAGTGTTGCCGTTGATAGGAGAGAAACCTCATGGGAGTCAGATTTCCCAATCTGGGGAGAAATAGTTTGCCAAAGGGGAAATTTTTTATTGATATTCTAATTTTAAACGTGGGAATAAACGCTGTAAATTTTGCAGAGAGTGTTGCTGCCAAAAAATATTTTTAGAAGCAATAACTAACAAAGAAATATTACCTATGCGTCGGACTTTAATCGTAAATTTAGACAAAGTATTAATACCAGAACTATTCAAAAATTCTAATTTTTCCAAATTCAAAGTAATTAACGGTGGATGGGATTTGAGGATATCCTCTAGCAATTGCATAATACCCGCGTATTCTTGTTCCCCATTCAAGCGAAGTGTTCCCTGAAAAAAGACAGTTTGACTAGAGGCATCATAGTAAACAGAGAAATCATTATTTTTAACTTCCATAGATAGAAAACTCCTGATGTTCAAAAATAGGCATGAAGTGAACAATGCTAACCTAGATATAAATTATGTTAAAAGACCGCACTATGCAAATCTTCAGGTTTTAAATTATTATGAATAACTTGACCATCTCGAAACCAAACCACCCGGCGGGTTTGACGGGCGACATCGGTTTCATGCGTTACCATAATAACCGTAATACCACTCATATTTAATTCTGTGAAAATATCCATCACTTCTTGAGTGGTTTTACTATCTAATGCCCCCGTAGGTTCATCAGCCAATAATACCACGGGACGGTTGACAATCGCGCGCGCGATCGCTACTCTTTGTTGTTGTCCACCAGAGAGTTGATTAGGTTTATTATTTAAGCGACTTTCTAAGCCAACACGCGTTAAAGCAATCATCGCACGTTCTTTTCTTTCCGAGGGCGAAACTCCGGCATAAGCCATCGGTAACATCACATTTTCTAACGCGGTTAATTGAGGTAATAAATGAAATTGTTGAAAGACAAAACCTAATTTTAAATTACGAATTTTTGCCAAGTCATTTTCCGACATTTGGGCAACATCTACCCCATCTAAATAATAACTGCCAGAGGTAGGGCGATCCAGACATCCGATAATATTCATCGCGGTAGATTTGCCTGAACCAGACGCGCCCATAATAGCACAATATTCCCCTTGATGAATGGTTAAAGAGACACCATCTAAAGCACGGACTTCCAAATCACCTATACCATAGAATTTTGTAATATTTTCCAGTCCAACAATAACAGCTTTCTGATCATCTTTAGGGTTAGAGTCTTGATACAGATAGGTTTGGATGTCATTCATTTTATCTTTCCTTGGCTTTACTTTTTGTCTATTATAACTCAAGTTGCTAGTGATGAATTGTGGGTTTTTGATCCCCGTAAATCCCCCAGGGCTGTTCCATTCTAACAAAATTAGAAACCTTTGAATCCTTGAAATAATCACTTTTTGGCTTTGAGTTACTGATAAAAAGCCCAAAAAGCTCCAAAGGTTAAGAGGGAATGTGGGTAGAACTGAGAGATTAGTAGCCCCTTGAAACTGACTCCCAGGCCAATTATCTTCACCCAAAATTATATCATTGATCCAATGTAATTGATTTGCAATAGACCAGAGAGGTGTGGCAATTCGTGGGACATTTTTCAATAAAAAGGGAGCGAGTAATCGGAAAGAACAAAAAGAATTTATGACGCAGATTTTTGCCTTACTTAAAGAATATTAATCGTGATAGAAGACCTGGCATTTCATAGTATAAAAGTCTGAAAAAGAAGAAAGTATTCTTTATTTTAAGACAAAAAAAGAACACCAATATTTACGAACCAATGGAAAATATTACTCGGAGAAGAGCGATTAATAATTCCAGAGAAAAAACGAAACGATACTCAAGGATATAGAAGTGAGATTATCAAGTCTAAGTAACTACAATCTCCAGATATAGCGGTTCTCACAAAGATAGAGTCTGCAAAAAAACAGTGTTGTCAAGCTTTTTCAGTTTCAATCTATACCTCCATAATCCAAGAACTGCTATATATTGGGTTTGGCGTGACGCGCACGCGACGCTCCTTCGCAGCTTGCGCCTTTCTCGCAAACGTACCTCAACCCAACCTACTTTCTAAAAGCTCAATCACGCAGATGTTAAAGAAAGAGATTTTTGGGGTTAACTTATTCCATATTGTGACTCAAAAACTGAGTTTTTCTTGAATCAATAACTTTTTCTTGTAGGTTGGGTTTGGCATATCGCGGTTCTCACAAAGATATCGTGTCTCTAAATCTTTGAAAGATAACCCTAGTTTAGTCAATTATCTGCCAGAAACATTCGAGGATTTTTATCAATTTGCCCGTCAAAAAACTGCTTTAGAAACAAATTTACCCTTAATAATATTTCCCCTGAAATCACCGTTTAGTATTCAAGAAACACTCAATTGTAAATTTTTACCCGATGAGTAAGAAAATGACACCCAAGAGTCCCATTAAGAAAGATTTGACACCAATCCAGTTTCCGAAGGGATGGAGAAACTGGGTTGGTGATCTCACGCGATTTCCGACTATGGGAGCCACAGGGATAACTTTATGTCGATCGCGCCTCTGTTAATGTCATAGTTAATTATTGAAAAGTATCCTTTAAAACCTTCCTCGCGGCTAAATGATTACGAGTAGAAGTCAAAATTTCCGCTTCTCTTTCTAATCTTTTGCCCGTATCCTGCATTTCTAATAATGCTTGTTGCTCCGGTGCAACTCCATACAAATTACTCGCGATCCAAAAAGATAACTCCCTAGGTAAAGTGGGCATATCATCAGGTAATTCGATCGCCTGCTCCATCAATTTTCCCGAAAGATGAACCACATCGCGTAATAATTGTTCTACATCTCTAGCTAAAGGCCTTAAATCTGTCTCTGGTGGTTCATCTTCGATCCATTCCACCAATCCTACTAAATAGGGCTTTTCTCTCACAGCTTCCAAAACCCTAAATCGTTGCTGCCCTAAAGTCATAATTTTGAGACGATCATCGGGTAATCTTTGGGAGTGGATCACTTCCGCACAACATCCCACCGCGGACACTCCATTTTCATTGGGGTCCCACATGACAACCCCAAAACGGCGATCGCTTTCCAGAATCGTATTCATCATAATTCTGTAGCGAAATTCAAAAATATGTAAAGGTAGAGGCCTACCCGGAAAAAGAACAACTTCCGGTAAAGGAAACAGGGGGAGTTCTCGAACTGCTACAGAAGAAAAAGATGCCATTGTCCTAACCTTAAAAGCTGTTTGTGGTTCCTCTTTCTACTTTAACGGATTTTACCACCCTCGACAAATTTAGGATTGAGGATTTCGGATTGGGGATCGGAAATCCAGGGTTTCGTCACGCGGATCACCCTGTGATCTGGATTTCCATCCCATGTTTGAGAGTCTTTTTACAGTTTGACTTCGATATCAACACCCGCGGGTAAATCCAATTTCATCAGAGCATCAATCGTCTTAGACGAAGGCTGATGAATATCAATAATCCGTCGGTGTGTCCGGGTTTCAAAGTGTTCCCGTGAATCCTTATCAACGTGAGGTGAACGCAACACACAATAAATTCGACGTTTCGTAGGTAAAGGAATCGGACCTAAAGCCGTCGCACCCGTGCGGTTTGCCGTATCTACAATCTTGTCACAAGAAGCATCCAAAATGCGGCGATCAAATGCCTTGAGACGAATCCGAATTTTTTGTTGAGCAATAGTAGCCATAATTTCTTTGTCTTTAATTTTCGAGGTTCGGAAAATTTTACCGAGTAGAGTTACAGAGTAGAGGGTGCGCGATCGCGCACCCCTTACTGGTATCGAAACCAGTTAAAATCCCTTACTTAAGGATCTGAGAAACCACACCCGCACCCACTGTGCGACCCCCTTCACGGATAGCAAAACGCATCCCTTGTTCGATCGCGATCGGGTTGATCAATTCCACAGTCATCTTAATCCGGTCTCCGGGCATCACCATTTCCGCCTCAGAACCATCATCCGCGGTAAACTTCGCGATCGTACCCGTTACATCCGTTGTCCGTACATAAAACTGAGGACGATAGCCAGAGAAGAAAGGAGTATGACGACCACCTTCTTCCTTCTTCAGAATATACACTTCAGACTCGAACTGAGTATGAGGAGTGATGGATTTGGGCTTCGCGACCACCATACCACGTTCGATATCTTTCTTTTCAATACCCCGGAGCAGCAGACCGACGTTATCACCCGCGAGACCTTCTTCCAGAGACTTCTGGAACATTTCCACACCCGTTACCGTAGTGTTGCGAGTATCCTTAATACCAACGATTTCAACGCTCTCACCGACCTTAACCTTTCCACGTTCGATCCGGCCCGTCGCCACAGTACCACGACCAGTGATCGTGAAGACATCTTCAACCGCCATCAAGAAAGGCTTGTCAACATCGCGCTCAGGAGTAGGAATATAAGAATCTACAGCCTCCATTAACTCGTAAATCTTATCAACCCACTTATCTTCACCCTTTGGTGTCTTCGGGTTGCTAGTCATCTTTTCCAGAGCCTTCAGAGCAGAACCCTTAACAATAGGAATATCATCGCCAGGGAAATCATAAGAGCTAAGAAGTTCGCGGATTTCTAGTTCCACCAATTCCAAAAGTTCCTCATCATCAACCATGTCTTCTTTATTCATAAAGACAACAAGGTTAGGAACACCCACTTGTTTCGCTAACAAGATGTGTTCGCGAGTTTGGGGCATAGGACCATCAGCCGCAGAAACCACCAGGATACCGCCATCCATCTGAGCCGCACCCGTGATCATGTTTTTCACATAGTCCGCGTGTCCGGGGCAGTCAACGTGAGCATAGTGACGAGTTTCTGTCTCATACTCCACGTGAGCAGTATTAATCGTAATACCCCGTGCCTTTTCTTCAGGAGCGGCATCAATATCATCATATTTTCTGGCTTTAGCCTGACCTAAAGCAGATAAAGTCATCGTAATCGCCGCGGTCAGAGTGGTCTTACCGTGGTCAACGTGACCGATAGTACCAATATTAACGTGGGGTTTAGTCCGTTCAAATTTTGCGCGTGCCATTCTTAATGTTTTCCTTTGTCCTTTGTCCTTGGTTTCTTGCTAATAACTAATCGTGACTCACTAATTGCGGGAAATCTGAAACAATTAGACCAATGCCATTAGCCATTAGCAATGATTGATTATTAGTTCCCTTTGTTTTTCGCAATGATGGCTTCAGCCACGTTGCGAGGGACTTCTTCATAATGGCTAAACTCCATTGTGAAGATCCCCCGACCTTGGGTTTTCGAGCGGATATCAGTGGCATAACCAAACATTTCCGCTAAGGGAACCTTAGCAGAAACTTTGGCAAGTCCCTGTTCCGTCCCTTGGCCTTCAATTTGACCGCGACGAGAGTTAAGGTCGCCGATGACGTTTCCAATGAAGTCTTCGGGCACTTCGACCTCTACTTTCATCATAGGCTCTAAGAGCACAGGTGAAGCTTTCATTACAGCTTCTTTAATCGCCATTGAACCCGCGATCTTAAAAGCCATTTCTGAAGAGTCAACATCGTGGAAAGAGCCATCAACCATAGTGGCTTTCAGGTCAATAACAGGATACCCTGCTAAAATACCCGATTCGCAAGCTTCTTTCATCCCCTGTTCGGCCGGGCCAATATATTCTTTGGGCACCGCACCACCAACAATCTTGGAGACAAATTCAAAACCTGTTCCCGGTTCCCCAGGTGCCAATTCAATCACAACGTGACCGTATTGACCTTTACCACCACTCTGACGGATGAACTTCCCTTCCGCTTTGACTTGCTTGCGGATGGTTTCACGGTAGGCTACCTGGGGCGCTCCCACGTTCGCTTCTACCTTGTACTCCCGCAACATCCGATCCACCAGAATTTCCAAGTGTAATTCGCCCATGCCCGCGATCACAGTTTGGTTCGTTTCTTTATCCACGTTAACGCGGAAAGTTGGATCTTCTTCAGATAAAGCTTGCAGGGCTTTGGAGAGTTTCTCCATATCCTGCTTGGTTTTGGGTTCCACCGCGACGGAAATCACGGGTTCTGGGATGAACAGAGACTCCAGAATAATCGGAGCACTGTCATCGCACAGAGTGTCACCAGTAAAGGTGTCCTTCAAACCCAAAGCCGCCCCTAAGTCACCTGCGCGCAGTTCATCTACTTCAATGCGATCATCTGCCTTAAGCACAATCAGACGGGAAATTCGTTCTTTCTTGTTCTTGGTAGAATTGAGGACGTAAGTCCCTTTCTTCAACACACCGGAATAGACGCGCACGAAGGTGAGACGACCATAGGGATCTGCCATGATCTTAAACGCGAGAGCTGACATCGGTCCGTCATCCACCGCGCTGCGTTCTGCTGTTTCACCATTAGGCAGTGTCCCTTGAATCGCGGGAACTTCCAACGGTGAAGGCAGATATTCAATCACCGCATCTAAGAGCAATTGCACACCTTTGTTTTTGAAGGCGGAACCACAGATCATAGGCACAATCGTCCCATTGACTGTACCTTCATGGAGTCCCTTACGGATTTCTGCTTCCGTGAGTTCCTCCCCTTCGAGGTATTTTTCCGTGAGATTATCGTCGGTTTCCGCGACAGACTCTATCAGTTTCACTCGATATTCATCTGCGAGTTCCTTGATATCTTCAGGGATCTCCCTTTCTTCAATGTCTGTACCCAGATCGTTGGTGTAAAAGTAGGCTTTCATTGTCACCAAATCCACAATCCCTTTGAAATCGCTTTCGCTTCCTATGGGGATCTGGATGGGAACTGCATTGGCTCTCATGCGGTCCCGAATTTGGTCATACACCTTATAGAAGTTCGCCCCCGTCCGATCCATTTTATTAACAAATACGATGCGGGGTACTTTATATCGATCGGCTTGACGCCAGACGGTTTCTGACTGGGGCTGTACACCACCCACTGAACAGAAGACTGCAATAACACCATCTAATACGCGCATGGAGCGTTCTACTTCAATTGTGAAGTCAACGTGCCCCGGAGTATCAATAATATTGATCTGATGGTCCTTCCAACTGGTCGTAATCGCAGCAGCAGTAATTGTAATTCCCCGCTCCCGCTCTTGATCCATCCAATCAGTAACCGCGGTGCCCTCGTGGACTTCACCGATCTTGTGAACCACGCCCGAATAGAAGAGAATTCTCTCTGTTGTTGTTGTCTTGCCTGCATCAATGTGGGCTGCAATACCAATATTGCGTACTCTTTCGAGCGGGACGGTCCTTGCCACAGCTACCTCCTTGAGTTTCTGTGCGATTTTTTACACTTTATTAAGATTTTATAGTTCCATAAAACATAGACAACTATTTTTTTTTGCCTAGATTTATGTTGGTAAGGTCTGACCCTTACAGGGGGGGACTACAAAGCCATCTATAATGATACTTTCTTCTGAACTACTGGGGATGAGGAATGATGGATGTACTCAAACTTTTGCTTCCTGCATGGTTTTTGCTCCATGTTACCAGTCCCCATTCCCCAATCACCAGTTAATAGCGATAGTGGGCAAAGGCTTTGTTGGCTTCTGCCATCCGGTGCGTTTCTTCCCGTTTCTTAATCGCGCTTCCTGTTTCGTTGGCCGCGTCCATTAATTCATTGGCGAGTTTGATCGCCATTGATTTCCCGCTTCTCTGTCTCGAAAAACGGATTAACCACCGTAATGCTAACGCGATACCTCTGTCAGAACGTACTTCCATTGGTACTTGGTATGTCGCACCACCTACCCGGCGGGCTTTTACTTCCACTAAGGGAGTGGCATTTTTCACGGCTTTTTCAAACAGATCCAGGGGTTCTGCACCTGTGCGCTCTTTTATGGTGTCCATTGCTTCATAGACAATCCGAGAAGCTAATGACTTTTTTCCATGCTGCATAATGCGCCGCACCATCATGCTAACGAGGCGGCTATTATAAACCGAATCCGGGGGAATCGGTCGTTTCTGCACAACCCTACGACGTGACATAGTTAAATTTTAGATGTTTGCTTTGGGATTTTTGATTACAGGCTCTTTGTTGGTTATTAAGACTGTTTCTGGAGATAAATCGGTTGCCTGATTATCTTAAACCGTTTTTAGCCCCAAGGAGTTATGAGAGCTTTATTTGCTTCCGGCTGCTTTCGGACGCTTCGCTCCATACTTTGAACGGCCTTGTTTACGGTCTTTTACTCCCGCGGTATCTAAAGTACCACGAATAATGTGGTATCTGACTCCAGGGAGGTCTTTTACCCGTCCCCCTCTGATCATCACCACGGAGTGTTCTTGGAGGTTGTGACCAATACCTGGGATATAGGCTGTTACTTCAAAACCAGAGGTTAACCTTACCCGGGCGACTTTTCGCAGCGCTGAGTTGGGTTTTTTCGGCGTTGTTGTATATACTCTTGTACAGACCCCACGACGCTGGGGACAACTTTTAAGAGCGGGAGATTTGGTTTTCTTCTGGGTTTCTTCGCGTGCAGAGCGAATAAGCTGCTGTATTGTGGGCATGAGTTAGAGCATTTTTTGCTGTTCGCTATTTTCAAGGGGTTTGGTATCCGCACTGAAAGCCCTTCCCCAATACAGGGATAGGGTTTTGGGGGTTTTTATGGGTAAGTGAGGATATCCAGAATCTTTATTCTATAACATTATTGTTTTTTTGGCAAGTTTTTTTCTTCTCCCCTATTCTTGTCATCTTTTTTGCCGCGTTCTCTCTCTCTTTGAGCTTTAGTCTTCTCTGGGTGGCTTGTGCTTTCTGGGGGATTTTTCTAGGTTGCCTGATTTGATCTTGCTAATTATTTTCAATATTTTTTGTCGGTTGGGTTTCGTGCCTCAACCCAACCTACCAATCAACCCATTTTTCTTTAAAGGCGAAGGTATTGACCACAGAAATAGGGTTTCTCGCGATCAATTCTTCTGTTAAATGCTTTTGGTTGAGACTCCGGGTTTCTGCATCCTCAATATATCAAACTCTCGCTCTTACACTATTTTGTTTTTTTTGTCAATAAATTGAGTGAAATTTCTAATTTAGTCAATTTTTTTTCTGAGCTATTGAGAATTATTTGCACTTGAGTTATGCTGAAGATTGAGTAGGGGTAGCGCCTTTGTACTCGACGGGGCAACCACAGGGGGATGGCTTCTATGGCAACCTTGAGGGTTAAGACCTTATTCATGACCTAAACCATTCATGTTATTGCTTTTTCCTTCTTCGGTGGTTATAGGGGTGCTACGGGGTCTTTTTTTGTGCGTTTTTCTATCATTAAAAAAATATCTATGTCTCACAAATTGGTTTCGCAATTCTGCTTAGAAGGTGATATTCTTGAACTTCAATTTAAAGATGGCTATAAGCTGAAGTCCTTAAAAATGGGAATTGGTTCTAATGAAGAAATTTGGATTAAAATTTCTCAGAAGTTACGGGGTTATTTAGGGAATGTCTTAAAACCGGGTTTGCGGGTGCGGGTGATGGGAGTGAAAAAGATTAATTGGACTAAGGGTAAAATTAAGTGGAAGGCGGATCAGGTTGTTCAGGTTGCTACTTTTTCTTCTATTAATAATGAAATTTTTTCGGATTCGCTTTTGAGTAATGTTGAGAGGAATTTGCGATTATTAGAGGAAAAAAAAGATCGTGTTTCTGCGGTTTGTCGTGTTTCGCAAGTTCCTGCAAGTTGCTCTCAGGAGAAGACGAAAATTTTAGTTTGTCAAAAGTCTGATTGTCAAAAACGTGGGGGTAAGGCGGTTTGTCAAGCTTTACAAGCACTGATTGAGTCTCGCGGTTTGGAAGAGCAGGTAAAAATTAAAGAAACTGGTTGTTTAAAGCTTTGTAAGGCAGCTCCTAATTTGATTATTATGCCGGATAAGGTTCGTTATAGTCGGGTGGATATAAACCAGGTTTCTGATTTGCTTGATCGGCATTTTGTGTCGGAAAATGAAGGGATCATGGTTGGAGTTAATTAATTTTGGGAAAGGGGGAAGCAATGCCGAAGCATTCCGGTATCTAAATCTTGGTTGATCTCATAAATTTTGCGCCGGAATGCTTTGCCTCTACAAGGGGAGGACTCGATAGCTTCCTAATATTTTTAGGGTTTCTGTATGGTTTTCTAATTCTTTTAATGCGACTTCTACTTCTGGTTGTGTCGCGTCGGCTTCGATGTCAATGAAAAAGACATAATCTCCTAGCGATCTCTTGGTGGGACGTGATTCGATCCGACTTAAATTAATGCCTCGACTGGCAAATATTTCTAAGGGTTTAACTAATGCACCCGGAACGTTGGCTGGTACGCTAAAGGCTAATGATGTATGGGTTCGATCGCGTTTCTCTTGATCATGATTTTTCTGACTCAATACCCAAAATCTGGTATAGTTATCGGGATAATCATTAATGGCATGGGCTAAAATTGGTATATTATAAAGTTGAGCGGCTCTGGGTGACGCGATCGCGGCGGCACTATCATCCCCCTCTAAATATTTTAAGGCTTCTGATGTGGAATTACTGGGAATAATTTGCACGGAAGGTGTCTGTTTATCTAACCATTCTTGACATTGAGATAGGGCTTGAGGATGGGAATAAACTGTTTTGATTTCGGCTAAGGTTTTGGCATTGGTAATTAACGCGTGTTGAATGGGTAAGACTAACGCGTATTGAATGCGAAGACTATCTAAACGCCATAAACTATCTAAGGTGACGGTGACACTGCCTTCAATGGAATTTTCTACGGGAACTACGGCAAAATCCACCTCAGAAATTGCGGCACTAATCGCCTGAGAAATTGTCGGATAAGGACATAATAAACTGTCTTCTCCTGTTTGGTTTTTTAACCAATTGATATACTGAATCGCGGCAGTTTCCGCATTCGTCCCTACGGGACCAAGATATGCAACAGATATAGTCATAATAGGTAATATTACGTTACAAAAATTTACTTTTTTCTCATCAATCTGTGAGTATGATCAGGCAATTACTCACAGGACTTACTCAGAAGCAGGTGAAAAAACGGGCTTTTTGCCTTGAGACTTTCGCCTAAAATGACAAATTTGGGTCAAGAAAGCCAGTTTCGCAGTAAGTCATCGTGAATAAGTGTTAAGATTTATGAAGCCAATCATTAAGAATCCTATAACATCCTCTCATGTATACTCGCTTTAATGCTTCCCAGTCTGTTGAGATAGTGGTACCTGATGAAGAGGTTCCCATTCAACATTATCTGCGTCAACCGCGACGTCTTGTAAATGCTTTAGTCGATCCGAGTCGTTTGGAGCAACTCTGTGAGGAGCGTTTTCGTCTGAAAATGCGTCCTTTAGAGTTTATGATGTTAAAAATTCAACCGACGGTGGAAATGAGAGTTTGGGCGAATGGGGATGGCGCGATCCATTTAAGGTCGATGGGATGTGAAATTCGTGGGATAGAATATATTAATCAGCGGTTTCACTTAGATTTGGTGGGACGTTTGGAACCTCATCATTATGATAATGGAACTTATTTACGCGGAAAGGCTGATTTAGTGGTTAAGGTGGAGTTACCGCCTCCTCTTTGGTTGACTCCTAAGCCTATTTTGGAGACGACGGGAAATGCTTTGCTTAAGAGTGTACTTTTAACGGTTAAACAGCGTTTGATGCACCAGTTATTATGGGATTATCGACTTTGGGCTCAGGATAAAGCTCAAGTTAATTTAAAGTCTCCATCTCCTATTTTACCTATGAATGGACAAATTAGTTGATTTGGGGGGCGCGTGGGTAGCCCCCCAGGAATCGCGTCCCCTTTTTCGGCTTATTTGGGCGGAACTAATTTTTCCAGTTTGAGATTGTTACCTTGATAAACGGGTTGGATTTGAGAGGGGCGCGATCGGGCAATTTCTTCTCTTAAACTTGGAGAAACATTATATAAGAAAATATCATGGTATCCGGGCGCAATTTTTAGTTGATTAGGTGAGTTTACTAACTGAAGTCTAACTTGAGGATGGAGTTTATAACTGAGGCTAAATAACTGACCTCTATTATTTCCATCACTAATGATATCACTGAGGATTAAGGGTTCAGAAGATTCGTTAATAATTCTGGATATTTTAATATTATCACAACTAAATTGTTTGGACAAAGAACATTCCTGTTGTGAAATAAAGCTTGATGACATAAGGCTTGATGAAATCAAGATGACTAAAATCCCTATACCTAGCTTTTTTTGTAATGTAATTGGTGAAATTATCTTCTGATAAAGAATTTGAGTAACTGCAATATGAATGCCTAAATAATAGGGAATCAGATATCGAGGATACAGGGATCTAATTCCGCCCAAAAACAAATCAAACAAGAGAAAAATTAGTCCCCCAAACCCAATTAATAAGACAATGAACAACCCAGATTTTTTCGACGTATTACCGACAAGACAATAGAGGGAATAACCTATTAATACCAGGAGCAAAAATATGGCAATCAGGGAAAATATATGGATCAATTTATGAGGATTTTTCAGTAATTCGGTGAAATCTATAAAACCTAAAGTTATTTGTTTAAAAAAAGAGGTTAATAGCCAAATTTTAGTTATTTTTATTTCCGTCCAACTAACCCTTTCATGAACTGTTTCTAAGTTTTTAATAATTACCAAAAGCCAAGGCATCCACGCGATAATTATTCCTAGCCAAGTGAGACCATATGAAATTAAAATTTTTTGCTGACGAAATCCGGCTATTCCTAACAAATATATACTGTGCATAATTCCCATAAAAATAGATAAGGGATTAGAATACAGATTCAAAGTCATTGTCATTCCATAAATGACCCAACTTTTAGTAGTTTTTACTCGTAATGCTTGCAAAAAAGCCGCACTGGATAATAAAATAGTTACAGTCCATAAACTATACTGTCTTGCTTCTTGTGCATAGAGAAGATGAAAAGGTGAAATGGCTATTAACCCCACAGTCATCCATGAAAGGGTGGGTGATTGAAATAATTCCCAGCATAACCAGTAGATGCCAGGAAATATTAGCAAACTAATCAGGACTGATAAAGTTCTAATAACTGCAACTGAACTGCCAAACCATTCTGACCAAAATCGTGCTAATATAAGATAAATGGGTGATAGTTGAGGTTCTAAATCTGCTAATTGTTGAAGAGTATCATTAAGAGTTTTTTCGGAATTAACTTGTTGAAATTTCTGAAGATCCCAAGGACTAATAAGATCTCCATTATACAGTAATCCCTCCAATTCTTCTTTTTGTGAATAACCAGAAATTCTCAAAGAGGTATAGGTTTCATCATGCCAGTAAATTTGTTTATCCAGATTGGTGAAGCGAAAAAATATGCCGATCGCGAGTAAAGTTATAATCAAAAACCGCCATCCTTTCGGCGGTAATAATTTATCTAAATTAAAATGATTGGTTTCCTGACTATTTGCCATTTTATCATCCTCTTTCATTTTTCATGGGTAGGGAGGGTTATCACCAGCCCCCGTCAAGGTTTTAGGTGACTGGTGACTAGAGAATGAGGATTGGGGATTGGGGATTGGGAATGGGGAAAAAGTAATTGTAACAAATAATCGGGACCTCCGGCTTTGGAGCCGACTCCAGAAAGTTTAAATCCGCCAAAGGGTTGACGGGATACGATCGCGTCTGTTATCCCTCGATTAATATGTTTTCCCACTTCAAAATCAACATGGACTTATGCAGATTGTTTAAATTAATACTATCTGTGGGAGTCGGTTTTCCATGCCCTGATCATAAATAGAGACAGGGTATAAGTCTTATCAATCTCCCATTTTACCTGTGAATGGACAAATTAGTTGATTTTTCTTGGGGGCGCGTGGGTAGCCCCGCCGCGATCGCGTCCCCTTTTCCTGCTTATTTAGGCGGAACTAATTTTTCCAGTTTGAGATATTTACCCTGATAAACGGGTTGAATTTGAGAGGGGCGCGATCGGTCAATTTCTTCTCTTAATATTGGCGAAATATTGTATAAGAAAATATCATAGTATCCGGGCACAATTTTTAGTTTATAGTCATTTTAAATAGCCATGAGAATATGCAGAAATGAGGTAAAATGAAAAAAATCGTTAACCGGTTAGAAAAATGTTTTAGAGCATAGATTTGAGAAAAAGAGTAGTCGATTATGTAAAAAATGGTGGTCCGATCGCGATCACGGCAGTTCTATTTAAGGTAGAAATGGCAAGGATTTGGAGATGCTTCCGTTAGATAACACCATCAATGTAGGTTGGGTTAAGTCTTAGTTTCTAGGGTGATGTTGCGAATTTTTGCCTCAAGCCAACCTACAAACTACAAACACAATTTTAAGGGGCCCTGTCAAGAATAGACTAGGCCCCTGGAATCGAAATTATATGTTGTTGTTACCAAACGAAATCACTTTACGAATGTCAACACCTATTAACTCACATCGAATAAACTAAGTGAATAAACTAAGGTTGAGTGAACAAAGAACGAGTTAACCAAGGTTGACATCTTCTGAACACAGACTTGTAGCTTTACTTTTTCACCGTCGGCTTATTTATCACTTCCCAGATTCGGGTTTGGCTACAGGGTTTGACTAAACTTGCCCCGATGGGGCTTTGCCCTTAATGCCACTTAGATTAGCTCGGTTAATTTCGGCTACATCCGAACACTTTACAGGAGAAACCGTGACTATGTTCTTTTATCTTTTCTAGCCTCCGTTTGTGTACTTCCTTGTCTCTAGTATTAAACTAACATAGGTTTCTCTCTATGGGAAGTCTTTTTTAGGAAGTTTTATAGAACTTTACATTCCGTATATTAAAGACATAAATCTCAATATATGATGTAAGTTCTACTCTTACTGTCTCTTTACAAAATTTACATTTGCTTTATGTCTTCTTCGATGCAATTCCTTACAGGGCAAGCAATTCGCCAAAAGTTTCTCGACTTTTATGCCCAACGGAGTCATAAAATCCTCCCTAGTGCTTCTTTGATTCCTGAAGATCCTACGGTATTATTGACGATCGCGGGGATGCTTCCCTTTAAGCCGATTTTTCTGGGACAACGCGCCTCGGAATTTCCCCGCGCCACCACTTCCCAAAAGTGTATCCGTACCAATGACATCGAAAATGTAGGCCGCACCGCCCGTCACCATACTTTTTTTGAAATGTTAGGAAATTTTAGTTTTGGTGACTATTTCAAAAAGGACGCGATCGCGTGGGGATGGGAAATTTCCACGAAAGTTTTTGGCCTTTCTCCTAGCAATTTAGTCGTCAGTGTCTTCCGTGAAGACGATGAAGCCTTTGCCATTTGGCGAGATGACATTGGTATTCCGGCTCATCGGATTCAACGCATGGGAGAAGACGATAATTTTTGGGTATCCGGTCCCACGGGTCCCTGTGGTCCCTGTTCCGAAATTTATTATGATTTTCATCCCGAACGAGGAGACGATATAGACTTAGAAGATGATACTCGGTTTATCGAATTTTATAACCTAGTATTCATGCAATATAACCGAGATATTGATGGCAATTTAACCCCGTTACAAAATCAAAATATTGATACGGGAATGGGACTAGAACGAATGGCACAAATCCTGCAAAAAGTGCCGAATAATTACGAAACAGATTTGATTTTTCCCATTATTCAAACCGCGGCAGAAATAGCAGGGATAGACTACCATAGTAGTAATGATAAAACCAAAGTTTCTCTGAAAGTAATTGGCGATCATGTCCGTGCCGTTGTGCATCTGATCGCGGATGGCGTTCAAGCATCAAATATCGGACGAGGTTATATATTACGTCGTTTAATTCGACGGGTAGTTCGTCATGGTCGTTTAATTGGTATTGAGGGAGAATTTACGACTAAAGTCGCAGAAACCGCGATTCTTTTATCCGAGGATGCTTATCCAAATGTTCGTCAACGGGAAACCACAATTAAAGCAGAATTAGAACGAGAAGAATCCCGTTTCTTAAAGACATTAGAACGGGGGGAAAAACTCTTAGAAGAAATACGGGCAAAGGTGAAGGAAGCAGGTCAAACTGTCATTAATGGTCAAGATGCTTTTACCCTGTATGATACCTATGGATTTCCCTTAGAATTAACCCAGGAAATTGCGGAAGAAGAGGGTTTAACCGTTGATATTGACGGGTTTAATGACGCGATGAAAGAACAACAGACACGCGCTAAGGAAGCCCATAAAACCATTGATTTAACGGTGCAAGGTTCTTTAGATGAATTGGCGGAACATATTCATGCAACCCAGTTTTTAGGTTATACTGAATTAACGATTCCGGCTACTGTTGAAGTGATCTTAGTGAATGGGAAATCTGTTGAGGAAGCAGAAGCCGGAACAGAAGTGCAAATTGTCTTAGATAAGACTCCTTTTTACGCGGAGTCTGGGGGACAAATAGGCGATCGCGGTTATCTGTGCGTAGATGATGTAATTGTCAGAATTGATGATGTGAAGAAAGAGTCAGATTTCTTTATTCATTTTGGCAAAATTGAACGAGGCAATTTGAAAACTAAAGATCAAGTTACGGCTCAAATTGACACTCAATGTCGCCGTCGTGCTCAAGCGAATCATACCGCGACGCACTTATTACAAGCCGCGTTAAAGCAAATTGTCGATCCGAGTATTTCCCAAGCGGGTTCTTTAGTATCTTTCGATCGCCTCCGTTTTGACTTTAATTGTCCTCGCGCTGTGACAGTGGAAGAGTTAGAAAAAATTGAAGATCAAATTAATCATTGGATCGCGGAAGCCCACGGGGGAGAAATTGCCGAAATGTCCATCACAGACGCGAAAGCAAAAGGCGCGATCGCGATGTTTGGCGAAAAATACGGCGATGTGGTGCGAGTGGTTGATTTTCCGGGTGTATCAATGGAATTATGCGGGGGAACTCATGTGAGTAATACCGCGGAAATTGGCTTATTTAAGATAGTAACAGAAATCGGAGTCGCGTCAGGAGTTCGGCGTATTGAAGCGGTATCCGGTCAAGCCGTGTTAGACTATCTCAATGTGCGAGATAAAGTAGTACGAGATTTAGCCGATCGCTTTAAAGCGAAACCGGAAGAATTACCTACTCGGATCGGGAATTTGCAGAATGAATTGAAAGATACACAAAAACAATTAGCCGCGTTAAAAGGCGAATTAGCCATTGTCAAGTCGGATCAATTGTTAAACGAAGTGGAAACGGTAGGAGAGTTTAAATTTATCGTTTCTCAATTAGGAGATGTCGACGCGGAAGCATTAAAAACAGCCGCGGAAAGACTGCAACAAAAATTAGGAAATGGCGCGGTTATTTTAGGATCAATTCCTGAAGCCGATAAGGTTAGTTTAGTCGCGGCATTTAGTCCTGAAGTCGTCAAAAAAGGCTTACAAGCAGGGAAATTAGTAGGCGCGATCGCGAAGATTTGCGGTGGTGGCGGAGGGGGGCGACCAAATTTAGCCCAAGCCGGAGGACGCGATGCCAGTAAACTCAAAGAAGCGCTAGAAAATGCGCGTCAGCAATTACGAGAAGGCTTGAAATAAATTGTAGGGTGGGCACTTTTTCAAGAAGATCGCCCACCTTCATTTGACTTATTAATAATATAGCGCGTCTAAATGAATTGTGAAATCTTGTAGGGGCAATCCCCCTGTGGTTGCCCCGCTCCCCCCCCAACCCCCCAGGGCTGCGTCATTCTACCGTTAAATCGTTCAAAGTAAAAGCGATTGGC
>JBBITB010000085.1:0-27197 GCA_037440985.1 Microcoleaceae cyanobacterium bin_387
TAGTAATACACAAATTCACGTTTTTGTCAAATTAATTTAGATGCGTTTACCCTGCTGGGACTCGCGATCAATCGCGTGTTCTAATTCCCACCCCCTGAAACCGGGTTTTTGTCGTTAACAACCCGGTTTCTCGCCTCACCTTAAGGAAATAACAAATTAGAGGCCGCTTCAATACGCGCTAAAGGTGGAGCCGATCGCGGTAAAATCGGTAAACGAATAATAATTTTATCCAAATTAAAACTCTCGTCTATTTCTTCCCCCATTATATAACGATTCTGCACAACATAACGCTGAGAAACCCCCATTTTTTCTAAAGATTCCCCTAACCGTATTTGTTCAGAAATAATCGCATTTTGCGCTTGAACCACTCCCACAAATTCCGTATAATTAGGATTTTTCAAATTCTTTTGGGCTTGCATCACCTGTTGACGTAATTTCCGTAAACGTCCCATTAAATCAACCCTTCCTAACACATCCTGATATTTCATCCATAACTTAAATATCCAGGCTAACCAGTCTCCTAACGCGGAAGGCATTTCTAAAAATCGTAATAAATGTCCTGTGGGTGCTGTATCTAAAATAATCAAATCTTGCTCTTTTTTCTCTAATAAATCCATGACGGCAATTAAAGATAACATTTCATCAATTCCGGGTAAGGCTTGGGAAACGATTTGTCGCCATGCTTGGGGACTATAGGCTAATTTGACCGCGCCTTCTTTTTGACTTTCACCACTCATCATTTCGGCTAATTCCCATAAATAATCATCGCGAAATTGATCTAAAATTATTTGAGCATCTATTTCTTGAGCACTTAAATTTTCCGTTAATTGTTTCGGTTCATTTCCTAATTGTTCTCCAAAAGCATCCCCTAAGGAATGGGCAGGATCGATCGAAATCATGCGAATGTTTTTATCGGGATATTGATGGGCTAATTTCCAACCAATCGACGCGGCAATAGTCGTTTTTCCTACCCCTCCTTTCCCTCCAATAATTAATAATTGGCGTTTTTCTGTGATAAAATCTGTGAAATAGGGAGGGATTTTGGTCGGCCATTCAATTACGGGAGGTGACGCGATCGCGACTTCTGCGATTTTGGTTAATTGACTAATTGTTTCGTCTAAAGCTTGACTTCCTAAAGGTTCCTGGGATTGTTGCGGGACAACAAAAACGGGTTGATTTCCGGGTAATTCGAGGAATTTTTGCAGGAGTTGTTGTTGCTCATAATAACGATCGCGATCCGTTTCTGCGGTAATAATTCGATTGACAAATATACCCCCACAGGGAATTTCTAAGGTTATTAAACCTTGACAAAATCGCTCTGTTTCTAATAAACTCATCGGCTCCGCGATCGCGACTACTAAACATCCGGCAAAAGTGCTATCTTCTAATAACTTTTTCCCTTCAGTAAAGTCAGATTTCATCTCAACCAAAAAATGATCGACTTCATCGGGGGTATAACGTCCCCCCAAAGTTTGGGAAATCACTCGATGTTTTTCTTGGAAAAGGGCAACGGAATCTAATAAAATATCCAAAAAATCCTTCAGTTTAAACAGGTTTAAAGTATGCCCCGATGGAGCCATATCAACCACCACGCGATCGACCTCTTTTTCCCGCAATAAACGCTCAATTTCCAATAACCCCATTAATTCATCTAAACCCGGCCAACTTAAATCCCAAACCGGGGTTAAATCTTCCCCCTCGACAAAACTTCCCCTTTCCACTAATAACTCTAAAACCGTGCCATATTTTGCCTTAAATTCCTCTAATAACTTTTGCGCGTCCAGAGATTGAATACTCAAATTAGGTAAATCAGGAGAAGGTTGAGCAATATCCCCTATTTCTAACTGTAAGACATCCCCCAAAGAATGGGCAGGATCTGTAGAAATTAAGCGGATTTTTTCCGTAGGAAATTCTTGCGCCCAACGACGAGCAAACCCACAGGAAAGCGTCGTTTTACCAACACCGCCTTTACCACTAAACATGACTAAATGTAACGAGTCGTAGAGATTCATAGGAATTGGGAATTTTTCGGATAAAGTCTGCCAGTCTCCCAGGGGTTGAAACCCCTGTCTCATCGCGAAAGTCCTCTGAAGAGGACTATAAATTAATGCAAGTTGCTAGTTAGATTATCGGAGTGCGTAAGTCATGATTAAGTAGGGTGCGTCAGTGCGTTAAAATTATAGATTATCGCCAAAAATTCGATGACTGACACACCCTACCGCCTAAAAGATACCTCAAAATCAATCACTAGAAACTTGAGTGAAATTAGTATTTGAGTCGGTTTTAACCGACTTTTGCTATTAGCCAGGGACTTGAGTCCCTGGTGGGTTGTCTAAGAATGAAACAGCCCTGGGTTTCTAGGGACTCGGCACAAATGATTCATAATCACTCAAAAACCAAGGGGGAAGCGAGGTATTAGCATCTTGCACTTGTAATTGTCCGGGGCGACAATAAAGCAGAATTGCTAATAAATAATTCATCGAATTAGATTCTGTCATTCCCTTACTAATTTCAGTAATTAACCAAGTAAAGAAAGTTTTTTCAGCCTCTAACATAGACTCCTTGACAATGCCGCTACGAAGTAACGCGTAATAAGCCTTGTTTAAGTCACTTTGATAGAGAGACTGTAATTTTTCCGGTGGAGTAATAATCCAAAAATCAGCTAATTGTTTTCGTAATTGTCGTAATTCCATTACTACCCCTTGATCCGATGAATCAATACGATAAAGATTGATAGTCCCTAACAATTGATTTAAAAATAGAGGGGATGTGATATATTGAACTTGGAGCAAATAAGTTGATGTTTCCTCCGTTACATCCTGATTTCCCGTTCCCGTTTCAAAGATATTTTGGTAATCACTAATTAACCAATGGGGTAAACGGTTATCGGCATTAGGAATACGCATTGTCCCTGGTTTAAAGTATAACATAGATGCTAATAAACCATTGATCGCGTGGGGATGAATTAATCCTTTCGTTAGCTTGGTTAATTGTTGGACAAAAACTTGTTCTTCTTGGGTTAATTCTTCATTTTGAATGCCACTACTAAGTAATGTTTGATACGCTTTCCCGATTTCACTTTCATAGATTTTTTCCAGTTTTTCCGATGGTGTCATTAACCATAAATCTGCGAACTTTTTGCGAATTTGTCGTAATTCTGTTACCACCGATTCTACAGATGGATCGATTTGATACAGATTGACACAACCCATAACTTGATTAACATTTAAGACAAATTGACTATCACTAAGGGCAGTTTTTTCCGATACTCCTTGACTATTTTGCCATTGTTGGAATAAGTATTTGAAGAGGTTGCCCAGGGATAATGAATAGGCTCGACTGTCTAAAAATGGCGGATTATTCTGCATTTTTTGTGCAATTTCTTCGCGTTTTTGTTGTCGTCGTTGAGGTTTGGTTGCCAGGGAGACAGCTAATTGAATATAAGACTCTTCATTGTTGGTAATTAAATCATTCATGGAGAGCGATCGCAACATGGCAGCACCTTGACGGAAACGTAAAGCATTGCCTTCCATAACCACGGTGGGCAAAGCCACTTCTAAGGGATCGATCAAAGAGGTTGCACCGGAATAGGGATAAGAATCTAAATAAATATCCCCCAATTTCAAGACTTCTTTAACATCTACCCGACTGGGTAATTGTTTCACTAATTTTAGGCGATTAATGTCAACGCGATAATTGCGAAAAATCTCCTCAATATTATTGAGAAATGGTGCAGCAGGATAAGTCCGAGTCCAAGCAGGGCCAAAGGGATATAAAATTAGTACAGAATTGGGAACTGCGGCTAAAATTTTTGCCCATGTTTCCCGTAATTCCGGCAAAATTTTATAGAAATTTGCTCCCGAAATAAAGATAATGCTATCTTGGGAAATACCGAGACTTTCTCTGGTTATATTAACGCGAGGTGTTGCCAATTCTGGTGGATAGTGGAAAGAAAAACCACATCCTTCTAGGGTGACTAATTTCTCTCGATATTGTTCCTGATAACTGGGAAGTGGTGTGCAGAAAGTTCCGGCTATATAGTAGTCAATATGGCGCATTCCAGAGGTAGTAGGAGAGCAAAAAGAAGTCATTTGTAGCCGTGCTAACCGATGTAGTGCTAACACAGTAATGGGTTTATAAACGGCTGTGATATTTGTACCTATCCATAAAATATCTAAGTCATCGGCTCGGATAATTTCCACTTGCTCGTTAATGTCTTGGGGCAGTTTTACCAGTTTATCGGCTCGACTTTCACAATACTTTTCTAATGAGTGTTGATTGACATTAATCGCATAAAGAAAAATCTCAAATAGCTCGTGATCGAGATATTCAAAAACTGGCAGAGTGGCAAAAGTTTCTGTTTGAGGATTAAAATGATCGTTAAGAATGCCTAAGCGAATTTTCGATCGCGACTCTCGTGGGGGCGAAACATAATCCAATTGATAGCCTTGCTTTTTCAAGGAAAATTCCATGATTTCCGAGCGTTTCATGTAAATTTCTTTGACATTCGCCGTGGAAAAATAGACGGGAATAAAATTAGATGTAAGACTAAAAAATGACCCAATATTTCGCCAAATTTGTTCCTCTTGATTGAGAAATATTTTTTCATGGATGTAATTTATCCATCCTTGGAAATAATCATAATATTTTTCTGATTCTCCCATTTTTTGATAGAAATTAGGAGCGGAAAACATAAATCTTAAATAATCATTAACCCACCAATTAGGAATAGGAATATTTCGATAGTTTAGAGGAAAATTATGCGCGTAGCAGTACAAGGTTGCGACGAGAATATGATTAATGGCTTGGGGTGCATTAAATCCTTTAGCCATATATTCGGACAATTGTTGAACAAGTTTTTCTTCTTCTTCTATTAACGGTTCATCTTTGATGCCACTTATCAGTAAGTCTTGATGGAGTTTTCCCCAGTCGCTTAAGTAAGCATTTTTCAGTTCGTCAATTGTCGTTACTGTTAACCATTTATTCGTGATTTTTTTGCGTAATTGACGAATTTGAGTGAGGGCATTCTTATCGGAGGGATTTTGTTTATATTGGGTAATAATTTTGGAGTTTGCTTCCAATTCACTAATGAAAACATCAGCATTTTGCCCTGTAATTTTCGTGCTTTGGCTGAGGCGTGTACTAATTATTTTTGCGGTTTTTTTCCAAGAAAATTTTTTATATTGTCCCCAACCTGCTCTAATTAATGAAGTTCTAATCGCGGGTTTTTGCACGTCTAATAGTGCATTGATTAACCCATTGACATCTGTTTCATTAATGTATAACGCGGCGGAACCTGCGACTTCGGGAATTGAACTATTTGCACAGGTAATTACAGGACATCCACAAGCCATTGCTTCAATAATTGGTAAGCCAAATCCTTCATACTTGGAGGGAAAAATGAGTGCGATCGCGCCGGAATAAGCGGCTTTTAATTCGGTATCGCTCAATTGTAAAAGATGAACATCAATGTCATTAGTATACTTTTGCAATTCATTTTCTAATTGAGAAGCCCCCCCCGTACACACAAGAGCAAATCCTTGTTTACTGATCAATTTTGATAGGGTATGAAATGCGAATATTGTATTTTTATAACCATTAAAACCAAAACGATCACCCACAATTAAAAAATAAGGTTTTCTTACACCATATCGGGTGGTAAATTCGAGAATTTCTGGAGGTGACGCGGGGGAAAATATGGGGTTAACACCGTTAGGCGCGATCGTTACTGAATCTAGGGAAATATGGGGAAAAAATTTCACTAAATCACGGGCTGTATTTTGAGAAACCGTGATATAGGCAGACGCGTGTCGAATTGCCTGATGTTTTTGCTGCCACATCGGATTATTAAGATTGGCGCCCATCCTTTCTGGAATCATATCATGTACCATTAAAACAGAAGGCGTTGACAAGGGCGTTGTATAATAAGTAGAAATAAATAAATCTGCTTTTTCTTCCTGGCAAATCTCCTCTAACATTTGCCGATCGCGCTCGTCTTTATTATAATCATACGCGGGGATAATACGAGATTGAATACCCTCAATTTTTGTCCAAGTTCCGGCGCGATCCAATACCACAATATTCTCAGCAAAACCATCTTTTAACCACTCATTCAGTAGAGATTGCCAAACTCGCGCAATCCCGCTTTTTTGCTGGAATTGAAAAAAGACACCATCTAGTAAAATTTTCATACTTTGTTAACTCCTAAATGTTTACGATAAAGGTTTACGATAAAGCCATCCGATAAGCCGCGATCGTCTCTTGAGTACACCTTTCCCAGCTAAACTTTTTCGCTTGTTGTAATGACTTCAAGGACATAGTTTCTCGGCGTGAGGGATGTCGATATAATTCCAGAATACTATGACATAGACCATCTTTATCTTTGGGATCAAGCATAATTCCTGCATCACCCATAACTTCGGGTAAAGAGGAAGTATTAGAGCTAATAACAGGCACACCGCACTGCATTGCTTCTAAGGGGGGTAAACCAAACCCTTCATAAAATGATGGATAGACAAATACTAACGCACCACTATATAAAGGGGCTAAATCTTCTTCGGGAACATATCCCGTAAAAATAATCCTCTCTTTCAGAAAAGATTGTTGAGAAATTTCTGCCAGAATTTTATCATATTTCCACCCCGGAGTTCCCACTAAAATGAGATATAAATCTCTGATATTTTGTTCCTGAATGAGTTGGGCAAAGCAACGAATCAGATGATCGATATTTTTGCGGGGTTCTAAGGTACTCAAACTTAACAGATAGGGAGCATCAGGAATCTTATATTTTTGACGTACCAAGCCAATTTTTGCTACATCTTCACAGAAATAGAAACGTGTTGGATCTGCCGCGAGGTGGGTGACGAATACTCGGGCAGGATCAATTTTTTGATAATTACAAAGGTCATTTTTTGTCCCCTGGGAGATACAAATTACCCAGTCATCCCCCGATATACTGTTTAAGGTTTGTTGGAAAAGCTGGGGAATTTGCTCACTCAAAAGAAATTCGGGAAATAATAGGGGAATTAAATCATAAATAGTTAAAAAGATTTGCGGTTTATTCGGAAATTCTTTCACCCACCGGGGAACCTGATCGTAAGGGGAATGAAAAATGTCCGCATCTTCTAAACTTTCCCCATCAAATATACTAGGGTAATTTCTCATCATCTGAAGAGTATTTTCCAGATTTTTTTTTAAGTGTTCCAGGTATCCCTTCTCATAAGAATCCGGCAGATCCAATTTAATTTGCCTGTCTATCTGCTGATACATTTCCCACGTTTTGCGATAAATATTTATGATATAACTAGAGTGAATTAAAGGAATTTTGGTTAACTTGGGAGTGGAGTTTAGATAGTCTAAACTAGCATCTAACAATTGTAAATACTGAGTGACACAAAATAATAAATTACAGTCTGGTGATAGGGCTAATTGTTCCGCGAGATTTTCCACGACTCGGAAAACTCCTGTGCGCGCTCGCTGATGGAGGTGTCCTTGTCCTAGGACTGAGATATCATAAATTACGTTGATAGGGTTTAATCGTGAGTTTAACATAATGTTTTTGACTTATTCTTTGGGGGTCTATTTTTTTAGCTCGATAAGGCAATTTTGTAAGCCGCAATAGTTTCTTGAGTACACTTTTCCCATGTAAATTTTTGTGCTTGTTGTAAAGATTTTGCGGACATTTCTTGTCGTAAGGATTGGGAGTAATAGAGTTTTAAAATGTTTTGACATACTCCGGTTTCATCCTTCGGATCGAGCATGATTCCTGCATCCCCAACGACTTCAGGGAGTGAGGAATTATTAGAAGTAATAACGGGAACTCCGCATTGCATGGCTTCTAAGGGAGGTAAACCAAATCCTTCATATAAGGATGGATAAATGAAAACTAAAGCACCACTATATAAGGGGGCTAAGTCTTCATCGGCTACATAACCTGTAATGATAATCCGTTCTTTTGCTATGCCAAAATTTGCTACTTCCTCAAAGATTTTATTATACTCCCAACCTTTTGGTCCAACAAGCACTAAGTTAATATCTTGGAGTTTTTCTTGTTGCACAACATGAGCAAAACTGCGAATGACAAGATCGAGATTTTTTCGAGGCTCTAAGGTGCTAACTCCCAAAAGATAGGGTCCATTGGGAATACCGTATTTTTTCCTCACTTTTGTCATCTTTTCTTGATCATAACAAGGGTAAAACATTTGAGGATTCGCCGCCAAATGGGTGACAAATACTCGCGCCGGATCAAGTTTAACATGATTGAGAAGATCCTCTCTGGTTGCGTGAGAAATGCAGAGAATGTAATCATCAGGTCTTAGACTCTGTAATGATAGTAACATTCTCTGATAATCTGCATCGTTTTTCTCCTTAAATAAGTGGGAGAGAATGATGGGAATTAAATCATATATTGTCGCAAACACTTTTAGTTTTTTAAAGTTTCTGATCTGGGGGGGGACTGAAAAGAATGTGGCATGGAATATATCGGATTGTTGCAAAATTTCTTCCTCGATTAAACTGGGGGCTTCGGTAAATAAATTCAGGGAGTAACTGAGGGATTTTTTGATATGTTGTATTAGATGTTTTTCCGAAGCATTAAGAGTGATCTTATTTGCCATTTTTTCGGGAGTTTCTGTAAGGTGATAAATTTCCCTTACTTGATGATATAATATCTTCAGAAGGCTGGAGTGATGGAATGCTATTCCATGAAATTTGGGTTGTGTTTCTAAATAATCTAAACAAGCATTCGCGGCAAATAATGAACGAGTTCCACAAAAAGATAAATCAAATTCCGGGGCTGATACTAACCCAATAGCAATATTTTCTATTACTCTTGCTACACCTGTGCGAGAACGTGGATCGTAGTGACCAAAACCTAAAACAGAAAGATCATATATTATTTTAATTGAACTACTCTGACTTTGACTGCTATCATAAACAGGAAGAGAAGGTTTTTCCTCATAATTAATGGGTTTTTCAATCATTAATAATAAGGAAGTCGCGATATAGGGTCCGACTTGGAGTTTCAGATGGGGCGCGGGGGGATTATGGGGTTCTCTCATCGGTTGAAGATCGTAGTCATTATCTCCTAAGTAATAGTCGATAGGATGGACGCGATAGCCCTCTAATTCTAACTCTTTAATTAGCCTTTGAATATCTCTGAGTCTAAAGAAAACTAAATTATAAGTATTAATTGTTCCCTGATTTGATGAACAGTTGAACTCAGTCGTATGAATTGCTAATCCTCCGGGTTTAACACATTTCATTGATTCCTTGACAAATCTTAAACCATGCTCAATAGAGCCAATATGTTCAAAGGCACAAGAAGACCAAATAAAATCAAATTCTCCCCGTTTTAAATGGGGGGGGATATTATTCATATCAACGGGACAAAAGTTGACTTTTTTCTCAAATATCTCTGGGGGACAAATTCCTAATTCATTCAAAGCAGTTTTTCCCCGACAAAGTTGATCTGATTTTCCCCAATGATCCTGAGCTTCTGGAGCATCCTCCCCCTGATCAGTGGCGACAATTTCACAACCCAAAGACGCAAAAGTCGCGGGTAAAGGTTCATTTCCTACCGCAAAACCTAATCCTTTTTTACCTGGGTTTAAATAACCTCTTTCTGATAAAGCTTGACACATTACCACCCATTCCCAATATTTACGATGAATTGTTTTAGGTTGTTTCAATTTAGTAATCCATGACTGATAATAGTCCGTTTCAAAGTCTCGATAAACGCAGAGTTTATTAGTAATCATAAGGGTTGTTTCTGTTCCTTTTTCTAAATTTAGGTTTAGAGTTTTTTGTGGAGTGGATAATGGATATTTTTCACCTTCTAACGGGGTGATTTGCAGTGACACTTTTTTCAATTCAATTACCGCGATCGCGTTGGCGAAAAGAAAAGGAACATTATAGAGAGAATTTTTGACATCTTCGTGTTTGGCTTCCACCCAGAGGGAACGGGGAGGAGTTGAATCCGCGTCCACTTCTAGCACTTTAAAATAGGTGGTTTGGATCGCGTCTGGGGGAATTTGATATTTTTTCGTCAGAATTTCTAAGTATTCTTGACTGAATTGGAGTAACCATTTATAATCAATAAGACGACCAAAGGGTACTGTAATTAAGGCTTTACCGTTTTCGTCGAGTAATTCATAAATTTTGGAGATCGCCTTCAGAGGTGCTTCCATATCTCTGCGTTGGATCTCTTCACCGTAAGTCTGATTAGGTTCCGTCGATTGTCCGATATGTTCTACTGTAGAAATGGAAACAATGACTTCATATTTTTCCGTCGAGGGAAGTTCCATTAAATCAATATTTTCTACTCCATCAATAACTTCATATTTATCAATAATACGTCTATTTTTTATAAATATATTGTCGGGAAACAGGTCTTGATAATAACTCAAAACATTGCCAACTTCCAGTATGGTTTTTTTACCTACGAAAGAAGAGAGAAACTGCAACGCGATGGGAATTTCAATGGCTCTCTCGGAAGGAGGAATATTATTATGAGGCTTTCGGTTATAAGGAAGTATCTGACCTTGAAAAATAAAAGTATCTTCAGAGTTTAACATAGTTGTTAATATCATTGATTGATTCATTTAGTTATGCTCCCTTCAGTTTAACCGAAAAGCACCTTTATAGAATAGAGGATAATTGGTCTCTATTTCATGACTTACCACCCTCGGTGCCCGGTGTTTGAGTAGATACTTCGCGGCAAAACCCAAGATTTGTCGTAGAAACCGGGTTTCTTTGCGTAAGCCCTCTCTACTTTTTTCTCTAAATGCTTGACAAAAATGATTAAATATGATAAAGATTATCGTCCCCGACGAGAAATCAGGGAGAAAGCCTAGTCAAAAGCATAAAAGTAGCTACAATATGAAAGTAAGTTAAAATAAATTAACAAAACAGAGAAAGACCCAAGATCCAGGGACTTAACAGATAGGAGGAATGACCCCAGTGAACAACAAGCGGTGGAGAAATGCAGGACTTTACGCCCTGCTTGCGATCGTTGTCATAGCTATAGCAACCGCCTTTTTTGACAAACAACCCCCTAGTCGGGAGCAGTGGAAATATAGTTACTTCGTTCAGGAAGTAGAAAGCAAACGGGTGGACAAGGTGAGCCTCAGCGCTGACCGTAGCAAGGCTTTGGTCACAGCCGCGGATGGTTCCAAGGTGATTGTTAATTTACCCAATGACCCAGGCCTGATTGATATCTTGACGAAAAACGGTGTTGATATTTCCGTTTTTCCCCAAAATGAAGACGGCTTCTGGATCAAGGCTATGAGTAGTCTGGTCTTACCTATTTTAGTATTAGTCGGTTTGTTCTTCCTGCTGCGGCGAGCCCAAAATGGCCCCGGAAATCAGGCGATGAACTTTGGCAAGTCCAAGGCTCGTGTGCAAATGGAACCCCAAACTCAAGTCACTTTTGGTGATGTCGCGGGTATTGAACAAGCCAAATTAGAATTAGCGGAAGTTGTTGACTTCTTAAAAAATGCCGATCGCTTTACCGCGATTGGTGCCAAAATTCCCAAGGGTGTGTTATTAGTGGGACCCCCAGGTACGGGTAAAACTCTTCTCGCGAAAGCTGTCGCGGGTGAAGCGGGTGTACCCTTCTTCTCTATCTCCGGTTCTGAGTTTGTGGAAATGTTCGTGGGGGTGGGCGCGTCCCGTGTCCGCGATCTGTTTGAACAAGCGAAGACGAATGCTCCTTGTATTGTCTTTATTGATGAAATTGACGCGGTGGGTCGTCAACGGGGCGCGGGTTTAGGGGGCGGTAATGATGAACGGGAACAAACCCTTAACCAGTTATTAACGGAAATGGACGGGTTTGAAGGGAATACGGGCATCATTATTATTGCGGCTACTAACCGTCCTGATGTTTTGGATTCCGCGTTATTGCGTCCGGGTCGTTTTGATCGTCAAGTTGTGGTTGATCGCCCTGACTACGCGGGACGTTTGGAAATTCTCAATGTTCATGCTCGTGGCAAAAGTCTCTCGAAGGATGTGGACTTGGAAAAAATTGCCCGTCGTACTCCGGGCTTTACCGGCGCGGATTTGTCTAATCTCTTAAATGAGGCGGCAATTTTGGCGGCTCGTCGTAATTTAACGGAAATTTCGATGGATGAGGTTAATGACGCGATCGATCGCGTATTAGCGGGCCCTGAGAAGAAAGACCGGGTAATGAGTGAAAAGCGCAAAACCTTAGTAGCCTATCATGAAGCGGGTCACGCGTTAGTCGGAGCTTTAATGCCTGATTATGATCCTGTTCAAAAGATTAGTATTATTCCTCGCGGTCGTGCGGGTGGTTTAACTTGGTTTACCCCTTCCGAAGATCGTATGGATTCTGGTCTTTACAGTCGTTCTTATCTGCAAAATCAGATGGCTGTCGCCTTAGGTGGTCGCATCGCGGAAGAGATTATTTTTGGTGAAGAAGAAGTGACGACTGGTGCTTCTAATGATTTGCAACAGGTGGCGCGAGTTGCCCGTCAAATGATTACACGATTTGGGATGAGCGAGCGCTTAGGTCCTGTCGCGTTAGGCCGTCAAAATGGCAATATGTTTATGGGTCGCGATATCATGACGGAGCGGGATTTTTCCGAAGAAACCGCGTCTATGATTGATGGAGAAGTTCGTGAGTTAGTCGATGAAGCTTATCGACGTGCTAAGGATGTTTTAGTCAGTCACCGTCCGGTTCTCGATAAGTTAGCACAAATGTTAATTGATAAGGAAACTGTTGACTCCGAAGAGTTACAAGATTTGTTGATTCATAGTGATGTGAAAGTCGCCGCGATCGTGTAATTCTTGCTCTTTAAGGTCAACAAAAACCCGGTTTCTCCAAGAAACCGGGTTTTTTCTATCAACCAATACAGCACTTTTCGATATTATGAGGTACGTTAGATCCCCCCTAGCCCCCCTTCCCAAGGGGGGGACAAAGTCCCCCTTCTTAAGGCAGGGCTGCGTCATTCTCAAGATAAAAATGCAATTGTTAGGGGCTAAACACATTGGAATATAAGGAAAATAAGACCTATTTAGGCACAATTAATATTTCATGTGGAAATAGAGCCCAAAATCCTTACTAGCTCAGGGTTTGAGCAGTTGGAAAAATTTAGAATGACGCAGCCCTGCCTTCTTAAGGGGGATTTAGGGGGATCAAGATGTACTGCATAGCAGAGGAAACTGCTGTAATTTACCAATCCGCCTCTGACTTAAGTCAGAGTCTCAAAGCTAAAGTTCTCTTGAGAGGACTTTAGCTCTGAGGCAGGGGTTTTAACCCTCGATGAACTTTTCGGGATTGATATAAACTCGTTTTTGTTTTTCCTGAAGATAGGAAAAATGAGATTCTTGTACTTGATTAGCTAAAGATCGCCAAAGTTTTTCCTTAGCAGAAGGTTCTTCTTGATATGTACCCGGAGGTCTTTGAAATTTGGGTAATTGTCGATCTAAACTATTGCCGCTACGCAATACATATTCAACGGTTTCTACATTAATTGTAGCCACGGGAAAAAAATGATTTAACCAACTATTATAAGCACAATCTTCGCCACCAATATGTTTATAAACAAAGTGTTCGGGAAAACCCTCTAAAAATTCATGGCATTGTCTTCGCACACATAAATTAATCGGGCTACAGTGTTCGATACTTACTTTCCATTGGGGGTGAATATCTCCGGGGATTTTCATTTTTGTTTTCACCGCGCCTAGTAATTTTTCTGGTGATTTATTCTCGATATCCTGAAATACTCTTAAACAATAATCAATATGATGTTCTAAGAATAAATCATCACCATCGCAAAAAAATAAGAACTCTCCTTGAGATAGTTTTACACCTGTATTTCTCGCGGTTGCAGCCCCAAAATTACTGCAATGATTCAGGACTGTATAATATTTTTTATATCGGACAAAGTTATCAACTAAACTTAAAGTATTATCTGTTGAATGATCATTAACAATAATGACTTCGGCTTCAAATTCAGAGGCTAATGGATTATTTCGATAAAAATAGTCTAGGGATTTTTCAATGCTCTTTAATGTCGCGATCGTGTAGTTTTCGCAGTTATAAACGGGAATAATGACTGAAAAAAATTTTGCCATATTTCAAAAATCATCAGGAAAAAAGTATTAATAAAGTATTAATTCGGAAAATACACAGGGGAAAGATGCTGACACATTGAGAAACCCGTTTGATCGCTCTTTTGTTAGTAGATAACTAGACTTTTTTATGAACCACAGAGGACACAGAGAACACTGAGGAAGAGCCAAGAGGGTTTTCTCATCTTCTATTAGGTATATCTCGGTATTAATTGTAGCATATAAAGCAGGCTTCTCTCTCTTGTATGACTAAATAATTATCAATTTTGACTAAGAAACCGGGTTTCTTTCTCCGAAATGTCGGGGATTTTACCCGTTGAAATCAATAGTATCTAAAAATCTTTGGGTTTGTTTTTCCCATGTCCAATTTTCCATAAATTTTGCGGCATATTCACCTCGGTTTTGGGCTTCCTCTCGGTTATGATAAACCCTTTCTAAGGTTTCTAAAACTTCCTCAACATTAGATTCTCCCCATCCTTCAACACCCTGAAACAATGGAGTAGATTTTACCTTTTTTTGCAGGCGTAAGGGATAGCAATGACTATTTTGAATTAAGTCTAAATGGCCTGTATTCGCGGATAAAATTGTGGGAATGCCACAAGCCATTACTTCCATCGCGACTAAATTTGTCCCCCCTTCACAACGATTGGTAAAAACCGCGATATCGGCTTCTCTGATGATTTGTCCACAGAGATGATTAGGCATTAAACCAATATCAATAAAGGCATTAGAGGGTAATCCATTCGCGATTAACCATTCACTAATTTCTAATTTTCTATTGGGGTTGAGTCTCGGTAATCCTATGACATTTCCTGTTTGTTCTATTCCTTGCATAAATTCGGGCCAAAAGTTATGCCATGCTACTATTAATAATGAGTCGGGATGACGGGCGTGAAATTTTTTAAATGCCGCGATGATTATATCTTGTCCTTTGCGATATTCTAATTTGCCACCAGAAAATATCACAAAGCGATCGCGAAAGAAGTTCGACTTAGGTGCGGGATGAAAAATTGTCTGATCAATGCCTTGATGCACCATTTTAATATTAGTCAAGCCGTAACTTTTCAGGAGTTCTGCATTCCATTGAGAACCGGCTATTATTAATGAATACTGTTCAGCTTGTTTTAAGGCGTTTTTTGTTAATTTTGTATCTTCCAAAAAGATTACTCCGATTTTTCTATCGCTGGTTACTCTCTCTTTTAACGCGGAAGTGGAAAAATTATTACCAAGGGCGTGAAGAATGGTAAAATTACAGGTGATTGAACTATTGGGATTATTGGCTAATAATTGTTTAAAGTGATTTTCTTGTGCCAATAAAGGACGTAATAAAAATTCATGGAGAGGATTTAGCTCCCCGGAATTAATTACAGAAGGTGCTAAAAGTGCGACTTCCCAATTAGGTTTTTTTTGCAGTTGTAATGCTAAATTCATACCATAAATTCCCCAGCCATTATTGACACTAATTGGCCAACTAATCCCTAATCCTTTGACTGGGGACATATCTATAGGTAAATTTTGATTAGAGGATTTAGGCGGAAAGTTGGTTTCTTGATGCAATTGTGTGCTCTCAGGTAAGAGTTGACGCGAAACCAGGCTTTCGGGATTTTGACTTAAGGTTTGTAAAGAGGTTTTTAGCTTATGAAAAACACTATCCCAATCTCCTAAACTGGGTTGGCGAAACAGTTTCATGGTGGGATACCAAGGGCTATCTTCTCTTTCTAATAACCATCGCCAATCGGGAATATAGGATAATAATAACCAGACGGGTTTACCGATTGCTCCTGCTAAATGGGCGACGGATGTATCTACTGTAATGACTAAATCTAATTGAGAAATAATCGCGGCTGTATCGGTAAAGTCTCCTAAATATTGACTTAAATCTTGAATATTTGTTTGATGTAAAAGAGCGCGATCGCCTTCTGACACTTCTTTTTGAAGAGAATAGAAAGACACTTGGGCAATATCCAAAAGTTGAGTAAATTTGGTTAAGGCGCAGGAGCGTTGATAATTTTTATTATGGGCAACACTACCGGACCAAACTATACCAACTTTGAGTAATGATGAGGAGGGAAAAATAAAAGATGAAGTAAAAATATCACCTCTTAAATAGGGAATAGGCGCGGGAATATTTGCTAAAGTTGTACCTAATATATGAGGTAAACTCATTAGGGACGCGTAAACATCAAAATGTGGAATTTGTCCCCCATAAATCACCCATTGTTCAATCCCTGAAATTTGAGAAAATAACTTTAATAAATGGGGATAACATTCGACAATAATTCGACCGCCTTTTTCTTTAACAAGGGGAATATAACGAATAAATTGAATCATATCCCCTAAGCCTTGTTCTAAATGGAGAAAAATTGTCTTTCCTTGTAAGTTATATCCATCCCATTTTGGTTGATAATAATTGCGACTTTCATGTTTTCTGACTTCCCAACGCCACTCGTATTCTCTAAACCCTTGAATGAGATCGCCTCTTAATAATAATGATAGGGAAAAATTCAAATGAGCATCTGCATAATCTGGTTTGATTGTAATGGCTTTTTCATAAGACGCGATCGCGTCTTCCAGTTGACCAATTTCTTGCAAAGCATGACCGAGATTATTAATGGCTTCAGCAAAATTAGGATTTTGATCTATGGCTTGTTGATAAATGGTAATCGCGTTTTGAAATAATAGTTGTTTTTGTAAAGAATTTCCTAAATTATTGAACGCGGCTAGAAAATCAGGTTTGATCTTAATCGCTTTTTCATAACACGCGATCGCGTTTTCAACTTGTCCATTTTGTTCTAAAGCAATGCCTAAATTATTGAGAAGTTCTACGAAATTAGGATTGATATCTAAGGCTTTATTCAAACAAATTAAAGCTTCGGATAATTGACCTTGTTTTTGCTTTAAAATTCCTAAATGTCCTAAGGCTTCGGCATAATCGGGTTGCAATTCAATCGCTTTTCTATAATATTTTTCTGCTGTTTCTAAATTCTCTTTTGTCATCCAAGCATTACCACAATTAAAATAAGATTGGGCAAAATTAGGATTAATCATAAGGGCTTTTTGATAGGCAGAAATAGCTTCGTCAATTTGACCTGATTCTTGAAGACTGTTCCCTAGATTATTCCAGGCTTCTACATAGTCTGGTTTGAGAGTTAATGCTTTTTGATAGAGCGCGATCGCCTCGGTAAAATTACCCTTTTCATGGATAAGAATACCGAGATTATTATAAACTGATATCTGATTCGGATTAATCTTGAGAATTTCTTGATAACACGCGATCGCGCTGTCTTTGTCTCCAAGGGTTAAAAAAGCTTGCGCTAAGTTTAATCGGACTTCTAAAAAATCTGGTTGAAGAGTAATGGCTTCTTGATAATGATTAATAGCTTGGGCTAATAGACCTTTTTCTTGATAAAGATTCCCAAGATTATTTAAGGCTTGAACATTATTCGGTTTGATTGTAATGGCTTGTTGATAATGAAAAATTGCATCTTCAATTTTACCTTGTTGTTGTAAAATAGTCCCTAAATTATTATAAACTTCACAATGGTTTGAATTAACGGCTATGACTTCCTGATAAGACGCGATCGCGTTTTCCCAATTACCCTGTTGTAGGAAATTATTTCCCTGTTGAAATAATTGCTCGGCTTGCTCTAGTAAATTCTCCTGAGAAGTGGGAGAAAGATTACTTTGAGAGGTGGTAGAAGTTGGGAGAGATGATGGGCGAGAAGATTTTTTTTTCATAACATTAATTTTCCTCATCTTAAAATAGTTACGCGATTACGCAGAAACCCGGTTTCTTTACCCCAAATTGTGATTTACTCTCAGAATATCATATCAGAAAACCGGTTTCTTTACCCCAAATTGTGATTCTGAGAGGATTATCTCAGAAACCGGGTTTCTTTACCAAGGATCAGATCAGAAACCGGGTTTCTTTCCCCTTATCACAAACAGGTAATCGGAAAAATGATATATTCCAGAAAAAATAGTTTCCAGATGAATTGATAAAATGTCGCGATCGCGCTTTTATCTTCCATCTCTACCCCTTGACTTTTCCCTAACATAAATCCCATCAGTAATAAATGAGAACTTGCTAACATTACCCGATTAACCGACGGCAAGAGAAAAACTCCCGCGATTGTGATTCCTAGATAACAAATGGTGAGCACAATTAAGGAAAAATTAAACACGGTTTTGCCACCGAGTCTCACCGTGAAAGTGTTGATATTATAAGTCCGATCTCCTTCAATATCGGGAATATCTTTCAAAAGCGCGATCGTCAAGGTAAACCCCAACACAAACAAAGTTAAAACCCATATTTCTAAAGGCAGAAGGGGCAAGGAAGAATTAGAGATAATTATCTCAGGCAATAACCCCCATGTTTTCCCCTGGAATTGTAAAAGCCATTGAAAATGTAAAAACAATCCTAAATTGACAATAACTCCTCGCACGGTAAAAATACAAAAAGCCGCCCAAAAGGGAAAACGTTTTAAACGAATAGGCGGTAAAGAATAAGCTGTACCTAATAATAAACTAATACCGACAACACCCAACAAAAAAGGGCCACCTAATAGCGCCAAGACGATCGCGATAACTCCTGTAATCCCGACAATAAATTGACCCTGCCTCTGTGAAAATTCCCCCGAAGCTAAGGGAAGATGGGGTTTATTAATCAAATCAATTTGCACGTCTTCTAATTGATTGAGTCCCACAATATAGATATTACCACAAATACACGCACACCAACTGATAAAAACACCTAATAAATAGGTATTTAGGGAGAATATTTGATGAGGTTTTGTCAGTGCAAATGCCATTAAAGCCAATCCGCAGACACTCAAACTTGTACCAATAATTGTATGAGGGCGAGAGAATTTCCAGAGGGCAGAAATTTGATTGAATTTCGGCAAATTTCCTGATTTTTCTAGGTTCAGATTACTCATATGAGGAGAAAACACCGTGTATTGTTGAAAACATTAAACATCTCAATAAACTACTGTAGGGTAGCTATCCTGCCTGCCATTCCCCCATTTTTAGAAGATATCTATTAAAAGATGATCAAGGCAGTAATTAGCAGCCATAACAATCGGATTAGTTACGAGCAGATTTCTGAGCACGCAGTAGCCCATAACGAATTAAACCACGCTGATAACCACGACTCATTAACCCTAAAGAAAGAGCACCTTCAATAGTTTGCCATCCACTCATTAATATACCTAAAATCACACTGGGATTAAAGGCCGAATCTATGACAATATCCCAAAAAGGCGCCACCGCTTTTGACCAATCTATTGTATCAATATTAATAAAATCACAACGACGGGCAAAGGCTTCATATTCCGGTAAAGAAATGACATAAGGTAAAGCATAAATTCGATAAATTTCTGCTAAATGACGACGTTCATCATCCGTTAATTGTCCCTCTTTCTCATCCAGAGGACGATGACACCAAGTCGCCATTAGTAAAGTTCCACCCGGTTTCAAAATTCGATAAGCCTCTTGCAAAAATTTACGCTTATCTGGAAAATGTTCGGCACTTTCTAATGACCATAATAAATCAAAAGAATCATCGGCAAAACCTGTATTTAACGCGTCAGCTACGAGAAAATTAACTGAATTTTCTAACCCCGCGTCTTTTGCCCGTTCCGTCGCCCTTTTTGCTTGGACAGGACTTAAGGTAATTCCTGTAACTTTTGCCTGAAATTTTTCCGCTAAATAGAGAGAACTTCCCCCAATGCCACAGCCCATATCAAGGATATTAGGAGTCTTATTGACAATAGTAAAATTAGCGGGAAGCCCCCATTTTAATAATTGTTCAATTAAGTCAATTTGAGCTTGACGACGGTCTATTTTAAGAGTACCATTAGCACCATAGTAACCATGATGGAGATGTTCGCCCCATACCTGCTCCCATAAACCGGTAGAAGCATCATAAAATTGTCGAATTTGCTCGTAAAGTGTTGCACTCATCAGCTTTTTCTTATCACGTTAGTTTCAGCCTATCTTTTATTATACCCGATTAGTTATTTTTTTTTATTTGGTTCTCCTCTTGACAAATTTACCCCGAAAAAGTATATATTTTTATGATGGATGAGCAATCGTAAATTATCTAAGCTATCTTCTCAAAGACCCAATCTTAAATAGCAAATAAAAAATTAATATGACTGTCTCTCGAACTATTTGTCTCGGCTTTTTGGGCATCATCTTAGTAGGCACTTTTCTGCTCTTGCTTCCCATCTCTACCAGTAATGGCACATGGAGTGATCCCATTACTGCGCTTTTTACCACGACTTCCGCGGTTTGTGTTACAGGTTTATCCGTCGTCGATGTGGGTCAATATTATTCGTTTTGGGGGCAATTTTTTCTCGTGATATTAGTGCAGTTAGGGGGCTTAGGATATATGACTGCGACCTCATTTCTTTTGATTGTCTTAGGGCGTAAATTTAGGTTAAAAGATAAAATTGCCATTCAACAATCTTTAGATAAACAGGGCATGGCGGGAGTTTCGGAATTAGTGAAATCTATTTTAGCGACGACGGCACTTTTTGAATTGACTGGTATTTTTTTATTAATGCTAGTATTTGTGCCTAAATACGGTTTTTATGATGGACTTTGGTCGGCAATTTTTCATAGTATTAATTCTTTTAATAATGCCGGATTTAGTATTTATTCAGATAATTTAATGGGTTTTGTTAAATCGCCATTAGTTAATTTTGTTGTCACTGCATTAATTATTTTTGGCGGTATTGGTTATCAGGTAATCATGGAGTTTTATCTCTGGATACGCGATCGCGTCTCTCGACATTCCACTTGTGTCGTATTTTCTCTCAATTTTAAGATTGTCACCACGACAACGATCGCGTTACTTGGAGTAGGAACGATCGCGTATTTTTTCACAGAATACCAGAATCCTGATACCTTAGCCCCCCTCAGTTTCGGGAACCAAATCATGGCCGCGTGGTTTCAATCCGTCACCCCACGAACAGCCGGATTTAATACCATTGATATTGGTAAAATGACAGAAGTCGGATTATTTATCACCATGATATTAATGTTTATTGGTGCCAGCCCAGGGAGTACAGGAGGCGGCATTAAAACGACGACATTTTTCCTTTTATTGACGACAACAAAGTCAATTTTAGAAGGGAGAGAAAACGTTTATTCTTTTCAGCGTCAAATTCCTTTTTTCCTGATTTTAAAGACTATTGCTGTGATTTTTGGCTCGGCAACAGTTGTCGTTATTTCTGCGATGTTAGTGGAACTATTTAATCCAGAGCTCGAATTTTTGAAAATCCTCTTTGAATCTATTTCGGCTTTTGCTACCGTCGGACTTTCCACAGGTATTACCGCGAAACTATCAGCCGCGAGTAAATTAGTCATTATTGCCACTATGTATATCGGTCGCGTGGGTGTATTATTACTAATGAGTGCCATCATCGGCGATCCTAAACCCCGGTTTATTAAGTATCCAGAGGGCAATCTCTTAGTGGGATAATCTCACTCAATCTGATCAACTATACAGAGACAATTTTAGTCAAAAATAGAACGGAGGCTGCACTACTTTAGTGCTGAGAATTTTATGAATTTAGCATCGTTAAATTTTTTTCGTAGCTTACGAGTGTCCGTAAAAAAACAGTTTGCTATTATTGGTTTAGGACGCTTTGGCAGTGCTGTTTGTGAAACACTACATAATTTAGGTTATGAAGTATTAGGAGTTGATACCGATGAAAAAAGAGTGAATCAAGTCTTGATGGATGAAGTTGTTTCCCATGCACTGCAACTAGACTCAACTGAATATTCTAGTTTAAAAGAAGCCGGTATTTTTGAATTTGATACCGTTATTGTTGCCATTGGTACTTTTCTCGCCGAAAGCATTACTACTACTCTTAATCTAAAAGAAGGGGGAGTTCCTCATGTTGTCGCCAAAGCTTCCTCAGAAACCCATTTAAAATTATTAAAAAAAGTCGGGGCGGATCATGTGGTTTTCCCTGAGCGTGAAATGGGTTGTGAATTAGCGCGATCGTTGACAAAACCAAGTATTTTAGAAAGATTTGAATTAGATCCAGAACACACTATTGTGGAAATAATTGTACCCGAAAAATTCGATGGTAAAAGTATCGCGGAATTAGAACTCCGTAACCGCTATGGTTTAAATGTAATTGCTGTCAGTCAAGATCATAAATTTGTCATTAATCCTCTTCCCTCTCAACGTATGAAAAAAGGTACACCGATGGTTGTTATTGGCTCTAATGAAGATATCAATCGTTTACCCATTTAATCATCTTTGGGGTAAGCACTTCCCGTGGAAAATTGTCGGTAAAAAAAACAGAAAAATCACAGTTAATCCCTCAGCGAGATCATCTAAAATAGCAGTAAATAACTTAGGAAGGAATTGAGAAGAAAATGCTAGGTAAATTTTTTCGTAAACCGGAACCAGAAAACCGCGATCGCGTGCCACCGGGTCAATATTTAACCAATGGTTTTCCCATTATGACTTATGGGGATACACCACAAATCAGTCAACAGGAATGGGAATTTAAAATCTGGGGTTTAGTCAAAGAAGAAAAAACCTTTACTTGGCAAGATTTCATGACAATGCCCCAATCCAATTTCACCATTGATTTTCACTGTGTTACCCATTGGTCAAAATTAGATGTGAAATGGACAGGAATAAAAGTAACCGATTTTATCAAATATATTGATATCGATCCCAAAGCCCTTCATCTTATGCAACATTGCTATGGAGGCTACACTACAAATATTTCCCTAGAAGACTTTTTACGCGAAGAAAACTTCTTTGCCCATAGCCTTTTTGGGGAACCTTTACCCATTGATAATGGCGGCCCGATGCGTTTAGTCGTTCCCCATCTTTACGCGTGGAAAAGTGCCAAATGGATACGCGGAATCGAATTTCTTGCTCATGAAGAATTAGGTTTCTGGGAACGTAATGGTTATCATCGCCGCGGTGAACCTTTTGCCGAGGAGCGTTATAGTGGTTTATTTGACTTCTAAGCAATTATACTCATTTTTTAATTGTAACACCGTCGAGGTAGCTATATCAAAACCTGGTTTCCAGAAACCAGGTTTTTTCTAATTTCAGTAAGATTACGGATATAAAAGTATATTTTTATACTCTATGATTCAATGGTACGGAATCTTGAACAATCATAAAGAGGGGTTTTATTAAAAGGATAAATGGGCGATTATGATGAATATATGGTCATTATCGGACTGAAAACGCCTGAAAATCCTATTCTTTTGTCCCGATAAGTGCTCAAAAATCGGACAACTTGAACTTCACAAATACTTTACAAAAGGAGCCCTTTTTATGAAGATTGTGTAATTTTTTTGTGTATCTATTGCAACATGAGAATCAATGCCTCATCATAGAACTATCTCAATGGGGGGTCTTATCCCTACTTTCCAGTAGAAACACTTTTATCAATATCCATTAAGGGAGTTCTCTTATGAAGGCCAAAGTTTTTTCCAGACTAAGTATCCTGGCTACGATGAGTCTGATGGCTCTGCAAGCACCCGCGCAAGCCGCCGGTTTCAACTTCACCACTCAATTTACAGGTAACGATCCCAAGGGTGATATTTGGTTAAATGGAGTTCAATACGGTAATAAAACCGTAAAAGCCACGGACTTAGCTTTTGTAAAAACTGTTAGTATTCTCCAAAACACACCGATTGTAGCCAAATCAGGTGATACTGTTAATAACAACAATACTGGTGCTGCAAGCACGGATAAAGGTGATAAAGCCAGTGCTCCGATGGCAACCTCTGGAGTGAAAGATCCAACGGGTACAGAAGTTGCGGCTTTCTTGGGGACTAACAATCTAAATAATATTATTGACACGGAAGATAAGGGATCTTTTAAGATGAATGTCTCCTTTAGTCAAGCTGTGAGTAATATCTTCCTGTGGGAACGGGGAATGAATAGTACCCTTCGCATTCAAGCGTTAAATGGTACTCAAACAGTTGGTAATCTTTTGGTTCTTAATTCGGCGAAGTGGGGATACGCGGGATACAGTATTGACACAACAGAAATTAATGGAGCTCAAAAGGTTGGTTCTATCGGAATTAGTCTCGCGGATTTGGGAGTTAGTCAGGCGATCACCGCGCTTCAAATTAGTACCGATGGCAGTAAAGGTGACAATGGTCCTGATTTCAAAGTTGCCGGGGAAGCAGTACCAGAACCTTTTACAATGAGTGGTTTAGCTTTGGGTATTGGTGGGTTGATTGCTGCCCGTCGTCGTCAAAATCAACCCGGTTAATTTGATTGTTTCTCCCTTTTAATTGCACAAATTAATTAATGATTTTTTTACTCAAATGAGGTGAGTAGTAGCTGTTTCACTCTACTATTCACCTCATTGTTGTTATACCATTGGGAAAAACCTCTGTCGCCCAATATTTTATAGCTGAACCCGCTCTTAGAGCCAGAATCTTGTACCTTATTCAAAAATTAAACACCGCGATCGCGTGCCACCGGGTCAATATTTAACTAATGGTTTTCCCCTACCCGCGTGATCCTATGCTGCTTGTGGAAAGCCCTTCCTTCTTATCTTTTCCTTTCTCAATCCCCTGCTACAATGGAGAAAATGTTACAAAACGTAACTTATGCTGGTCACTATTCTCATAATCGACGTAGCCCTGGTATCCTGGTCCTTACATCTGATCCAATCCGCGATCGCGCACAAGGAATTATCCTTAATGCTGGCTGGCACATTAGTTGGAATTTCCGCCGCGATGATGATGCTTGTCTACTTTCTCACCGGTTCCTGTATCACCCAGTGGGCTCATCTTACCCCTATGTCTTGACAGAAATTGGCGGTAACATCCCCAAGATATACTGAAAACAATGAAGCCGACTGTCCTGTAATACAGGCAACAGTCGGCTTTATGGATCAGACATCAAGACTAAATTAAGCCTTATTCAAAAAGTTTTGAACTTGTTTCAATGCAATGGTGCCAATTTGGTACACAGCCCAGCCACCCGCCAAAATCAAGGGCAACAAGACGATAAGTAAGCGCAGATCCATAAAATCCTCCCATTAAGTTTTCTAAATAATTCTCATTATTTATTTTTATCGCATTTTGAGCTATTGGGCAAACACGACACAGAACTTAATGAGATTTCGGAAAACCAGTATCCGTGGCTTTGCCCGCGTGAACTAAAGCCAACTTCTCATAGGCTTGAGCGTGTTCGATCAAACCCGCGCCCTCTGTCTCAGAAATCTCGCGTACGCGTTTCGCGGGAACTCCCACCACTAAAGAAAAGGGAGGGATATCCTTTGTTACCACAGAACCAGCACCAATAATACTACCTTCCCCTACTCGGACACCATCTAAAACCACCGCGCCAATGCCAATTAAACAACCTCGTTCAATATGAGCCGCATGAATAACCGCGCGATGACCAACGGTGACATACTCATCTAAATAAGTAACAGTCCCCGGATCGCCATGTAAAATCGCCCCATCTTGAATATTAGTACAACTCCCAATGACAATGCGTTCGACATCCCCTCGGACAACCGCGCCATACCAAATACTCGCACCTTCCTCCACTTGTACCCACCCCATGACTACTGCATTAGGGGCAATAAACGCGGCCTTTGACAGATCCGGTGTCGGCCAATAAACAGAGGGAATGGAGAGGGGTTCATTGAAATTTGTCATCTTCTAATGTTAAGTTTCTAAGAAATTACCAGCATTGCCAGAACAGGCTAATACCCCTGATTATAATTTAGGTAAAGGCTGACAGTGCTTTCAATCACTTTATGATGGGATAGTCCATGATCAATTCTGCTTTGCAGTACCCCATTTTTGGCCCAGAAATTCAATGTCCTCACTGTCGTCAGATCATACCCGCGCTGACACTGACGGATAGTTATCTATGTAATCGTCATGGGGCTTTTGAGGCAGATCCCAATACGGGGGAACTTGTGCATTTACAATCGGGGCGACATTGGCGACAGTGGGAAAATGAATGGTATCGTCAGCATACTCATCCTGACGGTATTCGCTTTGAAATTCACGAAGCTTTAGATCGACTTTATTCTCAAGGATTTCGGGCTACTCGCATCATTATTGCCCAACGCTATCAAGAGTTAATTAGTGGTTATCTCGAAAGAAGTACCCCTTGGCGTGAAGAGTCCGAGGAGAGTGAACCTAAACTTTATGGCCTTCCTGTTGATTTTAGTCCGGCTCCAGAGGTGGAACCTTGTTGGGAAGTGATTAATTTTGATTTGGAAAAAGAACCTGGTGTCCCTATTCGTTATCCTTATTTCCGCTTATTTGAATAAGAAAGAAGGAAGAAGGAAGAAGGAAGAAGGAAGTTGACAGTTGACAGTTGACAGTTGACAGTTGACAGTTGACAGTTGACAGTTGATAATTAGGTTCTACCGAACTTAGTATGTAAGAACTCGCCAAAAAGCTTATACAGCAAGACTTTTCCTCAAAGGTTATAAAATAGGACTTACGCACGGTGTAAATTACGCCATCCTTCCAGTGCGTAAGTCAATTAATTGATCATTGTGATCATTGTCAACTGTCAACTGTCAACTGTCAACTGTCAACTGTCAACTGTCAATTACCAATTACCCATTACCCAATTTTATGCACCACGCGTCGATTCGGACTGCTAATATTCATCACGCGATCGCGTTTTATGAAAAACTTGGTTTTACTGTTTGCGAGAGATTTACCACGGGTTATACTCTCGCGTGTTGGATGGAAGGACTTAATGGCAGAATTGAATTAATCCAAATTCCTGAACCTAAACCCGCGCCGGATTCTTTTGGTGATGAACATTATGTTGGTTATTATCATCTTTCTTTTGATTTAACTGATATTACCCCTGATTTGCCTCAATGGTTAGAATCCTTACAACAAATTTTTGATGACGCGGTTACAGATGAGCCTCAACTATATCAACCTTTAAAAATTCTTTTGAAACCGATGCAACAAATGATCGGCGATCGCGTTTATGAAGTAACCTTTATTGCTGATACTGACGGTTTACCCTTAGAATTTATCCGTTGTTTAAAAAAATAAGGAAGAAGGAAGTTGACAGTTGACAGTTGACAGTTGACAGTTGACAGTTGACA
>JBBITB010000086.1:0-26966 GCA_037440985.1 Microcoleaceae cyanobacterium bin_387
AAGTTATTTTTCATTGTATCACATTTTTGTTCGCACTTTCGCAAGAGGTCTAATGATTATGGAAGTGGGGATTATGGAGATAGTAGCGACTCTGATAGTAACTCTGGCAGTAGCGATAGTGGCGACTCAGACTATGGAAGTAGTGATTATGGAAGTGGGGATTATGGAGATAGTGGCGCATCTGATAGTAGCTCTAGCAGTAGCGATAGTTGGTGGTAATATCTCCTTTTTTGATGACTGGAGCAATGGATATGGATAAAGATATCTGGCGACAAATTGAGGAAGATTCAAAGTCCTTCGAGGAAGCTTTACTTTTGACCTCAAAAGTATTCTCGATTCCCCTGAAATACTTAAGGGATGCCCGGTTAATAGATCGGGCGTATGAAGTTCGTAATACTTTCACTTTAAATGAGTGGAGAAAATTGCATAACATTGCAGTTTCACTATGGTACAGGCAGTATTATAGTTCATCTAATTCATTTAATTATGAGGATTTTTCCCGCAATTTTTTGCGTCGATATAAAGACCTCATAAAATTATTGTTGCAAAAAAGCCATGAAGTAAATAAAGATCATATTGACTCTCTTAGAGATGAAAGCTTGAAATTTTGGCAGGACTTCATGGCCGGACTTGCTCACCTAAGCTATCTGGAGCAAAAATCTGGAAAAAAGCAGAAAAAACGAGGCTTAAACCCAGATTTACTATTTGGAATTGTAACGGTAATTACTCTTATCCTGGGTATATCGCTGGCAATTTTCGTGATCTTGATTCGTCATTAGTTAACTTTAAGTGGAGAACAAAATGCAGGGATTTGTAATGCTATTATTTAGCATCGGTATGATGGGTGACGTATACACTACCTTTATTGGAATAGTAGGAGTTTTGGGAGTAAAGATCGCTCATAACGATCCATTGGGAACTTTGGGAAGCCTATCTACCAATTCTAATGATATTCCACAATTCGCATGGGCTGTGATCGCAACTTGCATAATAATAGGTCTCAATGCAACTACTTTAGAGATTTTTGAAAGAAAGCAAAAAATAATTTTTCTGATTTGGCTACCAGCAGTCATCGTTGATTTTATAACTTCTTTGTTTGGGAGTTTCGGGATGATCAAGCCGGGAGCGAACCCATTGTTGTCCTACGGATTAGTTTTTATCATTACAATGTTCATAACAGCTAGTCCTTGTTTGTTCCGTTACTTTAGCAAAAACCCTATTTACTAAAGGAGCCTGAGATAAGCTATTTATAGCTTTAGTCGTTTCCTTAAACTTTGCTGTTTAACTTGGGGATGAGAAACCCAGTTTCTCACCTGTACCAAGTTTAATTGAGATTGTTGATAAATTGTCGCACTTGCTCAAGCTCAAGCTGGAGAATATTAGCAATTTTTTCCACGGAAAATCCTTCCTTCAATAACTGAGGAATTACCTTTAATTTTCCTTCTAATTTCCCCTCTTCAATTAATTCTTGTGCAAACCGAGTTTTTCTCAAATCATCTACACCAAACATAGCTTCTAACTCCTGACGACTCATTTGGGGTAACTTTGCTAAAACAATCGTTTCTAATAAGTTTAACAATTGTAACCGAGAAGGTTCATCGGAAAATTGTTGTTTTACTTGGGGATGAGAAACCCGCGTTCCCAAAGAAACCGGGTTTCTCACCTGTACCAAGTTTAATTGAGATTGTTGATAAATTGTCGTACTTGCTCAACCTCAATCTGGAGAATATTAGCAATTTTTTCCACGGAAAATCCTTCCTTCAATAACTGAGGAATTACCTTTAATTTTCCTTGAAGTTCTCCTTCTAATTTTCCTTCTAATTTCCCCTCTTCAATTAATTCTTGTGCAAACCGAGTTTTTCTCAAATCATCTACACCAAACATAGCTTCTAACTCCTGACGACTCATTTGGGGTAACTTTGCTAAAACAAGAGCTTCCAATAAGTTTAACAATTGTAACCGGCTAGGTTCATCGGAAAATTGTTGTTTGATTTGTGCAATTAACCGAGTCACTCTCTCTAAAAGTTGTTTCTTCTTGGCGACAACTAATTGAATAATTTGTACACCTAAAGGAGTGGTTTCACTGACTTCTATTTCATTCAAATAGATGCACTTAACCAGGGGAGAATCTAAAAACGGTTGAACAGACTCTCTTTGTCTGGCTGCCGGTTCAATGCTACGACTCTTGAAGATAATCATAGCACGCCACCGTAAATCCGGCTCATTGTCTCTGAGATAGGTAAAAATCTCGGAAAATAAACGCAGATAAATTTTGGGATCTTTTTGAAATTGTACCTCTGTAAAATAAATGGGTTTTTCGGAGTCTTGGGGTAAAAATACCCCATCAATTCTAAAAGCAGTCTGTTTCAATTCTACTGAATCAAAACGGTAATCCTTCACCATTTCGGGTGATTCTCCCCACAACTCAAAGAAGGTTTGGGGTAAGTCTTTGAAAATGCGATAAAAAATGTGATCCGTTTTCATAATATTTTTGGGCTATTGGCAAGGCGGTAAACCCCAGAAACCCCTTTTCTTTTCTCAAAGAAACCGGGTTTTTCTAAAACTTAGGATGTCATCAAATATTGGTATCCCATTACCTTACCGTTATTTTGATTAACATGATTCAACCAATCTGCTAGATGATCTGTTGGTAATTATAACAGATCATCTTGAGGTCGCGATCGCGCATCCCATAGCATCCTGCGGAGGTTTATCTTGACTAAAAATAGCAATAATTTATTCATATCCGTTCGGGGGTGAACTGTAAAAAAATCATCTGATTTACGGTATCTTGAGAAATACAAACAAAAGCTAATTGAAGTTGATGTTCTCCTCTGGTGTTTGCACTGTGATAGCCGCTTCGCCTGAGTTTTTTAGGGACTCATACCCATCTCAAACTCCTCTACCCAAATGTCTGTTAGAAGTTGAAAAAATTTATCGAAATAATTGCTTGATCGGGGAGCTAATGTAGGGACACGGCACTGCCGTGTCCCTACTTCTTAAAATATTTGTAATTCTGTTTCCGTACAAACACCATGTAAAGGTTGATCCCAAGGATCGCGGGGTAAGTAAGGCAAAAAGGCAAAATCAAAGACGATTCCAATGGTTAATTTCGATTGCCATTCTGGGGCTTTGAGGAGGCGATCGTAAAAACCTCCACCATACCCTAAACGATAACCTTTTTGATCGCACGCGATCGCGGGAACCAGAATTAAATCAACATCATCCACGTTTAATAATGGACTATCAGGTGACGGTTCCCAAATACCATAGGAGTTTTGTTGTAAGGGAGTTTCAGGTGTCCATAAATGCCAGGAAAGAGACTTACCAACACAACGGGAAAAGCCCCATTGATGTTGGCTGGTAAACAGAGAACTTAAATCGGGTTCTTCACGGAAACTGAAATAGGCTAAAATAGTTTTTGCTTGGTAAAATTGGGGCGTTTTTTCTAAAACTTGACAAATTTGTTGGCTTTTTTCTTGCCAGTCTTCGATGTATAAACATTGACGAGTTTTGAGGAGTGATCGCCGTAAATTTGATTTATTAAACTTTATCATTTGAGTATTATTATAGCAATCTGTGTAAGATTCGGGCAAGTTCAGAAACCTGGTTTCTTTTCTGGGATAAGCTCTGTTCATAAATCAAATATCACCCGATATTATTAATAATTTAGACTTGGGGGATTTTTGGCTCTTCTACATATTCATAATAGTGTGTCAAAATGATTTGTACCATTGTATGGGCAATCCAGAAGTGCTTGCCCCGCTCCCCCGTGCAGAGTCGCCGTATCACACTATGTATCTGAAGAATGAGCAAAAATCTGATCAGGAAAATGTGCTTAATTAAACGTCAAAAAGTTAAGATAAGGTAATGGTAATTTGTGGTAAGTTACCAAGTCTTTAAACTACATAAAGTCGGAGGAACATCCAGCTTTTCACCATGCTTAATGCTCTCCTAACAATAGGAATTTTAAACTATAAATAACTTAGAGCCATGCCTATTACCGATTACCGATTACCTATTATCTACATTGTTTTGAGATAATCCTCATAACCCAATTCGTCAAGTTTGGCTTGTTTTGCCATAACAGAGGTAGTTAAACTTTGCCGATATTGTTGCACTTTTTCTAATAATTCAGGCTGATGGGAAGCCAGAATTTGTACAGCTAATAATCCGGCATTTTTAGCATTACCGATGCTGACGGTAGCCACCGGAATACCCCCTGGCATTTGTACAATAGAATACAGAGAGTCAACCCCTTGCAAATGACGAGTAGGTACAGGTACGCCAATCACAGGTAAAGGCGTTAATGATGCTACCATGCCGGGGAGATGGGCGGCTCCTCCCGCGCCCGCGATAATTACTTTGATACCCCGTTGGTGCGCGGTTTGGGCATATTCCACCATGCCCAGAGGGGTGCGGTGCGCGGAAACGATACGGACTTCCCAAGGGACCTCAAAGTCCTTACAGATTTCGATCGCGTCTTTCATCGTCGGCAGATCGGAATCACTGCCCATAATGATACCAATTAAAACTTGAGTCATTCAATTTTAATCTTTCAAGTGAAAATAGTAATATGGCACGCACCTTGAACTTTTGGAAGCCCACCCATGACAGAAACACTCACTCCCCCTTTTCACGTCTCCCTTGATCTTCTCAATGCGAAAATCCCAGGCTCTCCTCATCCCCAGGATATTTTGATTCGCGATGGACGAGTTGTGGAAATTGTCCCCCATCGCTCTTATCAACAGGATTTATCGGAAGATGCTGTTGATGTGGAGGGCGATTGGCTCTCTTTAGGGGGGTATGATTTGCAAATCAATGGGGCTTTGGGTTTAGCCTTTACCGATGTGCAAAGGAAGCATACTCAAGTTTTGCAGAAAATTTGTCATTTTCTTTGGCAACAGGGGGTTGATGGTTTTCTCCCCACGTTGGTTACGACATCTTTGGATAAAATTCAGGAGTCTCTCGGTACGATAGCTGACTTCATTGCTATTCAGCGTCAGACTTTTTCTGGTGATTGTTCTCCTAAAGAAGCTCAGGTTTTGGGTGTTCATTTAGAGGGTCCTTTTCTCAATATGGAGAAACGTGGTGCTCATCCTTCTCGATATTTGTTGCCTTTGACAGTTGATAATATTAAGAAAGTATTGGGAAAACATGGGGATATAGTCAAAGTTATTACTTTAGCTCCAGAGTTAGATCGCACTGGTGCAGTAATTCCCTATTTGCGTGATTTAGGAATAATAGTTAGTTTAGGGCACTCAGAGGCTTCCTATCTTCAGGCACAAGAGGCTTTTGCCCAGGGGGCAACGATGGTTACTCATGCTTTTAATGCGATGCCTGGTTTGCATCATCGTGAGCCTGGTTTATTGGGAGCCGCGATCGTTGAAAGGGATATTTTCTGTGGATTAATCGCGGATGGTAAACACGTTTGTTCTACTATTATTGACATTTTGTTACGGGCTTGTCAGTACCAGAAAGGTGTTTTTTTGGTTAGTGATGCCTTAGCACCATTGGGTTTGCCTGATGGTCTTTATCCTTGGGATGAGCGTCAGATTGAGGTGAAAAAAGGAACCGCGTGGTTACGAATTGATTATCATACTCCTATTGAGTGTAGTACCCTTGCTGGTACTACTTTGCCTTTGTTCGCGGGGGCTCAGAATTTAGTGAAATGGGGGATTTGTTGTCCTGAGAGCGCGATCGCGATGGCGACAATATCCCCTCGACAAGCCATTGGAGTTTCTGAAAAACTGATTAATCAATCCGCTCTTAATTTGTTACGTTGGCGTTTTAATTCTTCCCTCGGAGAGTTAACTTGGCAGCGAGTATTCTAAATCACTACACTTTTAATTCCCCACTGGGGGGTCGTTTTTCAGTTCTCAACCTAGAGGAGTTCAAAAGCTTCCCCGGCAGCCCTTGAGTGCCAAGACTTTCAGTAGACAGATCGGTAACTAATAGTGACAACTGTCGTTAAAATAGACAACAGGGATTCTATAGTAGCGCGATCCATCCGTCATCTACTGCTATAACTTCACGGCATCACCCCAGAGACTCCCCGCGTCAGAGTTAATACGGAATCCTCCAAGTCATTGCACCTTGGAAACTCTTTGTCTGAATCGCGAAAACATCTACTTTTTTCAGGAAAGCTTGTCTCATGTAATAAATTTTCTATTGTTAATTTATAAAATTCCCCAAACCCCTAATCCCGAAGTCCCATTCCCCAAGTCCCATTCCCCAAGTCCCAGGAGAGCGGTGCATGAGCCCCCAACAAATTCGTAAATTAAAAATTCTTGTTGTTGACGATGAACCGGATAATCTGGACTTGCTCTATCGTACCTTTCACCGAGATTATAAGGTCTTGCGGGCTAATTCTGGACCAGAAGCGTTGGAATTATTAGCAGAAGAAGGAGAAGTCGCGGTCATCATTTCAGATCAGCGGATGCCCTTGATGAGCGGGACGGAATTCCTGAGTCTGACGGCAAGTCAATATCCCGATACTATTCGTATTATTTTGACTGGTTATACGGATGTAGAAGATTTAGTTGAAGCTATTAATTCAGGTAAGGTCTTTAAATATGTCACAAAACCTTGGGAAGCGGAGGATCTCAAGGCGGTTGTTAAACAGGCTACTGATACTCATAATGTCCTGAAGTCTCGGACTGAGGAATTACGACGAGCATTGCGTCAGGAATCCTTGCTTTATGCTGTTACTAACACAATTCGTTCTGCTCCCAATTATCGCGATATGTTACAGCGTATCGTCGAAACTGTTGGCCAAATGTTTGAGGTAAGTTGTTGTCTTTTGCGTCCCTTTCAAGAGGGTCAAATGATTGATGAATGGTTTATTTATGAGAGAAATGAGACTAAAATTAGTAATTCAAAAGACTCGCGATTAACTCCAGATATCTTGCCTCTTTTGGTCTGGGAAACAACGGATGTGGAAGTAGTTCAAGATGCCGCGACGGGAGATAAAATCCTAGACACGGGGGAAGATAATCTCGGCAACTCCGAAGCTGATCGCGCACCAGATTCGCAAGTGGCTCAACGCCGAGCCGCGTACCAAAAAGCTGGAGTCCGCTCCAGTTTAATAGTCCCGCTATTTTATCGCCTAGAATTAATCGCGGTATTGGCATTACATCAATTCGACGTACCCCATGTATGGCTCGATCATGAAGTGCAATTGGTTATCACTGTCGCAGATCAAGCGGCCTTAGCCCTATCTCAAGCGCGATCCTACGAACAAATCCGAGCCCTCGCGAAACGGGAAACACTGGTCAATACCATCACTACAGCCATTCGCTCTACTCTTGATCCCAAAAGCATATTTGCCGCGATCACTCAACAACTGGGTCAAGGGCTTCGAGTCGATGGTTGTGCCCTTTCCCTCTGGACTGCCGACGACGAGTATGTGCAATGTGTGGGATTATACGATGCCAATATTGACGAAGTGGAAGTGCGAGACTGGGAAGAAGGAGACACCACCTCCGCGATGAAAAAAATCCCCTCACCCCTCCATTCTTCCCTTCCTCAATCCCTCGCACCGATACGGGGCAATCCAGTATTACAAAGCGTTTTAGACACCAAAGAACCGATCGCGATATCAGACTTACTGGAACATCCAGAATATAATCAAGACGAATTAGCCCTACGCAATCCTGCCAGGGCTCTCCTCGTTGTGCCTCTTCTTTCGGACGGGAAAATAATTGGTAGCATCTCTCTACGTCAAAATCATGCCCCCCGTCATTGGCAAACTTCTGATATAGAGTTAGCTCAAGCCGTTGCGACTCAGGCATCGATCGCGGTGCTTCAATCACGTCTCTATCAAACCACCCGTCAACAAGCGGAAAAACTCCTAGAAGCCGATCGCCTTAAAACTGAATTTTTTCAAAATATCTCCCATGAATTTCGCACGCCTTTAACTTTAATGTTAGGTCCTTTAGAAACCGCCTGCAATCGGAAAAGTGCTTTACCCTACGAGCAAGCCGCGATCGCATTGCGAAATGCGCGACGTTTATTACGATTAGTCAATCAATTATTGGATTTGCAAAAGTTAGACGCGGGACGAATGCAGCCTAGTTTTCGCCCCTGTGATTTGGTGGGATTTTGTCGCAGCATCATAGAATCCTTTAGTCCCTACTGCGACAAAAAAGGCATCTCCCTAATAACTCACCTCAAAGATTGTCCACCCTTATTTTTAGACGTAGAAAGATTTGATAAAGTCATTTATAATTTGCTCTCCAACGCGGTGAAATTTACCCCCCCCGGAGGTAACATTACCCTCTCTGTAGAATCAATCGGCTCCCATTGTCTCCTTCAGGTAAAAGACACGGGAATCGGCATCCGTCAAGACCAAATACCCTACTTATTTGAGCGCTTTCGACAAGCTGAAGGCTCTGCGAGTCGTTCCTACGAAGGTACAGGATTAGGATTAGCCCTAGTCAAAGAATTAGTGGAACTCCATCATGGACAAATATCTGTCGACTCTACCTACAAAAAAGGTACAACCTTTACAATTTGGTTACACTTTGGCACCACTCATTTACCCCCAGAACAGGTTTTAGCCGTACCCGCAGAACTCCAATTAGGACGAGCCGCGGTTGAATTAGCCGACATAGAAACGGATTTAAATGACTCTCACTACAATGGAGAACACAACGAGCCCCAATCCTTAATACTAGGTTCTCAATACCCTACAGTGCTAATCGTCGACGACAACCCGGATTTACGCCGATATGTATCCCATATTATTAGCGATTCGGGCTTTAATGTCCTATTAGCCAAGAATGCCTTAGAAGGTTTTGAAATCGCCAAAAATCATCGTCCCGATTTAATCGTCACAGACTTGATGATGCCTCAAGTATCAGGTTTAGACTTAATTCGGATGATAAGAGAAACAGAACAATTACGAGGAATTCCAGTCATTTTATTAACAGCAAAAGCCGATGAAGATACTCGAATAGAAGGGGTAGAACAAGGGGCAGACGCGTACCTATCCAAACCCTTTAACGATAGAGAATTATTAGCAGAAGTCCGCAACTTATTAGCCTTAAAAGACACCGAAAGACGAGTACAACAATTAAATAATTACCTAACGGAGTCAGTCTTAAGGCGATTTTTACCCCCAACGATGGTAAAGAAAGCCGCGACAGGCGATTTGTCCTTGGATTTACGGCCTGAACCGAGATTAATTACTATCCTCTTTAGTGACATTGTAGGCTTTACCGTCTTAGCTAATCGTTTACAAGCGGAGGGAATTTCAGAAATTTTAAACGAGTATTTAGGAGAAATGACTCAAGCTATCTTTGATAACGGAGGTACAGTAGATAAATTTGTCGGAGACGCGGTGATGGCTCTCTTTGGAGCACCCGAAGAATTAGCACCAGATGAACAGGTAAGACGAGCGATCGCGTCCGCCAGACAGATGTTGAGATCACTTGATAAATTAAACAGCCGATGGGCAAAACAGGGGATTGTGGGAGGTGAAACAGGAGTTTCTCCCGTGCGTTTCCGCTGTGGTATTCATCAAGGTTATGCAGTCGTGGGAATGTTTGGCGGTGTTTTACGCTCCGATTATACCGCGATCGGACCGAGTGTTAATGTTGCGGCTCGCTTACAGGAAATCGCGGAGCCTAATTCGATTTTGGTTTCTCCTGAAGTCGCGGCGTTTTTGGATGAGGGGGAAATGACTGTGTATAAACCTTTGCATTTAAAGGGATTTGATGATGATTTTTCTACGTTTTTAGTACATCGCGAACCCTCTACTTGAAGGAAGAAGGAAGAAGGAAGAAGGGAAAAGGGCCCCATCGCGTTATATCTTGAGTGATTTTTCCTAGGTTGGGTTTCGTCGCTCAACCCAACCTAGGAAGAAGGGACAAGGGCGTGTTGTTGCCCAAAACTGGTAAAAGCGCAGAGCTATCCTTGGGCAGACTGGCATTACGATAAGTTGAGCGATTTGACATAAAATTTTAGCATTATTACTTCTGGAGCATTACCCTATGAACTTAACACTTGTAGGAATTATATTATTTGTCATGTTAACAACTTTGATATTGGTAAATCTTCGTGTTAACAGTATGCCAAAAGTTATCCCAACAGATAAAATTACTTATGATTTTGTGGTAAATGTCATTTCTGGTTCGTTCAGGGGGAGACAATTTAATGGTTTCTTCAGCTATGAACCCTCAATTCTTACAGGTAAGGGACCGGAAACTATAGCGGTTCTCACAAAGATGGAGTAGGTCAAAACCAAGTGTTTTCAAGCGTTTCAAGTTTAAATGAATACCTCATCTATCCAAGAAGTGCTATATCGCAGTTATAGAAGCAGAATTTAATTATTTAAGTAAATACACTCACAATGATGGAATGCCTAGTATTTCATTCACGGATGGAAATTTTGAGAGATTGACTTGGGTTCTGGGTAAACCAACGGAGCGATTTGGTTTTAATGCAGGCTTTCAGCGACGACAATTTGGTCGCGATGAAGAAGCTTTTATCCAAGAAGGGAAAGACTATTTTCGCTATCTTGATGAAAACACTTATGTTGACGGTGCTGGAAACATAACGTATATACTCCGTAAACGGTGAACTAAGAAATAAAGTTTCACTCTCTGCCAATTGATAGTATCCCGTTAAATCTGCTGATCTAATAAAATTTTAGAAAGGAAGAAGGAAGAAACGCGATCGCAACTCAAAACCCTTATTTAGGCTAGTTCAGAGAGACAAGTACAACAGTTAAATAACTTACTTTTGTGGTAAAATAATAGGATTTTCGCCATAAATAAGCATAGATGATGATGACTTTCTTAACTACACCGATTTTCTTCCTGACACCATACATTTTTATCTGGTCAATTCTCAATGGGCTGATCGTGATTGGGTTGTTAAAATTAGTGAAAATCAAAACTTCGAGAACTTCGATGAGCGCGATCGCGGGGGCTACTGCCATTGCCTCAATTTTGTGGAACTGGAGTATTGAATTCAATAAGTCAACCGTCTATTTGAATATAGATCATCCCTATTTACGAATCTCTTGGGCAGATTCATTGAACGGTGTATGTGTTTTTGCCTTAACTTCTTTAGTTTTGGGAGCATTAACTGATAAACAAAGTCCAGCCCTTAGAGTTGTAAAGATGGCTGGGATTGCGGCACTGGTAACACTCTTCACCGACACATTTTTCTTTTAGCTATTGTCATATAGTGTTGATCTTTCAGAAGTAAAACTTGTGGCACAGGCATCTTGCCTGTGACGGGATCAGAGCCCTGCATTTACATCTCATTGAAAAATGCTATATCAAAGTGTTCCTCGTTAATGCACCCTCTAATGCTATATTTACATCAGAGTCTCGTGATAATAAATATTTCACAGTCACTAGCTTTACCATGAATTGAGAAATATTTAGACTTCCTCAAATTAGTCGTAAATTAGTTTAGCGAAATCGCGCAAAATATTATTGAGTAGGTTATTTAATACAAGGGCAAAATCATCTATCACTTGTCTGATTTAGGGAGAAAATAGGAAAAAGAAAATGAGCAAGAATAGTTGGGTAAAACGCGATCGCGCTCAGATAAACCCCCAATTTTGGTTAGGGGTGTTCAGTCTCTCATTGTTATTGCATGGTTTGATATTATGGTGGCTGGGGATCAATTGGGGACAAGGAAAAAGCCGAGACAATAGTATTGATTTAATCGAGGTGACTAATGTCTCTTCTTTCTCTTCGAGCTTACCCCCATCCCCTCTTGTCCCAGAAAAGACAGGCATCACTTCACCTCCTGCTCCTGTTAGTAAGAATCAGTCTTCTCCTGTCATTCCCCCCGTAGAAGAAAAAGTCGCCCCCGAAGAAAAGACAACATTAATCACAAAACCAACCAATGCTGTATCGCCCAAACCAACACCCGTAAAAGATGATAAATTCCTTCGTCCAAGTCCCGCTCCCTCACCTCAACCCACACCTTTATCTCCTAAATCGGAGTCCCCAAAACCTCTACCTTCTCCCTCAAGCACTCCCAAACCTTCTCCCACACCCTCACCAAAACAGACTCCCTCAAACACTCCCAAACCCACTCCCACACCGTCACCAAAACCAACTCCCTCAAACACTCCCAAACCTTCTCCTAGTCCGAGTAACTCACCAAGTCCGAGCCCAGCACCCAGTCAAAGTCCTCAACCGGAGTCCAGTGTAACCCCCCCAGTGCGTGAAATGCCTTATCCACCACCACCGACACCGAAACCAAGTCCCTCTAGTGAGGGGCCCTTACCTGCACCTCCCTCTTTACCACCGAGTCCGGGCGCGTCTCCCGTGTCTCCTAGCCCTCTGGGAATGATGGCAAGTTTAGGAAATCTCCGCGGAGGGGAACGCGATATACCTTATCAGTTAGCACATCCAAAGGTTTTGCAAAAACCCTTAACTCAGTTACCAGATCCCAGTCTCTTGAGTCCGGGGTCCCCTGTTACCGTGGAAGTATTGTTACAAATAGATGTACGGGGTAAGGTGATAGGAGTATCACAAGTCAATCCCCCTCAACATCGTACTTGGGTGATCCCTTTGTTGAACAATTGGGACTTTGACCCCGCGCAAACACAGGGTCAACCAGTAGCCTCCGATTTACGTCTGCAAGTAACGTTACAACCGAGATAAAAAAATTTTGCTCAGGGGGTTGCCATTGTGGAAAAACTTTGCTAGTATATATAAATGTGTGCGGGCATAGTTTAGTGGTAAAACCATAGCCTTCCAAGCTATTGATCCGAGTTCGATTCTCGGTGCCCGCTTATAAATTTAAGGGAAAACACATTTTTATGTGCTTTCTTATCTATTACATTTATTGTCATGGGTCCCCAATGGCTATTTATTGTGATTTTTTTTTATCGTCAAAAAAATTGAGATAAATAGGATTTTTGAAAATTTCGGCTAAAGTAAGGACAGGGCACTGCCGTGTCCCTAATAAACCCCTGCTATAACAATTCTCAGACTTGTGAGGTTAGAGTTTTCTCGTTTTTCTTAACTCTTAATAGGGAAGAAATTAGACCTCATCTTTCTGAGAAAGGCTATATATGTCACGGTACTTTTCTGCCTTGGTATAAGAAAGGATTCTCGATCGTACAAATAGTAATTATTATGATTCTCGATCGTACAAATAGTAATTATTATGATTGGTTAATTGTTCTCATCTTGAAATTGTATTTCGCATTCTATATTCGCGAGAATAAAATCTTCAATATCAGTTTTGATGATATCGCAAAGATTATCAAGAGGCAAGTCATTGGGATCGTAACCAAAAGGATTTTCTATTTCTAAGCCAATTTGTTCAATCCCAAATAAGGTAAAACTAATTAAAGCAGAAAATAAACCCGTCGACCAACCTAAATCTCCCACTAATTGAAAGGGTAATAAGAGACAATAAATTAATAATAATTGCCGGAGATGAATGGTATAAGCTAAGGGTAAAGGGGTGTTCAAAATACGTTCACAGTTTCCTAAACACTCGATCATACTCTTTAAATTCGATTGGACAAAAACCACATGACTATAATGGAAAACTTGATTGCCTCGTTGATACTGCCATTGTATATAACTGGCAATCCAAGAAACAATTTTTAAGGGAGGGTTCGCCACTATTTGAAGTTGTAAATATTGCTCAGGAGAGACCAATTCTTTTAATTCTATATTGATGGGTTCCATCCTTAAATATAACTTAGTTGCGACGGGAAAAGCTTCTACTAACCTCAAAGTGGCAATTTTATTAATTCGATCTTCCGGTTCCACATCATTCATCATAGTCCAAATTTGACAAGCTAAATTACGAGTATTGTTGACTAAATCGCCCCATAGTCTGCGACCTTCCCAAAATCTTTCATAGGCGGTATTAGTGCGGAAAACCAGTAATAGTCCTAAGACAATACTGGGAATAATTGTACCGAAAATCGGTCGTGCCACAGGCAATTTTAAATAATCTAGTATGGAAATAATAAAACCAAATAAACCCACATAAGCTACTCGTTTACCAACACTTTGTAAGACTGAACCTTTCATCTTAAAAACAAGATATAACCATTCTGATTCTTTAAATTTCATTTTCCAGATCCTTTTGAGTTAATTTATAAAATATGTTTTAACTGGGAAGAGTACCGGGTGTTTACCCGGATTGATGTCATCAACGCAGAGGCTTATTCCACCCACGCTCATCTCTATTGACAGATTAAATATCATATCATCAGTGAGTCATTGATGATGATTTGTTGAATTTCTATATTGAGCGCATGGGTAGGTTTAACCAGAAGTAATTCTATTTAATTTTCCTCAAAAAAAAAATTAGGATAAAAGGTTGACAAATATCTATGATAGGGATAAAATCCATCTAGTCATTCCTCCCGATTACTTGGGAATGAGAAAGTTTCTTGCTATTAATCCTCATTAATAGTTGTATAAGGAGTTAAGTTAAGTGTTGCCAAATATTACTTTACTTGAGATATGCCCGATCGCGATCGGATCGGTTCCGGGTGCATTAAGTCCCTACTATGTAACGGATTGGTGTCACAGAGTTTTTGGTAATAAATTTCCACTGGGTACTTTTATTATCAATATTTCTGGCTGTCTGCTTATAGGGTTTATTGTCACACTAATTTCTCCGATGAAAGGGTTTCCCACAGAAGCACGGTTGATGCTGACAAGTGGCTTTTTAGGTGCTTATACAACTTTCTTCACCTATGGGTTTGATACCCTGAGACTCTGAGGTGGTGGAAATATTAGAGCTAGGATTTTTTACTGGAGGGGTAGTGCAATTCTCGGTGTCATTACCTGGCAAATTGGTATGATACTAGCCCTGTTTATTTCCCAATAATGGATTAGAGACAGTCATCATTCAAAAGATTCTCCAAGTTACTACGTCCCCCGAATCAACCCCCTTAGATGATTATGTAATTGAGTTAATTAAGTGGCTAAAAGAAGGGTTTAAGAAACCGCTGAAAATGCCAAGATATCTAAATTATAATAAAAAGTATTAACCATGATTAGTCTTCTTATAGTCATTTCAAGTAAGATAGAGAAACTAAAAAAAGTCACAGTAAAAATTTGCTAGATTTAACCAATCTTATTCTTATTGGGAATGACGATATGCGGAATTTAAGATTGAATTTTTTGTGAATGATATTAAATTAGAAAATGGCAAAGGGGGCGATCGCGTCAGGAGTCAAATTTATGAAGCCATCATTAGTCATCAGTACCTACGTTAACTGGAATCGCCCCTCTGGGGAAGATTAAGCAGCATAAAAGAAACCGAGTTTCTTAAGAAACCCGGTTTTTACATGGGTTAATTTTTAGCAGGAAAAGTACCCGCTTGTACTCCTAAATTTAAACTTTGTCCATTGCGCTTTACGCTTACTTGTAATGTTTTACCGACTTGACTTGACTCCACAATTTGCTGCACACTATTAGCATCTTTAACTTCTTGATTATTGATTTTATCAATGACATCTCCTGCGCGTAAACCTGCTTTGGCTGCGGGAGAATTAGGAACAACTTTAACAATTAATACTCCCTTATCTTCCAGAATACTTAAACCGCTATTGGGATTACTATTAATCTCTTGTTTTACTTCTGGAGTTAACGCGATCATTTGAATCCCTAAAAAGGGATGTTCGACTTTTCCTTTGGCGATCAATTGTTCCGCGATTTGTTCGGCACGATTAATGGGAATGGCAAATCCTAATCCTTGGGCTCCTTGAATAATCGCGGTATTCATGCCAATTACTTCACCCTGTTGATTCAACAATGGTCCCCCAGAATTGCCCGGATTAATCGCGGCATCTGTTTGAATAAAATTGACTCTTTTATCGGGTACTCCAACTTGAGAACTCGATCGCCCTGTTGCGCTAATAATCCCCATTGTGACGCTATTATCTAAACCCAAGGGATTACCGATCGCGATCGCCCATTCTCCGGGTTGTAATTTTTCAGAATTACCTAATTTTACCGTGGGTAAATTTTCGGCTTCTATCTTGACAACTGCGACATCAGTGACGCGATCGCTTCCCAAAACTTTGCCCTTAAATTTGCGCCCATCTTTCAGTATAACCGTAACAGAATCAGCCCCTTCCACCACATGAGCATTAGTAAGAATCCTACCATCTCCATTAAGAATAAATCCCGAACCCGATCCCCGTTGTACTTGTTTATCAGGCACAGGAGCATCACCAAAAAAGCGACGGAAGAAAGGATCATTAAACTCTTCAGGTAATTGACTTTCCACAGTACGAGAGGAGTCAATTCTCACCACAGCCGGGCCAACTTGTTGTACTACATTAGTCACAAAATTAGGGTTATTTGTCCCCGGAATAGGAGCAGACGTGATCGCTTCGCTTGCGCCTTTCGCGATCGTGCTTTGGGGAATAGTAGCTTGCGCTTTAGTAACCAGAGGGGAAGAAAATTTTTGACTAATAAAGTAATTCCCAAACGCGGTAATACCAGAACCCAGTAAAATTAATGATAAATAAGTAATAGGCTTCGAGAAAGAAGACTTGACAGAGATTTCTGAATTCGGAGCACTTTCATCTAAAGGGGATTTGTTCATTAACATAGGTAACACCAGCCGTAATATACTTATTTTTGAGGACTTTCTCATTTTGATACTTTTTAGTTTAAACAACCTTTATGACAAGGTTATGACAGAAAGATGACAAGTTTTTGAAGAATTGATAAACAGCTAAAAGTCTTACCCTACAAGGCATAGAGAATCAGAGAGAGAGAGCAATAAGAATAGGCACATAAAATCTTCATATCTTTGACACATCAGTGTCACAAAGACCTGTGATACTTTCACGGGAAGGTGAACTAATACCAAAGTTACCCCAATCTAAGGGGAATCACTCTCTCTGTCAATTCCTTTAATTCTATTACAATCCCTATAGGACTTCTTGATTATGGCATTTCAATTTGGTAAGACTGTCTTGGCTACCACCCTTAGTATTACAGCCTTAATTTCTGGTATTGCTTACACTTCGGGAAATTCTGCCGCCTTAGCTGAGTCTTCCAAGCCTACTACCAAGCCTGCTACCAAGCCTACTACCAAGCCTGCGACAAAACCTTCGACAAAGCCTACTGCGACAAAGCCTACGACAAAGCCTGCGACAAAGCCTGCGACAAAGCCTGCGACAAAGCCTGCGACAAAGCCTTAAATAAAAATAATCAACTAAAACCGCAGGAGTCCCCCGCCATAGCAATTTTGGCGGCGGGAGGAATGGGGGTGAGGTGACAATTCTAGCCCGAATATCCTGACAGGGATGGGAATTGTCACGAGTCTAACAACAAGATATATAATAAATTTTGGTAGGCAGATAAACTTTTATTTAATGACAACGCCACCGGGTTTATGAAGATTAAACACAAAGAAATTAACCTAGAAACGGCGACAGATATCAGTATCTATGATATTACACCGAAAATCCAAGAATTTCTGGCAGAAACGGGGATAAAAAACGGTCAAGTTGTTGTATTTTCAAAGCATACAACAACGGCATTAGCTATTAATGAAAATGAAGAAAGATTACTGGAAGATGTGAAAGTTCATCTCAAAAAGTTAGCTCCACCCGATGCTAAATATTTACATAATGATTTACACTTAAGAATAGTACCCGAAGATGAACCAATAAATGCCCATTCTCATCTGATGTCGATGATGTTAAGTACCAGTGAAGTCATTCCTGTTATAGAGGGTAAATTAGCATTAGGAACTTGGCAATCAGTATTGTTTTTAGATTTAGATGGACCGAGAAAACGAGTCGTTTTCATACAGATAATGGGACTCTGATAATCCTGAAACTGCGACACTAAAGCAATTACTTTGCCATTTTTTGTAGGTTTAGTTGAGGGATACTTAAGCCAACAAGATATTATCTTTACCCCCTCAACCCAGCCTAGGAATCTTGGTTTGAAAACGGGGTTTATACACCAAAGACTCGATTTCTTTAACAAATCGAGTCTTTAGCCAACCATCTAAGAGAGGAGTGATATTGATCCTGTTATCGGCAATAGATAAAGGACTTTGATAATTAATATTTATATCGACTTGTCAGAGACTTGCCCGGCATTTTCCAACATTCCGGTAAATTCAACGAAAGCACAATCATCTATGAAGGTGACTGAAACGCGATCGCGCCCTGCTTTGAGAAAGATTCCCAAAGCCCCATGAGGGAAGCTTTACATTTGCTTCATTTCGTCTTCTAACACACGAACCAAATTCTGATCACCATTGGCTTTGGCAACTTCTAAGCGGTGTTGCAGTCTTTTTTGGATATTAGCGCGGTGGGTTTCGGCAACTTGGACTAAGTTTCTTTGGGTAGCTTTATTCATGGCTTTCATTCCTGAGTTCACATTTCATTTAAACTGTCTATGTTTTTAATATACACTCTTTTTGGCAAAAAGTAGCGTATTTAACAGAAAATTCTCAAAACTTAACAATTTTTTGGGGGAATGGGGAATGGGGACTGGGGAATGGGGAATGGGGACTGGGGACTGGGGACTGGGGACTGGGGACTGGGTAATGGGCTAATGGGTAAGTCAACTGTCAACTGTCAACTGTCAACTGTCAACTGTCTTCCTTCTTTATCGAGAAGCGCGCACGAGAAAGAAAACACCAACGCCAAAGCCTAATAGAGTCGGGAGCCACGCGGCCATGAAAGGAGTAAGGACACCCGTTTGTCCCATCGCACCCGTAATAAAAGCTAATAAATAATAACTAAAGATAATAATTACGCTAATCCCGAAACTCGTGGCTTTTCCCGTTCGTTGGGGGCGTGTCCCCAGGGCGGCTCCTACCATCCCAAAAACGATACAGACAAAAGGTAACGCGTATTTCTGTTGAATGCGTACCCGCAATTTCCGAATTTTGGCATCATCTCCACTAAAACGGATTAACTCCAAAGTCTCTTGAGCTTCCGCGATATTCATTTCACTATAGTCTTTATCTCGTTGGGCAAGATCGAGAGCCGTGCGAGGTAATTCTAATTTTTGATGACTAAAACGGACTATATTACGATAGGAACCTTTGGGATCGAGAATATAGATTGTCCCATTGAAAAAATCCCAAGTATTTTCCATCGGGTTCCATGATGCTGACTCGGATACAATCATTTGACTAAAGTCGGGACGCGAGCGATCGAGGATGGTTAACCCTCTCATCTTTTGTCCATCAAAATTTTCCGCGTAAAACAGACGAGTCAATACTTTCTGCGATCGCCCGCCTTTGGGGTTTGGCACTTTGCGATATTCAGGATAAAAGATATTATTCTCTTGAAACGCGGGTTTATCTCGTTTCAGGGCTTCTTCTAAGGTTTTTGTGGCTTGATAATTGGCCGCGGGTACGACTTGTTCATTAAAAACAAAGGTTAACCCGGTGACAAAACAACTCAAGACGATCGCGGGGAGGACCAGACGATAGATACTTACGCCACAACTACGGAGCGCGATGAGTTCGCTATCACTGGATAAACGGCTATAAGTCATTAATGTCGATAATAATACCGACATGGGAAAGGCCAAAACAATAAAATCCGGCATTTTTAAGAGAAATACCTTCACCGCGATCTCCACCGGAAGCCCAGATTCGGTTACGCGTCGCACTAAATCAAAGAGGGCACCGATCGCGACTCCCACGGAGGAAAAAGCACCGACTCCAAAGAGAAAGGGCCCCATCAATTCCAGTGTGAGATAACGATCCATTACCGTAACACGGGGCAATAGTAAACCCGCAGAAGTCAGAATTTTAGGGAGGGTTTTATTCATCTTAATCCAATCATCTCTCGAAGGTGTCGCCCAGATAATATTGTCGGACTAGGGGATTAGTGTATAGTTCTTCGGGTATGCCTGATGCTAATATTTGCCCATCTCGCATGATATAAGCGCGATCGGTAATGGCTAAGGTTTCGCGAACATTATGATCTGTAATTAATATTCCAATCCCACGAGCGCGTAATTTTGCCACAATTTCTTGAATTTCTCGCACCGCGATCGGATCAACTCCGGCAAAAGGTTCATCAAGAAACAAAAACTGAGGGCCATCAATACCCGATGCCAGGGATCTAGCCAATTCTGCCCGTCGTCGCTCCCCCCCGGATAATTGAACTCCAACACTAGAAGCTACTTTTTCTAAGCGAAATTCATGGAGGAGAAAATCGACGCGCTCCTTCCAGAGATGACGGGGCACTTTGGTTTGTTCTAAAACTAGGAGAATATTATCACGAACACTTAATTGGCGAAAAACGCTGGCTTCTTGGGCGAGATAACCAATACCAAGGTGAGCCCGTTCGTGAATGGGTAAATCCGTGATATCAATATCATTTAACCAAACAGTACCTTGATTAGGTTTTTCTAAACCCGTACCAATGTAAAAAGTAGTTGTTTTACCAGCACCATTGGGGCCTAATAAACCGACAATTTCCCCTTGAGATACAAACAAATTTACCCGACTGACGATGGTGCGTTTTCCATAGGATTTATGAATATTCTCTAGTACAATTTTCATCAGTTTTATAGCAACCTCAACGGTTACGACATTGTTAATGGCCTAAACCATTGATTTTATTGCTTCTTCCTTCTTCCCTCTTCCTTCTTCCCTCTTCCCTCTTCCTTCTTCCCTCTTCCCTCTTCCTTCTTCCCTCTTCCTTCTTCCTTCTTCCTTCTTCTTATAGCTTACCCCTTAGCCCCCTCTCCTATAGGAGATGGGGAACAATGTTGAATTAATAACTCACCCAAATCTAATATCTTTTTTATTCAGGGTTTTTGGGGGGACTCATAGGAGTTTTGAAGGCGGGTTTAGGGTTATAGGGAGGGTTTTGGGGTGTTAAGGCTGTTCCTGCCGCGGCATCTTGATCTGGGGGGACTAGATAAATTGATTCAACTTGGCCTTGGGTTTGGGGCAGCGCGATAAAACGTCCTTCGTCGATTAAATAGGTAACGGTTTCTCCTCGCAGACTGTTGCCCTGTTGTAAGACATAGACATCACCACTAAGGACGATACGACGTTCCCGACTAAAATATTGAGCTTGGGCTGAGGTGGCTTGCAGTTGACGTGCCGGATAGTTAATTTGGACATTGCCTCGTGCTGTGACTATTCCCGTTTTGGAGTCCGCTTCTTGGGTATCCGAACGTACTGTGAGGGTACGCCCTGGGACACCTCCCGTGGTAGGAGGGTTATTAGGAGGAAGGTTTTGGGAATAGGTGGGAAACGCGATCGCGCCCAGAAGGGTTATCGGGAAAAGAGAGATTAACCCTTTCCAGAGTCTTTTATTATGGGTAAAATGGGGGACTTGAGGGACTAGCATAATTGTGTGTGAGGCTAGGGAACTCCAAGGTGTTACTTTTTTCACACCTTTTGATGGTTGTTAGACATCTTACTACCAATCATCAAAAAATTGGGTCTGAAACCCCGTCGTTCTACGAGGGCTTTACTTTTTTAGTATAGCACTTTGACAAAATAGATGCTAAAATGTGAAACATGGAAAAAGCTTATTCTTACCGATTTTACCCAACGCCTGAACAAGAGTCGCTATTGCGACGCACATTAGGCTGTGTAAGATTAGTCCACAACAAGGCACTCCATGAACGAACACAAGCATGGTACGAAAGACAAGAAAGAGTAGGATACACTCAAACGTCTTCAATGTTGACTCAGTGGAAAAAACAAGAAGACTTAGCCTTTCTCAATGAGGTGAGTTGTGTTCCTTTGCAGCAAGGGCTGAGACACTTACAAACAGCTTTTACTAACTTTTTTGCCGGTCGGACTAAATATCCCAACTTTAAAAAGAAACATCAAGGAGGCAGTGCAGAATTTACCAAATCAGCCTTTAAGTTTAAAAACGGACAAATCTACTTAGCGAAATGCTTAGAACCATTAGCGATTCGATGGTCAAGACAAATACCAGAGGGATGTGAACCGAGTACGGTAAGCGTAAGACTACATCCATCTGGACGTTGGCATATTTCAATAAGATTTGACGACCCAAGGATTAAACCCTTGCCCGCGATTAATAAAGCGATAGGAATTGACTTAGGAATTAGTAGTCTGGTGATAACCAGTGACGGGCAAAAAATAGCCAATCCTAAACACTTTAAAAAGCATTATCAGAGATTACGTCGAGCACAAAAAAGTCTGTCTCGAAAAGAGAAAGGGTCAAAGAATCGAGAAAAAGCCCGAATCAAAGTAGCGAAAATTCACGCACAAATCACTGATAGTAGGAAAGACCATTTACACAAGCTAACAACTCAATTAGTCCGTGAAAACCAAAGGATTGTTGTTGAGAATTTAGCCGTGAAAAATATGGTAAAAAATCGTAAAATAGCCCAGGCAATAGCAGATGTTAGTTGGGGAGAAATCACTCGGCAATTAGCCTATAAATGCCGTTGGTATGGAAGAAGCTATATCGAAATAGACAGATGGTTTCCTAGTTCTAAACGCTGTAGTAGTTGTGGGCATATTGTGGAAAAAATGCCGTTAAAAATACGAGAATGGGAGTGTCCCAACTGCGGCACTCACCATGATCGAGATATTAACGCCAGTAAAAATATTTGGGCGGCAGGGCTTGCCGTGTCAGTCTGTGGAGCGACTGTAAGACCACAACAGAGTAACTCTGTGAAGGCGGGTGCTAAGAAGCAGAAACCTAAATCGTGAGGCTTAGGAATCACCGTCCGTTCACGGCGGTGAGGATGTCAAAACAAGAAATTTTCTCTCTTTGGGGTCGGTTAAAGCTTTGAGAACCTTATTCTGTAAGCTTTTGTGTCAGATCCGTTCGCCAAATGGCATAATGTCCCCATGAAAAAACGATCGAGGGTGATCGCGTTTAGTTATTTATTCACAAGGGAACTTTCACGATCGCGCTTTGCGTCGTAAGGACAAAGGTATTGGGTAATTTCCTGAAAATGTCTCCCAATCGTGATAATCGTGATATTATTGGTCATGCTATGTTGTTGACTCTCTTAAGGAGTGCCATTAGGGGTGTTACCCCTATGGGTTTCCCTGGGTGAGTCTATCTATGACTAATTTGCTCTAAAATTTCCTAAATTAGATAAACCTGCTGCTAAGGCGAATCAAAGTAACTATGCAATCAACGGTCAATTCCACAGATACAACCGCGGTTCATTTTAACCAACGGGCGGAAGTCTATTTAAGTCAAGGTAAACTAGAAGACGCGATCATTGCCATTGATCAAGCCTTAAAGCTACAACCTGATTATGCTCCCGCTTACAAAACTTTGGGTAATATCTTTCAAGCCCAAGGGCGTGTGGAAGAGGCCCTTCAATTGTACGCGAAGGCTTTAGAAATTGACCCTCAGTTTGCAGAAGTTTTTGCTAATTTAGGCAGTATTTCGGCGAGTCAACAAAATTGGCAAGACGCGATACGGTACTATGAAAAGGCGATCGCGATTAAACCGACTTTTTCTGGTGTTTATCGCAATTTAGCTCGTCTGTTTAGTCAATTGGGGAAAGAAGAAGAAGCCGCGTTAAATTGGTATCAAGCCTATACTTTGGAACCGGATAAGGCAACGGCAGAAGAACATTTTAATTTAGGTAATACGTTATTAAGACAGGAAAAAGTTGATATCGCGATCACTTGTTTCCGTCGTGCTCTACAATATAAACCCGATCTGGCCGCCGCGTATCAAGGCATTGGTGAAGCTCTGAAACGTCAAGGGAAATTAGATGAAGCCGCGGGTTATTATCGTAAAGCTATTGAAATTAATGGTAATGGAAATAAAGGGGAAGATACTTTAGCGGGGGTAACGGCAACTAAGACTTTTGTCAGTAAGGATACTTTAACCGTGCCTCAAAATCAAACACAGACAACGACACCTCCCGTTGTTCGTCCTAATGTAACAGTAACAGCACCGCCTCAACCGCCGCAGCCTCCAGAAGATCCTGAAGTGTATTTGATTTTAGGGAAGGGCTATTTTGAACAAGGGAAATTTGATAAGGCGATCGCGTCTTTACAAAAGGCGATCACGATTAAGCCGGATGCAGGGGCTTATAAACTTTTAGGAAATGCCTTACAAGCTTTGGGTAAGAATGATGACGCGTTTAAATGTTATCATCGCGCTGTAGAATTAAATCCAAATTTTGCTGAAGCTTTGGCAAATTTAGGGAGTATGTACGCGCAACAACAACATTGGCAACAGGCAATTAATTGTTATCAAAAAGCGATCGCGGCAAAACCGGATTTTGCGGGAGCTTATCGGAATTTTGCGAAGTTATGGAGTCAAATAGGGAAGTCGGAAGAATCCGCGGAATGTTGGTATCGAGCGATTCAACTTGATCCCAATAGTGCTAGTGCCGATGATTTATTTAGTCTGGCTAATACGTTTTTAAATGAAGGGAAAATTGATCAGGCGATTCAGTGTTTCCGTCGGGCTCTGGAGTTAAATCCGACTTCAGGGGATTGGCATCATCAATTCGCGGAAGTGTTGAAAGATCATGGACGTTTGACAGACGCGGTGCAGGAATATAGAAAAGCGATCGCGTTGAATCCCAATAATTGTTGGTCTCATAATAATTTAGCAGAAACCTTAGTTAAATTAGAACGATGGGAAGACGCGATCGACGCGTTCAGAAACGCGATAAAATTGAATCCAGAACACTCTTGGGCGCATAATAATCTGGGGGATGTTTTAGTCAAATTAGAACGCTGGGAAGAGGCAGTAGATGCCTATAAAGAGGCAAATAAGTTAAACTCAGATTTCTTCTGGTCTTTTAATAATTTAGGCGATTGCCTAATGAAATTGGAACGATGGGAAGAAGCCGCGGAAGCTTACAATCGAGGGAATCAAATTAATCGAGATTTTGTCTGGTCCTTTAATAATTTAGGGGACGCATTATTTAACTTAGAACGATGGGAAGAGGCGGCGTCAGCCTATCAACGGGCATTAGAATTAAATCCAAGTTTGGCCTGGGCTGCGAATAATTTAGGTCAAGCTTTAGTGAAGTTAGAGCGATGGGAAGACGCGGTAATTGCCTATCGTCGAGTAAGTGAATTAAATCCTGATTTCCCCTGGGCTTATTATCAGTTAGGGGAAGCTTCCGCGAAGAAGGAAGAGTGGGATGAGGCGATTTCCTTCTATCGTAAGGCAATGGAGATTAAGCCGGATTTACCTTGGATCTCGGTAAAATTGGGGGATTGTTTGCGTCAACGGGCGAAGGTGGATTTAGGAGACGCGGGTGATTTGTATCGTCACGCGATCGAGGAAAATCCAGAGGATATTCAGCTTTATCATAAGGCGTTGGAGATTCGACCGAATGACGCGGAGTTATATTTGCAGTTGGGCAACGCGTTAGTGCGAAAAGGATGGCCCGATGGCGCGATCGTTTTCTATCAGATGGCACTTCAAGTTAACCCGAATTGCACAGCAGCTAATTTGGAGTTAGGCAAGATAGTGGGCCAAAGGAATGATTTAAATCAGGCAATGAGTTACTACCGCCGTGCCGTTGAGGAGGAACCGGGGAATTATGAGGCTCACCACTTGTTAGGGGATGTTTTGGCAAGACAAGGGCTGGTGGATGACGCGATCGCGTCTTACCGTCGTGCTATTGAGTTGAAGCCTGATTACCCCCATGCACACAACAACCTCGCGGATTTGTTGAGACAACAAGGGGATTTAGATGGCGCGATCGCCTGTTATCGCCACGCGATCAAACTGAAGCCAGATTTCTCATGGTTTCACTATAATTTGGGTGAAATTTTAACCAAAAAAGGGCAAATTGATGAAGCGAGTGCTTGTTACCGTCGGGCCTTAGAACTAGATCCAAAGATTTTCTGATTTTTGGTCTAATTGAGCCTGTATTGGGAAATTGATACAAACTCAGATGAGTTATTTACCTTAAAATAATTTGGATATATGCACCTTTATTTCTTCTAGTCAAAACATGAGATCCCTTTTATTCTTTTTGGATCAAAAATGTGTTTGATCGTTCTTTAAACCTCAGTCCGGTCCAACTATCTTCCAATATTTCAACTAATCTTCCACCTTCTTTGTTCACAATATCAAAAATTGTGCTTTAAGGTAATATGTGCATCTCCATGTCGCGCCGTATAGCTTCATCGTTTAGATATTCTTCTAAACAGAAGCTATACCCTATTCGATAAGTAGGGACTTGAAAATAGGCAACACCACCTGGATTTAAAGCCTTGACAATCTCTTTGATAATCAAACTAATAATCGGCGGTGGATTATGTTGAAGAACGATAACTGAATAAATTAAGTCCACCTTGGGTAAGTTTTCTAGGTCTTTGACTTCCCGAATATGATGTAAGGTAACATTGTGAATCCCTTGGGTTTTCAAATAATGTTCAGCACTTTCTAAATGGGCTTTAGATATGTCATACCCAAATACCGTTTCAAATTTTGGGGATAGCCAACGGGTTACACGACCAAGTCCACATCCATATTCCAAACAAGATTTAAAGTTTGTGTAATCTAATCCATTCCGCTCCAAAGTTTTGAATAACTGTATGACATTAACCTGACCAGAATTATAAAAAATATCTTTTGTCTCGTTAATTTTTGACTGGAGAAACTGCTCTGAAGCCAACACAGACCAGTGGGGTTCTGTCTCACCAAAATGAGACCATGTATCTTGAATATGCTTAAACAGAACTTGTAGTAAAGCTTCATCAAATACATTTTCGACCCTCATTGGTGGCTCGTCACCAGCTAATGTTGTTGTGAAATTGGGCGCATTTTGACGTTTAAACTCCTCCGATTCCATGAACTCTCGTCGTAGTGATTGGGTATCAGTTACAGTTAGTCTTTTTAATTTCTCAGTGATTACTTTTTGGTTCTCTGGTTCTCTGTCTAGAAATAGACGATAAGCCCATAAAATAGATAGGTGTGTTAGATTGACTTGCATAGTGAGGACAGTAACTACAGTTAATTCTTGAGATTAGACCTCTTGCGAAAGTGCGAACAAAAATGTGATACAATGAAAAATAAC
>JBBITB010000087.1:0-26398 GCA_037440985.1 Microcoleaceae cyanobacterium bin_387
GGCGGGGGCAGCGCAAACAATATAGCCAAATGGGACACCACAACATCAACATGGTTCCCTTTGGGTTCGGGGTTCTCTAACGTGGTCAATGCGATCACCATTAAGGGCAATGACATCTATGCCGGGGGCAATTTCACCACTGCGGGCGGGGTGAGCGCGAACAATATAGCCAAATGGGACACCACAACATCAACATGGTCCCCTTTGGGTTCGGGGTTAAGTGACTATGTCACTGCGCTCGCGAGTAATGGCAATGACATCTATGCCGGGGGCATGTTCAACACTGCGGGTGGGGTGAGCGCGAACAGAATAGCAAAATGGGATGGTACAACCTGGTCCGCTTTGGGTTCGGGGTTAGGTGGCTATGTCAGTGCGCTCGCGATAGATCCCAAGCAATCCCTCAGCTACACCCCGGCTGCTGGATTTAACGGGGTTGATACCTTCAGCTACACTATAACAGATGGTACCAACACCGCCACCAACACCGTCAAGGTTTTAGTCAACGACTCCCCCGTATTAGATAATTCCGGCACACCCACCCTCACAGCCCAAAACCAAAACGACAGCAACAGTAGCGGCACATTAGTCAGTACCCTGATCACGAACATGGGGACAAACAAAATCACCGATCCCAATACCAGCGCCTTACAAGGCATCGCGATCACTGGATTAGATACCACTAACGGCACCTGGCAATACACCACCGACGGCACAACCTGGAACAACGCCCCAAGCGTATCTCCCACCAACGCCTTACTCCTAGCCAGTGATGCCAATACCAAAATCCGGTTTGTTCCCACTACAGGTTATAAAGGCACTGTCACCAACGCGATCACCTTCGCTGCTTGGGATCAAATTACCGGAACCAACGGCGGTACAGCCGACTATACCACAGATCGCACGAATAATACCACATCCAGCGTATTTAGTAGTGCCACGGAAACAGCAGATATCACCATTAATCCCCCGAAAGTCACCAAAGTTTACGCCGACGTAGCTAACAACGGATTAAAAGGGATAAGCACCGTCATCCCCATCAAAGTCGAATTTAGCGAAGCCGTCAACGTCACAGGTACACCCCAACTTACCCTAGAAACGGGCACAACCGATGCCGTAATTAACTATGCTAGTGGCAGTGGCACTAACACCTTAACCTTTAACTATACCGTAGCGGAAGGTAATGTAAGCACTGACTTAGACTATCTTTCCACAACAGCATTAGCCTTAAACAGTGGTACGATTAAAAACGCGGGTAATGCTGATGCCGTCTTAACCCTAGCCACTCCTGGTGCGACTAATTCCCTAGGCAATAACAATGCTATCATCATAGATGGTGTGCGCCCAACGGTATCAACTAGCAACCGGAAAACCGGGAGTACCAACCCCACTAACGCGAGTAATGTTGACTACACGATCACCTTTAGTGAAAATGTCAAAGATGTAGACACCAGCGACTTTAAAGCAACTCAAGCATCAGGAAGCGTAACGGGTACAAGTAATACCGTATCCGCCACGACGGGAACCAGTGTTGATGTCAACGTGAACGGGATTACCGGAAATGGCGACATCCGCTTAGACATACCCACGACAGCAACTATTACAGACGATGCAGGTAATAGTTTAAACAGTGCTTATAATAGTGGTGAAACTTTTACCATAGATACCAAAGTTCCCACAGTTGCTTTAACCTCATCAGCAGCAGCAACAGTCAACGCACCATTTAGCGTCACCGCGACATTTAGTGAAGATGTCAATAATTTTGTCATCGGTGATATTACCGTAGGTAACGGCACTGTGGGAAACTTTACCACAGTTGATGCCAAAACTTATACCTTTGAGGTAACACCCACAGGAGCTAATGTCACTGTTGATATACCCGCCTCTGTTGCGACTGATACGGCGGGCAATAATAACAGCGCAGCAACACAACTAACCCGCACTTATGATGTCACCGCACCTACAGGTAAATTTAGTGCAATTTCTAACATTACTACCCCAGGCGGGACAAGTCAGACATTAACAGTTACTTTCAGTGATAGCAATGGAATTGATGTTAGTAGTTTAGACAGTTCTGACATTGTGGTAAATTGGTCCGGTGGTGCTATTCCTGCTACCTTTGTCAGTGTCGATACAAATAGCAATGGTACGCCGCGTACTGCGACTTATTCTTTTATTCCTTCTAGTGGAAATTGGGATGATACTGATAATGGAACTTACACTGTTAACTTGCAAGGAAGTCAGGTTAAAGATGGACTTGGTAATGTAAATGCTGCGACTAATTTAGGGACTTTTAATGTTAATATTCCGGTTCCGACAGTAACACAAACCGTAACACCGACAGTAACACCCACAGTAACAACATCGGTAACATCGACAGTAACACCAACATTAACACCAACAGTAACACCATCGGGAACACCAACGGTAACACCAACGGTAACACCAACGGTAACACCGACAGTAACACCGACTGTAACTACAACCGTAACACCAACGGTGACACCATCGGAAATACCCACGGTAACACCGACAGTAACTACATCGGTAACGCCAACTGTAATTACATCGGTAACACCGACAGTAACGCCCACGGTGACAACAACCGTAACACCGACACCCATTCTTGACTGTATTGAGAAGAAAATTTTTCCGCCTAATTTGAGGGAACCTGATGACACCAATCTCAATGTCATTAAAGTCCAACCTGGTGAGGTTAAAGGGACTGAGGAAAATGATAAGTTTGATGGTGTTTCTAACCCTAATTTATTTCACGGTTTAGCAGGTGATGATAAATTAATTGGTGGAGTCAGTAATGATACCCTTTTGGGTGGCCAAGGCCATGATTATATTGATGGCAAAGAGGGTGATGATTCCCTTAATGGTGGCGAGGGTAATGATATTATCATTGGTGGCTTAGGGATAGATACTCTCTACGGCGAGTCAGACAACGATACCCTCAATGGTAGTGAAGATAACGACATCCTTTATGGTGGCAAGAACAATGATTGGCTCAATGGTGGTAAAGGGAATGATACTCTATTTGGGCAAGAGGATAATGATGTTCTCTTTGGAGATAAAGAAGATGATTATCTCTTGGGTGATGTGGGGAATGATACCTTACTCGGAGGCAGTGGAAATGATACCCTTTTCGGTGGAAAAGATGATGACATCTTAGATGGTGGTATTGGTGATAATTCTCTCAGTGGCGATCAGGGAAATGATACTCTATATGGCTGTGGCGGGAATAATAGTCTAACGGGTGGTGAGGGTAACGATCTCTTTATTATCGGTTTTCTTAACGGTTCCCCTCGCGGCTTAAATATCATTACAGATTTCACAAAAGGTTCCGATAAAATCACGGTATCGGGTGCTTCTTTTGCTGACTTAACTTTAGAGCAAAATAACACCAATACTCTCATTAAGTTGAAGAATGGACAACAAATCGCGACTCTTCTCAATGTGAATGCCTCTCAATTGAGTGCAGATAATTTCCTTAGTGTCTAAAGGGGATATTTTACCTGCGACAACTCTTTCGGAGCGGTTTTACCAATTTTCACGTTACCAGTCAGAGATAGGGGCGCGATCGCGCCCAGTCGAAACCAGGTTTCTTCCCTCAACGTCGACATAGTGATAAATCTCCGAGAAAAACCCGGTTTCTTGATGCCCAAGAGAGTGCATCCTGAGAAACCGGGTTTCTTTCCTAAACCCCGACATAGTAATCAATCTCCGAGAGAAACCCGGTTTCTGATCACGCTCCACTCTCAACCGAGAAAAAAATGCCCCAAATATTGTTAACTAAAAATCATAAAAATAGCCAACAAATCAACCCCAAAAACCCTGTTTCTTTCTTCAATACCTTCGCCAAAAACGATAAAACCTCTCCCATCCGTAATCTGTAGGGGCGGTGCCCCCGTGCCCGCCCGCTTTGTCGGCGAAGGTATTGTTTCTTCGGGGTAGATAACTCAAGCTCTATTGCAATTCCAAACTCATTTATACAGAAAAACAACAAGGGGCAGGCAAAAACCCACCCCTCCCAGTCTCCGCGGTAACTAGAACCCGTTACGGCCCCAAACTACCATCGAAATCGAGAAACTAAACACAACCAAAATGGAAACCCATCCCAGAGATAAAATATCCATAAAACTGCCTTAAGACAAAACAGACAACAACTTCATCCCCCATCTTATGCCAATCTGTATCCCTTCACTCTCTCCCCTTCACAATACTACAGACATATCATGGCGTAATACAATCCTGACCTAATTCTGTCCGCAGAAAAGCCTAAAAAAATATAGAAAAAGCTTGACAACTTGAGCCAGATAATATATATTGAGGAATTGTCGCCAATTAAAAGGATACTGAGTAGCAATCTACTCAAGTCCAGGCACCAACAGGCAGTACCGAAATAAATCGGTCAAGAAACAGCTTAAGTGTTGCTGCTATTAAAGTTTGCAGGACAATCAATAGCTTGTGCTGCCTGAAAAGTCAGGGCAAGCCATTGGTTGATATTAACAAAATAAGTTGTAGAGCCGTTACCTGTAAAGGTTCTACATCAGAGAAGGCGGAGTTAAACAACTGCTCACAAGCCAATCGCTGATGAGCAGAAGTGAAATCCGACTCTTTTCTAGTGCGTAAATTATAGGGAGACTACCCGTGTCTGTCGGTATTCTTGGCACTAAACTTGGCATGACCCAAATTTTTGACGACGAAGGGAGAGCCATTCCCGTGACCGTCGTCCAAGCGGGGCCATGTACAGTTACACAAATTAAAACACAACAGACGGATGGCTATACAGCCATCCAACTTGGCTTTGGAGAAGTAAAACCCAAAGCGTTGAACAAACCCAAATTGGGACACCTGAATAAATCAGGAGCAACCCCCGTCCGTCATTTGCAGGAGTATCGCTTAGACGATGCTAGTGCCTTTGAACTAGGTCAGCAATTAAAAGCCGACTATTTCCAACCGGGGCAAGTCGTCGATGTGAGAGGAACAAGTATCGGTCGAGGTTTTGCCGGTTATCAGAAACGGCATAACTTCAAGCGGGGGCCAATGGCTCACGGTTCCAAAAACCACCGCTTACCTGGTTCCATCGGACCTGGAACAACACCCGGTCGGGTTTATCCAGGGAAGAAAATGGCAGGTCAATTAGGCAATGTCCAAGTGACAGTTCGCAAATTAACGGTCGTGCGGGTCGATGCCGATCGTAACCTCTTGTTAATTAAAGGAACCGTGCCTGGTAAACCCGGAGCATTAGTCTCTGTTGTCCCTGCGACAATAGTAGGACAATAGGATTGGAGATTTCGGATTGGAGATTTTGGTGTGGGAAATTGTCAAAAATAATTACCGCCAAAAATCTGCACTGAGAAATCAAAAATCCCCCACTAATATCGAAAATTGCATCCTTATGGTTAACTGTGTAGTGCGAAATTGGCAGGGCGAAGAAGTAGGACAAGCTACCTTAGAATTAAAAGTAGCTAAAGAAGCAAGTGCTGCTCATATTGTCCATAGAGCCTTAGTTCGCCAAACAACCAATGCACGTCAGGGCAACGCGAGTACCAAAACCCGCTCCGAAGTGAGAGGCGGCGGTCGTAAACCTTGGCGGCAGAAAGGAACCGGGAGAGCCAGAGCCGGTTCCATTCGTTCACCCCTATGGCGGGGTGGTGGTGTCATCTTTGGACCCAAACCCAGAGATTTTGACATCAAGATGAACAAAAAGGAACGGCGTTTAGCACTGCGAACTGCCTTCCAAAGTCGTACCGAAGACTTGATTATTGTCGAAGAATTTGCCGAACAATTCCCCAGACCCAAAACGAAGGAATTACTCACAGCAATTACCCGTTGGGGAATCGAACAAAATCAGAAAGTCTTGTTAATATTGGCTGATAAACAAGACAACGTTTATTTATCGGGTCGCAACGTCCCCACATTAAAAGTCATCTTGGTAAACGGCTTAAATATCTTAGATATTCTGGCAGCCGACAAAATCATCACCACCACCACAGCCCTTGCCAAACTTCAGGAGGTTTACGGTGAGTAGTGATAAATATAATCCTCGCGATTTAACCGATTTGTTGGAACGTCCCATTCTCACAGAGAAAGCCACACGATTGCTTGAGCTTGATCAGTTCACCTTCGATGTTGCTCCCAAAGCGACCAAACCACAAATTAAAGCCGCGATCGAACAAGCATTTAACGTCAAAGTCATCAGCGTTAATACCCAAAATCCCCCCCGCAGAAAACGGCGAGTGGGCAAATTTGTCGGGTATAAGCCTCACTACAAGAGAGCCGTCGTAACGCTGGCCGATGGAGAGTCCCTCAGAAACATTCTGTTCCCAGAAGTCTAAAATATGGGCATTCGTTCTTACCGACCCTATACTCCGAGCACCAGGCAACATAGCGTCTCAGACTTTGCTGAGATCACCCGTTCAGAGCCTGAAAAGTCTCTGACTACAGCCCGCCACAGTAAAGAAGGGCGGAATAATCAGGGTTTAATTACCTGTCGTCATAGAGGCGGCGGTAATAAGCAACTGTATCGGATCATCGACTTTCGTCGTGATAAACTCAACATCCCCGCGACTGTTACTCAGATCGAATATGACCCCAACCGTAATGCCCGCATCGCGTTAGTGGTGTATAGGGATGGCGAAAAGCGTTATATTCTTCATCCCCACGGATTAAAAGTAGGGACTGTAATTGTTTCCGGGCCGGAAGCCCCCATCGAAATTGGCAACGCGCTCCCACTGAGTAATATTCCCTTGGGTACGAACATCCATAACGTGGAATTAGTCCCCGGTAAAGGAGCACAAATTGTGCGTTCGGCGGGTGCGACAGCCCAAATCATGGCAAAAGAAGGTACTTACGTCACCCTGAAACTGCCCTCTGGGGAACAGCGCAAAATCCGCGCTAACTGTTACGCGACCATTGGTCAAGTGGGAAACATTGATGCCAGAAACATCAGCATCGGTAAAGCCGGACGCAATCGTTGGAAAGGCAAACGTCCCACAGTCCGTGGTAGTGTGATGAACCCAGTGGATCACCCTCATGGTGGTGGTGAAGGCAGAGCGCCCATCGGTCGTTCTGGTCCAGTCACCCCTTGGGGTAAACCCGCGTTAGGTGCGAAGACACGACGTAAGAATAAGCGCAGTGATGCCCTCATCGTGCGTCGTCGTCGGAAATCCTCCAAACGTGGTAAAGGCGGTCGTCAGAATTAATGTTAATTGGGTAATGGGTAATAGGTAATAGGAACCAAGAGCAATTACCAATTACCAATTACCAATTACCAATTACCAATTATTAATCACCAAAGGTATGTCACGTTCATTAAAGAAAGGTCCCTTTGTCGCCGATCATCTCCTCAGAAAAATTGAAGTGTTAAACGCCAAAGGCGAAAAACAAGTAATCAAAACTTGGTCAAGAGCTTCGACGATTCTGCCTCAAATGGTTGGTCATACCATCGCGGTACATAACGGACGGCAACACGTTCCTGTTTATTTAACAGATCAGATGGTGGGACACAAATTGGGAGAATTTGCCCCCACTCGTACCTTCCGAGGTCACGCGAAGGGTGACAAAAAGGCAAAAAGATAAGGGAGAAGGTAATAGGTGATAGGTGACAGGTGATCGGTGATAGGTAATAGGTGACAGGTGATAGGCGACAGGTGATCGGTGATAGGCGACAGGTGACAAATTTTGTCCCCAATTCCCAATCCCCAATCCCCAATTCCCAATCCCTAATCCTCAATCCCCAATTCCCAATCCCCAATCCCCAATCCCCAATCCCCAATTCCCAATCCCTAAGAACGCAATTCGCAATTAGCAAAAGCAAAATGGCTGTACAGAGAAATAGCACTTCTGAAGTCAAGGCGATCGCACGTTACATCAGAATGTCTCCCAGTAAAGTGCGGCGTGTACTCGATCAAATTCGGGGTAAATCCTACCGAGATGCCCTGATTTTATTAGAATTCATGCCCTACCGAGCCTGCCAACCCATTCTGAAGGTATTGCGCTCCGCAGTGGCCAACGCGGAAAATAACGAAGGACTTGATCCCACGACACTTGTCGTAGCCCAAGCCTTTGCCGACCAAGGTCCCGTCCTTAAACGCTTCCGCCCCCGTGCCCAAGGTCGCGCCTACAAACGGCATCGCCCCACTTGTCACATTACTGTAACAGTGGCACCTCAAATAGAAGAAGAATAAGAAAAAGCCCACGAGCTAATCCTTCTCTTTTCTAAGTTCTTAGTCCTTCTTTCTGGATTTCTATGGGACAAAAAATTCATCCAATTGGTTTTCGATTGGGGATTACGCAAGAACACCGCTCTCGGTGGTTTGCAGACCCCAAGAACTACCCAGGCTTGTTGCAAGAAGACTTTAAAATCCGCGCTTTTGTCGAGAAAACCCTCAGCAATGCAGGAATTTCCGCGGTCAAAATTGACCGTAAAGCCGATCAAATTGATTTAGAAGTACAAACAGCCAGACCCGGTGTAGTTGTCGGTCGTGGTGGTACTGGAATTGAACAATTACGCGTCGGTTTGCAACAAAAACTCGGTGGTAATCGACAAATTCGCATTAATGTTGTCGAAGTGCAGCGAGTCGATGCAGATGCCACATTAATTGCTGAATATATTGCCCAACAATTAGAGCGTCGGGTTTCCTTCCGTCGTGTTGTGCGTCAAGCAATTACCCGTGCTCAAAAAGCCGGAATTGAAGGCATTAAAATCCAAGTCAGCGGTCGTTTAAACGGTGCTGAAATTGCACGGACGGAGTGGACACGGGAAGGCCGAGTCCCACTGCATACCTTACGGGCAGATATTGATTACTCCTACTGCACAGCCCAAACCATTTATGGAATTTTGGGAATTAAAGTATGGGTATTTAAGGGCGAAATCATCCCAGGACAAGAGAACATTGCACCTGTGATTGCCGCGGCTCCCAAAAATAAGAGCAACCGTCGTCGTCAACAATTTGAAGACCGTTCCGATAAAGAATAGGTAATTGGTAATAGCCAGTTGGTAATTAAGTTTTTGTCAAGACTTATTACCCATTACCCATTTACCATTCACCATTATCCATTCCCGAAATCATGCTAAGTCCAAAAAGAACAAAATTCCGCAAACAACAACGCGGACGCATGACGGGTTTAGCCACTAGAGGCAATACTGTTGCATTTGGTGAGTACGCCCTGCAAGCGTTAGAGCCAGCTTGGATCACCTCTCGTCAAATAGAAGCTAGTCGTCGGGCGATGACTCGTTATATCAGACGGGGTGGCAAAATTTGGATTCGCATTTTCCCTGATAAACCCGTTACTCAACGTGCCGCGGAAACCCGGATGGGTTCCGGTAAAGGTGCGCCTGAGTTTTGGGTCGCGGTGGTCAAACCAGGGCGAGTGCTGTTTGAAATTGGTGGAGTTGCTGAAGATATCGCGCGCGAAGCGATGCGTTTAGCTTCTTTTAAACTCCCCATTAAGACTAAGTTTATTACTCGTGAAGAGGAGCAGTCTTAAGATGGCATTGCCCAAGATTAAAGAAGCAAGAGAATTAGGCGAAGCGGAACTAGGCGAACAGATTTTAGCCGTTAAGCGTCAACTGCTGCAATTTAGACTGCAAGCTGCCACTGGCCGTGCCGCCAAACCCCATGAGATTAAACACCTTAAACATCGTTTATCTCAGTTATTAACGGTGGAGCGGGAACGGGAAATCGCGATCGCGAAATCTTCCACGGTTAGCTAATCGCGCTCTGTTTTTCTATCGCAAATTTCAATTCTAAAATTTCTTGCTATGGCAGTTAAAGAAAGAGTTGGCGTCGTCGTCAGCAACAAAATGGAAAAGACAGTGGTAGTCGCGGTAGAAAACCGTTCCTCCCACATCAAGTACGGGAAAATCGTGGTACGCACGAAGCGTTATAAAGTTCACGATGAAAAAAATCAGTGTAAAGAAGGCGATCGCGTTCGGATTACTGAAACCCGTCCGTTGAGCAAAACGAAGCACTGGGAAGTCGCTGAAATCCTCAAATAAATGGATAAGGAAAATGGAAGAGGTGATAGGTGACAGGTAATAGGTGATAGGTAATAGGTGGTAGGTGATAGGTGACAGGTGATAGGTGACAGGTGATAGGTGATAAGTGATAGGTGATAGGTGTTATTAATATCCCATCCCCAACCCCAAATCCCTAATACCCAATCCCTAATACCCAAACCCCAATTCCTAATATCTAATATCCCAAACCCAATACCTAATCCCCAATACCCAATACCCAATCCCCAATCAACCTCCCATCCCCAATCCCAAATGCAAAATCCAAAATCGCTATGATTCAACCTCAGACTTACTTAAATGTTGCCGATAATAGCGGAGCCAGAAAACTCATGTGCATCCGCGTATTAGGGGGAGGCAACCCTCGTTACGCGGGCATCGGTGATGTCATTATCGCGGTCGTGAAAGACGCGATCCCTAACATGGGAGTGAAAAAATCCGATGTAGTACGCGCAGTGGTGGTTCGCACTCGCAAAGCGATGCGTCGCGATAGCGGTATGAGCATCCGTTTTGATGACAATGCCGCGGTTATCATTAACGCGGATAACAATCCTAAAGGCACCCGTGTATTTGGCCCCGTTGCTCGTGAATTGCGTGATAAAAACTTCACCAAAATAGTTTCCTTAGCACCGGAGGTATTGTGATGTCGAATAAACAACAATCATCACGTCAGAAATTACACGTCAAAAAAGGTGACACCGTTCAGGTGATTACAGGCAAAGACAAAGGCAAAGTCGGAGAAGTTGTAACAGCTATTCCTAAACTAAGTCAAGTCGTAATCAAAGGGGTTAACGTGAGAACTAAGCACGTTAAACCTCAAGGGGAAGGGGAATCAGGGAAAATCATTACTTATGAAGCTCCCATTCATAGTTCCAATGTAATGCTGTATTCCACCAAAGAAAAAGTCGCGAGTCGGGTTTGCTACACCTTCACTGAAGATGGTCGCAAAGTGCGTAAACTCAAGAAAACTGGTGAAATCATTGACTAAATTTTTAGATTGCTGATTTGGGATTTTTGCTCCTTATGGACAAAATAAATTCCAAATCTCGAATCTAAAATTGCCCTGACAAAGCCCAGGGAAATTTTCAAGGACAAAAAAATTATGACAACCAGACTGAAGACTGTCTATCAGGAAAAAATCGTACCGAAACTGATGGAGGAGTTTAAATATACCAATATCCATCAGGTTCCTAAACTGGTAAAAATTACCGTCAACCGCGGTTTAGGAGAAGCTTCTCAAAACGCGAAAGCCTTAGACTCTTCTCTCAAGGAAATTGGCATCATTACTGGACAAAAACCAGTCGTGACACGCGCCAAGAAAGCGATCGCGGGCTTTAAAATTCGTAAAGGCGTACCGGTTGGAGTGATGGTGACATTACGGGGCGATCGGATGTATGCCTTCTTCGACAGACTCGTGAACTTGTCACTACCAAGAATTCGTGACTTTCGTGGCATCAGTCCCAAAAGCTTTGATGGACGGGGTAATTATAGTCTCGGTTTAAGAGAGCAATTGATTTTCCCTGAAATTGAATACGACAGTATTGATCAGATTCGTGGGATGGATGTTTCTATTATTACTACAGCAAATAACGATGAGGAAGGTCGGGCTTTGCTGAAGGCAATGGGAATGCCGTTCCGAGATAACTAATCAATTCTTTTATACTCTTCAATCCCAAATCTAAGAAGAAACAGATGGCGGCTAACGACACAATTGCAGATATGTTGACGCGCATTCGCAACTCTTGCCTTGCACGTCACCAAACCACAGAAGTTCCCTCCACTAAAATGACTCGCAGTATCGCCCAAGTTCTCAAGAACGAAGGATTTATTGCAGAAGTAGAAGAAACAGGAGAAGGAATTAAGAAGTCATTAGTTCTTTCTTTGAAGTACAAAGGAAAAACTCGTCAACCCATTATTACAGCCCTCAAGCGAGTCAGTAAACCTGGCTTACGCGTGTACACAAACCGTAAAGAATTACCAAGAGTTCTCGGCGGCATTGGCATAGCCATCATTTCCACATCTAGTGGCATTATGACTGACCGTGAAGCTCGACGCCAAGGGTTAGGCGGTGAAGTGCTTTGTTACATTTGGTAATTGATCGTACAGTATTAACATCAAAACGCGATCGCTTGTGACAATTAGGCTAATCACTCTGGTCGAATATTCGGTAAGTTATTCATTAGGTCAAATCACCTAAATTAATGATTAATTTATTAGCCTGATGCTCTGAGCTATTAGCTCCAAAATCCTCAAAAATTACTCGTTATCTATTACCAAATACTCATTGACTTCTGAGAAGGACAAAAAGTTATGTCTCGAATTGGTAAGCGTCCTATTAGCATACCGAAAAATGTTACCGTCACTATTGATGGTCAATTTATTGGTGTTAAGGGACCCAAAGGTGAACTGTCAAGGGTTTTGCCTCCTGAAGTGATTCTGGAAGTCGAAGGCGAAACACTATTAGTAAAACGCCGCGATGAATCACGGCCTGCCCGTGAACGACACGGTTTATGTCGCACCCTCGTTGCCAATATGGTAGAGGGAGTTTCCACTGGTTTCCAACGCCGTTTGGAGATTATTGGAACTGGTTATCGTGCTCAGGTTCAAGGCAGTAATCTGATTTTAAACGTAGGTTATAGCAAACCAGTAGAAATGCCTCCTCCAGCAGGAATTCAAGTCGCCGTAGAAAGCAACATCAACGTCATAGTCTCTGGTATTGATAAGGAATTGGTAGGCAATACCGCGGCTCGGATTCGCTCGGTACGTCCCCCCGAAGTGTATAAGGGTAAGGGCATTCGTTATTCCGGTGAAGTCGTGAGACGTAAAGCTGGTAAGACTGGTAAGACAGGGAAGAAATAAACTATGAAACTTACTCGTAAAGAATCTATGAAACGTCGTCACCATCGGGTGCGGCGTAAGGTATCAGGAACTTCAGAACGTCCGAGGTTGGCGGTGTTTCGTTCTAATCAACACATCTATGCCCAGGTGATTGATGACACCAAACAACATACTTTGGTCGCGGCTTCTACCTTAGATCCTGAAGCGCGATCGGAAATCAAGTCTGGTGGCAATTGCGATGCTTCTGTGAAAGTCGGTCAGTTAATCGCGAAACGATGCACCAGTGCCGGAATTTCTCAGGTTGTTTTTGACCGAGGCGGTAGTCCCTATCATGGTCGCGTGAAGGCTTTAGCTGAAGCCGCCCGCGAAGCCGGATTAGAATTTTAAGAAGGAAGAGGGAAGAAGGAAGAGGGAAAAAGGAAGAAGGAAGAAGGAAGAGGGAAAAAAGAAGAAGGAAGAAGGAAGAGGGAAGAAAAAAATAAAATTTTTATCCCCAATTCCCCTCGACAATCTCCAATTATTCCATTGCTTTTTCTTCTCTGGTTTTTAGTTTTTCCTAATTCTCTATAAGAAGTCAGGAAAACTTCTCAATTTGTCATTCTTGACTCTGATTTCATTCAACCGTTTCTTAATTCTTTTCATTCTCTAGGACTTATTACCAATTACCCCAACCATAAAACTATGGCAGAAAAAGAGCAGCGCAGCAGCAAGAAAAAAAGTAACAAAACACGGGAAAAAGAAACCGAATGGCAAGAGCGGGTAGTGCAAATCCGCCGCGTTACCAAAGTAGTCAAAGGTGGTAAAAAACTGAGTTTCCGCGCGATCGTCATTATTGGCAATGAACGGGGACAAGTTGGCGTTGGCGTTGGCAAAGCCGCGGATGTGATTGGGGCTGTGAAAAAAGGTGTTGCCGATGGCAAAAAACACCTGATTGAAGTTCCTCTGACCAAGGCTAATTCTATTCCTCACCCCGTTAATGGTGCTGGTGGTGGAGCCCAGGTTATGATGCGTCCCGCGTCTCCTGGTACGGGTGTAATCGCGGGGGGGGCGGTGCGAACCGTTCTGGAACTCGCGGGTGTTCGTAACATTTTGGCGAAACAACTAGGTTCTGGTAATCCTTTAAACAACGCGAGAGCGGCAGTTAGAGCCTTATCTTCCCTGCGAACCTTATCCGCAGTTGCCCAAGAGCGGGGCATTGCCATCGAAAACCTCTATCAGTAAAGGGAATTAAGGGACTGATGATGGGTGAGGAGTGATTGGGAAGACTAATTCATTTTTAACCTTTGAGATCGCCTCCCTAATCCCTTAACAATTAGCAATTAGTTATTCGCGATTAGCAAAATTATGAGATTACAAGACGCTCAACCCAAAGCAGGGTCTCAGCAACGCCCTCGCCGCTTAGGTAGAGGTATTTCCGCGGGGCAAGGTGCCAGTAGCGGAAAGGGGATGCGTGGTCAAAAATCCCGTTCAGGTAGTGGCACTCGTCCGGGGTTTGAAGGTGGTCAAAATCCTCTCTATCGCCGTCTGCCGAAGTTAAAGACTTTCCCGATGGTGACTCGTAAACAATACACTACGATTAATGTAAGTGCATTGGCTTCTTTGTCTGCCAATTCTGAGGTGACTCTGGCTTCTTTGATGACCGCGGGAATCGTTACAACTAATGATGGTCCGTTGAAAATTTTGGGAGATGGGGAACTGAAGGTAGCACTCCATGTTAAGGCTACGGCTTTTACCGCGGGTGCTCGGTCTAAAATTGAGGCCGCGGGCGGAAGTTGTGAAGTTGTTTAGTTTTGATTTGAGATTTGAGAGGTTTCTCAAATCTGAAATCCTCTGTTTTTCCCGACAACCTTAAGCGAAAATCCACCATTTTAACTATGGACGTTAGTCGAGAAAGAGCACCAACTGCCCAAGAGACTTTCTTGCAGATGGCTCAAGCCGCGGGGTTACGGGGTCGAATCCTTGTCACCATTGGCTTATTGATTTTAATACGTTTGGGCGTTCATCTGCCCGTCCCCAATATTGATCGCGTCGCGTTTTCCCAAAATATTCAAGGAAGTCCTTTAATTGGTTTCTTAGATTTATTTTCGGGGGGCGGTTTGTCGGCTTTGGGGATCTTTGCTTTGGGAATCCTTCCCTATATCAATGCTTCCATTATCGTCCAATTATTGACCGCGGCTCTCCCTAGTTTAGAAGATTTACAAAAAAATGAGGGGGAAGCTGGACGTCGCAAGATTTCTCAAATTACTCGCTATATCTCTTTGGCTTGGGCTGTGATCCAAAGTTTGGGGATTAGTATTTGGGTTAGCCCTTTTACGACGGAGAGTTCTACCGCATTGTTTCTCGTGGAAAGCACGATCGCTTTGACGGCTGGTTCCATGTTTGTGATGTGGGTATCGGAGTTAATTACGGAACGAGGTATTGGTAATGGGGCTTCTTTGCTCATTTTTATCAATATTGTTGCGGTTTTTCCGAAGTCTTTAGGGGCGACGATTCAGTTGTTTGAAAGCGGCGATCGCTCGATTGTCGGCCGGATGATTGTGCTGTTGCTGGTTTTCCTGGTAATGATTGTCAGCGTCGTGTTTGTCCAAGAGGGAACTCGTCGTATCCCGATTATTTCGGCACGTCGTCAAGTGGGACGAAAGGTATATCGCGAAAGAAGTAGTTATCTGCCTCTGCGCTTGAATCAAGGCGGTGTGATGCCGATTATTTTCGCGTCCGCGGTGTTAATTTTGCCTGCGAGTTTGGGCCAGTTTGCTAACAATAATCCCATTTTGGTACAAATTGCTAATTATTTGAATCCCAATGGACCGACTCCTTGGTTATATTCCTTGGTTTATCTGTTGTTGATTCTGTTTTTTAGTTATTTTTACGCGTCTCTGATTATTAACCCTGTGGATTTGTCCCAGAATCTTAAGAAAATGGGCGCTAGTATTCCAGGGATTCGTCCGGGGCAAAAAACCAGTGAGTATATTGAGCGCGTTCTTAATCGTCTCACCTTTTTGGGCGCGATCTTTTTAGGTATTGTGGCAATTATTCCTACTGTGGTGGAAAGTGCTACTCGTGTGCCTACTTTTAAGGGTTTAGGGGCTACTTCCTTATTAATTCTTGTGGGTGTGGCTATTGATACCGCGAAACAAATTCAAACTTACGTTATTTCCCAACGATATGAAGGGATGGTGAAACAGTAAGTATGCAATTGATTTTTGTAGGACCGCCTGGAGCGGGTAAGGGAACTCAAGCTCAGATTATCGCGGAGTTTTTCCATATTCCTCATATTTCTACTGGGGATATTTTACGCGCCGCGGTTTCGGAACAAACGCCCTTGGGTGAAAAGGCACAATCTTATATGGATCGTGGGGAATTAGTTCCTGATCAACTTCTGTTAGAGATTGTGGAAGAACGTTTGAAAAACCCTGATGCTCAAGATGGGTGGATTTTAGATGGTTTTCCTCGCACAGCCCCCCAAGCTCAGTTTTTAGATGAACTCTTGGCGAAAAAAGGTCTCGGTAATGTTCGGGTGGTGAATCTGGATGTTGCCGATGATGTCATTGTTATCCGTCTCTTGGCACGGGGACGTAAGGATGACACGGAAGCGACGATTCGACGTCGTTTGGAAGTGTATCGTGACCAAACTTCTCCTTTGATTAATTATTATCGCGATCGCGATCAATTAATCTCCATTGACGGTGATCGCGCAATGGAAGATGTCACGGAAAGCCTCAAAAAAGCACTGTCCTAAGTCTTGGCTAGATTACTAGGATTTTATACCGATGGCAAACTTTGCTAAGATATGTTAATAAGGCTATCCTGGGGGTCTTTTGACCTCTAGGAAAAGCCCAGTGCTGAGTTGAGGAAAATATCACTTGTCTAAACAAGACTTAATTGAAATGGAAGGGACTGTCACAGAATCCCTCCCTAATGCCATGTTTCGTGTGGATCTTGATAATGGATTTAATGTCCTGGCCCACATTAGCGGTAAAATTCGTCGGAATTATATCAAGATCCTACCAGGCGATCGCGTAAAAGTGGAATTAACGCCTTATGACTTAACCAAAGGACGTATCACCTATCGTCTGCGGAAAAAGTAGCCTTAGAAAAAACATTGTAGAAACTAAATTTTAATTTAGTGGAAATGCTTTTGTAAAATCACCCAAATATATGCTATAATGCTACGTTTGTAGTCTGGCAAAAACGGGTGTAAAAAACCCACCGCCACCCACGGGGTCAACGATGGATGGCGATGTGAAAAAAAAGTTGAAATCGTTGACCCGTTTTCCGAGAAAGCCGAACTAGGGCATTGATGCTGCTCGGTTCCTGGTATTGAGGAAAAAGATGGGATAAATCTTATGTCCCAGGACACGGTACTCTCCAACCCGTTTCCCACCCCTACAAAACTTTAGTGATGTAGAGGGTATTCAAGGGGAGAAGGTTTTGCGGGTTCCCATCTGAAAAATCCGCAGCTAAATCAATCGAGGAGAGACACATCCCCTGCCCTGTCTTTCCTCTTACCGTCAGCTTAACCGTATGGCGGGAGTCTCCAGGCAGGAAGAAAGATGAAAGTTCGAGCCTCCGTTCGGAAAATTTGTGAAAAGTGTCGCGTCATTCGTCGTCGCGGCCGCGTCATGGTGATCTGTTCTAACCCTAAGCATAAACAGCGTCAAGGTTAGAGGGAAATAACTCTGATTTGGGAGAATCTCTCTCCACTGATAAAAAACATTGTAGCTAAATAGCTTTCGTTAGGGAGAAAAAAGCGTGGCACGGATTGCCGGGGTAGACCTTCCACGCGATAAGCGTGTCGAAATAGGTCTGACTTATATTTATGGAATTGGACTCACTCGCTCTCACAAAATTTTGGCGGCAACAGGCGTCAATCCAGATACCCGTATTAAGGATTTATCTGATGCCGATGTCACCGCGTTGCGTACAGAAGTAGAAACTAATTACCAAGTTGAAGGGGATCTCAGACGCTTAGAAGGGATGAACATCAAGCGTCTGATGGATATTGGCTGCTATCGAGGCCGCCGTCACCGTATGGGCTTACCCGTGCGGGGTCAACGGACTCGTACCAACGCGAGAACTCGTCGCGGTATCCGTCGTACCGTTGCTGGTAAGAAAAAGGCCCCCGCCAAGAAGTAATTTTGGGCTGGAGTTTTTTACTAGGGGTTACAGCATCCCCCATCTTTGGGCATATCAACTGAATGGAAACCTATGGCGAGACAAACAACCAAAAAAACTGGTGCGAAAAAGCAAAAACGGAACGTCCCTAATGGGATGGGTTTTATCCAATCCACCTTTAATAACACAATCGTCACTATCACCGATCTTAATGGTGAAGTGATATCTTGGGCTTCCGCGGGTTCTTCCGGGTTTAAGGGCGCGAAAAAAGGGACTCCCTTTGCCGCGCAAACTGCCGCGGAAAACGCCGCCCGTCGCGCAAACGACCAAGGAATGCGTCAAATTGAAGTTATGGTTAGTGGGCCGGGGGCAGGACGTGAAACCGCGATTCGTGCCATCCAAGCCGCAGGACTGGAAATCACACTGATTCGCGATGTTACCCCAATTCCTCATAATGGCTGTCGCCCACCCAAGCGGCGTCGAGTCTAATCAATTACAAGTTAACAATTAAAAATTAAAAATGACACGCTTTGTTCATTTTTGATTTTTAATTTTAAAGTGTCAGGATGGGGTTCAAAGGAAAAGGGAGGTCCGACCTGGTGTCGTTTCAGATTGAGTGTGTAGAGTCCAACACTGATAAGGATCGGAGTCAATACGGTAAATTTGTGATAGAGCCCCTGGAACGCGGTCAGGGTACGACAGTAGGAAATGCGCTCCGGCGGGTTCTGCTGTCGAATTTAGAAGGTACGGCTGTTACTGCTGTACGCCTCGCGGGGGTTAATCACGAATTTGCCACAATTGAGGGGGTACGCGAAGACGTTCTCGAAATCCTCCTCAATATGAAGGAAGTGGTATTAAAAAGCCATTCACCGCAGCGTGTTATTGGACGTTTGCGAGCAGAAGGGCCTGCCACGGTGACGGGCGATCGCTTTGATTTACCTTCAGATGTAGATATTGTTGATCGCAGTCAATATATCGCAACTCTAGCTCCAGGGGCGACTTTGGAGATGGAATTTTATATTGAACGAGGCAAAGGCTATCGAGCCGTGGATCGGAGTCGCGAAGATAATATCGCGCTCGACTTTCTCCAAATTGATGCCATTTTTATGCCTGTCCGCAAAGTCAACTACACGGTTGAGGATGCACGGGTGGGTGGCGCGATGGAGAAGGAACGACTGATTATGGAAATCTGGACTAATGGTAGTTTGACACCCCAGGAGTCTCTGAGTCAATCGGCTGAGATTTTAGTGGAGTTGTTTACCCCTCTCAAGGAAGTAACAGCCGAATCCATGAAGAGTAGTCAGTCTTCGGAGACAGATCCTACGAGTCAAATTCCCATTGAAGAATTACAGCTATCCGTGCGGGCTTATAACTGTCTGAAGCGGGCGCAAATTAATTCGGTGGCCGATTTATTGGATTATACCCAAGAAGACTTGTTAGAAATCAAGAACTTCGGTCAAAAGTCCGCGGAGGAAGTGATTGAGGCTTTGCAGAAACGCTTGGGGATTACTTTACCTCAAGAAAAGTCTGCTAAAAATTAGGGAATGGTGAATGGGGAATGGGAAATGGGGAATGGTGAATGGTTTGGTTTTAATGTTAATGACCAATTACTAATTACCAATTACCAATGACCAATGACCAATGACCAATTACCAATTACCAATTACCAGTTAACAATTAGTAATTAGCAAGTAATATGCGTCACCGTTGTCGTGTTCCTCAACTAAATAAACCGGCGGATCAACGCCGTGCTCTGTTGCGATCTCTGGCAACAGAGTTAATTCGTCATGGCAAAATCACCACTACTAAAACTCGTGCTAAAGCGGTACAAGTAGAAGCTGAACGGATGATTACCTTGGCAAAAGATGGCTCTTTAGCGGCTCGCAGACGCGCGATGGGTTATATCTATGATAAACAGCTTGTCCATGCTTTGTTTGGAGAGGCCCAACAGCGTTATGGCAATCGCAATGGCGGTTATACTCGCATTTTGCGAACCATGCCCCGTCGTGGGGATAATGCGGAAATGGCGATCATAGAATTGGTTTAATTTTGGGGGAATGGGTAATAGGTAATGGTGAATAGGTGAGAGAAAATCTTTCTCTTAAATATTAACTATTTACCGCGTATGGACTATTACCACTTACTAATTACCAATTCTAATGAGTAGCGAAACACAACGCGTCGCGATTGTCATTCAGTATCTCGGTACAAATTTCTATGGTTGGCAAAGACAACCTCATCATCGAAGTGTACAAGAAGAAATTGAAAACACGATCGCGTCTGTCGTAAAGCATCCGGTGAGAGTGATCGCGGCCGGGAGAACAGATACAGGGGTTCACGCGGCCGGACAAGTCGCGCATTTCGATGTCAAGACTTTAATCCCGGCTCATCGTTGGGTCGATATTCTGAATAACCGACTTGACAAAGATATTGTCATTAGGGCTTCAGCAAAGGTTGAACCACCTTGGCACGCGAGATTTACGGCGAGTTGGCGGCGTTATCGTTACACTGTTTATACAGATCGTTTACCTAATTTGTTTATCCGTCCTTTGGCTTGGCATTATTATCATGCTCCCCTGGATCAGTCTTTAATCCAGAAAGCTTTAGAGCCTTTAATGGGGACTCATCATCTCGGCGCGTTTCATCGTGCCGGATCGCAAAGAGACCATTCTTGGGTTGATATACAAGCCGCGGAATGTCAACGTGCAGGATCTTTTCTTTATATTGAAGTTCAAGCGAATGGCTTTCTGTATGGGATGATGCGATTATTGGTAGGCTTACTGGTGCAGGTCGGTTCGGGTGCGCGATCGCCTGAAAATTTTACCGATATCTGGGTGAATGAACGCCGAGAATTAGTAAAATATGCCGCGCCTGCCCAGGGTTTATGTCTCCTACGGGTGGGTTATCCAGACTTCCCCTTTCCCCCTGACATCTGGTACGATACCCAACCCAAATTTATCTTTGGCTGACAAGGAAGTAAAGAAGGAAGAAGGAAAAAGGAAGAAGGAAGAAGGAAGAAGGAAAAAGGAAGAGGGAAGAAGGGAGAAAAAAATATGGCAAAAAAGCATAGTTCTTTTACTCATAATTCCTCACTTTAACCTTCGCCATTTTGTCTTTAAACTTTGACTTTTCACCTTCTCAAATTATCAATTTACAATTAACAATGAATACAACCTACGTTCCCCCTCAAGATTCCATAGAACGCAAGTGGTATGTCGTAGATGCCGCGGATCAGCGTTTAGGCCGTCTTGCGACTGAAATTGCCAGATGTCTGCGGGGTAAGAATAAAGCAACTTTTACCCCTCACTTAGATACGGGCGATTTTGTGATTGTCGTTAATGCCGAAAAAATCGCGGTTACTGGCAAAAAACGTACCCAAAAACTCTATCGACGGCACTCTGGAAGACCCGGTGGGATGACCACAGAAACTTTTGCGAAATTACAAGCGCGTATCCCCGAACGCATCATTGAGCAAGCAGTACGCGGGATGTTACCAAAAAATACTTTGGGACGTCAACTTTTTACTAAGTTAAAAGTTTATACTGGCCCGAACCATCCCCACGAAGCTCAACAACCTGAAACTTTAATTATCAATACTATTCCCGGAGAAGATAAATAATGCAAGCAACTGAAGGACGTGCAATGTATTGGGGGACTGGCCGCCGCAAGTCTTCTGTAGCACGGGTGCGTTTAGTCCCTGGAACGGGTGTATTAACCATTAATGGTAAACAGGGTGATTTATACCTGCAATTTAACCCGGCTTATTTGTCTTTGGCTAAGGCTCCTTTGGAAACTTTAGGTCTGGAAAATGAGTATGATATTTTGGTCTCGGTTGAGGGTGGTGGTTTAACAGGTCAAGCGGACTCTATTCGTTTAGGGGTTGCCCGGGCTCTGTGTGAATTAGACCCGGAAAACCGTAAACCTCTGAAGACTGAGGGTTATTTAACTCGCGATCCTCGCGCGAAGGAACGGAAGAAATACGGCTTACGCAAAGCTCGTAAGGCTCCTCAATACTCCAAACGATAAAAGCGCGAAGAAGGAAGAAGCAAGAAGGAAGAAGCAAGAAGGGAGAGGGAAGAAGGAAGAAGAGGGAAACGTTTTCTTTCGTTATCCAAGGCAAACAAAAATGCTTTTGTGTTGTTTGTTCCCTCTCCTTTCCTTTTGATTTTACCCATTTCCCGAAAAACCACAGTGCCTTTCTGTGGTTAGTTGCTTTTCCTTTCCTGGCTTCTTTCTCAAAAAAAACAAGCGCATTTTGGTTGTTTAGTTCCTCTCCTTTCCTTTTGGGTTTACCCGTTCCCAATGTTCAAGACGGGCTAAAATAGTTATAACTGTGAAAATAAGAGAGTAAAGATAATGGCAAAACCTGGTATTCACCCCCAGTGGTATCCTGAAGCAAAAGTTTACTGTAACGGGGAAGTTGTCACAACTGTGGGTTCGACAAAACCGGAACTTCATGTTGATGTTTGGTCTGGTAATCATCCCTTTTTTACTGGTACTCAGAAGATTATTGACACGGAAGGTCGTGTGGAACGCTTCTTGCGTAAGTACGGCATGATGGATGTGGAAAGTGCTCAAGTGCAAGCGAATATTTCTAATGCGCCTAAAGCGGAAATTCCTAAAGATTTAGATGGTAAGTCTAGCAAGGGTAAGAAGAAAAAGTAGCTGTTTTGTCACTTGTCCCTAGTCTCTTGAAAGTAGTTTTTCTACTGACAACTGGCTGGCTAAAGTTCAATGGAGAATGGAGGATGAAAGATGCTAAATGCTAAATGCTTAAACGCTTCATGGCAATTCCCCATTTTCCATTTCTTAATTTTTCCATTTTCCATTAATTGATAACCAATGACACGGGCTAGATGTCTGTGTTTTTAAGACAACTGACAAAGGACAATTGACAATGGCTGAAAGTTATTTGCTAGATAAGTTAAATTCTGTTGAAGAGACTTTTTATGAGTTGACTCGACGGATGGCTGATCCTGATGTCGCGACTGATCCGAATGAGTTTCAACGAGTCGCGAAGGCTCGGGCTTCTTTGGAAGAGGTGGTTAATACTTATGATGATTGGAAGACTACGGGGGACGATTTGGCAGGTGCGAAACAGGTTTTGAAGGAATCTGCTAGTGATCCTGAGTTACAGGAAATGGCCCAAATCGAGGTTGATGAACTTGAGGAGAAGTTAAAGCAGTTAGAAACTCGTTTGAAGGTTTTGTTACTGCCTCGCGATCCTAATGATGATAAGAATATTATGTTGGAAATTCGCGCGGGTACTGGTGGTGATGAGGCGAGTATTTGGGCGGGTGATTTGTTGCGGATGTACACGCGTTATGCCCAAGATCAAGGTTGGCAAGTGAAGTTGGTGAGTGAGTCTTTGGGTGAGATGGGTGGCTTTAAGGAAGTGATTTTGGAGATTAAAGGGGATAGTGTTTATAGTAAGTTGAAGTTTGAGGCGGGTGTTCATCGCGTGCAGCGGGTTCCCCTGACGGAGGCGGGTGGACGGGTTCATACTTCCACCGCGACGATCGCGGTGATGCCGGAAGTTGATGATGTGGAAATTCATATTGATCCCAAGGATATTGAGTTAACCACGGCGCGATCGGGTGGCGCTGGTGGTCAAAATGTGAACAAGGTGGAAACCGCCGCGGATTTATTCCACAAACCTACGGGTATTCGAGTTTTCTGTACCCAGGAGCGCAGTCAGCTTCAAAATAAGGAGCGGGCTATGCAAATTTTACGCGCCAAGTTGTATGAGATGAAGTTACGGGAACAACAGGCGGAGGTGACTTCGATACGGCGATCACAGGTGGGGACTGGTTCTCGTTCTGAGAAAATCCGTACTTATAACTATAAGGATAATCGGGCGACGGATCATCGTTTAGGTGAAAATTTCTCTCTCAATACGGTGTTGGAGGGGGATATTGATCATGTCATTCAGGCTTGTATTTCTCAGGATCAGCAGGAGCGTTTGGCGGAGTTAGCGGCTTCGACTTCTACTCCGGTGGCTGTTTAATTTTTCGCGTTGCACAATTAAGGGATGATTTTGTCGGGGCAATCCCCCCGTGGTTGCCCCCACACCTCACTTCGGGGAGGCATCGGCAAAAATTAATAATTTTTAACAAAAAGGTGAGTGAATACTGACAAAGACGTGGCAAAGGGGTTTTTTGGGATTAATTTCAACCCAAATTTAGCACCAGAGTGAGGAAAAAACCCTCTTTGACTTTAATCAAGGGCGTTTCTAGCTCAGTCATAAGCCTTAAATATTGGGCATCACTCAGAGATCGGCAATTTTTCACAATCTCCGAAAAACCCTATCCCCACTTAACAGAGCCATTTTGATAACCCTCATCTCCTGAAAAACCTTCTCAGATGAATCATTGAGGGAAATCCGACTATAGCATCACTACCTAAAATCGAGATTAAATTAGACCCCTTGAGATGATGGGGTCAATTTTTTTTCATTTTTTTTTATTATTGTCACTATTTATTAAAATAAAATTAATTAAAAATTTATAGTAAAGCTTATAAAATGAGAAAAGAGGTTTATAAGCGAAAAAAAACTGATAAAAGATTAAATAAAAATTAAGAGTCTCAATTAATCGGAAATTGAGTTTGATAGCCCCTTTCATTTCTGGAAAAATTAGACAATAATTCAAAACAACGAGCAAAAACAGAGAAGGGACAGCCAGGCAAAGCAAGGACAACCCGCTTACGCGATCGGACTTTCCCCGAAAAAAACCGCACAAAGTCTTTAATAGGACGCGATAGGAGAAAAAAGAGTGAAACTAGCAGTTTACGGAAAAGGTGGTATTGGCAAATCCACAACCAGTTGCAACATCTCCGTTGCACTAGCACGTCGTGGAAAGAAAGTGCTACAAATCGGTTGCGATCCCAAGCACGACAGCACATTTACCCTCACCGGTTTCCTCATCCCCACCATCATCGACACCCTTCAGGAAAAGGACTATCACTACGAAGACGTTTGGCCTGAAGATGTCATTTATAAAGGTTATGGTGGCGTAGATTGCGTAGAAGCCGGAGGCCCTCCCGCGGGAGCTGGTTGTGGTGGTTACGTCGTCGGTGAAACTGTGAAACTGCTCAAAGAATTAAACGCGTTTGATGAATACGACATCATTCTCTTTGACGTATTAGGAGACGTAGTATGTGGCGGATTTGCCGCGCCCCTAAACTATGCCGATTATTGCATGATCGTCACAGATAACGGTTTTGATGCCCTTTTTGCCGCGAATCGGATCGCGGCCTCCGTGCGAGAAAAAGCGCGGACTCATCCCCTACGTCTCGCGGGATTAATTGGCAACCGCACCGCGAAACGGGATTTAATTGATAAATATGTGGACTCGGTTCCCATGCCCGTATTGGAAGTATTACCGCTCATTGAAGATATCCGGGTTTCGCGTGTCAAGGGTAAAACCTTATTTGAAATGGCGGAAACTGACCCCTCTCTGAACTATGTCTGCGATTACTACCTCAATATCGCGGATCAAATTTTAGCCCGTCCAGAGGGAGTTGTGCCTAATGACTCACCCGATCGCGAGTTATTCTCCTTACTGTCAGATTTTTATCTAAATCCAACAAAACCTCAAGTAAAAACGGCAGAAGAAGAGCTAGACCTTATGATGGTTTAATAGGTCTAGCTCTCAGGATGAGGATACAGAGGTTATGGCGTTTTTCGATACTTTTTCAGTTGCCCTTAAACAAAAGTGGTTGGAATACTATCAAGCCAACCGTTCTTGGCTAATCCTACACATGACGGTACACAATACCGTTGCTACTCCAGATGGCGGGAGAAGACCAGCCTCGTACCTCATCCTGGGGATTCTGGTGGCCCTTGAGCCAGAACTCCAGCAGTTAATGTTGCCCCTTTCCATGTTGAAGGCGGACGCAGATAGTCTTCTTGAGGTACTAGGCTTAAATTTTGACCCCGATCTGGCTTTGGGTTTAGAGTCTACCGTCACCCCCGCGGTGTCTACTCCTGCTCCCAGTGTTGCTGCGCCCGTGGTTTCAACTCCGGCCCCTAGTGTTGCACCATCCATCCAGGTTGCTGAAACCAAAACTGAACCCGTTTCGGCTAAATCGAGTGATGTGGCATCTGTGGCGACACCCACGGTTGAAGAGAAAACGGAGTCGGAATCCAAGAAATCCGGTAACATCGGCGGCATGGTTGCCGCGGGTGTCGCGGGTGCGGCATTGGGTGTCGCGGGTATCGCGGCGGCGACGGCTCTCCTGGGTAAATCCGAGCAACAGGAAGAGGAAGAAGAGTCGGATTTAGGTGATTTAGGTCTTGATGAAGAAGAAGAATCCGCGTCTGACTTAATTTTGTGCAATTGCCAATAATCCCCATTCTATTGCGACTTTTTGTTTACCCCTAAGCATAAAGCGTCGGAACCCATGGTTCTGCTTGAT